>DWZD01000046.1 GCA_019118345.1 Candidatus Desulfovibrio intestinavium | reverse complement strand
AACGCGCCGTCCCCCGGCCCCGGGCGCTGCCTTTCATCCTGCCCGACAACGCGCAAGCGCGTCATGGCGCGGAGGAGATCGCCGCCCCGGAGGGGCGGAAGCTCCGACGCCGCCCGGACGCTCGTCCCGCGCGAAGGCGGGACAGCGGAAGGGCGACGCCAAAGGACGCGCGACAGCAAAGGGAGGCAGGGTGCGCCTGAAGGGTCACGCTCCCCGCAAGCAATGGCTGCCCAAAGGCGGGGTAGGGGGTGTGGGGGGCTAGGGGCTGCCAAGCCCCTGCCCCCTGCCCCGCGCCGGGCAGGCGACCAAGATCAAATGCCGGGCCGAAGCCGCAATCCAACGAACGACGAAAACCAAAAGCAGAAACTCCACGGCCGCCGCAGGCCCCGCCGGGCAGGCGACCAAGATCAAATGCCGGGCCGAAGCCGCAATCCAACGAACGACGAAAGCCAAAAGCAGAAACGCCACAGCCGCCGCAGGCCCCGCCGGGCCGCAGCCGGTCAACCGGGCCGAATAAAAAGGCTTATAAAAAGAAACTAAGAAAAATAAAGAGGTTCGGAGCCTTATCAGGATTTGCTCTTGCCTTCTGAAACAGAGCAGGATACTAGGGGAGCAACTCAGGAGGATGTCTCTATGGATGACGTTATACTGCTCTCACGGCTACAGTTTGCTGTCGCCGTTTTTTTCCATTTCATCTTCGTACCGTTGACGCTCGGGCTTTCCCTGCTGATCGCCCTTATGGAAACGTGGTATGTCAAAACCGGCAATGAGGCCTGGCGCAGGCATGCCAAATTCTGGGGCAAGCTCTTTGTCATCAACTTCACCCTGGGGGTGGTGACGGGGATCACGCTGGAGTTCCAGTTCGGCACCAACTGGTCGCGCTATTCGGAATATGTGGGGGATATTTTCGGTTCCCTGCTGGCCATTGAGGCCACGGTCGCCTTCTTCCTCGAATCCACCTTTCTGGCGGTCTGGCATTTCGGCTGGAACCGCGTGGGCAAGAAGGTGCATCTGCTCAGCATCTGGCTGGTGGTCATCGCGGGCAATCTGTCCGCGCTCTGGATCATTCTGGCCAACGGCTTCATGCAGAATCCGGTGGGCTATGTGATTCAGAACGGCCGGGCCGAGCTGGCGGACTTCTTTGCCGTGCTGTGCAACCCCTACGCCTGGGGCATGTACGCGCATACGCTCATGGCCGCGTGGTTGCTGGCGGGCTTCTTTGTGCTGGGCGTGTCGGCCTGGCATTTGTTGCGCAAGAGCCATACGGACTTCTTCCGCATGTCCTTCCGCATGGCTGCGCCCATCACGCTGGTGCTGGCCGTGGCCCTGGCGGCCACCGGCGACCTGCAGGGCAAGAACGTGGCGCAGTTGCAGCCCGCCAAGCTGGCGGCCATGGAATCGCACTGGGAAACCACGGCCAACGCGCCCTTCTACATGCTGGTGCTGCCGGATACGGAAAACGAGCGCAACAGCATTGAGGCCATCGGCATCCCCGGTCTCATGAGCTGGATCGCCTATGGCGACGCCGGTGCCGAGGTCAAGGGCCTCAAGGACTTCCCCAAGGAGGACCGGCCGCCGGTGGGGCCGGTGTTCTGGGGCTTCCGGATCATGGTGGGGCTTGGCGTCGTCTTCCTGATTCTGGCGGCGGCGGCCACCATTCAGCGCAAGCGGGAAATGCCCTGCGGCGGACTGATGAAGGCGCTGGTCTGGAATATTCCGCTGCCCTACATCAGCATTGCCCTTGGCTGGCTGGTGGCCGAAATGGGGCGTCAGCCGTGGATCGTCTACAATCTCATGCGCACCAGCGATGCCGTGTCCCCGGTGCCTGCCGGGAATGTGCTCTTTTCGCTCATCGGCTTCATCGTCGTGTACACCCTGCTGGGCGTGCTGGACATCTGGCTGTTGCGCAAGTATGCCTGCAAGGGGCCTGAGGAGGTCTAGTCATGCTGGAAACACTGCAAATTGTCTGGTTCATCCTCTGGGCGCTGCTCTGGGCCGTGTATTTTGTGCTGGACGGCTTTGATCTGGGCCTTGGTTCCCTGCTGCCCTGTCTCGGCAAGACCGAGGAGGAGCGGCGCATCATGTACAATGCCGCCGGGCCGTTCTGGGACGGCAACGAGGTGTGGCTCATTTCGGCGGGCGGCGTGACCTTCGCGGCCTTTCCCAAGGTCTATGCGGTGATGTTCAGCGCCCTCTATGCGCCCCTGCTGCTCCTGCTGTTCGCGCTCATTTTCCGGGCCGTGTCCTTCGAGTTTCGCGGCAAGGTGGAAAGCGCGGCCTGGCGCGGCTTCTGGGACATCGTGCACTTCATCTCCAACCTTGTGCCCTCCATCCTGCTGGGCGTGGCCTTTGCCAATCTGTTCATGGGCATCCATGTGGATGCGCAGGGCGTGTATTATGGCGGCCTCATCAGTCTGCTGAACCTGTACGGGCTGGCGGGGGGCATCTTCTTCCTCGTGATGTTCATGCAGCACGGCGCGCTGTGGCTGGCCATCAAGAGCGAAGGGGATCTGCAGCTCAGGGCGCTGGCCACGGCCAGCCTGCTCTGGCCCATCATGCTCTTCCTGCTGCTGGTCTTCCTGGGGCTGACGGCCAAGTTTACCCGGCTGTTTGACAACTACTTCGCCCAGCCCGCGCTCTTCCTGCTGCCCCTGCTGGCGCTGGCCGGTCTGGTGGGCGTGCGGATCATGCTGCGCGACGGCCGGCTCTGGCTGGCCTGGGCCTGCAGCGGCCTCTTCATCGTGGGCGTAACCTTCTTCGGCGTGGCGGGCATGTTCCCGGGCATGATCATTTCCTCGCTGGATCCGGCGGCCACGCTCACGGCCTACAATGCCTCGTCCTCCGAGCTGACCCTCAAGATCATGCTGGGCGTGGCGCTGGTCATGGTGCCCATCGTGCTGATCTATCAGGCCTGGGCCTATCACCTCTTCCGCAAGCCGGTGACCGGTGAGGATCTGAAGGACGATCACGCCTACTAGACGGAAGCGTTTGCGATCAGGCTGACGCAACAACGGCGGCTCCCGAATGGTTCGGGGGCCGCTTTTTCTGTCTGCAGCGGGTGAGCCGTGACGCTCGCAGGACGACAGGGCTTCCCGGGACGCGCCGCACGGGGCGGCCTTTGCCGGCGGCTCAGCCGTGGGTCGCTGTGCGCGAAAAGAGGTGGATGATCAGCACGCCGGCGATGATCAGGCCCATGCCGATGAGGGCGGGCAGATCCATCTTCTGCCCGAACCAGACATAGCCCATGAGGGTGACGAGGATGATGCCGAGCGCGCACCAGATGGCATAGGCGATGCCCACCGGCAGATAGCGCAATACCTGCGAGAGGCAATAGAAGGAAACGCAGTAGCCCGCGATGCTGCCCAGGGTGGGCCAGAGTCGGGAGAGCTGCTGCGAGGCGTTGAGGCAGGAGGTGGCAAAGGTCTCGGCCACAATGGCCGCGATCAGCAGGCCGTAGGCGGTGAGGGGAGCGGCCATGACAATTTCTTTCCCGGGGAGAAGCCCCCGTCCCGGCGGCGCATGCCGCGCGCGGCCGGGGCGGGGGCCTGCAGTCGCTGGACGCCTAATCCTGTTCGTCCAGCGTGTAATATTCGGCCAGCATGGGGCCGAAGAATTCCGCGCCGTCGCCCAGTTCCTCCTCGATGCGCAGCAGCTGATTGTACTTGGCCATGCGCTCGGAGCGGCAGAGCGAACCGGTCTTGATCTGACCGGCATTGACGCCCACGGCGAGGTCGGCAATGAAGCTGTCCTCGGTTTCGCCGGAACGGTGGGAAATGACCGTGGTGTACGCGGCTTCCTTGGCCATTTCAATGGTGTCCAGGGTTTCGGTGACCGTGCCGATCTGGTTGAGCTTGATGAGGATGGAGTTGGCCACGCCCTCGGCAATGCCCTCGGCCAGGATGGCGGGATTGGTCACAAAGACGTCGTCGCCCACCAGCTGGATGCGGTCGCCCAGGCTGCCGGTCAGCATGCTCCAGCCGTCCCAGTCGCCTTCGGCCATGCCGTCCTCGATGGAGATGAGGGGATACTTGCGGGTGAATTCTTCCAGCCACTGGGCCATTTCGGCATTGTTGAGGCTGAGGTTTTCGCCCTTGAGCACATATTTGCCGTCCTGATAGAATTCCGAGGCCGCGGCGTCAATGGCCAGCGCCACTTCGCTGCCGGGATTGTAGCCCGCTTCCTCAATGGCCTTGATGAGGTAGCTGAAGGCCTCGTCATGATTCTTGAAGTTGGGGGCGAAGCCGCCCTCGTCGCCCACGCCGGTGGAATGCCCGTCCTTTTCCAGAATTTTCTTGAGCACATGGAAGATTTCCGCGCCCATGCGCAGGGCGTCGCGGAAGCTCTGGGCACGCAGGGGCATGATCATGAATTCCTGAATGTCCAGATTGTTGGAGGCGTGCGCGCCGCCGTTGATGACGTTCATCATGGGCGCGGGCAGCACCTTGGCGTTGACCCCGCCCAGATATTTGTACAGCGGCAGGCCGAGGTAGTCGGCGGCCACGCGGGCGCAGGCCATGGACACGCCGAGCATGGCATTGGCGCCGAGGCGGCTCTTGTTGTCCGTGCCGTCCAGATCAATGAGGGTATTGTCGAGCTGCACCTGATGCAGCACGTCCAGGCCGAGCAGGGCGTCGGCGATTTCGCCGTTGACGTTTTCCACGGCCTTGGTCACGCCCTTGCCGCCGAAGCGCTCCTTGTCGCCGTCGCGCATTTCCAGGGCCTCGCGGCTGCCGGTGGAGGCGCCGGAGGGCACCGCCGCGCGGGCGCTGTGGCCGGATTCGAGGGTCACTTCAACTTCAACGGTGGGATTGCCGCGCGAATCGAGAATCTCGCGACCATAGACAGAGGCAATGCTGCTCATGGCTGCTCCTTTGAGTTGAGCCTTCCCCGGGGAAGGCGGTGTCGCAAAAGGCCGTCTCGCGCGCCCATGCGCAGCGTGCGGCAAAAAAATGCGGCCTCTCCCTACACGGGGCGGCGCTCATAAAACAGGCGGCGCAGGCCCTCCAGCAGAAGGGAGGGCAGCACCTCGTCAAAAACCGGACTCAAGCGGGCGATGGAGCGGGCAAAGCCGCCGGTGGCCAGCACCCGCGTGCAGCCCGGCAGCTGGGCGCGCAGCCGGGCCACAAGCCCTTCCACCATGCCCACAAAGCCGAACACAAGGCCATGCTGTATGCTGGTGATGGTGTCGCGCCCCACGGCGGGCGTGAGGGCATCCACCTCCAGATCCACGCGCATGAGCTGGGCGGCATGGCGGGCCAGCGCCGCCAGCGCGGTCTTGGGGCCGGGAAAGATCAGCCCGCCCTCATAGGCATTGCCTGAGATGCAGTCAAAGGTCACGGCCGTGCCGAAGTCCACCACCATGAGGGATTCCGGTTCGGGATAGAGGCGTCGGGCCGCATAGGCCCCCACCAGCCTGTCCGCGCCCACCTGCTCCGGGCGGGCATAGCGGTTTTCGAGCGGCAGGGGCATGTCGGCGGGCACAAAGAAAATCGGGCGATCCACATAGCGTCCCAGCGCCTCGCGCAGCACGGGCGCGAAATCCGGCACAACCGAAGACACCATGCAGGCGCGCACGCTTTCCAGCACCAGCCCCGCATGCCGGCAGAGGGCAAGCAGATTCAGACCCAGACTGTCGGCGGTCTGTTCCACATCGGTGCGCAGGGCATAGGTGGCGAGCACCCCTTCCCGCCCGGCCAGGCCGATCTTGGTGGAGGTATTGCCGATGTCGAAAAGCAGGAGTTCCGCCCGCATAATGGCTCCTTCCGGGCATTGTGGCCACGCCCCGCCGCACGGGGCCGTCGTCCCGCGGCTTGTCGCGGAAGTATGCCAGACTGCCCGGCAACACGCAAGTCTTGGCCTTGCCTGCGACGCGCGCGCCATGTAACATGCCCCATGTTTCCCCCGCCGGGTCTCAAGGACGGATTATGGAACCCATGCTCTTTTTTCTGCATCTGCCGCGTACCGGCGGCACGACGCTCAACAGCGTGCTGCGGGCCAACTTCGCGCCCGAAGCCATCCTGAGCATCTATCGCCGCGAGGACTACGCCCGCTGCCGGGAACTGACGGACGCGGAACTGGCCCCCATCCGGCTGATCATCGGGCACCTCATGCCCCAGTCCGTGCATCCGCCCCGCTTCTATGATCGGGAAATCCGCATCTTTACCCTGTTGCGCGAACCGGTGGCCCGCATCATTTCCGAATACCGCTTCCAGAAGCTCTGGCCGAAGAATCATCTGTATGCCCGCCTCAATGACGGTTCGGTGAGCTTCCGGGACTATCTCACCAGCCGGGAAAAGGGCCTGCGCTACCGGGGACGGAACTTCATGACCCACACCCTGGCCCACTGCTTTCGCGAGGACGTGCCCGGGGACGAACTGCTGGATCTGGCCCGGCACAATCTGGAACATCTCTTCTTCTTCGGCGTGCAGGATCATTTTGACGCCTCGCTGCTCATGCTGGCCGACCGCATCGGCCTGAAGGAACTCTTTTACGAGCCGCAGAACATGCTCAACCCGGCGGGCCTTGCGCCCGTCAGCGCGGAGGACAGGGCGCTGGCCGCCGAGTGCAACAGCCTGGATGCGGCCCTCTACCGCTGGGCGAGGGAGCGCGTCGAGGCGGACATGGCCGCCGCAGGCCCGGGCCTTGCCGCCCGTCTGAAGCTCTTTCAGGCGGTCAATGCCCGTTTCCAGAAGATCTGCCGGCGCATCAATCAGGATGCCGCTCTCAACGAGAACAGCGCCATCATCAATCCCAAGGGCTGACCCTCGCGGTCGGTCGCTTCAGAACGCAAGGAGCCGTCATGACCACTCAGGAACTGCTGGAAATCATCCAGCGTCACAACATTCAGGCCGAAGCCGACAAGGACGGGGACATTCACTTCACCCACGAAGACATTTCCATGACCCTGCTCCACGACGACGATGACCCGAATTATATCTCCCTCGGCGCGGGCTTCGAGGACATTGACGAGGAACTGCATGAAGCCTGCTATGCGCTGGCCGCCGCCCTTTCCCAGACCTACAAGGTGGGCAAGGTCATCGTCTATGACGACGATGAGGGCTTTGCCCTGCGCTTTTCCGTGGAAGCTCTCGTCTCGCCGGAGATCTTTGACCGCGATCTGCCGCGTTATCTGGATATCGTGACGGAAATGATCGCTGATTTCTTCGATACCGCCGCGGGCGAGGACGGGGAATAGGACGCACAGCGCGGGCACATTGGCGTTATGTGGCCCGCGACGCCGCGGGATCCGGGGCAGGCTGGACTGGCGTCGTCCGTTTTGACCGTGCGTGCCCCAGATCTGCGCCGGTAGGAAGGACGGCGGCTCTGCCTTGCGTGTTCGCGCGCGGGACGATTTGCCGCTGCGGCACGCTTCACGAATCGCTTGCCTTGCCTGCCGAACAGGCTGACGGCCTTCTCAGCCGCCGTACCAGTCCGGCCGCCCGTCGGGCACGTCGGCCCGGCAGCCCTGCCAGAGGTTGCGGGCGGCCAGCGCCCGCCGGATATCGGTAATGACGCCGCGCTTGTCGGCGGCCCAGGCCGGCCCCAGCAGCTCGCCCGGGGCCGGGTCGGCCTGCAGGCGATGCAGGACGATGCGGGAGGGGATGCGCGGCAGGGCGGCGCAAAGCAGATCCACATATTCGTCGCGGCCCGGCGGCAGATAGCGGCCCGCCGCCCAGGCAGCGGCCAGCGCCGTGCCGCGCGGCACATAGACGTTGTGCAGCTTGAGGCCTGCGATGGGCAGCGCGAGCGCCCAATCCAGCGAGGCCAGAAAATCCCGTTCCGTCTCGCCGGGCAGGCCGGCCATGAGGTGCAGGCAGACCTGCAGGCCGTGCGCGGCGGCCGCTTGCACGGCGCGGGCCACGCAGGCCGCGTCATGGCCCCGGTTGAGGCGGGCCAGGGTGGCGTCTGATGCGCTCTGCAGGCCCAATTCCAGCCAGATTTCCGGCAGGCCGCAGCCCGCCAGCAGGGCCAGTTTCTCCCTGTCCAGACAGTCCGCGCGCGTGCCCACGGCAAGACCCATGCAGCCCGGCAGGGAGCGCACCTCGTCCAGCAGGCGGGCCAGCCGTTTTGCGGGGCCGTATGTATTGGAAAAGGCCTGCAGATAGGCCATGAACAGACGGTCATCATCCGTGGCCGTGTACTTGTCGCGCCAGATGCGCCACTGTTCGGCCAGCGTCAGCCCGCCCAGCCCCGAGCCGGAACCATCGGCATTGCAGAAAATGCAGCCCGCCCGGGAAAGCGTGCCATCCCGGTTGGGGCAGGATGAGCGGGCGTCCAGTGGAATTTTTTGCACCCGTTTGCCGTAGCGGCGGCGGAACCAGGTGGCCAGAGTATGCCAGAGAAGCATGAAATTCAGCCTTGTCTGCCTTGTCGCGCGGTTGCGGACGGCAGGGAAAATTTTTGTACCGTCCCTTCAATCGCTTGACTTGCGTTTCGTTTTAGTCGAACAAAAGCGGCTGAACCTCCGTGTATGGTGCGGCGATCGCTGTTCCCACTCCTGCCCGTGCGGCCCGTTGCCGTTGTTTCTGGCAGCCGCAACCATACGCATACCACGAAAACGAGGCAAGCATCATCCATGTCCAAGATTCTGGATTTCGCTCTGGGAATTTTCTCCAATGATCTGGCCATTGATCTCGGTACGGCCAATACCTGCGTCTATGTGAAGGGGCAGGGCATCGTACTGCGCGAACCGTCCGTGGTGGCCGTCAAGAATGATTCGCGCGGCAACAAGGTCGTGCTGGCCGTGGGGCATGACGCCAAGCGCATGCTGGGGCGTACTCCCGGCAATATAGAAGCCATCCGTCCCATGAAGGACGGCGTCATTGCGGATTTTGAAGTGACCGAAGCCATGCTGCGCCACTTCATCGCCAAGGTGCACAATTCCCGCCGGCTGGTGCGTCCGCGCATCATGATCTGCGTACCCACCGGCATCACCCAGGTGGAAAAGCGCGCGGTCAAGGAATCCGCCCAGTCCGCCGGCGCGCGCGAAGTCTACCTCATCGAGGAACCCATGGCCGCGGCCATCGGTGCGGATCTGCCCATTCAGGAACCCACTTCCAACATGGTGGTGGATATCGGCGGCGGCACCACGGAAGTGGCCGTCATCTCGCTGGCGGGCATCGTCTATTCGCGTTCCGTGCGCGTGGGCGGGGACAAGATGGATGAAGCCATCATGACCCACGTCAAGCGCAAGTACAATATGCTTATCGGCGAGTCCTCGGCTGAGGAAATCAAGATCAAGATCGCCTCGGCCTATCCGCTGGATCCCGAACAGCAGCTCGAAGTCAAGGGCCGCGACCTCGTGACCGGCATCCCGCAGAACATCATCATCACGTCCGAGGAAGTGCGCAAGGCCATATCCGAACAGGTGGACAGCATCGTGCAGGCCGTGCGCATCGCCCTGGAGCAGACCCCGCCGGAACTGGCCGCCGATATCGTGGATCGCGGCATTGTGCTCACCGGCGGCGGCGCGCTGCTCAAGGGACTGGATCAGCTGCTGCGCGAGGAAACGTCCCTGCCCATTACCGTGGTGGATGACCCGCTCTCCACCGTGGTCGTGGGTACCGGCAAGGCGCTGGACAATCTGGGCGTACTCAAGGAAGTGTGCATTGATTAGGCAGCCTGGCCGAGCGCCCGCCGCTTGGGCCGGGCGTGGCCGCAATCCGTCCCGATACGGGGAGAGGGGCGCCCTCTTCCGCCGGGCGGGCCTGGCCACGTTTGACATGATGCCATAAAACGGCCTGTCCGCCGGACAGGCTGACAGACCGGCTGCCCGCTCGCCCTGCCGGCGGCGCAGGGGAAAGGGCCAGGAACGCCTGCGCGACCGCCCCTTTTTCCGGCTGCCCTCCGCGCGACCCTCATCGGATGCGCCGGAGGGCTTGCGCATTCCCGCCCGGTGCGCGCCGGGCCGGGGCATGCCGGTCTGTGCTGCAAGACGGAACCGCCTGTGACCTTTCGCCGACTTCTCCTCATTGCGGGAACGCTGCTCATCCTCTTTCTGGGCATGTTCACCTGGAATCAGCGGACGCGCGCCCTGGACGATTTTGCCGGCATGCTGGGCCTGGAAGTCACGGGAACCGTGCTGACCTTTGTCCACGCCATTGAGCGGAGCGTCGGCGATACCTGGGATCATTATTTCGATCTGGTGGGCGTGCGTGAGGAAAACCAGCGGCTCAAGCAGCGCCTTGAGGAGCTGGAAGCCCGCATGATGGCCACCGGCGAGGAACTGGCCGAACTGCGGCGTTTGCGCAAGCTGCTGGAGCTGCCCCTGGACGAGGCCTGGAAACCGGTGGGCGCGCGCGTGCTGGCCGGACGCATGGGCCCCAACGGTCTGCTGGACAGCATCACCATCAACCGGGGCTACAGCACCGGGGGCCGACCGGGAACGCCCGTGGTGACCCAGCTCGGTCTGGTGGGCCGGGTGTTGCGGGCCAGTCCCCATTCGGCCACCGTCCTCCTGCTCACGGATCCGGGCAGCCGCATTGCCGTCTTTTCGCAGGAAGGGCGCGTGTCCGGCATCCTTTCGGGGCAGGGCGTGCATCAGCCCCTCGAGGTGCGCTTTGCCCAGCTGGGCACGCCGGTACGCCCGGGCGAAGTGCTGGTGACCTCAGGGCTGGACGGCAAATATCCCAAGGGCGTGCCCGTGGCCCGCGTCATCAGCGCCGAACCGTCCAACTACAATCAGTTTCTGACCATCAAGGCCCAGCCGCTGGTGGATTTGCGCACCCTTGAGGAAGTGCTGCTGCTGGAGTCCACCGGCATCGTCCGTCCCAACCTGCCCAGCGGGCCGCCGCCGGAATTTGTGGGGCCGCCCCTGCCCGCCACGGCCCAGCCCCTGCCATGAACGCCCTGCGCCATGTCATCTGGTGGGCCGCCTTCCTCATGGCGGGCATAGCCCTGCAGTCCGCCGTGCCGGGACTGGACGCCTTTTCCGTGGGGCTGATCATCCTGCTGGAGGATCGGGACTATCGCAACCTGGCCTGGCTGCTGCCCACCTTCATCATTTTGCAGGAGGGGATGGGCACGGCCCTTTTCGGCAGCAGCGTGGTCTGGTATACGGCACTTGTGCTGCTCTACAAACTGGGGCGCTGGCTGTTTGAAGTGAACAACCTGTTTTTTGTGCTCCTGCTCTCCACATGGTTCGGCGCGGCCTATTTCGGCGTCGCCTGGCTCATGGCGCCCCTGCAGGATGTGCCCGCCTTCGATATGCGGGCAACGCTGGATAAAAGTCTCATTCAGGCGCTCTATGTGCCGGTGGCCTGGTGGCTGCTGGCCGCCCTGCGCCGCTGGATACTGCCTCGTGAAGAATAAGCCCCTGGCCGCCACGCCGCCCGCACCCCTGACCCAGACGCCGGAGAAGCCCCGGCGCTTCCGCTGGTTCGGCCCGCAGCAGGTGGACAATGAAGGCTATCAGCCGCCCCGTACCGGGGCCTTGCTCCTGCAGGGGCTGGTGGCCGTCTTCTTTTTCGTCTTTGTTTCCCGCTTCTGGTACCTGCAGATGCACAAGGGAGAGGACTTCTCCCGGCAGGCCCAGGCCAACCGCCTGCGCGAGGAACGCATCTTCGCCCCGCGCGGCCGCATTCTTGACGATACGGGCAAGGTGCTGGCCGACAACCGTACCGCCTGCGGTCTGGCCCTCATCCGCGAGGACTGTCAGGACATTCCCGCCACCCTGGCCCAGATCAGCCAATGGACGGACATTCCGCTGGAACAGGTCTGGGAAAAGTACCAGATCGACCGCTTCAAGGTAAAATCCTTTGAGCCGCTGCTCATGGTGACGGACATGGACTTCGAGCTGGTGGCGCGCATCGAGGCCGAACTCATCGACTGGCCCGGACTGGAAATCTCCGTGCACAGCAAGCGCAGCTACCCGGAAAAGGAACTCTTTGCCCATGTGCTGGGCTATGTGGCCGAAGCCAATGAAAAGGAGATGGAAAAGGACCCGGCACTGGCCATGGGCGATCTGGTGGGCAAGCAGGGGCTGGAATTCAAGCTGGAACAACGCCTGCGGGGCCGCAAGGGCCTCTATGGCGTGGAAGTGGATGCTCACGGGCGCATGCTCGGCAAGACCCTGCGCGAGGAACCCCGCAGCGGCGAGGAGATCAGTCTGTCCCTTGATCGGGATTTGCAGGAAGCCGCCTGGAATGCCCTCATGGGCGAGGCGGGCTGCGTGGTGGTCATGGAACCGGATACGGGCAAGCTGCGGGCGCTGGTCACCTCGCCGGCCTACGACAACAACCTGTTCGCCGCGGGCATCTCCCGACGCGACTGGGACGCCCTGCGCACCAGCAACCGCTACCCCCTGCAAAATCGCGTCATCCAGAGCGTCTATCCGCCCGGCTCGGTCTGGAAGCTGCTCATGGGCGCGTTTTTTCTGGAAAACGGCATCAGCCGTCATGAAACCGTCTTCTGTCCCGGTCAGGTCAAGCTGGGCAACCAGATTTTCCGCTGCTGGCGACGCGGCGGTCACGGCAGCATGAATCTGGAATCCGCGCTCATCAATTCCTGTGACGTGTATTTCTACATCATGGCCGAACGGCTGGGCATCGACAAGCTGGAAGCCTTTGCCAAGGCCAGCGGCTTCGGCGCGCCCACGGGCATCGATCTGCCGCATGAACGCTCCGGCCTCGTGCCATCTCGCGAATGGAAACGCCGGCGCTTCAATGCCCCGTGGGTACGCGGCGAAACCTACAATGTCTCCATCGGTCAGGGCTACACCCTTGTGACGCCGGTACAAATGGCCGTCTATGTCTCGGCCCTGCTCAATGGCGGCGATTTGCTCAAGCCGCAGCTGCTCAACGACGCCTCCCGCGAAGTGCGCGGAAAAATTCCCGGCAAGCCGGAAACCCTGCGCTTCATCGTGGAAGCCATGCGCAAGACCGCCGGCGGCGGCACGGCCCGCGTGGTGGGCCGCAAGGACGCCGATATGGGCGGCAAGACAGGCACAGCCCAGGTCGTCAAGCTCAAGATGAGCGGCGAACGCCGCCTGCGCACGGCGGAAATGGAATACGCCCAGCGCGACCATGCCTGGATCGCCACCTGGGGCTACAAGAACGGCAAGGCCTATGTGGTCATTGTCATGGTGGAACACGGCGGCGGCGGTTCCAGCGTGGCCGGGCCGGTGGCCAGAAAGGTCTATGAGCATCTTTTCGGCCCGGATACGGGCGTGCAGCAGGTGCTGGCCGCCTCCCCGGGCGAAGAGGCCATTCCCCGCAATGCCGCGCTGGCGCCGCTCGATCTGCCGGGCCTCATGCGGCCCGTTCCCGAAGGCCGGCAGGCGCAAAGACGCGGCGTCCGGCGTACCGTGCAGGCCCCCGGGCCGACCCTGCCCCCTGCCGGGGACGCCCCCGCGCCTGCCCGACGCACCGCCCCGCGCGGCAGAGTCATCGAACCGTCCGCGCCGCCCACGCCCCTCACCTCGCGGTAGCCGCAGGAGACGTTATGGACAAGCGCCTTCTCAGTCATCTCAACTGGAGCCTCCTCGCCTGCATGACCCTGCTGTTTTTCGTGGGCGTGGGCAACCTTTTCTCCGCCAGCGCCATCCGGGTGGAGGAGGGACTGAGCTTTTCCAGCTTCTATCAGAAGCAGCTGATCTGGGGGCTGTGCGGTCTGGGCTGCATGATCGCGGCCATGTGCTTCGATTACCGCCAAATTCGCAATCTGGCCTGGCCGTTCTGGCTGGTCTGCGTGGGCCTGCTTCTGCTCGTGCCGGTCATCGGCGTGACGGCAATGGGGGCCAATCGCTGGATTTCCCTGGGCTTCATGAACCTCCAGCCCTCGGAACCCACCAAACTGGCCGTGCTGGCCCTGACGGCCCGCATCCTCGCCCAGCACAATCGCTCCCTGGGCTGGAAGGACTTTTTCAAGGTGCTCATGGTGGGACTCATTCCCTGTGCCCTCATCCTGGAACAGCCGGATCTCGGCACCGGCACTCTGGTGCTCCTCATCATGGGCGGCATGATCCTCTTTCACGGCCTGCGCGGCTATGTGCTCAAGACCTGCCTGCTGGCCGTACCCTGCGTGGCCGCCCTCATGTGGTTCGTGGTCATGCATGACTACCAGCGTCAACGCATCCTCACCTTCCTCGATCCCGGTTCCGATCCGCGCGGCGCGGGCTACCACATTCTGCAATCCCTCATTGCCATCGGCTCCGGGCAAATGTGGGGCAAGGGCTTCACCGAGGGCACGGCCGGAAAATTGCGCTTTTTGCCGGAACGGCATTCCGACTTTGCCGTGGCCGTCTTCGGCGAGGAATGGGGCTTCGTGGGTTGCGTGGCCCTCGTGACCCTCTTTTCCCTCTTTCTGCTGTCCATTTTCTCCACGGCCATGCAGGCCAAGGATCGCTTCGGCAGCTTGCTTGTGGTGGGGGTTTTCTTTTACTTTTTCTCACAGATTGTCATCAACATGGGCATGGTCATCGGACTCATGCCGGTGGTGGGCATTCCGTTGCCGTTTATCAGCTACGGCGGCAGCGCCACCGTGGTCAATTTCACGCTGCTGGGCATCGTGCTGAATGTCTCCATGCGGCGCTTCATGTTCAAAGGATAACACATATGGCCAAATGGGGGTTGAGCGTGGGCAAGGACGAAATCAATGCTTTTCTGGGTGCGGGAACCGTCTATGAAGGCAAGCTGACCTTTCAGGGCGCAGTGCGCATTGACGGCATCTTTTCCGGAGAAATCACCAGCGACGGCACACTCATCGTCGGCAAGGACGCCCAGATTTCAGGCACCTTTCAGGTGGGCGAACTCATGCTTTCCGGCAATCTGCGCGGCGACGTGACCACCAAACGGCGCGCCGTTGTCCACGGCTCAGGCGTGCTGGACGGCACCCTGCATACGCCCTGCCTGCTCACCGAAGAAGGCGGCATCATCGACGGCCAGATCGTCATGAAAAAAGGCAGCCCCGAAAAAAACGGCAACTAGCCGGTAACGCTCTTTTTCGGGAAGGGAGACCTTTTGTGAACTAAAGGTCTCCCTCCCCGAGCGCCTCCCTTCCCAAAAACTTTGCAAGGTCAATGCCTTATCCCGTGGCACGGCAGGGCATCGCGTATCCGTTCCGTCACCCGGCGGGCCGGCGGCGGCCTTGGGTTTTCTTTTTCGGCGCCGGATGACGGTTTCGGCCCGGCGTCCGGGCTTGGCCGCCTGCCCTGAGGGCGATCAAATCCCGAGGGGCGTGCCCGTTGTGACGCAGGAAGCTACGGGCATCGACAGCTTCGCCTCTGCACCTCTCTACACTGCCCAATCCCGCCCTGGGGCAGCCTTTCGTTGTGGGGAGCGTCTCTCGTCAGGCGTCCCCAGCAGCTTTTCCCTGTCGCGCGTCATGTCCCGCAGGCGGGCGTGCGGGCGGCGTCGGGCAGGATGGTGGGGAGCGCTGGGCGGAGATGGGGCGGCAGGGGGCAACGGCGTATCCCCGTTCGGGGCACACGACGGGCGTGTCGGTATGGTGCTTTCAGGCTTTGGCTGGGGTGAGGGACGCGCTGCCGGGCCTCGTTGCCGGGCATGCCCCGGCAAACCTTTGGGGAAGGGAGGGGGGAGAGGGGAACCGTTTTTCAGCACGGTTTCCCTCTCCCCCCTCACTATTTCCTCATATTTCAATACAATGAAAATTAGTTTTCGAGCACCTTGAGGGGCAGGCCGGGGGCGAGGCGGACGACGCCTTCGACGACGATGCGGTCGCCTTCCTTGAGGTCGCCTTCGACGACGCAGCGCCCCTCGTGTTCAAAGAGGACGCGGATGCTGCGCAGGGCGGCGGTATTGTCGTCATCGGCAATGTAGAGGTAGGCGCCGTCGCGGCCGGACTGGACGGCGGTGGCGGGGACGGTGAGGGCATTGTCGGCCTGACCGAGGGGGAGGTCAACGGCCACGAACTGTCCGGGCCAGAGGCTGCGATCGGTGTTGGGGAAGGTGCCGCGCAGACGGATGGTGCCGGTGCGGGTATCGACCTCATTGTCCACAAGCGTGAGGAGGCCGTCGGCGGCTTTGCCGCCGGTGGGGGTGGCGGTGAAGTGTACCGGCCCCAGGCGCATGCGGTCGAGGATGACGGAAAGGTGGCGTTCCGGCACGGAGAAGGTCACATAGATGGGGGAGAGGGTATCGATGGTGACCACCGGGGTGGTGGTATTGCCCTGCACCATATTGCCCTTGTCCACGGCGAGCGCGCCCACGCGACCGCTGATGGGGGCGGTCACGCGGCAATAGGAGAGGTCGAGTTCGGCGCTTTCCACGGCGGCCTTGTCGGATTGCACGGTGGCCTTGAGGGCTGCGGCTTCGGTGGCGGTCTGTTCGTAGGATTCGCGGCTGACGTAGCCGCCGCCCACCAATTTGCCGTAGCGGCCCCGGTCGTCCAGGGCCTTGGTGAGCTGGGCTTGCGATTTGGCGAGCAGGCCGCGCTTTTCGCGCAGGACGGCTTCAAAGGGGCGGGGATCGATGGTGATGAGGGGATCGCCGGCCTTGACGTCCTGCCCTTCGGTAAAGTGGATTTCGCGGATTTCGCCGGTGACGCGGGGGGTCACGGCCACGGAGGCGGAAGCCTTGACGTTGCCCACCACATGGAGCAGGCGCGGCAGGCTCTGCCGGGTGACGGGGGTGACGCGTACCGGAGCCGCCGAGGAATACGTATTGTTGTTTCCGTCGCTCGAGCAGGCGGCGGGCAGGAGCAGGCAGGAAAGCAGAATGGCGGTGCAGATGATTCGCATGTCGTACCTCGGCGATCAGCCTGCCTTATGTATGCCCTACCGTCAAGGCTGGCGGAGCGACGCCGCCGGAGGAGGCGCTTCCTCCCTCATAAAAAAAGCCCCGCCGAAGCGGGGCAGCTGGGCTGGCGAGAGTTATTGCTTGGGAGCTTCCGTCTTCGTGTCAGCCGGAGCGTCAGCCTTCTTGTCCGCGGGGGCATCGGCCTTGGGGGCTTCGTCGGCGGGATTGTCGAGCGGGACGAAGGTAACCTTCTGCTTGTTCATTTCTTCGAGCAGGGCGTTGGTCACGTCCAGCTTTTCGTCATAGGAGGACAGGGTTTCGGCGCTGAACAGCAGATCATAGCCCTTGGCCTTGCGAAAATCGTCCATGACGCGCTTGGTCACATTCTGGAGCTGGGAGAGCACATTCTGCTGTTCCTCGCCCATCTGTTGCTGGGCATTCATGTAGACGGTCTGCAGCTGCTTTTGCAGATCTTCATTGTCCGGATCCTTTTCGAGGCCGGCCTGAATGTCGTCAAGCTGCTTTTGGATGTCGGCCTGCAGGCTTTCCAGATACTTGATGCCGGCCTTGCCCGGTTCGCTGTCGCGCATGACGCGCACGATGTCCACCACGGCAAAGTTGGCGCCGGAGGCTTTTTCCTCGCCCTGCTGGCAGGCGGCGCACAGCAGGCTGAGCAGCAGGAGGGGGAGGGCCAGAAAACGTATACGCATGAGAATCTCCTCTCGCAACGGATGTTCCGTCGGCGAATGAATTTTTGCAAAGTGAGAGGATAAGTTTTTTTACCGTCCCGCACAAGCTCTTTTTTGGCGGGCCGGCGGGGGGGAGCGGGCGCCGGTGATTGCGGCAAAGGGCGCTGCCGTGTACACTGCGCAAAAAAAGGATGTGCCATGAACGATAATCACGAGCTTCGGACTCCGGCCATGCAGCGTCTGGAAACGGTGGTGGAGCGGCTGTGCCACGACGAGTCGCTGTCCCGGGTCTGGCATTGTCCGGCCAAGGGCGCGCCCATGCCGTCCCTGATGACGCTCAGGGAGATCATGGACAGGCTGAGCGCCGCCATTTTCCCGGGCTATTTCGGTGTGGAGCCGGTGCGCGAAAGCCTGCGCTATCATGTGGCGGCCAATCTGGACAGCATCTACCGCCTCTTGTCCGGGCAAATTTTATGCGGCAAATGCTTTTCCTGTGACGGCACGCACGACGGCTGCGAGCAATGCCGCGAGGACAGCCGCGAACTGGCCCTGGCGTTCATGGACAGGCTGCCGCATATCCGCTCGCTGCTTGCCGGCGATGCCCAGGCCGCCTATGAGGGCGACCCGGCGGCCACCAGCCCGGGGGAGACGATTTTTTGCTATCCGTCCATGCACGCCATGCTGCATCATCGCATTGCCCATGAGCTGTATATGCTGCGCGTGCCGCTGGTGCCGCGCATCATGTCCGAAATGGCCCATTCCCACACGGGCATCGACATTCATCCCGGCGCGACCATCGGCGAGGATTTTTTCATTGACCACGGCACGGGCGTGGTCATCGGCGAAACCTGCATCATCGGGCGCAGCTGTCGGCTCTATCAGGGCGTGACCCTGGGGGCGCTCTCCTTCCCCAAGAACGAGGACGGCTCCCTGACCAAGGGGATTGCGCGTCATCCCATTCTGGAAGACAACGTCACGGTCTATGCGGGCGCGACCATTCTCGGGCGGGTCACCGTGGGCCGGGGGGCGGTCATCGGCGGCAATGTCTGGATCACCAACGACGTGCCGGTGGGCGCGCGGGTGGCGCAGGAGCGGCCCCGCTAGGGCGGGGCGCATACGCCTGCCGTCCGCGGAAGGCCGCTGTTTTCGCGGGGCAAGCGCCGGGGAAAATCGGGCGAAGCGGCAGCGACATCTCGCAGGGCGTTTTTCGCCGGCAGCGGCGTCTTGCGGCAAAGGGCGGCAAAGGGCGGCAAAGGGCCGCGTTGCGGCAGGCGGGATGGGCGCGTCACAAGGGCGGCTTCCCCGCCGTACGGGGAAGGCCGGGCATTCGCCGGCAAGGCGGCGTGCCTTGCGTGCAACATGCGTTTGGGAGGCAAGCGTGAAAACCGTGCTTCAGGGCGGCAGCATCGTGCGGCCGGATGGGGTGTTTGCCGCGGACATTTCCTTTGAGAATGGCCGCATCGTGGAAATGGCCGAGCGCCTGCCCGCAGATGGCGCGGAGGTGGTGGACGCCACGGATTGTTATGTCATGCCCGGCGCGGTGGATGTGTGCGTGCGCTGTCTGCCCGACCGCCTGACGGAAACCGGGCGTGCCGCGGCGCGGGGCGGGACGACCTGCTGCGGCTGGCTGGGTGCGGCGGACGCGACGGACATGCCCGCGCCCCTGCCGGTGGACATGGTGCGCCTGCCCGAGCTTGTGCCCGGCGAACGCCCGTCCGGTTCCGTCCCGCACTGGCTGCATGCGGACAGGCCGGACGGTGCGGCCAGTGTGGTGCGCGCCCTGCGCGCGGCGGCTGACGGAGGAACGCGCGTGTTGCTGCGCCCCGAACTGCCCGCCGTCTCGCAGTTGCTGGAAGAGGAATTGCGGGCAGCCGGACGCAGGGACGTGCGCAGCTGGCCGCTGGCCGCGCCGGTCTATGTGGAAGAGGAAGCCGTGCGCCTGACCTTGACGCTGGCGCGTGCGGCAGGATGCGGCGCGGGCTTGCTGCCCCTCTCCACACGGGAGGCCCTGTGCGCCCTGCGGGAGGCGCGGGAGCGGGGGCAGGCGGTCTGGGCGGCGAGCAGTCCGCAGTATTTGCTGCTGGAGGAAAGCGCCTATGAGGAAGGGGCGGCCGAGGGGCTGAAATATACCATGCTGCCGCCCCTGCGCGAGGCCGGGCAGGCCCGTCACCTTTGGGAGGCGCTGGCATCCGGCCTGCTGGATGCCGTGGTTTCCGATCATTGCGACACGACCTTTGAGGCCAAGTGGGCGGCGGGCGCTGCCGATGCCTTTGCCTGTCCGGCCGGGGTGCCCGGGGTGGAAACGCGCCTGCCGCTGATTTTTTCCGAAGGGGTGCTCAAGGGGCGGCTGACCCTTTCGCGGCTCGTGCAGTGCCTGTGCAGCCAGCCGGCGCATTTTCTGGGCTGCGGCGAGCGCAAGGGCGATTTGCAACCCGGCTTTGATGCGGACATCTGCCTGCTGGATCCGGCGGAAGAGCGCCTGCTTACGGCCCGCCGCCTGCATCAGGGGGACTATACGCCCTTTGAAG
This sequence comes from Candidatus Desulfovibrio intestinavium, assembly GCA_019118345.1. Taxonomy (GTDB): domain Bacteria; phylum Desulfobacterota; class Desulfovibrionia; order Desulfovibrionales; family Desulfovibrionaceae; genus Desulfovibrio; species Desulfovibrio intestinavium. Next base: position 82,162 of record DWZD01000046.1, on the reverse strand, counting down.
GCGTGACGGTGCGCGGCTGGCCGCGTGCGGTCTGGGTGCGCGGGCATTGCGTGTGCCGGGCGGGCGACAGCGAGCCGGACGCCGCAGCCGGGATGCGGGGCGAATGGCTTTCCGGCGGGGCCGCCTGAGCATATCGGTGTAACCGCCGAATCAATACCACGTTTGATACGTTTTTTGGTTCTCCGTAGGTGAGGAATATGAAGATTCAAAATCCTTGGCTCAAGTTGCTGCTCATTATTATCGCTGTTCCTGTTCTTGCTTATGCCTTTATCTGGTATAAGTTTTGTGCATGAGTGGAAATCCGATTCTAACCGGGCTTCCAATGTTCCTAGTATTAGGCTTCATAATCTACAAAGCCGTCCGCTGGAAGAAGACCAAAAAAGAAGAAGATTAGCTTCGCAACTTTTGACTTGGCAGACAGGACAAGGGCGCGTATAAGGCGCTTCACGCCGGTCATATCGGGCGGACGTGCCCGAGGCGGCTTCCGTCGCACATGGGCGCTTTTTCGTGCGCGCAGGATCGGTCTGGGGCGGCAACGGCGTTCCCGGCCTGCTCGCGTGCCCCGTGCGGCCACGGCAAGGGAAGCGGCTCGCCAACAAGGGTTTCAGTTGCATGGATCAGAACATTATCAGCGAAGTTGTCAGCACCACCATCAAGATTTACGCCATGATGACGCCGCCCGCCGTGCTCAGCGCCTTCATCAGCGGCACCAGGGATTACGACAGGCGCCGCAAGACGGCCACCGCCTTCAAGACATCGCTGGCGGCCTTCATCATCGGGCTGGTGCTTTACCTGTTCGGGGCGCACATCTTTGCGCTGTTCGGCTTCACATTGGATGCCTTCCGCATCGGCTCGGGGGTGCTGCTCTTTTTGACCGCCGTTTCCCTCATGGGCGAGGAGAAGGACAAGGAGCACACCCAGAAGGAGGGCGACATCAGCGTGGTGCCGCTGGCCATTCCCCTGTGCATGGGGCCGGCCTCCATCGGGGCCATCATGGTCATCGGCGCGTCGGCCAATACGTTGCGGGAAATGCTGGTGGGCGTCTTTTCCCTCCTCTTTGCCGCCACGGGGATTTTTCTCCTGCTGCTCATGTCGCACAGCGTGGAACGTGTGCTGCACAAGACCGGCATTGCCGTGCTGGCCAAGCTGACCGGTCTGCTGCTGGCGGCCATTGCCGCCCAGGTCATCTTTACGGGGATGAAGGCCTTTCTCAAGTAGGCCGTGTCCCGGTGCGCGTCCGCAACGGCAAGGAGGATCCTGCCGTTGCAGGCCTTTCCGCGACAGGCGGCATCCAGTGCCTGCCCCCGGCGTGACAGTCCCCTTGAGAAGGAGCGCTTCGCCATGATGGAACGTCTTTTTCGCCTCTCGGCCCACGGCACCAGCATCCGGCAGGAATGTCTGGCCGGTCTGACCAGCTTCATGGCCATGTGCTACATCATCTTTGTGGTGCCGAACATGCTGACCGACGCGGGCATGCCGCACGAGTCGGCGGTGGCGGCCACCATCTGGGTGACGGTCATCATTACCCTGATCATGGGCCTGTGGGCGCATTTTCCCGTGGGGGTGGCGCCCGGGCTGGGCATCACGGCCTTCTTTGCCTATTACGTCTGCGGCCCGGCGGGCTATACCTGGCAGACGGGGCTGGGCGCGGTCTTCATTTCCGGGGTGGTTTTTCTGCTGCTCACGGTGACGCGGGTACGGCAGATGATCATCGACGCCGTGCCCACGGATCTGAAATACGCCATCGTGGTGGGCATCGGGGCCTTCATTGCCTTCATCGGCATGAAGAATTGCGGGCTGGTGGTGGCGGACGCCTCCACCTTCGTGGCCCTCGGCAAACTGAACAGCGCCCCCACCCTGCTGGCCGTGGCGGGCGTCTTTCTCATCGGGGCGCTCATGGTCCGTGACGTGCCGGGAGCCATGATCATCGGCATCGCGGTCATCACGGTGGCGGGGCTGGCGCTCGGCGTGAACAGCCTGCCGGAGGGCAGCCTTGTGCGCCTCGACATTCCGCTGCCCACGGAGACCTTCGGCCAGATGGATCTGGTGGGCGCGCTGCATCACGGCCTGTTCTCCATCATTTTCACCCTGACCATGGTGGATCTCTTCGACAATATGGGCGTGCTCATCGGTCTGGCCCGCCGGGCGGGCTTCATGCACGAGGATGGGCATATCGACCATCTGGATCGCGCGCTCATCACCGACTCCATCGGCACCATGACCAGCGCCGTGCTGGGGGCCACCACGGCCACCAGCTATCTGGAATGCGCGGCGGGCGTGACGCAGGGCGGGCGAACGGGACTGACGGCGGTGGTCATTGCCGGACTGTTCGCGCTCTCGCTCTTCTTCGCGCCGCTGGTGGCCCTGGTGCCGGGTTACGCCACCGCGCCGGTGCTGATCATCGTGGGCGCGCTCATGATGCAGGACGTGGTTCTCATCCGTTTTCAGGATTTCACGGTGGCCCTGTCCGCCTTTTTGACCATCATCGGCATGCCGCTGACCTTCAACATTGCCACGGGCTTCGGCTTCGGCTTCATCGCCTTCGTGGTGCTGCGCCTGCTGAGCGGGCGCGGGCGGGAGGTCAGCCCCATCCTCTATATTGTGGCGGCCTGCTTTGCCGCCAACTTTGTCCTGCGGAGCCTCTGATATGGAAGCGGATCTGATCCTGCGCGGCGGCACCCTGATCTGCATGGACACGCAGCGCACTGTCCGGCGGGCCGATCTCGTGGTCAGCGGCGGGCGCATTGCCGCCATCGAGGCCGGCGCCCGGCAAGGGGCGCGGCGCGTCATCGACGCCAGCGGCAGCGTGATCCTGCCCGGTTTCGTGCAGTGCCATACCCGGCTGAATCGCATGCTTTTCCGGCGTTCGACCGAGGCGGGCATCGCCGCCCGGCGGGAACGCCTCCTGCGGCTGGAGGCCGGGCATGATCGGGCCTCGGCCTTTTCCTCGGCGGCGCTGGGCGCGGCCGAACTCCTGCGCGGCGGCACCACCGCCGTGCTGGACATGGGCGACGGCACGCAGGCGGAAATGATTTTTCAGGCGCTGGACGGCATGGGCTTGCGCGGCGTGTCGGGCCTGACCCTGGCCGACCGCCGGGAGTCCTTGCCCGCGCCGCTCTGCCGCCCGACGGAAAGGGCGATCCAGGAGGCGGAATCGCTCTGCCGGCGCTGGCACAATGCCGCCGGCGGCAGGCTGCGCTATGGCGTGAACGTGCGCGGCCCGCTCTGGTGCGGCAAGGTTTTGCTCAGCAAGGCCTGCCAGCTGGCCCGCGCCCAGAAGCTGCCGCTCTCCGCCAGCGTGGCGCCGGACAGGGAGAGCGCGCGCGAACTGCGGGAACGCTACGGCGTCAGCCCCCTGCGCATGCTGCTGGACAGCGGCTTTGTGGGGCCAGACACGGTGCTGGGTCAGTGCGACGTCTGCCGGGTCGAGGAACTGCCCCTGCTCCTGCGCAACGGCGGCAGCATCTGCCACTGCCCGGGCGAAGCGCCCATCTGCGGGGAGGGCTTGGTGTCCCTGCCGGAAATGCTTTCGGCCGGCGTCAATGTGGCCCTGGGCTGCGACGATCCGGTGCGCAATCCCTCGCTGGACATGTTCGAGGTCATGCGACGGGCCATTGCCCTGCAGGAGGCCCGTGAGGGCGGCCCGGCCACCCTTTCGGCGCAGGCCGTGCTGGAAATGGCCACCATCGGCGGCGCGCGCGCCCTGGGGCTGGCCGGGGAAATCGGCTCGCTCATGCCGGGTCGCAAGGCGGATCTGCTTGTCCTGAAGCTGGAGGGCGGCAAGGTCGGCGAAGCCGGAGAGGATGTGGTGCGGCGGGTGGTGTTCGGCGGCAGTGCGGAACAGGTGACCCATACCCTTGTGGACGGCCGGGTGTTGCTAGACGAAAGGCGGCTTGTGGACGTGGACTGGGAAGGACTGCTGGTGGAGGCCGCACGCGAGTCCGGCAGTCTGCTGCGGCGGGTGGACGGCGGAGAGACGGCATGAGCGCCGGGCGTGAAATGCTGGGCAGCCGGCTGGGCTTTCTGCTGCTGTCCGCGGGCTGCGCCATCGGTCTGGGCAATGTCTGGCGCTTCCCCTACATTGCCGGCGCTTATGGCGGTGCGGCGCTGGTGGGCATCTATCTGCTCTGCCTGCTGGCCGTGACGCCCATTCTGGTCATGGAACTGGCCGTGGGCCGGGCGGCGCGCTGCAACATGGGGCGCGCGCTCAGGGTTCTGGAACCGGCGGGCACGCGCTGGCATCGCTGCGGCTGGTTCGCGCTCATCGGCAGCTATCTGCTCATGATGTTCTATACGACCGTGACCGGCTGGCTGCTGGCCTATTGCTGGTACATGGCCACGGGCGCGCTGCATGGGCTGGATCCGGCGGGCGTGGGGGACTTTTTCGCGCGGGTGCTGGCCTCGCCCGCGGTACAGATTGCGGCCATGAGCGTGGTTGTCGTTCTGGGCTGCGCCGTCTGTGCGCTCGGCCTGCGCCGGGGCGTGGAGCGGGTGGTCAAATGCATGATGCTGGGCCTGCTGATCATCCTTGCGGCGCTGGTGCTGCGCGCCGTGACCCTGCCGGGCGCGGGCGAGGGCATTGCCTTCTATCTGGCGCCCGACGCCTCGCGCCTGCGGGATGCCGGGCTGTTCTCGGCCGTCAATGCGGCCATGAATCAGGCCTTTTTCACCATTTCCGTGGGCATCGGCTCCATGACCATCTTCGGCAGCTACCAGCCGAAGGATCGCTCCCTCACCGGCGAGGCGGCCCTCATCGTGGGGCTGGATACCCTTGTGGCCTTCATGGCCGGCCTGATCATCTTTCCGGCCTGCTTTGCCTTCGGCGTGCGGCCCGACGCCGGGCCGGGGCTGGTTTTCGTGACGCTGCCCAACATCTTCAACAGCATGGACGGCGGACGGATCTGGGGCACGCTCTTTTTCGTATTCATGGGATTTGCGGCCCTGTCCACGGTCATTGCCGTGTTCGAGAACATCATTTCCTACAGCATGGACGTCTGGGGCATGTCGCGCCGCCGGGCCACCGCGCTGCATCTGGCGGGATTGTGGCTGGCCTCCCTGCCCTGCGGGCTGGGCTTCAACGTCCTGTCCGGCTTCCAGCCGCTGGGGCCGGGGACGAATGTCCTGGATTTCGAGGATTTTCTCATCAGCAACAATCTGCTCTTTGCCGGAACCCTGCTCTTTCTCTTTTTCTGCACCCGCCAGCGCGGCTGGGGCTGGGAGAATTTTCTTGCCGAGGCCAATGCCGGGCGCGGTCTGCGCTTTCCGGTCTGTCTGCGCTTCTATCTGCGCTGGCTGCTGCCCGCCCTGATCCTGTTCATCTTCATCATGGGCTATGTGGAGCGGCTGCAAAAGCTGTTCGGCTGATGCGCCGGCCATGCGGCGGGGGCGGCCATGCCCCTCCCGGGCGCTCGGGTGACGCGGCATTGCGTCGCGGGACGGACTGGGCTATGGTAGACGGCTGCGCGCGGCCCCGGGAAGGGGCGGCGTGTGAGAGGTCACGCACAAGAGGAACGGGCCATGTCGGAACATGTGGAACGTGAAATGCTGGGCAGCCGCCTCGGTTTTTTGCTGCTTTCGGCGGGCTGCGCCATCGGACTGGGCAATGTCTGGCGCTTTCCCTACATCACGGGGGCCTACGGCGGCGCCATATTCGTGGGCATCTATCTGCTCTGCCTGATAGCCATGGTGCCGACCATGATCATGGAATTTGCCGTGGGCCGTGCCGCACGGCGCAATATGGGGCTGGCCTTCCGTCTGCTGGAACCGGCGGGCACGCGCTGGCATCATTGCGGCTGGTTCGCGCTCATCGGCAGCTACCTGCTCATGATGTTCTACACCACGGTGACGGGCTGGATGCTGGCCTATTGCTGGTACATGGCCTCGGGCGCGCTGAGCGGGCTGAGTCCCGACGAGGTGGGGGCCTTTTTCGGCGCGACGCTGGGCGATGCCGGGGGGCAGGTGCTCGGCATGACGCTCGTGGTGCTCATCGGCTGCGGCGTCTGCGTGCTGGGCGTGCAGAAGGGCGTGGAGCGGGTGGTCAAGTTCATGATGCTGGGCCTGCTGCTCATTCTGGCGGCCCTGGTGCTGCGCTCGGTAACGCTGCCGGGCGCGGGCGGGGGCATTGCCTTCTATCTGGCTCCGGATGCCGCCAAGATCGGGCAGACGGGGCTGTTTGCCGTGATCAATGCGGCCATGAATCAGGCCTTCTTCACCCTGTCGGTGGGCATCGGGGCCATGTGCATCTTCGGCAGCTACCAGCCGAAGGAGCGCTCCCTCACCGGCGAGGCGGTCTGGATCGTGGGGCTGGATACCTTTGTGGCCATCATGGCCGGGCTGATCATCTTTCCGGCCTGCTTTGCCTTCGGCGTGCGGCCCGATGCCGGGCCGGGGCTGGTTTTCGTGACGCTGCCCAACATCTTCAACAGCATGGACGGCGGGCGCTTCTGGGGCGCGCTCTTCTTCATCTTCATGAGCTTTGCGGCCCTGTCCACGGTCATTGCCGTCTTCGAGAACATCATCTCCTATACGGCGGACGTCTGGGGCATCCCGCGCCGTCGCGGCACGGTGCTGCACATGATCGGCATCTGGCTTCTGTCCCTGCCCTGCGCGCTGGGCTTCAACCTGCTGTCCGGTTTTCAGCCGCTCGGCCCGGGGTCGTCGGTGCTGGATCTGGAAGATTTCCTGATCAGCAACAACATCCTGCCGTTGGGCGGGCTGATTTTTCTGCTGTTCTGCACCTTGCGCCGGGCCTGGGGCTGGGAGAATTTCCTTGCCGAGGTGGATCAGGGCGAAGGCCTGAAATTTCCGCGCTGGCTGCACGGCTATCTGACCTATGTATTGCCCTGGCTCATCATCTTCGTGCTGGTCATGGGCTATGTGGACAAGTTCTGCAAGTAGGCCGCGACGCCTGCCTGTTTCCGTGAACCTGTGAGCAGATCCGCCCGAGGCGGGCGGGAGGGTACGTTATGAGTGAAATACTGGGCGGCGGACGCCGCCGCAAGAAATCGTTGCTGCGCGAATACGCCGAGGCCCTGATTCTGGCGCTGCTGCTGGCGCTGGTCATCCGCACCTTTGTGGTGCAGTCCTTCAAGATCCCCTCGGAATCCATGATGAACACCCTGCTGGTGGGGGACTATCTGCTGGGCGACAAGTTCACCTACGGGGTCAAGATTCCCTTCACGGACATTTCCATCTATGACGGGCGTGAGCCGCGCATCGGGGATGTCATCATCTTCGCCTATCCCAAGGATCCGTCCATTGACTTCATCAAGCGGGTGGTGGGCGTGCCCGGCGATGTCATCGAGGTGCGCAACAAGCAGCTCTACCGCAATAACGAACCCGTGCGCGAAAGCTATGCCCGCTTCACCGACCCGGACAACATCATGGGCGTGCGCGACAATTACGGGCCGGTCACCGTGCCCGAGGGGCATTATTTCATGATGGGCGACAATCGGGACAATTCGCAGGATTCCCGTTTCTGGGGCTTTGTCTCGCGGGATGCCATTCGTGCGCGAGCCTGGCGCATCTACTGGTCGTGGGATTCGCAGGCCGACGGTCTGCTGGATTCCGTGCGTTTCAGCCGTCTGGGCAAGGCCATTGAATGAGGCGTGTGGGGCATGGCGCGGGCCATGCCCTTTTGGCATGAGGGACACAGATGGTCGTTCGGCTGAGCAGCGCCGGCTGGGAAGGCGTGGATGCCTACCGCGTGGATGTGGAAGTGGAGCTGGTGCGCCAGGGGCTGCCGTCCTTTTCGCTGGTGGGTCTGCCGGAAACGGCGGTGCGCGAGGCGCGGGATCGCGTCTTTGCCGCGCTGCGGGCCGGGCAGTTTCGCCTGCCGCCGGCGCGCATCACCGTCAATCTGGCCCCGGCGGGGCGGCGCAAGGGCGGAACGGCCTATGATCTGCCGCTGGCGCTGGGCCTGCTGGCGGCGGCGGGACAATTGCCGGTCGAGAGCCTGAACGGCGCCTTTGTCGCCGGAGAACTCTCCCTTTCCGGCGCGCTGCGGCCCGTGGCGGGCATCCTGCCGCTGGTCATTCGCGCCCGCGAGGAGGGGGCGGCCCGCTGCATCGTGCCGCCGGCCAACGGGCAGGAAGCGGCGGTGGTGCGCGGCGTGGCCGTATTTGCTCCGCGTACCCTTGCGGAATGCGTGGCCTTTTTGCGAGGCGAACAGCCCCTCGAGCCGCTGGCTGTTCAGGAGACGCCGCAGGACGCGGTCGAGACGCCGCAGGCCGATTATGCCGATGTCAAGGGCCAGCTGGCCGCCAAGCGGGCGCTGGAAGTGGCGGCGGCGGGCGGGCACAACCTGCTCATGATCGGCCCGCCGGGCAGCGGCAAGACCATGCTGGCCCAGCGCCTGCCCTCCATCCTGCCGCCCCTCTCCTTTGAGGAGGCGCTGGAAGTCACCAAGATTTACAGCGTGGCCGGACGCCTGCCCGAGGGCGGCGGTCTGGTGCGGCGGCGGCCCTTCCGTTCTCCGCATCACACGGTGTCGGACATGGCGCTGGTGGGCGGCGGCACGACGCCACGGCCCGGCGAAGTTTCGCTGGCCCATCGGGGCGTGCTCTTTCTGGACGAATTGCCCGAATATGCCAAGACCACGCTGGAGAGCCTGCGGCAGCCGCTGGAGGATGGCGTGATTTGCATTGCCCGCGCCAGCCAGAGCGTCGCCTTTCCGGCGGACTGCATGCTGGTGGCGGCCATGAACCCCTGTCCCTGCGGCTACTTCGGCGATCCGCGTCATGCCTGCACCTGCCGTCCGGATCAGCGGGCGCGCTACCGCAGCCGTCTTTCCGGCCCGCTGCTCGATCGCATTGACGTGCATGTGGAAGTGCCCGCCGTCCCCTATGAGGACTTGCGGGCGGCCCAACCCGGCGAAAGTTCCGCCCGCATGGCCCGGCGCGTGGCCGATGCCCGGCGGCGACAGGAAGAACGCTATGCGGGCACGAATATCCGCTGCAACGCCGGGCTGTCCGGCAGCCTGCTGGAGCAGCATTGCGCCGTGGGCGGCGAAGGGCAGGCCCTGCTGCGGGAGGCCTTGGCGCGTCTGGGGCTGTCGGCGCGGGCCTATACCCGCATTCTGCGTCTGGCGCGCACCATTGCGGATCTGGACGACCGCGCCGCTATCGGGGCGGAGCATCTGGCCGAAGCCATTGCCCTGCGCGTGCTGGACAGGCCGGCGGAGTAGGGGAGCGCGCGGCGTGTGCCCCCGGGCACGGGGCAAGGCATTTTTTTGGGCGGAGCGGCCTTTCTCCTCTCGACCTGCGGGCGCAAGTTTGGCATGCTTGCGCCGTTCCGCTTCCCGCGCGTCATGCTGCCGGGCGCGGCGATCACGTCATTTTTTCGGGAGTTGATGCCGACCATGAGCCTTTCTGTCGCGCCGGAGTCCTGCGCCGTCCGCATTGCCTTTGTCCGTCCCGGGGCGGAAGCCCTCTACGCCGGGGCGCTGGAACCCGCCACCCGCCTGTCGGCCGGACTGGATTTGCGTGCCTGCCTCGAGACGGAGGAGGTGCGCATTGCCCCCGGCGAACGGGTCTGTGTGCCGTCGGGCATCAGCGTCCAGCCCTGTCTGCCGCATCTGGCGGGCTTTCTTTATTCCCGCAGCGGCCTTGGCGCGCGCGATGGTCTGACCGTGGCCCAGGGGGTCGGAGTCATTGATCCCGATTATACCGGGGAAGTCCTTGTCATGCTGCTCAATACCTCTGGCGCAGAGCGCATTCTGCGCCGGGGCGAGCGCATGGCGCAGCTCATTTTTCAACCCTTTGTCCGTCCCCGCTGGGAAATTGTGCCGCAGCTCGAAGCCACTGAGCGCGGCAGCGGCGGTTTCGGGCATACGGGACGCTGAACGGCCCTCGCCGGCCGGCATTGTGCTGCCCCGCCGGTCGGAACGCCGCCCCTTCGGCAGCGGAACTGCCGCGAACATTTTACCGCCGCCTTGCGGTCGCCCTGTTTTGGGAGGATGTCATGTCAAAAGCCTTTGACGCCGTTGTCGCCCGTGAAGAAAACCTGCTCTGCCGTTCCTACAGCCGTTACCCGCTGGCCATCGTGCGCGGCAAGGGGTCGCGCCTCTGGGATGTGGACGGCAAGGAGTATGTGGATTTGCTGGCCGGTATCGCCGTGGTGGGCCTGGGGCATTGCAACGACGAAATCTGCGACGCGCTGGCGGCCCAAAGCCGCAAGCTCTGGCATGTGAGCAACCTTTTCTATCAGGAAGAGCAGCTTGAGCTGGCGGAGAAGCTGCTGGCCACCACGCATCATGAGAAGGCCTTTTTCTGCAATTCCGGGGCAGAGGCCAACGAGGCCCTGATCAAGCTGGCCCGCCGCTACATGCGCAGCGTCAAGCAGCGCGACGCCTTTGAGATCATCACCCTCGGCAACTGCTTCCACGGGCGCACCCTGGGCGCTCTGGCCGCCACCGGACGCGAGAGCCTGAGCGACGGCTTCACGCCGCTGCCCGAAGGCTTTGCCCAGGTGCCGGCCGGGGATCTGGCGGCGCTGGAAGCGGCCATCAGCGGCAAGACGGCCGCCGTGCTGCTGGAATGCGTGCAGGGCGAGGGCGGCGTGCTGCCCCTGCCCGCCGAATACCTCAAGGGCGTGGAGGCCCTCTGCCGCAAGAAGGACATCCTGCTGCTCTGCGATGAAGTGCAGGCCGGCATGGGCCGCACCGGCAAATTCTGGGCCTTCCAGAATTATGACATCCGGCCCGATGCCATCAGCGTGGCCAAGTCGCTGGCCAACGGCCTGCCCATGGGGGCCATGCTGGCCACCAGCGAGGCCGCGCGGGGTTTTGTGGCGGGCAGCCATGCCACCACCTTTGGCGGCGGGGCGCTGGTGTCGGCCGTGGCGGCCAAGACCATCGAGATCATGCAGCGTGACGGCCTTGTGGAACGGGCCGGGCAACTCGGTGCGCAGGTGCGCGCGGAGGCTGAGGCGCTCATGCGTCGCCTGCCCGGCAAAATTCGCGAGGTGCGCGGTCTGGGCCTCATGATCGGTATCGAACTCTGCGAGGACGGCACTGAGGTCTGGAAGGAACTCATCCGCCGCGGCTTCATCTGCAACCTGAGCCACGGCGTGACCCTGCGCCTCCTGCCGCCCCTCAATGTGGACAAGGCCGATCTGGATGCCTTCCTTGCCGTGCTGGAGGATATCCTGCAGGGCCGTTAGGCGCGGCTTTGCCCGCATGCACGTTTTCTGTTTACAGCGACCGGGCTGTGTGCTACACGACGGCATCACTTCATACGGCAACCCTGTTTCGACAGGGTTGCCGCTTGCTTTGCCAAGGAGAAACGCATGGACGTATTTGATCAGGCCACCGAACTGGAACGACTGGACAGGGAATCCGCCCTGTTGCGCGCCCGCTCCCGGATGGATCGCGGCGGCCCTGAATGGATTGACGGGGTTGCCTGCTGCCGCGAATGTGGCGAGCCCATTCCGGCCAAGCGTCTTGAAGCCCTGCCCGGCGTCGGCCTGTGCCTGAGTTGTCAGGAAGAACGGGAATCCGGTCATTGATCCCGCCCTGCCGATCCCCCGCCGCGATGTGCCGGGGCGGGGAAAAGCGCGCGGCACGGCTGGGCTTTTCATATCAGAAACGGGCATACGCCTTGGCGTATGCCCGTTTTGTTTGGACTTGCCCTTGCGGGAAGGCGCTGGCCGCAGCCCCTGCCGGGGGCAGCGGACAGCGGGAATGCCCCGGGATCAGCGTTCCACCGGCTTGCCTGCGAGCGGCTTGCCCTGATATTCCCCGGTCAGGGTGCGCAGGAAGCCCACGATGAGCTTGCGATCCTGATCCGAAACCGGAATGCCCGACAGATACTTGCCCATGATGCGCACGCTTTCGTCAAGCGAGGTCACGGTGCCATCGTGCATGTAGGGGTGGGTCAGCTCCACGTTGCGCAGGTTGGGCACCTTGAAGCGGTGCAGATCCTCTTCCTTGTTGGTGGCGTTCATGCGCCCCTTGTCCGAATTGAGCGGGCTGCCGCGATCGGCAAAGTAGTCGGCCTTGAGATCCATATATTCAAAGGACTGGCCGCCCATGCCCTTGCCCACATGGCAGCTGGCGCAGCGATAGAGCTTGAACAGCTCATAGCCCTTCACCTCGTCGGCGCTCAGGGCCTTGGCGTCGCCCATGAGCCACTTGTCAAAGCGGCTGTTGGGGGTCAGCAGGGTCTTTTCGTATTCGGCAATGGCATCGGTGATGTTGTCCCCTGTCCAGCCGCCGGGGTAGACGGCACGGAATTCGGCGGTCAGGGCCTCGTCCCCGGCCAGCTTGGCGATGATTTCCTCCCAGTTCCGGCAGCCCATTTCAATGGGATTCATGGGCGGGCCGCCGGCCTGTTCCTGCAGATCGGCCGCACGTCCATCCCAGAACTGCCAGCGGTTGAAGGCGGCATTGAAGACCGTGGGGGCGTTGACGTCGCCGAATTGCTTGCGGATCCCTTCGGAGAAGCGGGAGTTGTCCGTACCGGCCTTGTCGTAGGCGTGGCAGCCGGAACAGGCAAGCGTGTTGTCGGCCGAAAGCCGCTTGTCGTTGAAGAGCTTTTCGCCCAGCGCCGCCTTGGCCGCATTGATCGGCAGGGCCTGCGGGATGGGCTGCACCGGTTCGTTGGCATACTTGGGCGCCGCCGTGCCGGTGGCATAGTATTCGGCCCGGGTGGTGCGCACCCAGTCCAGAATCATCTGCTTTTCCCCGGCGGAAAGCCGGCTGCCCCAGTGAACCACGGCAAACTTGGCCGGGGGCATGGTGTCGTTGTTGATGACCCATTCCATCTTGGCCAGCGTCGTTTCGCCGACCGGTTTGTCCTTGGCGGTTTCCACAAGCTCGGCATTCAGATCCATGGCCCGCAGACCGTCGCGGTAATCCTGCTCGATGATTTCCCGGATGCCGGGAATCTTGGCGTAGAAGGGCAGGTCATAATTGCGGCTGTGGCAGGCCATGCACTTGTCCATGACCACATCGGAAACCATGCTGAACTTGGCCATGGGCGGTTTGATTTCCGCAGCGAAAATCGTTTGGGTGGCGGCAGCGGTCAGCGTGGCGACCGCAGCCAGGGAGCACAGCGTCATGCGCTTCCAATCCTTCATTCCAACCTCCAAATCCGAATTGCCTTGTGGTTGCGTTCTATCGCAAGGCGACTGTCACCGTGCCGGCGTGCCGGGCCGGCAAGAACGCGGGCATGTGGTGCCATTTTTCACCAAATAGGAATCTCTGGCAAGACTTGCCTTTTTAGTAGGAAAGGGTACTGTTAAGACGTCTTGCGCAAAGCCCCGACCGGGCAAGGCGGCTTGCCGTACGGACAAAGATCACGTATGTTTCCAGGCAAACAGGGGAGGGCTTATGCTCTGGGCAAATCTATCCATCAGCAAAAAACTCTTGCTGGGCTTTGTGGGGGCGCTGATCGCCATGCTCTTCTTTTCGGCGGTCGCGTGGCTGTCCTCGGAAAACATCATGCATCTGGCCGATGCGGCCCTGTACAAACAGCGGGCGGCCGTGATCCTGACCCTGCGGGAAGTGGATCACCTCAACTGGACGGAAAATCTGAACAAGCACATCATTGCCGGCGCCAAGGGCGATCTGTCCGATATTCAGACGGACGGGCACAAGTGCGCCTTCGGCAAATGGTTCTATTCCGACGAGCGCAGGGAGCTGGAACGGCAGCTGCCGGATACGGCCCGTCATTTCGCCGCCCTGGAAAAGCCGCACCTCGTGCTGCATGAGAGCGCGGCGGACATCCTCAAACAGGCCCGCTCCGGCAATTTGCAGGAGGCTGAGGCGCGCTTTGAGGCCGTGACCATGCAGGCCTCGAAAGATGTGCTGTCCGAGCTATCGACCATTCGCAATATGGTGGATGCGGCCTCCCAGCGGGATGCCGGCGAATATCAGGATGTGGGCCATTCCACCCAGATTTTCTTCCTGATCATGCAGGCCTTCGCCATTCTGGTGCTGGCTGTGGCCAGCATCCTGTTTGCCCGCTCCATCAGCCAGCCGCTGGGCCTTCTGGTGTCTCGCGCCAGAGAAGTGGTGGCCGGCAATCTGGATATCGACTTGCGCCTGCCGCGCAAGGATGAAACCGGCCAGCTCTCGCAGGCCCTTGGCTCGCTGCTGGACTGCCTCAAGCAGAAGCTGGTGGAAAACGAGCAGAAATCCAGTGAGGCCCTGGCCCACGCCGCCCGGGCGGAAAAGGCCCTGCGCGAAGCCGAGCAGAAAGAGGCGCGCATCAGCTCCCTGCTGACGGAAATGACCCAGATCGCCGCGCAGGCCGACAATATTGCTGCGCATCTGGCCGAAAGCTCGCGCTATCTGGCCGAACAGGTGGAGGCCGTCAATACCGGCAGCCGCGACCAGAACATCCAGATGAAGCGCAATATGGAGAACGTGGAACAACTGGCCGTGGCCGCCGGGGAGATCGTGCAGGATGCCGCTCTGTCCACGGAAGACGCCGGAAAGTCGCGCGACAGCGCCGGGCGGGGGCTGGAGGTCGTGAAGGGCTGTGAAAGCTCCATGCACCGGCTGCTGGTCATGGCCGAAAAGCAGAGCAAGGATTTGCTGCAGCTGGATGAAAGCGCAAGCTCCATCGGCGACATCATGAACGTCATTGTGGATATTGCCGACCAGACCAATCTGCTGGCCCTCAATGCCGCCATTGAGGCCGCGCGCGCCGGCGAGGCGGGGCGGGGCTTTGCCGTGGTGGCGGATGAGGTGCGCAAGCTGGCCGAAAAGACGGTGCAGGCGACCGCCTCGGTGGGCGACAAGATCGGCGAGATTCAGCAGGCCATCCACTCCTGTGTCAGCTTCATGCAGGATGCCCGTCTGGCCGCCGAGGAAGCGGACGATCTGGCGCGGCGCTCGGGTACGGCCCTGCAGGAAATCGTGGATGCCGCCGGTCACAGCGAAAGCGGCGCGGCCCGGATAGCCACCGCCGCCCAGCAGCAGCATGGCATCGTGGTGACTGTTTCCGAGGGAATGCGCCAGGTGCGCGCCATTGCCGACAGGAACTTTGCGGCCATGGACAGCGCGGCGGAACAGGTGCGCGCCCTGGTGGAGATGGCGGCCGAACTCAAGGAACTTATCGACCGCCTCAAGCAATAGGACAAAACTGACAGGCCATATGCGTCGGACGGCGGTCTGCGGCAGATGAGACTGCCGCGGGCCGCCGATCTGCCGTAAGAAGCCCCCCGGGGACGGTGCATGCGGGACTTTCACAAGTTCATTGACGGCTTCAAGAACTTTCGCCAGTTCTACTATGACGCGGAAGTCAACTACTACGAGGCCTTGCGCGACGGACAGCACCCCAAGGCGCTCGTCATCGCCTGCAGCGACTCGCGGGCGGATCCCGCCCTGCTCATGGGCTGCGATCCCGGCGATATCTTTGTCGTGCGCAATGTGGCCAATCTGGTGCCGCATGCCGAAGAAGTCGGGCGGGGAGACGCGGTGCTGGCCGTGCTGGAATACGGCGTGCGTCACCTCAAGGTCGAGCACGTCATCGTGCTGGGGCATTCCTGCTGCGGGGGAATCCATGCCCTGCTGCACCCGGAAGGCACGCCGCCGGACAGTCATGTGGCCCAGTGGGTGGGCATAGCCCGCCCGGCCATCGAACGCCTCGGGCACAGCGAAGCGGATCCGGCCGCGCGGCGGCGGGACTGCGAAGAAGCCGCCGTCCTCCTGTCCGTGGAAAATCTGCTCTCCTATCCCTGGATACGCCGCCGTGTGGCCGAGCACCGCCTTTCCCTGCATGCCTGGTACTTTGATATGGAGGCCGGCGATCTGCTGGCCTATTTCCCGGATTCCGAACAGTTCGAATCCCTGCATGAGCATGGCCTGCACCGGGATCTGGCCTGTTTGGGCGCGCACCTGCAGCGGGCGGTGGAAATCGGCTAACCCACGTCGGGGGGCGGGGCGGGTCAGTCCTGCCGCAGCATCGCCTCCGGCAGCCAGACGCGGCCTTCGGACACGAGCTGAACCGGGCCGTCCACCGTGGCACGGATGGGGGCTTCGCTGCGGTCAATGTTCACGTCAAGCGGCTCTCCGCCCGGCTGAAGAATGGTGAAGCGCCGTTGGGCGCCGTCGGGGCAGAGGCGCAGGCCCAGGGCCAGCGCGCCCGAACCGCAGGCATTCTCCAGGCAGGTTGTGCCGGCTTCGCGCACATGCACCACCGGGAACATTTCCAGCTGATTCTGAATCTGCCGCCACCAGATGACCCCGGCAGCGGGCAGATCCGCAAGTTCGAACTGACGGCGCAACAGGGCGGAAGCGGCCAGGTAGTCGTCGGGAAAGGCGTGGGCGGCATCCAGCAAAAGATGGGCAATGCCCGGCAGGCGCACCAGCGTCACCCCCTCGGCCTCCTGCCGTACCGGGCAGGCAGGCAGATGCAGATCCGCCGCCACGCGCCAATCCGGCAGGCCGCCGCGCACCCGCAGGCCCACCGTGCCCTGCCAGCCGGATACCTGCACCTCGCAGGCGTAGGCCCGGTCTGTATCGCGCTCCTGCCCGGCGCGGCGGGCATCCTCCAGAGCCAGCAGCGCGCCGAAGGCCCGGGCGGCATTGATGCAAAATTCGCCCCCGGCCATGCGCAGGCGGCGTGCGCGCATGTCGCAGAAGCCCGCCTGCTCGCCGCCCAGCATGTGGGGCATGAGGGCCGCGCGGGCCACCTGGGCCTGCCGCGCATGGGCCACGGCATCCGCGGGAAAGAGCAGCGTCGTGTTGCCGCTGGGACTCCACTTGGTAAATGGCAGTGATGGCATGACATATCCTTTGCTTGGCAATGATATGACTATGCCCAAGGCGGGCGAACTTGTCCAGATGATTGGCCGCACGGAACCCCCCTCTTTCGATATTTGCTTGCGATTTTCGGTCGGGAAGTGTATATCCAGAAAAAGCCATTCCCCAAACGACGTGTGCGGGAGGGTGGTATGGCGGGCAAAAATCCTGTTTTCGGGAGAAAACCTAATGGGAGGCTTTATGAAGTCCATTCGTCTGCTGGCGTTGGCCGCAACCCTTGTGCTTGGCTACGCCGTTGCCGCCGCTGCGGCGCCCGTGTGCAACAAGAAAATTGAGAGCTTTGACTTCGTCGTGGACTATTCCGGTTCCATGATGATGCACAACAAGGATCTCAAGATGGTGAAGATGGAAGCCGCCAAAACGGCTCTGAAGCGCGTGAATGCCGCCATTCCGGCGCTGGATTACTACGGCGGTCTGCATACCATCAGCCCCAACGGCGCCATCATCGAGCAGAGCCCGTGGAATCGTGCGGCCATGGATTCCGGCATCAATCAGCTGAAGTCCGATTTCACCATCTTCGGTCGCATGACCAACATGGGCGACGGCCTGCAGGTCTACAGCCCGGCCTTCAACGCCATGAAGAAGCCCGGCGCCATCATCCTCGTGACCGACGGCGACAACAACCGCGGCGTGGACATGGTCGAAATCGCCCGTCAGCTGTATGCCAGCCAGCGCGGCGTGACCCTGCACATCATCTCCTTTGCGGACACCCCCACCGGTGAAGCCACCATCAAGGCCATCGCCGCTCTGAACCCCTCCACCGTGGTGGTGCGTGGTGAAGATCTGGTGAACAGCGATGCCGCCGTGGAACGCTTCGTGCTGGCCGTCTTCTGCCAGGAAGAAAGCGTGATCGTGCTGCGTGGCGTCAACTTCGCCTTCGATTCCTATGCCCTTGACGGCAAGGCCATGGGCATCCTCAACGAAGCCGCCGAACTCATCAAGGCCAATCCGAACAAGCGCGTTGTCCTGACCGGCTGGACCGACTCCCTCGGCACCGATGCCTACAACGCCAAGCTCTCCCAGAATCGTGCCAACTCCGTGAAGAGCTATCTGGCCAAGCAGGGCATCCCGGCCAGCCGCATGACCGCCATCGGCAAGGGCAAGTCCTACAAGTACGACAACAAGACCGAAGAAGGCCGCTACATGAACCGCCGCACCGAACTTTCGTTCGACTAGTGCGAAACGCGTAGCGACACAGCAATACCCTCGAGGACCCGGCGTCTGGCGCCGGGTTCTCGCCATTCAGGAGTGAGCATGAAGAAAATTCTGACCCCCCTTGCCCTTGTCCTTTGCCTCGGGATGAGCGGTTGCGGCCTTTTTGGCGGTGATGCCGCCGACAGCGACCCCGCCATCGCCGTGGATCACGAGGGCGAGGCCCCCAAGGCCGAACCTGCTGCCGAGGTTGAACCCGCCCCGGCCCCCGTGAAAAAGGAAAGCGCGGCTTCCGCCAATCTGAAGGGCGAGGCCCGGATCAAGGCGGATCTGGATGTGACCGGCAAACAGCTGGTGGGCCGTGCCGCCCGTACTGTCATGCCCTCCAAGGCCAGCCGTTCCGTGCGCAAGGACGGCAAGGGCTATGTGGCCACCTATGTGGAGGTGGATCAGAACAATGTGTCCACCGAGGTGCGGCCCGGCAGCAAGGGGCAGCATGTGGGCTTCATCCGTTACAGCGAATATGAATACGAGTGCCGCGGCGCGACGCGCCAGGAAGCGCTGACCACTAATCAGTGCGAGCGCGTGCGTACCCGCAACCTCAATGAGCTTATTCGTCACGACGGCAAGAAGTGGCTGTTCTAGGATGAAACTCTCGTCAATGAGGGTTTGCGGCAAACGGCAGGGTCATCCTGCCGTTTTTTTGTCGATTCGTTCGTGCGCGCGGAACCTGGCCCGCGTGCGGATGCGTACGTCAGCGTTCGCCGAGGCGACGCCGGACAGCCCTCAGCGCCCCATGCAGCACCGCATGGAAGCACAGCAGCGCAAACAGAACCAGCGGGGCCATGATGAGGAGCGACCAGAGAAATTCGTGCAGCTCCGTGGTGGTCTGGGGCGGATGAAAAAGGAAGTCGATGAAATCCGTCAGATCGGGCGAGGCGAGAGAATGGGTATGGGTGTGCCATTCTGCGGCGACAACGGGAAGAAAGAGGGCGAACAGCGCAAAGAACGCCGCGTGCGCGACAACAATGCGCCGGGAGGGCAAAAGCAGAACCAGCGCAAGGAAAAGACTGCCCCGCGCTGCCTCATGCGTTGACGCGCCATCCAGTGCTCCCCGGGCGAGCAGCAAAAGCAGGACGGCGGCAGCCGCGTAGGCAAGCGCAAGAAGCACGGCCAACGGGCTATGCGGTACGGAGGGACGGGGCATGGCATCTCCGCTGGTTGCCGCTGCTCAGACCGGGTCGCCCGGGAAACACGTATGCTTCGGATGGTGAGCCGCCTGTGGCGAAAGACGGGGCAAAGCGGGCGGAAAAACAGGGAGGAAACTCCTGCGCATGCACCGGCGGCTACGCGATGCGGGCGCGATCGTTCCCTCCCCTCTGAAAGCAGTCGTCTGTGGGCAGAGCGTCAGCTGTTTGCCTGTTTTTCGGCCAGTGCGGCTTCGCGCGCCTGAATGAGCGCCGCAGCCCGTTTGGCCAGCTGGGTGACTTCCGGCTTGGAAATCTGCCCGTCGGCCCCGACGCTTTCCCCCTTGTGCCGCAGCTTGTCGGTAATGAGGGAGGAGAAAAGCAGCACGGGGAGGTTCTTGAGCATGGGATCTTCCTTGATGCGCAGGGTCAGGTTGAGGCCGTCCATGACCGGCATTTCGATATCCGAGACCACCACCTGCACAAAATCGGTGATGGGCCGGTTTTCTTCTTCTGAGCGGCGCTTGAAGTTCATGAGGCGATCCCAGGCCTCACGACCGTTGGTGGTGACTTCCACGGTGAAGCCGGCCTTTTCCAGCAGGTCGCGCTGCATTTCGCGCACAAGGGCCGAATCGTCGGCCACAAGGGCACGGTAGCCGCGCGAGGCGTCCCAGTTGGCTCCCAGATCGTCAAGGCGCAGACCGAGGCGGGGATTGAGATCCGCCACGACCTTTTCCAGATCCAGCAGAAAGACGATGCGGCCCTCGAGTTTGACCACGCCGATGATGGTATTGCTGGACACGGCGGCCACATATTTGTTCGGCGGCTCGACCTCTTCCCAGCTGATGCGATGGATGCGGTTGACCCCGGACACCATGAAGGCCGTGGTGACGTTGTTGAACTCGGTCACGATGGTCTTGGGTTCTTCGGTGGTTTGGGCATGCTGCTTTTCCAACCACATGGCCAGATCCACCAGGGGGATGATGCGCGAGCGCAGGTTGAAGGCGCCCAGTACGCTGGGGTGCTGGACTTCCGGCAGTTCGGTGACCTTGGGCATACGGATGATTTCCAGCACCTTGGCGACGTTGACGCCATAATACCCGCGATAGGAGCACGTTCCGTCCGGGTGCTCCGTTGTGATCTGCCCATCCCCCGGCTCGCCGTTGGGCGGGGCCGGCTCATCAAGATAGAACTCCACAACCTCAAGTTCGTTGGTGCCTGCCTCAAGCAGAATATTGGTCTGTGCCATGCTGCCTCCATGAAATACGCTGCGCCGTCGCCCGGGGAAAGGACTTTCCCCGGCGGCCCGCATGCTCCTCGGCGTCCCTGCACCGCAAGGGCCTTCTGCCGGGTAGGGACAAGACTCCCTAAGGCAGGGCCTCCAGCCACGATTGCGCCGCGTCAATAAGCCTTTTCGGCGTAGATGCGCCTGCCGTTAGGCCCACACGGGATTTTTTTGAGAAATTCTCCGCGCGCAGTTCCGACGGCTCCTCAATGTGAAAGGTGGTGCGGCCGCATTGCGCGGCCAGATCCGCCAGACGGCGGGTATTGCCGCTCTGGCGGCCGCCCACCACAACCATGACGTCCACGCAGGCCGCGATTTTCAGGGCTTCATCCTGACGTTCGCGGGTGGCGTCGCAAATGGTGGAGAGAACCTCAAGATGCGGCAGGCGCGCCTGCCATTCCCGCACGAGATTTTCAAAGACGCCCCTGTCCTGCGTGGTCTGCGAGGCCAGCACATAGTCCACGGCGGGATCCAGCGGCAGTCCGGCCAGTTCGGCGCTGCTGCCGAAGACATGGGCCGCGCCGCGCGCGTAGGAGAGCAGGCCGCGCACCTCGGGATGTTCGGCCTCCCCGAACAGCAGGAGGGTGGCGCCGCCCTCCGTGGCCTTGAAAATGGACAGCTGGGCTTTCTTGACCTTGGGGCAGGTGGCGTCCTGCACCTGCGCCCCGGAAGCCCGCACGGCTTCCTCGACCTGCCGGGTAATGCCGTGCGCCCGAATGAGCACGCAGTCGCCGGGGCCAAGCTCGTCCGGGGAGGCGGCGCAAAAGACGCCGCGCCGCTCGTAGTCCGCCAGCACCTGCGGATTGTGAATGATGGGGCCGAGCGTACAGATGCGCTTGCCGTGAGCCTGCTCCAAAGCCGTGTCCAGCTTTTGCAGGGCAAGGCTCACGCCCATGCAGAAACCGGCTGTTTTGGCGCGTAGAATTTCCATGGAATAACCTCGGTATGCAGCGTCCGCCGGCAGCGCATCCGCATGCGCGGCCATGACGCCGGCGTTGAAGGTGATGGGGGGAGCGGTCATGCCGGTCGCGCCCGCCCGATTGGGGCTGTGCACCGCGCTCGTCCGCCTGCCGGGGAATTGGCACAGAGACTCAGCCCGCTCCCGCATGCGGGGAAACATCTTGCGGCAACGCGTCGGGCAGAAAGGCGTCCAGCAGGCTCATCAGTTCCGGCCAGTCCCTGCACTGGCACAAGCCGTGCCGCAGGGCCTTGGCCCCGGGCAGGTGCCTGACGTAGCGCGGCACCACGCCGCGCATCTTCCAGAGGGCCGACTCCCGGGAACAGTAGCGCCGGGCCAGTGTAACATGGCGGAGAATGACTGCCCGCAGGCGTTGCGGCGTCGGTTCCGGCGCAGGCAGACCCTGAACCAGCGCACGATGGGCCGCGAAAATGGTCGGATCAAACATGGCTCCGCGCGCATACATGACGCCGCTGACGCCGGTTTCGCGCAGGACGCGCAGGCCGTCGTCGGCGCTGAACAGATCGCCGCTGGCCAGCAGGGGGAGGGAAAGTTGCGGGGCCAGACGGGCCAGCGCCTCGTGGCGGGCTTCGCCGCCAAAGCCCTGCCGGGCCGTGCGCGGGTGCAGGGTCAGCCAGCCGGCCCCGGCATCCTGCAGGCGCAGGGCAAGATCCTGCCATACAGGGCGGTTGTCGTCCAGCCCCAGGCGCAGTTTGAAGCCCACATGGCCCGGTTCGGCGGCGGCAATCATGGCCCGGGCCACCGCAAGGGCGTTGTCCGGATCCCCGAGCATGGCCGCACCCGCCTTCTGCTTGAGCACCTTGGGCACGGAACAGCCCATGTTCAGGTCGAACCAGCGGTAGCCCGCGGCGCGCAGCATGGTGACGGCCTGCGCGAGAAAATCCGCCTCGGCGCCGAAGAGCTGCACCACAAGGGGCTGATCCTCGGGCAGGCTGCGCAAAAGTTCCGCCGTGCCCGGACTGAAATAGGCAAGACCCTTGGCGCTGACCATCTCCGTCACGCAGACCGCGGCCCCGTATTCCCGGCAGAGCAGACGGAAGGGCAGGTCGCTGTAGCCGGCCAGCGGGGCAAGCCACGGGGCGTCCGCCCCGAAGGGCAGACGTTCGCACGCGCAGGGCGGGCAGGGCGGCAGGCCGCGATCTCGGTGACGGCTCATCGGCTCTTGCCCTTGTGATGCGGGTGGGGATGATGGACATGCCGTCCCTGATTGCGCTTGGAGGGCGGCAGCTTGGGCAGGTGCAGGCGATCGTCGCTTTGCAGCCGGTGATAGGTTCGGAAGCCGAGCTTCAGGCCGTCGGCAAAGGTGGGAGCCACAAAGCCCTTGCCCAGGTAGCTGAGCATGCCCGTGCGCTTGAGCACGTCATGCACGCTGCGGCTGCCCACCACGAGAATGACCGGGATGTGCCGCGTATGGCATTGCTCCACGAATTGTTCCAGCGCGTGCGAGCCAGCCGCGTCCAGCCAGAACACGCGCGCCAGATGCAGGACAATGACCCGCACCGGGGTATCCGCTTCCTCATAGATGCGGCGTTCCAGCTCATTGATGGCGCCGAAGAAAAGCGTGCCTTCGATGATGTAGACGGCAATTTCGTCCGGCAGGGGTTCAGGGGCATGCTGTATCATGGGATCATCGCGCGTCAGCCGGAAGACGCGCGGATGGGCCAGCTTGAAAATGAAGAGGATGAGCGAGAGCAGCACGCCCAGCAGAATGGCCTGTTCGAGGGCCAGCAGCAGGGTGGCGGCAAAGGTGACCAGCAGAACGGTGCGGTCGATGCGGGTGGCCCGGAAGCAAAGGCGCAGGCCGGGCACATCCACCATGCGCACGCAGACCGTGAGCAGCACCCCGCCCAGGGCGGAAAGCGGCAGCCAGCTCATGAAGGGCGCGATAATCCAGAGCATGGGCAGGGCCAGCAGGCCCGAGAGTACCGTGGCCATGCGGGTGCGCGCTCCTGAGGTGACCACCAGCGCGCTGCGGCTGAAGGAACCGCAGCCCACAATGCTGGAGGTGAAGGAGGCCGCCACATTGCCCAGTCCCTGCCCGATGAGTTCCTGACTGCCGTCAAAGCGTTCGCCCTTGAGACTGGCCAGCTGCTTGCCCGTGGAAAGGGAGGTGACCGCGCCCATGAGCGCCAGGGCCAGCGCGGGCATGAACAGATCCCGGTAAACCGTGAGATCCAGCGGCAGGCGCGAGAGCGGGGGAATGACCGAGGGAATGGCCCCCACCAGCGGCACGCCCTTGCCCACGGCATCCAGAGCATAGGAGATGACGCCCGCGCCGGCCAGGGCCAGCAGGGTGGCGGGCAGGCGGCGGGAGATGCGCCGGAAGGCCTCCACCAGCACGATGCTCAGGGCGGCAATGCCCACGCACCAGACATTGACCTGATCGATATTCTGGATGGCCGACCAGATGGGCAGGAAAAAGCCGCTGGAATGGCTGTCCGGCAGGCCGAGCACGGTTTCGATCTGACTGGAGGCGATGAGCAGGGCCGTCCCCGTGGCAAAGGCCTGCATGACCGATTGCGAGATAAAGTTGGCCAGATCGCCCAGTCGGGCCAGGCCCATGGCCATCTGAATGAGGCCGCAGAGCAGGCCGATGGTGAACACGCAGGTCATCTGATAGGACGGCGGCAGGCCGGAAATGGCCACGCCGCCCACCGTGGCCGAGCCGATGGCGGACAGGAGAACGATGGACGTGGCATTGGTCGGCCCGGCGGCAAGAAAGCGGCAGGAACCCCAGAGCGCCGCCACCACCACGGGCAGCATGCAGGCATAGATGCCATATTGCGGATGCACGCCGGCCATGAGGGCATAGGCCATGGCCTGCGGCACGGCCACGGGCGTAACCGTGAGGGCTGCCACCAGATCGGCGCGAAAGTCGTCCGGCCGATAGGTTTTCAGCTCTTTCCAGAACGGAAACAGGGTAAAGTGTTTCATGGCGCTCATGCCCGGAGCCTTTTGCTCCCGAAAAAGGTGGCCGGTGCGGCGCACGCCGTCGCCCCGGCAGCCGGGACGCCGGCGTGCGCCGCCTGTCTTGCCGCATCCGCTTGTGCCGAAAAGGACATACGCAAAAGTCGGGTGAAGCTCAAGCCTCGCGACTCGCCACATGACAAGGGTGTTCCGACCATACCCGGCCTGCGCGTGCGGGTCAATGCGGGGGGCGGGGAACGTACAGCAGAAAATTGACGCCCGCGCGCGGCCCGCCGACTGTCAGTCGTGCGGCAATCACATGAAATCATGCGATATTGTTTTTATGGCAAAATCATTGCATACTGGAACGGACAGAAGACAAGTTGTTGACGGCAAGGAAGATTGTCCATGACCCGGCGTATCACCCTCGTTCTGGCATCATGCATGCTCCTGGGCCTCCTGGGGCTGTTGCCGCTGCTGGCGGGCTTTGTTCCCCAGTATTGGGGGCCTGAGATGCGCGGTCTGGCCAACCCGCAGGTAATCAGCCTGCGGCCCGAGGACAGGCCGCAGCCCATCGTGGAGCAGGGAGCCGATGGGCGCGTCTGGGCCATACGGCAACCGGTGAATGAAGCGCCCTTCACGGCGGCAGGGCCTGCGCCCGCGCCGAGAACGCGGAATGTGGTGCGCTTTGACGGGGGCAGCGTCCGTCTGGCCCTGACGGACAAGGGCCTGTCCCATGACGGCGATGCCGCCATCATGCTGGCGCCCCTGCTGGCGCTGGACGGCTCCAGCATGCCCGTGCTCTACGGCGTGCAGCCCGACGGCTACGGGGACATGCTGGACGCGCAGGGTCGGCCCCTGCGCTGGCTGGCTTCCAACGGCTTTATGCATGCGTATCAGCCCGTGGATTGGGAGGCGCTGGCCGAACAGCGCCGCAACATCGTGCCGGTCGCGCCGCCGATTGCCCTGCCGCGCTTTGATTCGGGCACCTTGCGGGCGCATGCCGGCTCCTACCGGGAACTGGTGGAGAACTTCTCCCGGCGCTACGGACTCAATGCCGCCCTGGTCTATGCCATCATTCACAGCGAAAGCACCTTCCGGCCAACTCTGGTCAGCCGCAGTTCGGCCATGGGCCTCATGCAGCTCCTGCCCAGCACGGCCAGCGACGAGGTGCACCGTTTCCTCTACGGCACACGGGGCAATGTGGGCTTCAACGAGCTGGCGGTGCCGGAGATCAACATCCGCTATGGCACGGCCTATCTGCACATTCTCATGACCCGCTATTTTCAGGACGTGCGGGATCCGGTGGCCCGCGAATACTGCACCGTGGCCGCCTACAACATGGGGCCGAACCGCTTTCTCCGCTACTGGGGGGCGACCAATGCCGAAGCCGTGGCCCGCATCAACAGTCTGAGCGTGCCGGATCTTTATCGCCGCCTGACCGTGGAGCTGCCCGTGCGGGAAACCCGTTCCTATGTGGCCAAGGTGCAGCACATGAAGACGCAGTTCGCCGGCGTGCTGCCGTAGGCCGTGCCCGGCCCGCGGCCTGTCCGGTGCGGCGGAGAGATTTTTTTGCCGTGCGGGCAAAAAAGACTTGACCATTTCCCGGCATGCGTATAAAAAAAGTCCTGCCTCATGTAGGAGCGTAGCTCAGGTGGCTAGAGCGCTTCCTTGACACGGAAGAGGTCAGCAGTTCAAGTCTGCTCGTTCCTACCAGTGATGATTCGGGGATGTTCCCCTTCGGCGAAAGGGCTGCAAGCCCGCCACTATAGCCGCCAAGCGGTATTTTTGAGAGTGATGGGGAGGTGTTTCGCCTCCCCATTTCTTTTTGTGCCATCCGCCGTGACGACGGCGAAGCGATAAGGAGTTTTCCCATGAGCATCCTTGTGGAAGGGCAGAGCGTGGAAGCGGCGGCCGGAGCCGTGATTTCCGATGTGCTGCAACAGGCCCTGAGCGGCAAGAAATACAAGTCTCTCGTAGCGGCCCGCGCCGTTTGCCCGGATGAGCAGGGCGGCCCGCGCCTGATGGATCTGAGCGCCCCCGTGCCGGGCGGCTGTACCGAGCTTGTGCCCGTGCCCGCCGACTCGCCCGAGGGGCTGGTCATCCTGCGCCATTCCACGGCCCACGTCATGGCCGCCGCGGTGAAGAAGCTCTTTCCCGCCGCCAAGGTGACCATCGGCCCGGCCATCGACAATGGCTTCTACTATGACTTCAGCGTGGAAAAGCCCTTTTCCAGCGACGATTTCGAGGCCATCGAGGCCGAAATGCGGAAAATTGCCGATGCCCGGCTGCCCTTCACCTGCCGGGCCGTGAGCAAGGCCGAGGCCGTGCGGCTCTTCCGCGACATGGGCGAGGATTTCAAGGTGGAGATCATCGAGGACATCGACGCCGACAGCGTGACGCTCTATACCTGCGGCGACTTCTGCGATCTCTGCCGCGGCCCGCATGTGCCCCATACCGGCTTTGCCCATGCCGCGAAGCTGCTTTCCGTGGCCGGAGCCTACTGGCGCGGGGACGAAAAGAATCCCATGCTCTCCCGCCTTTACGGCACGGCCTTTGCCGATGAGAAGGCCCTCAAGGCCTACCTCCAGCAGCTGGAGGAGGCCAAGCGCCGCGATCACCGCAAGCTCGGGCGCGAGCTGGGCTTTTTCACCTTCCACGAGGATGTGGCCCCGGGCATGGTGTTCTGGCTGCCCAAGGGCATGCTGCTGCGCACCATTCTCGAGGATTTCTGGCGGCGCGAACACCTCAAGCGCGGCTACGACATGGTGCAGGGGCCGCAGCTTCTGCGCGTGGAAACCTGGCAGCGCTCCGGGCATTATGATCATTACCGCCAGAACATGTACTTCACGCAGATCGAGGATGACGCCTACGGCATCAAGCCCATGAACTGCATCTCGCACATGCTCATCTTCAAAAACGAACTGCGCAGCTACCGCGACATGCCGCAGCGGTATTTCGAGCTGGGCGTGGTGCACCGGCACGAGAAGAGCGGCGTGCTGCACGGCCTGCTGCGCGTGCGCCAGTTCACTCAGGACGACGCGCACATTCTCTGCACGCCGGAGCAGCTGGAAGGGGAAATTCTCGAGGTCATCCACCTGATCCGTGACCTCATGCATCTCTTTGCCTTCCAGTTCAAGGTCGCCATCTCCACCCGGCCCAAGGACAGCATCGGCACCGACGAAGCCTGGGAACTGGCCACCAATGCCCTTATCCAGGCGGTGCAAAAGGCCGATATGCCTTACGAGATCAACGAGGGCGACGGCGCCTTCTACGGGCCGAAAATCGACGTGCGCCTGCTGGACTGCATCGGTCGCGAATGGCAGTGCTCCACCATTCAGGTGGACTTCACCCTGCCGGAACGTTTTGACCTCACCTATGTGGGACAGGACGGCGAGCGGCACCGCCCGGTCATGGTGCACCGCGCCATCATGGGGTCGCTGGAACGCTTCATCGGCGTGCTCATCGAGCAGTATGCCGGTGCCATGCCCACCTGGCTCGCGCCTGAGCAGGCCCGCATTCTCACGGTGACCGGAGCCGGGGACGAGGCCGCGGGCAGGGCGCTGGCGGAACTCAAGGCCGCGGGCATCCGCGCCACGGCCGATTTGCGCAACGAAAAACTTGGCTTCAAGGTGCGCGAGGCGCAGCTGGCCAAGATTCCGTACATACTTGTCATTGGCGAGAAGGAGGCGCAGGCCGGCGGCGTCAATGTGCGCCTGCGCAATGGGGATAACGTCGGGCTCAAGTCCGTGCCGGAGGTGGCCGCCATGATCCGCGCGGATGGGGAAGAGCCTTTCAAGCGAGGAGGTATGCGCTATAGCTTCGCCTAACATGAGACCGCGGCGCGACGTTCCGCAGGACGGTGTGCGCCGCAACGAGATGATCCGTGCAAGAGAGGTGCGCGTCATCGGCGCCGACGGGGAGCAGCTGGGAATCCTGCAACGCAACGAGGCCATTGCCCTCGCCAAGGAAGCGGGACTTGATCTTGTGGAAGTGGCGTCCACGTCGGAGCCGCCTGTCTGTCGTATCATGGACTACGGCAAGTTCAAGTACGAACAGCAGAAAAAGAAGCAGGAAGCCAAGAAACGGCAGTCTGTGGTGCAGATCAAGGAAATCAAGGTGCGTCCCAAGACCGACGACCATGATTACGAGACCAAGGTGCGCCACATCCGCCGCTTTCTTGAGGACGGCGACCGCTGCAAGGTCACGGTATTTTTTCGCGGTCGCGAAATCGTCCACAAGGATCGCGGCCTGAGCATCCTGGAGCGCGTGGTGCAGGATCTGGCCGATGTGGCCAAGGTGGATCAGGAACCCCGCGCCGAGGGCCGCACCCTGCAAATGCTGCTGGTGCCCAAGAAGTAGCGCAGAAAATGCGCTTGCACATGGCAGCGTTTTGGGGCATTATGCCCACCTGTCCCTGCTGCGGCACGGACAGGCCGTACGATTATTGTGCAAGGAGTACATCATGCCTAAGATCAAGACCCGGCGCGCCGCCGCCAAGCGTTTTCAGCTGACCGGCAGCGGCAAGTTCAAACGCCGCCGCCAGAATCTGCGTCATATCCTGACCAAGAAGGCCCCCGGTCGCAAGATGCGTCTGGGCCAGTCCGCCATTGTGGACAAAACCAATGAAAAGGCCGTGCGCCGCATGCTGCCCAACGGCTAGCGGGCGCATGACGGCCCGAGGCCGCAAGGCCGGCGGCAGGCAGGAGCCGCGACGCACGGGCGTTCAATCCTGCCGCCCGCCGCATACGGCGGAAAAAAACGGATATTTCTAGCTCCCCGGCGGGCTTATGCCTCCGCCTTGTCCGGGTGAAAGGAGGGAACACCCATGCGTGTGAAGAGAGGTCTTGCCGCCCATCGCCGGCACAAAAAATACCTGAGCGCCGCCAAGGGCTTTCGCGGCGGTCGCAGCCGCCTGTATCGCACCGCCCGCGAGGCCGTGGAACGCGCGCTGCAATATTCCTTCATCGGTCGCAAGCACCGCAAGCGCGATTTCCGCACGCTCTGGATTCTGCGCATCAACGCGGGCGCGCGGCTGAACGGGCTGTCCTACAGCCGCCTGATGCACGGTCTCAACAAGGCCGGCATCGCCCTGAACCGCAAGGTTCTCGCTGACCTGGCCGTGTACCACAAGGACGACTTCGCCAAGGTGGTTGAACTGGCCAAGGGCGCGCTGAACTAGGCGACATCGTACGGATTGTGTGTGACGCGGCACGCTCTGGCAACAGGTTCGGCCTGTGCCTGACGTGCCGCGCATCTTTTTTTTCGGCGCATTGTCCGCGCCGAAGGCCGCCTGGCGGCACGGGAAAAATTCATGGATCTGATTACCGCACTGGAAGGACTGGCCCCTGAGCTGGAAAAAGGCCTGGCGGATGCCCGTTCATTGGATGCACTGGAAAGCCTGAGGGTCGATTTTCTCGGCCGCAAGGGACGGCTGGCCCATATCATGAGCGCCCTGCCGCAGCTGGAACCCGCCCAGCGTCCGGCCGTGGGCCAGAAGGCCAATGCCGTCAAGGAAAGCCTGACGGCCCTGCTGGAAGAACGGCGGCTTGCGCTGGAAAAGGCCCTCGAGGCCGAGGCCCTGCGCCGCTTTGACGCCTCGCTGCCCGGGCGGCTGCCCTGGCGCGGCTCCCTGCATCCCATCACCCTGGTGACGCAGGAAATTTGCGATGTGCTGCGCGGGCTGGGCTTTGATGTGGCCTCCGGCCCGGAAGTGGAAAACGACTTCTACAACTTCGAGTCCCTCAACATGCCGCCCGAGCATCCGGCCCGCGACATGCAGGACACCCTCTACGTCAGCGACAAGGTGGTCATGCGCACCCATACCTCGCCCGTGCAGGTGCGCACCATGCTGGCCCGCAAGCCCCCGCTGGCCGTCATCTGCCCCGGCAAGGTCTACCGCCGCGACTCAGACCTCACCCATACGCCCATGTTCCATCAGATCGAGGGCCTCATGGTGGGCGAGAACATCAGCATGGCCCATTTACGCGGCATCCTCACCGCCTTTGTGCGCGAAATCTTCGGCAGCGCCACCCGTGTGCGTTTCCGGCCCAGCTTCTTCCCCTTCACCGAACCCTCGGCCGAAGTGGACATTTCCTGCTGCATGTGCGGCGGTGCGGGTCATCTGGACGGCGAACCCTGCCGGGTCTGCAAGACCACCGGCTGGGTGGAAATTCTCGGCTGCGGCATGGTTGACCCCGCGGTGTTCGAGGCCGTGGGCTATGCGCCGGAAGTGAGCGGCTTTGCCTTCGGCCTTGGCGTGGAACGGGTGGCCATGCTCAAGTACGGCATCGGCGATTTGCGCATGTTCTTTGAAAACGATGTGCGCTTTCTCGGCCAGTTCGCCTAGGAGTGCGTGACAATGGCCGCCAGCCTGCGCCGCGCCTGTCTCTGCGCCTGCCTTGCCCTGATCTTGCCTGTCCTGTCGCCGGTCGGGGCGGCGCGGGTCGAAGCGGGATCGGCCTACAATCCCCGCCATTCCGGCCTGGAGCCGCCGGGCGGGCCGCGCGCCAGTCAGACCCTGCCCGGGCAGACCGCCGGCCGTACCGATGACGGCGGCATGGGCTATACCGATGCCTATGGCCGGCGCCTCACCGATATGCCGCCGGCCGAGCGCAAGTCCCGCAACCGCCCCGGCCCGGGCGCCTACGGCGGCTATGCCCGCGAGCCGGAGGCCGTGCGGCCCCTGCCCGAAGTGGACGCCCCCAAACCCGCGTGGAATTTCAACTGATAATCGGCCGTCAGGCCAGTGAGATGACCTATGCTGCTTTCCCTGTCTTGGTTGCGTGAATTTGTCCCCTATGAAGGTACGGCGCAGGAACTTGGCGACCGCCTGACCATGCTGGGGCTGGAATTGGAAGAGATCCTCCGCCCCTATGACGCCATTGCCGGCATCGTGGTGGGCCATGTGGTGGAATGCGTCGATCATCCCGAGTCGGATCACCTGCACATCTGCAAGGTGGACGCCGGACAGGGCGAACTGCTGGACATCGTGTGCGGCGCGCCCAATGTGGCCGCCGGACAAAAGGTTCCCGTGGCGCTGGTGGGCACCACCATGCCCGGCGGGCTGGTCATCAAGAAGGCCAAGCTGCGCGGCGCGCCGAGCTGCGGCATGATCTGTTCCGAACGGGAGCTGGGCCTCACCGAGGATCATTCCGGCATCATGGTGCTGCCGGAAACGGCGGTGCCCGGGGCGAAACTCGTGGACACCCTGGATCTGGATCGCGAGGTGCTGGATATCTCCATCACGCCCAATCGCGCCGATTGCCTGTCCGTGCTGGGACTGGCCCGGGAAACGGCGCTGGCCTTCGGCCTGCCCTTCCGCATCCCCGAGCGCGAACTTGCCGAGGACGGCCCCCGCGTGGACTTGCCGCCCATCGACATCCGCGATCCCGATCTCTGCTGGCTGTACACGGGCCGCGTCATCACGGGCGGTCACATCGCCCCCTCGCCCATGCGCATCCGGCATCGCCTGCATGCCGTGGGCGTGCGCCCCATTTCCAACATCGTGGACGTGACCAACTACATCCTCATGGAATGCGGCCAGCCCCTGCACTCCTTTGACCTCGACAAGCTGCGCGGCGGGCGGATCATCGTCTCCCGCGCCGAGGAGGGCGAGACCTTCGTGACCCTCGACGGGCAGGAGCGCCGCCTCGACCCGCGCGACCTCTGCATCCGCGATGCCGAGCGGGCCGTGGGTCTGGCCGGGGTCATGGGCGGCCTGAATACCGAAATCGACGACAACAGCACCAATGTCTTTCTGGAAAGCGCGGTTTTCCGTCCGGGCACCATCCGCAAGACCTCGCGCCGTCTGGGCCTCTCTTCCGAGGCGTCCTACCGCTTCGAGCGCGGCATCGATCAGTGCCGGACGCGCTGGGCGCTGGATCGCGCCTGCGCCATGATGGCCGAACTGTCGGGCGGCAAGGTCTGCCCCGGGGTGGCCGTGGCCGAGCCGCGCCCCTTTGCGCCGGTGCTCATGGACTTCCGTCCGGCCCGCGCCAATGCCCTGCTGGGCGTGGAACTGGCCGGGGACTTCTGCGAAGGGGTGCTCGCCGGGCTGGGCTGCGAAATCCGCGCGCGGGGCGAAAACTGGCAGGTGGCCCAGCCGAGCTGGCGGCCCGACCTCACCCGCGAGGCCGACCTCATCGAGGAAGTGGGCCGCATGCACGGGCTGGACACCATCGAACCGGTGCTGCCGCCCATTGCCCGCGATCTCGAGCGCGCCGGCGAGCCGGAATCCCGCTTTGCCTTCTGGTCGCGCATCAAGCGCTGGGGCGCGGGGCTGGGCCTCAACGAGGCCATCAACTACAGCTTCGTGGGACACAAGGATCTTGACCATCTGGGCCTTGCGCGGGAAGGGCGCATTTCCATTATGAATCCCCTGTCTGCCGAGCAGGATGCCTTGCGCACCTGGCTGGCCCCGGGCCTGCTCAACAGCCTGCGCAACAATCTGGCCCAGGGGGCGGCGGGGCTGCGCCTCTTTGAACTGGCCCATGTCTTTCATGCCCGGCCCCTGAACGACGCCCACG
The DNA here is from genome assembly GCA_019118345.1 of Candidatus Desulfovibrio intestinavium. GTDB lineage: Bacteria > Desulfobacterota > Desulfovibrionia > Desulfovibrionales > Desulfovibrionaceae > Desulfovibrio > Desulfovibrio intestinavium. Next base: position 49,353 of record DWZD01000046.1, on the reverse strand, counting down.
ATACCGGTGCCACGGAAACGGGCAAGATCGGCGTCCTGCTCTATGGCTCGCGCTACGACAGCGCCTGGCCGCAGCCCGAAGGCGACATGGAATATGTGGATCTCAAGGGCGTGGTGGAACATCTGCTGGCCTTTTTGCATCTGCCCGCCGCTGCGTACCGGCAGGCCGGGGAACACCCCTTCCTGCTGCCCGGCGTGGAAATCGCCGTGCCCGGCCCCGAAGGCGAAAGCGTCGTGGGCGTCATGGGCCGCGTACGTCCGGACATGGCCGACGCCTTCCATGCCCGCAAGCCCGTGTGGCTGGCCGAACTGAATCTGGACGAGCTGCGGCGCCTGCATGATGCGGTGCGCCTGCGCTTCCGCCCCCTGCCGGTCTATCCGCCGGTGCGCCGCGACATCACGGTCATGGCCGGGCCGCAGGTGCAGGTGGCGCAGGTGCTGGCCCATGTGCGGGATCTGCATCTGCCCCTGCTGGAAGACATTGTGCTGCAGGACTGCTTTGAGCCGGCGGGCGGCGAGGAACGCCACCTGACCTTCCGCCTGACCTTCCGCCATGCCGGGCGCACGCTCAAGGATGCGGAAGTGGACAAGGAACGGGAAAAGGTGGCACAATCGCTCGTCAAGCATCTTGGCGTGCGCGTCTAGCATGGCAAACCGGGCAGCCGCGCCCCGGGGCGCGGCTGCCGCAAAACCTCAGGCGGCCCGCATGAGCGCACCCACCTACCGTATTGGAGAAGCAGCGGAACTGCTGCAACTCGAGACGCATGTGCTGCGCTTCTGGCAATCGAAATTTCCCCAGCTGGCCCCCTCGCGCACGGAAAAGGGGCAGCGCCGCTATACAGAGGAAGATGTGGCCCTCCTGCGGCGCATCAAGCAGCTTCTGCATGAGCAGGGCATGACCATCGAGGGCGCGCGCCGGGTGCTGGAAGGCGGGGCTAAAACCATCGAGCCGGCAGCCTGCCAGAAGGACGCAACGTCCGATCCGGCCTTCCTGCGTCATGTGCGGGACGAATTGCTGGCCATTCGCGACATTCTGGCGCGTCAGGACTGAGGAGAATCGCATGATCCTGTCCCCCTCCCTGTTATCGGCGGACTTTGCCCGGCTGGGCGACGAGCTGGCGGCTCTCGAGCGGGCCGGCATCCGCTGGCTGCATCTGGACGTGATGGACGGCTGCTTTGTGCCCAACATCACCTTCGGCCCGCCCCTGCTGCGCAGCCTGCGTGCGAGCAGCCGCCTCTTTTTCGATGTGCATCTCATGATTGAGCAGCCCGCCCGGCATCTGGAAGCCTTCCGGGCAGCCGGGGCCGACATGATCGTCATTCATCTGGAAGCCGACCGTCACCCCCAGCGCACCCTGACCGAAATTCGCCGTCTGGGCTGCAAGGCGGGCATTGCCCTCAATCCGGGCACGGATATCGCTCCCTTGCGCTGGCTGGCTCCCGATTGCGACATGGTGCTCGTCATGAGCGTCAATCCCGGCTTTTCCGGGCAGAAATTCCTTCCGCAAAGCTACGCCAAGGTGCGCGCCGTGCGCGAACTGCTGGACGCCGCGAACGGCGAGTCCGTGCTCGTGCAGGTGGACGGCGGCGCCTGCCCGGAAAATGCCGCCGCGCTGGCGGATGCGGGCGCGGATGTGCTGGTTTCCGGCTCGGCCTTTTTCGGGCATCCTCCGTATGATGCGCGCCATGCCGCCTTTCTGGAGGCCGTGCGTCATGCCGGCAGCGCCGCCGGCGAAAATCGCCGCGCGCTTGCCGCCCAATGGACGCCCTGCAACCGCTAACCCAACGAGGAAATGTTCATGCCTACCCGCAGGCAATGCGCCAACGCCTTGCGCGCCCTTGCCATTGATGCCATTGAGCAGGCCCGTTCCGGGCATCCCGGCGCGCCGCTGGGCATGGCCGACATGGCCGAAGCCCTCTGGCGTCATGTGCTCCGCCACAATCCCGCCGACCCGCACTGGCCGGATCGCGACCGTTTCGTGCTTTCCAACGGGCATGCGTCCATGCTGCTTTACGGTCTCCTGCATCTTGCAGGCTACGGCCTGAGCATGGACGACATCCGGCAGTTCCGGCAATGGGGGTCGCGCACGCCCGGTCATCCCGAACACGGGCATACCGCCGGGGTGGAGATGACCACCGGCCCGCTGGGACAGGGCATATCCTCAGCCGTGGGCATGGCGCTGGCCGAAAAATTGCTGGCCGCGCGGTTCAACAGGCCGGGCCACAACATTGTGGATCATCATACCTATGTCCTGCTTGGCGACGGCTGCCTGATGGAGGGCGTGTCCCACGAGGCCTGCGCGCTGGCGGGCGTCTGGAAACTGGGCAAGCTCATTGCCCTCTACGACGCCAACGGCATTTCCATTGACGGCAAGGTGGAGGGCTGGTTCACCGAGGACGTGGCGGGCCGTTTCCGGGCCTACGGCTGGCAGGTCGTCGGCCCGGTGGACGGGCACGATGCCGCCGCACTGGACGCCGCCCTGAGCGAGGCCCGCGCCGACGGGGCGCGCCCGAGCCTCATCATCTGTCGCACGCACATCGGTTTCGGTTCGCCGCACAAGGCGGATTCCGCCGCCTGTCACGGTTCGCCCCTCGGCCCCGAAGAGGCGGCGGCCACCAAGGCGGCGCTGGAGTGGACAGCCGCTCCCTTTGAGATTCCGGCGGACATCGCCGCCGCCTGGGACGCCCGCGAAAAGGGCAGGGCGGCGCAGGCCGCCTGGGAAGACGCCTTTGCCGCCTATGCCGCCGCCCATCCTGAGCTTGCCGCCGAATTTTCCCGTCGCATGCGGGGCGATCTGCCCGCCGACTGGGCGGACATTGCCGCCGCAACCGTGCAACAGGCCGTGGCCGCCGAAGAAAGCATCGCCACCCGCGTGGCCGGGCAGCGGGCGCTGGAAACGCTCGTCGCGCGCCTGCCGGAACTGCTGGGCGGTTCAGCCGATCTGACCGGCTCCGTGGGTACAAAAACCGCCGCTTCCGTACCGCTGGACGCAGCGGCGGGCAACTGGGCCGAGGCCAACTATCTTTCCTACGGGGTACGCGAATTCGGCATGAGCGCCATCATGAACGGCCTGGCCCTGCACGGAGGCTTCATCCCCTATGCGGGCACCTTCATGGTCTTTTCCGATTATGCGAAAAATGCCGTGCGTCTGGCGGCGCTCATGAAGATTCGCGCCATCTGGGTCTTTACCCACGATTCCATCGGCGTGGGCGAGGACGGCCCCACCCATCAGCCCATTGAGCAGCTTGCCGGGCTGCGGCTCATCCCCAACGTGGACGTCTGGCGGCCCTGCGATACGGTGGAAAGCGCCGTGGCCTGGCAGTGCGCGCTGGCAAGCGCGCATACGCCCAGCGTACTGTCCCTGTCCCGCCAGAACGTGCCCTTTGTGCGGCGTGATGCCGCGCAGGTGACGGCCATCGCGCGCGGCGGCTATGTGCTGGCCGATTGCGCGGGTACGCCGGAACTCATCCTGCTGGCCACCGGCTCGGAAGTGGCGCTGGCGCTGGAAGCTGCGGCAAAGCTGGGCGAGGCCGGCCGCCGCGTGCGCGTGGTGTCCCTGCCTTGTTGCGAGCGCTTTGACGCGCAGGATGCGGCCTATCGCGAAGCCGTCCTGCCGTCATCGGTGCGTGCCAGGGTGGCCGTGGAAGCGGCCTCGGCGGATTACTGGCGCAAATATGTGGGCCTCGATGGTGCGGTGCTCGGCATGGCAGGTTTCGGGGCCTCGGCTCCGGGCAAGGTGCTGGCCCGGGAATTCGGCTTTACGGCCGAGCGCCTTGTGGCGCTGGCCGAAGACGTGCTGCGCGACGCGGGCGTGGCGAAATAACGCAACCTCTGGATAGTGCAAGGAGACAGCATGGCCATCAAGGAATTGAAAGACGTGGATTGCGCGGGCAAGATCGTCGTCATCCGTCAGGATCTCAACGTGCCCATGAAGGACGGTCACATCAGCAACGACAAGCGCATCCGTGCCGCCCTGCCCGGCATCAAACTGGCACTGGACAAGGGCGCGGGCGTGGTGCTTCTCTCCCATCTGGGGCGGCCCACCGAAGGGGAATTTGACCCCAAATTCTCGCTGGCGCCCGTGGCCGAGCACCTTTCGGGTCTTTTGGGCAAGCCCGTGACCCTGGCCGCGAAGATCGAGGACGTGAAGGTGGCCCCCGGCGAAGTGGTGCTGCTGGAAAATGTCCGCTTCTTCAAGGGCGAAAAGAAGAATGATCCCGATCTGGCTGCCAAGCTGGCCGGACTGGGCGATATCTATGTCATGGACGCCTTCGGGGCGGCCCATCGTGCCCACGCCTCCACCGAAGCCGCCATCCGCAAGGCCGGGGTGGGTTGCGCCGGGCCGCTGATGATGGCCGAACTCAATGCCTTCGCCAAGGTGCTGGATCAGCCCGCGCGTCCGCTGGTGGCGGTCATCGGCGGTTCCAAGGTCTCCACCAAGCTGGGCCTGCTGGAAAACCTGCTGGACAAGGTGGATTGTCTCATTGTGGGCGGCGGCATTGCCAATACCTTCCTCGCCGCGGCCGGGCACAATGTGCAGCAATCGCTCTGTGAAGCTGAGCTGCTGGACGATGCCCGCCGGATCATGAAAAAGGCCGAAGATCTCGGCAAGATGCTGCCCCTGCCCGTGGATGTGGTGACCGCGCCCGAGCTGGCCGCCGGGCAGACGGCCACCGTCTGCGACGTGGACGCCGTGCCTGCCGGGGCCATGATTCTCGACATCGGCCCCAAGACCGTGGCGGCTTACGAAAAATTGCTGGCCGACGCGGCCACGGTGGTCTGGAACGGCCCGGTGGGGGCCTTCGAGTTCCCGCCCTTTGACAAGGGCACCCGGGCGCTGGCCGATGCGCTGGCATCGGACAAGGCCTTTGTGGTGGTGGGCGGCGGCGATACCGTGGCTGCCGTGGAAGGCTACGGCCTTGCCGACCGCATGGGCTACATCTCCACCGGCGGCGGCGCATCGCTCGAACTGCTGGAAGGCATCAAGCTGCCTTCGGTGGCCGCGCTGGAAAGCTGCTAATCCGACATGCGGGCGGCCGCTTCCCGCTGTGGCGGTCGTCCGCAGCCGGCCGGGGAGAAAAATCCCGGCTGTGTTGATCCCGCATCCCCGGCAGGGCATTGCGCCCCTTGCCGGGATGCATTATATGGAGAATATTGAGCATCGGCAGTTTCCCGGCGGCGTTTCCCCGTGGGGGAGGCGGCGGAAGGGGGGCGAAGCGAATGCACCGGCGCGCGAAAGCGCTTTTCGCGCGGCGCGGGCAGCGTCATCATGGCCGGAAGGCTTTTGCGAGGACAGCCGCCTCGCGGGAGACATGCGCGGGCTTACGGAGGCAACGTGCGGCGATTTTATCAGGAAAGCTGGCAAGGGATTCCCTTTACGGCCTTTTCCCACATTTCGTTCTTTCATCTGGCCGAACCCAAGTTCTACGCCACCTTTTATGAGGAGTTGTTCCGGCGCTATCAGAGCTGGCATGACCTGCCCGCCGCCTGGCGCGAGAACAAACGCAAGGATGCGCGCTGGCTCATCGGCGAGCTGCGGGCGCATCTGGCCAATGAAGACCCCGGCCGGACAGAACCTGTGCGCGTGCTTTCCATCGGCAGCGGCGTGGGCTTCATGGAAAAGACCCTGCTGGAAGAAATGCCTGAGCTGGAACTGCACGTCAATGAACCGAGCACGGTCAGCCTGCGCTGGCTGCGCAAGGTTGTGCCCAACGAGCGCATCTATATCGGCCTGCCGCCCGCCTGCCTGCCCTCGGACGTCAGTTACGACATGATCTACCTTTCCACGGTGGATTACGGCATCCCGCAGCGCGAACTGGAATATCTGCTGCGCGAGCTGCGCGCCCAGCTGGCTCCGGGCGGCGAACTCATCTGCCTGTCGGCCTCCCTGCTGGAAGAGGATTCTGCTGTGGGCAGCTTTGTCAATGCCCTGAAGATCGTCATTCGCGGGGCGCTGCATTTTCTGGGCATCCGGCGGCAGCAGTTCTGGGGCTGGCGCAGGACGCGGCGCGAGTATCAGCAGCTGTTCAAGCGGGCGGGCTTCACCGCGGTTTCCGACGGCTGGCTGGACGACGGCTTTGAAACCTACTGGATACGCGGCAAGTAGTGCTGCCGCCTCCTCGTGGCGTGAAAAGGCGGCCAGCCCGTGCGGGCCGCCGCCTTTGTCCGTTCTTGGCCGGGTCATGCCGCGCCGGGCAGCGGCCCGGGCGACTAGGTATACTGGGGTTCGATTTCCTTGATGATCTGAAAGCCCTTCATGGCCTTGACCGTCCCGGCAATGCCCTCGTACTTCTTCACGCCCGCCACGGTGCAGGGCAAAAGATCCTCCACGTCCGTATCCAGCACCAGCACATCGCCTACTTGCATGCGCAGAAGCTGATTGCCGGTAATGGTGGTGGTGCCCAGCTGAATCTTGAGATCCACCGGCGTTTCCATGAGGCGTTCCTTGAGGCGGGCCACCCAGGCATGGTCGATTTCCAGCCGCTCGGTCTGGAAACTGGCATGCAGCTTCGAGCGGATGGGTTCAATGGTGGCATAGGGCAGGCAGATGATCATGGAGCCAAGGGCCGTATCCAGCTCCACTTCGAAGGTGATGACCACCACCACGTCGCTGGGCGGCACAATGGCCGCGAATTGGGGATTGATTTCGCTGCGCACCAGTTCCAGCTTCACGTCGTGAACCGGACGCCAGGATTCTTCCATGTTTTCCAGGGCGATCTTGACGATGCGATCCACCACGGCCTGTTCGATGCGGGTAAATTCGCGGCCCTCGATCTTGGGCTGCGAACCGGCGCCGCCGAAGATGTTTTCCACCAGGGCAAAGACAAGGCGCGAGTCCACCACCATGATGGCATTGCCGCGCAGGGGATCCATCTTGAAGATGTTGATGGAGGTGGGCACGGGCAGGGAGCGCATGAACTCCCCGAATTTGGTCATGTCGATGGAAATGGGGTTCAGCTCCACGCGTTTGCGCACGGCATTGGACAGGCCGTTGGTGCAGAGGCGCGCAAAGCGGTCGTTGACGATTTCCAGAACAGGCATGCGCCCGCGGATGATGCGATCCTGATTGGCAAGGTCAAAGGCGACCACGCCGTCGGCATCCTCCTCGGGCATGTCCATTTCGCTTTCGATGTCCCCGCCGGAAAGACCGCGCAGCAGGGCATCCACTTCGTCTTGTGCCAGTACCTTGTTCATGTCTCCCCCATAACGGCAGAATCTTGACCCACCAACCTTTGCAAAAAACAGACCGAAAGGCAAGCCGCACCGGCAGACAGGACGGGCTTGCCTTGGTGTCCGTCTTGCGGCACTCTGCGGGCATGAAAATTATTCTGCATGCTTCGGGCGGCGAGGCCGGGGAAGAACGCAGCCTCTCCGCCGCAGCGGGCGCGCCGCTGGCGCGCACGCTCTGGCTGTCCGGCCATCTGCCCGTGCGGGCCATGTGCGCCGGTTTGGGACGCTGCGGGCGTTGCCGGGTGCGCTATCTCACGAGCGGGGCCTGTCCGCCTCCCCTGCCGGAAGAGACGGAAATTCTCGGCGCGGCAGCCGTGACCGACGGTTGGCGGCTGGCCTGCCGCCGTCAAGTCCCTGACGTTGACGTGCTGCCGCTGGAGGTGCCGGCCCTCCTGACCGCCGCGCGTCCGGCAGGCCCTGCCGCGCCCGCCGGACAGGGCGGGGAAGCCGTCGCTTTGGGCGTGGATCTGGGCACTACCTCCGTCTATTATCGCGCCGAGCGCCTCAGCGACGGCAGCCCGCTGGCCGAGGGGCATTTTCTCAACCCGCAGGCCGGGGCGGGCGCGGATGTCATGTCCCGACTGGCTGCGGCCAGCCGCCCGGACACGGCTCCCCGGCTGGCCGCCCTGGCCCGCGAAGCCGTGGAGCGCTGCCTGAGCGAGACGGCAGCGGCGGGCGGGCGCACTGAGACCCTGTGCGTCGCGGGCAATCCGGCCATGACCGACATCTTTCTGGGCCGTTCCGTGGCCGGGCTGTGCGCGGCTCCCTACCGCCTCTCGCATGGCGGGCACGAGACGGCCCGCCTGCCGGGCCTGCCGCCCGTCTATATTCCGCCGCTCATGGCGCCCTTTGTGGGCGGGGACATTGCCGCCGGGCTGGCCGCCCTTGTGGCGGCGGACACGCCCCGGCCCCTTGTGCTGGCCGATCTGGGCACCAATGGCGAACTGGCCCTGCTGGATGCGGCGGATCGGCTCTTTATCGTCAGCGTGCCCCTTGGCCCGGCGCTGGAGGGCATCGGGCCGGAATGCGGCTGTCAGGCCGGGCCGGAAAGCGTGACGGATTTCCGTCTCGGGCCGCAGGGGCTGGTGCCCGTCAGTTCGCTGGCCGCCGGGCCGGTCGCGCCATGCGAGGGCATCAGCGCCACGGGCTATCTGGCCTTGCTGTCCCTGTTGCGCCAGACCGGGGTCATGGATGCGGACGGCCATTTTCAGCCGGGGGGAGCGGTCATGCCGCTGGCCCGGCGTCTGGCCGAACAGCTGGATATGCGGCAGGGCCGTCCCTGTCTGCGCCTGCCGCATGGCCTGTGGCTGTCGGCGCAGGATGTGGAGGAGCTGCTCAAGGTCAAGGCGGCGTTTTCGCTGGCCCTGCACAGCCTGCTGGAGGCCGCCGGGTTGACGCCCTCCGCGCTGGCCTGTCTTTGTCTGGCCGGGGCGCTGGGCGAGCATGTGCCCGCCGGCCATCTGGAAATGCTGGGCTTTGTGCCGCAGGGCATGGGGCAGCGCATCCGGGCCGTGGGCAATGCCTCGCTGCGGGGGGCCGTTTTGCTGGCCCGGCAAGCGCAGCGCCGGGAAGCGCTGGCCCGTCTCTGTGCGCGGGCACAATTGCTGCCGCTGGCCGAGGCCCCGGATTTTCACCAGAAGTATCTGCGCCACATGCGCTTTGGAGCGGTTTGAGATGACACGACACCCGCATCGGCCCCGGTCACGGGAACATCGGAAGAGGCTGCCGGACACGCTGCCCCCGGAAGATTTTTCGGTGTTGGATGAGGACTTGCTTCTGCGGGAGCCGCCTGCGCCGGGCAGGCGCGACCGGCAGGGCGGGGAAGGGCGACAGACGCCGTCCGCGCCTGTCGCGCAGACGCGAAAAGACGGCGTGCGCTCAGCCCGCCGGCCCCATGACGCGGATGCCGTCGGTTCGCAGCGTTTGCCTCGACAGGCTGTCGCCCGGCGCGCCGTTCCGGAATCCACGCGAACGGAAGGCCGCCGGCGTGAGGCGTCCGCCCGGACGCGCTGGCAGGCCTCGTCGCTGCTGCTGCCCGAGCCGGACGCCGCGCTGCGGCAGGGGCTGGATTTGCTGGGCGCGGCGCTGGCGCGCGTGCGTCCGCTGACAGCGGCCCATGCCCGGCAACTGCCGCAGGATGTGGCCGCGCTCTCGCGCCTGCTCACCGTGGAACGGGCGCAGCTGCATCATCCCTATTGGGCCTCTCCGGCCCTGACCAGTGCCTACCTCTATTATTTCCTGCCCTGGAACGTGTTGCGGCAGGCGCGTCTGCTGGCGGCCCTGCCGCTGCCGGATCCCCGCCTCTGGCTGGAACAAGGGCGGCGTCCGCTGTTGCTGGACATGGGTTCCGGCCCGCTCAGCCTGCCGCTGGCCCTCTGGCTGGCCCGACCGGACTGGCGCGGCCTGCCGCTGGAGGTGCTGGCGCTGGATGCCTCTTCGCAACCGCTGGAATTGGGGCGGCAGCTGCTGAACGCGCTGGCCGGCGAGCTGCATGAGCCGGTCTGGGCGGTGCGCACCCTGCGCGGGCCGCTGGCGCAGGCCGCCCGGCAGGCCGCCCGCTGCCTCGGGCCGCATCAATCGTTCCGGGCGGCGGGGCGTGACGCGCCCGCGCTCTGGCTGGCCACGGCGGCCAATGTGCTCAACGAGTTGCTGTCCGGCGGCGCTGCCGGTCGTGCGGCCCGCAAGGAACGTCCGGACGATTGGATGGCTGCGGAGACGGACGGCATGGCGGACAACGAGCGGGACGCGCGTGAAGACAGCGTGTTCGGCCAGCGGCTGGAAACGGTGCTGGACGGGCTGGAAGAGGTGCTGGAACTGGCCGATGCGGCCCTGCCCGCGTCGTTGCTGGTCATTGAGCCGGGCACACGGCTGGGCGGCACTACGGTCATGCGCCTGCGGGCTGCGGCACTGGAGCGCGGCCTTGTGCCGCTGACTCCCTGCACCCATGCGGCTGACTGCCCCCTTGAGCGGGGACGCAGCGGGCGGGGCTGGTGTCATGTGACCTTTGATTGCGCGGGCGCGCCGGACTGGCTGAACCAGCTTGCCGAGGCGGCGGGACTGGCCAAGAGCAGTCTCAGCCTTGCGCCGCTCCTGCTCTCGCCCGCAGCGGAAACGCTGCAGGACGGGCTGGACGCCCGGCATGAGGAGAGCGGGGGCGGACTCGGCCGCGCGGCCCTGCGGGTGCTTTCCGCGCCTTTTGACGTGCCCGGCCTGCCCGGGCGCGCCCGCTATGCCTGCGGCGTAGGCGGGCTGGCCCTGCTGGGCGATGCCGGGGAGCTGCCCTCCGGGGCGCTGGTGGAGGCGAACATCCCCGAACAACCGCGTTTTGACCGGCGCAGCGGAGCGATTCTCCTGCTGCCCGGCGGCGAGGGGGCTGCGGAGGCGGCACACCGTGCGCCCGGCCCGGCACAGGGCGCATCCCGTGGCCGGGCAACCACCTCCGATCTCCCACGGCAGCGCGACCATCGGCGACCGCACAGCGGGCAGGACAGGGATGGGGAGCGAACGGGCGGGGATTCCCGGCGGCGTGGCGAACGGCGCGGGCAAGCGCGCGGCGAACAATGTGGGCAAGCGCGTTGCCCGGAAGGGCAGGAGCGCGAGCGCGGCGGGCAACGGCCCAACGGCCGGCTCACCAGCCCCCGCGGACGGCACGCACCGGCTGAGCAGGCGTCGCGCAAGGCCTGGGGAGATCGGCGGCACTGATGCATGAAGCGGAAGCCGCAGGCGGGGCAATGCCTGCGGCTGGACGAAAAAAAGCGCCCGCCGGTTTTTCGGCGGGCGCCTTGCGTTCGCGAGGCGGCCTGCGGGACAGCAGGCGCAGCCGCTTATTCCCCTGTTTCCTTGCGGAACTTTCCCAGCCCTTCATAGGCCGTTTTGCGCTTCGTTGACGGCAGAGTCGTCATAACGACGGGAAGAAGCGCCTCAAAGCCTGCCCGCAGCATCTTGTTTTGTTGTTTGAGGCGTTCATTCTGCTGCTGCAGCAACTCGTGGGTTTGCTCCGTGTGTTCCTCGCATGGTTGGCTGCTCACGACATGCCCGGCAGGCTGTCGGCATGGCCTTGGGACTGGCCTGCCGGAAGCGCCGCTCCATTTGTGCGCACAGCCTCAGAAGGGGGCCGGGCAGCCTTCGTCGGCTTCCACGAGTTCGCGCAGGGCGCGGAGGTTCTCCTCGGCTTCCTCGGGCGTGAGAGCATGCAGGGCAAAGCCCGCGTGCACGATGACATAATCCCCGACGCGGGGTTCCTCGGGCAAAAGCATCATGGATGCCGTGAGATAGGTTTCGCTGGAGCCGACCCGCACGCGGGCCATGCCGGCTTCCTGCAATTCCACGATCTGGGCCGGAATGGCAAGACACATGTTCGTGTTCTCCTTCTGGGGGAGGCGCGGTTGTCCCGCGCCCCCGCAAGGCTTACTTCTTTCTCCGCCGCCGGTCGTTGTCGCCGGGCCGGTAGAGAACGAGATTCCAGAAGACCACATAGAGCGGCAGGGTCACGAACATGAGCAGATAGGCCCATTCCTTGGTGTGCAGAAAGTATTGGTAGAAGGTCTGGAATTCCATGGGCGCCCCCTAGCCGTGATGCCGGAAGTTGGGATGCTCATAGAGCACCGGCATGTGGTAGACAATAAAGCGGTAGACCGTGATGATCAGGGTAACGATGAAGACCGATACCGTGATTTCATGCCAGCTGGGGAAGTAGCGCTCCGCGGCGGGCAGGTGCCAGTTGAAGGCGATGAGGCTCACGTTGAAGCGGTTGAAGATGATGCCCAGCACCGTGATGACCGAGGCCAGCTGACAGGTATGTTCGTTGCCGTGGCGTGCCCCCTGCGCATAGAGCAGGGAGGGCAGCAGGACGAAGCCCAGCATTTCCACCAGCCAGAGCGTCCCGTATCCCGTGAAGAGATAGGGAATGTTGTCCTGCACGATCATGTCGATGAGCTTGAGCATGAAATAGCCCATGAGGATGAAGGAGGCCGCCCGGCTGAAACTCAGGGTGACGAGCTTGGCATCCTTGGCATGGTTGGTATCCATGTAGAATTGCAGGCCCTTGTGGGTCAGCATGCCTTCAAAGATGACCATGGAGGCCCCGGCGGCCATGGAACTGACAAAGAAGAACATGGGCATGAAGGGCGAATACCAGAGCGGATGCAGCTTGCCCGGCGCAATGAGGAAGAGCGAACCCAGCGAGGACTGGTGCAGGGTGGAGAGCGTCACCCCGAAGATGGTCAGCAGGATGACGGTCTTGTTGATGAGCTTGTGGAAGACGCGCAGCACCGGGAAGCGATGGGCCAGCCATTCGATGGGCATGACCGAGAACTCGCAGAACAGCACGGTCACATAGGTGGCCACGCACAGGCCCACTTCAAAGAGCACGGAGGTCGTGCCGGGATAGAAGAAGGCATAGGGCAGGCGCAGGGGGTGACCCAGGTCATAGTGCAGGGCGACCACCACGAAGAAATAGCCCAGAAAGGCCGTGGTCACGGCCGGACGCACGGCGGAATGGAAGCGTTTGAGGCCCACCACATAGCAGGCCACGGTGGTGAAGTAGCCCCCGGCCGCCAGCGCCACGCCGCAGAGCAGGTCAAAGCCGATCCAGATGCCCCACGGATAGTTGTCGTTGAGGTTGGAGACCGCGCCGATGCCCAGGGTGAAGCGCATGACCGTCACCACCAGCCCCAGGGCCAGAATGATGTAAGTGATGATATTCCCCGGCGTCAGTCGGAAGAACGGGGAAAGGTTGAGCATATTGTCCCGCGTGGGCATGGGGATGTCATAATGTTCCGCCATTAGCGATCCTCCTTGCCGACAAGGCGGCTGGCGTCCAGTGCGGCCTGACGGCGTTCTTCCACGGCATCCTCAAGGGCCTGCCGGGCCACGTCGGCGGCTTCCGGCCCCTGCAGACGTTCGATGCGGCGCACGGCGTCATCCATGGCGGCGGCCATATCCTGCCGTTCGGCGGCACGCATGATCTTGTTGCGCATGGCGTTGCGGGCCTCGCGGCTCTTGCTGATGCCGTACAGCCCGCCGAAAAGGATGGGCCAGAAGGCCACGATGAGCGGCACCGTGCCCAGCGCGCCATAGGTCAGCTCGCCCATGGGCTGGGAGCCGAGGTGCGTATCCAGACCGATTTGGTGCATGACCTCAGTGGCGCCGTAGGGGCCGACATCGCTTTTGCCCGCCGTGGCCTTGCTGGCCGGAGCCAGCACCAGCCAGGCCGTGCCGCCGGCATCCCATTCGCCATAGATGTAATCGGTGTAGCGATCGGGCTGGGCCTCGATGCGCTTGCGGGCCAGCCGGATGAGATCCCCGCGGCGGCCGAAGGTCAGGGCATCCATGGGGCAGGCTTCCACACAGCCGGGCAGCAGGCCCTTGTCCAGCCGCGGCTTGCAGAAGGTGCATTTCTGCACCAGCGGATCAAAGGGTTCATCGTACTGGAAGCCCGGGATGTAGAAGGGACAGGCAATCATGCAGTAACGACAGCCCACGCACTGATCGCCGTTGTAGGTCACGCTGCCGTCGGGATTCTTGGTGAAGCACTTGGCAAAGCAGGCCGAGGCGCAGGCGGGTTCGTTGCAGTGGAAGCATTGCAGCTTGCGGAAAAAGGGCTTGTCGTCAATGGTATACTTGTTGACCACCGTCCACTGATAGGCCGAGGTGCGGCGGCGCACTCCCAGCACATCGGGATCGTCAAAGGCTTCCTTCGGTTTGGGCAGATGATTGACGGCGTTGCAGGCTTCTTCGCACTGGCGGCAGCCGATGCAGCGGGTTACGTCATGCAGGACGCCGTAGCTGTTTTCAAAGCCCGGAAAGACGTGGGCCTTGGCGGCGGGCATGCCCGGTGCGGCCACCGCGCCGGCAACGCCTGCCGTGCCGAGAAGCGCAAGAAAGTTTCTGCGGTTCATGCGGACTTCCTCCTATTGCCCTTCTCCGGCGCGCGGCTTGTGGCAGCTGGCGCAGGAGGTCTTGAGCGGGCGGGCGACCTGCATGCCGTCATGGCAACCCATGCATTGCAGATGGTAGGCGGCCTTGAGGGCGGGCTTGCCGGGATGCTCGGGCGAAATGCGCGTCGCGTGACAGCTGGAGCAGGGCGGCGGCGTGGCCGAGGCCGGGCTGTTGTGGTGGCAGGCCGTACAGAGCGTGGCCGGATCGCTGTGGAAGGCGGCGGCCAGCTTGTCGTCCTGAATGCGCCGCATGAGCGAGGCCACATGTCGCCGGTGATTGAAAAGGTTGGGGCCGAACTTGTCCGACAGGCCGTCGATGCGGACGCGGCTGGGCAGCTGTTCGGGCCGCAGGGCTTCGGCGTAACGCTTTTCAAGCACGGTTCTGGCGGCCAGTTCTTCCCGTTCTTCGTCCGGCAGGTTGCCCGAGGCGGCCTGACGCAGCTGTTCGGCGCTCATGCCGTCGCTGACGCTGTGGCAGACGGCGCACCACTTGTCGTCCCGCGCGGGCCTGACGATGCTGTGGCAACCCGCGCATTCCCGCCGCTTGAGCTGCTGTTCGTGACAGCTCACGCAGCTCTGCGGCGTCACGCCGTCGGCGCGCGGGGCGATGTTGGTCGCGTGCATGGCTCGCTCCAGCGTGATGTACTTGCCTTCCTCAGAGCCGCCAAGGGTGTGGCAATCGCTGCATTTCTGCGGATCGCCCGTATGGTGGCAGGCGGTGCAGTCCTCGACCTTGCGTTCGTGGATGAGGTGGTTGAAGACGACGGGTTTCATGCTGCCGCGCCCATTGCCGTCGGCGGCGGGCAGCATCATGATGGCCGTCGGCGCGCCGCTGTCCGTGGCTTCCAGTTCGTCAACCGCAGCCGCCCGCGCACCGGCGGGCCGGAGACAGCAGGTCAGCAGCAGCAAGCCTGTCAGGGAAAGAAGAACGTGCCTCATAGACATTTCCTTGAGCGTTGTCGCCTTGGGCGTCGGCATCGGTCACGGCGCCCGCCTGCGATAAGAGTTGCTCCTATTAAGGTACGCGCAGCTTGCGGACGCGTCAAGGCATGATACGTTCCCCTGCCATTCTCCGTGGAGCGGAGGCCCGGGCGGCATTTTTCAGAGGCCGTCGGCCCGCAGGCGCGCCCGCAGGGCGTCGGCATCGGCGGGCGGCACGGCCACGGCCCGCGGACGACCGCGAAACCAGGTCAGCTGGCGCTTGGCGTAGGCCCGGGTGTTGCGCAGCCAGAGGGCGCGGCAGGCATCGAGGGCGATCTCGCCGCGCAGATGGGCCAGCACTTCGGCGCAGCCGATGCCCGACCAGCCCGGGGCGGCGGGATCGTCATTGCGCGTCCGGGCCGCGCGGGCCTCGTCCAGCGCGCCCGCCTCGAGCATGGCGTCAATGCGGGCGGCCAGGCGCGGTTCCAGCCAGTCCAGCGTCGGCGCCATATAGTAGAGCGGCCCCGCGCAGGCCGGGGCGCTCATGGCGTGCGCATGCCACCAGCTGAAGGGCCTGCCCGTGGCCTCCAGCACGTCGAGGGCGCGGACGATGCGTTGCCGGTCATGGGGGTGGATGCGGGCCGCATAGGCCGGGTCTGCCCGGTGCAGCTCGGCGTGCAGGGCGGCGGGGCCTTCGGCGGCCAGGCGCGCCTCCCGACGGGCGGTGATGGCCGGATCCACGGGCGGAATGGCGGCAATGCCCCGCAAAAGGGTCTGAAAGTAGAGACCGGTGCCGCCCACCAGCAGAACGCGCCTGCCCCGGGCCAGCAGATCGCGCGCGGCGGCCACGGCCATATCGGCCCAGCGGCCCGCGCTGATTTTGGCCTCCGTGGGCAAAAAGCCGTAGAGGTGATGGGGGCAGGCCGCGCGTTCCTCAGCCGTGGGCTGGGCCGTGATGATGGGGAAGTCGGCATAGACCTGCCGTGAATCGGCATTGATGATTTCCGCCCCCAGCTCGCGGGCTAGCGCTATGGCCACGGCCGTCTTGCCGCAGCCTGTCGGCCCGGCCAGACAGATGACGGGCAGGGGCGCATTCATGCCTTGTCCGGCGGGCGAAAGCCGCCGAAGGGTGCGGAAAGGCAGGGCGTGCCCTGCCGCACTTCGCCGTTGGCGTATTTTTCCTCAAGGCGCAGGCGGACGTTTTCCGGCACCAGTCCCTCGATGTCCGCGCCGTGGCTGGCGGCGGCCTTGACGATGGTGGAGCTGATGAACAGCCACTGGTAGTCCGTCATGAGAAAGACGGTCTGAATGTGGCGCTGCAGGCGGCGGTTCATGAGCGCCAGCTGAAATTCATATTCAAAGTCGCTCACGGCCCGCAGCCCGCGCAGCAGGGCGCAGGCGCCGCGCTTGCTGGCATATTCCACCGTGAGTCCGGAAAAGGGTTCCACGAGCACGCGCTCCTCGTCGGCAAGGGCCTCGCGGGCCATGTTCACCCGTTCTTCCTGCGAGAAAAGCGGCTTCTTGGGGGTATTGTCGGCCACGGCGACGATGATGCGGTCAAAGACTTCGAGACCGCGTCGGATGAGCGCGACATGCCCGTTGGTCAGGGGATCGAAGGTTCCGGGATAGAGGGCGGTTTTCATGCGTACGTCCAGATGAGGATGCGGGTCTGTCCGAAATGGCGTTCGGCGAGCGGCTCCAGCCGGGAGGGCGCCCGGATGTCGGCGCGGGGTTCCACCTCGGCCACGACAAGGGCGTCGGGCGCCAGCCAGTCGCGTTCCACAAGGCCGGTCAGCGCCATGTTGCAGAGATTCTTGTGATAGGGCGGATCGAGAAAGACAAGGCCGAAGGGCAGGCGCGGGGGCCGCAGCAGGGCCTTGCGCACATCCTCCCTGAGCAGATGCGCCCGATCCGTCAGGCCGAGATCCTCGATATTGCGGACAAGGCACTTGACGGCGGGCGCGGCCTGCTCCACGAGCAGGGCCTCGGCCGCGCCGCGACTCAGACATTCAAAGGCCAGGCTGCCGCTGCCCGCAAAGAGATCCAGCACGCGCAGGCCGTCCCAGACAAGGCCGCGCGCCTCCAGCATGGAAAAGAGCGCCTCGCGCGTCTTGCCCATGGCCGGGCGATAGCCTTCGCCTTCCACGGTTTTCAGGCGCCGTCCGCCCAGTGTTCCGGCAATGATTCGCATGGTATGTCACAGGGTTCCCGGCAGCGGCCCGGAAGAAACGCCGCGCCGTCGGGTCTGCCGCAGCGGCTCCGGGGACGCGGGCCGGGGGAGAGCCACGGCTCTCCCCCTCCGGGCGTGTCGATTCAGCAAAGGGCGCTACATGCGCGAAATAAGGCGCGTGAGCGCGTAATCCATCTTTTCCAGGGCATCCTGCAATTCGGTCTGCTCCACCCAGGGACGCTGCTCCAGATCGGCCAGGCGATCCTTGAACATGCCCCACTTGCGTTCCACCTCGCCGGTGAGGAAGGCCCAGTCCACGCGGGGATGGGCCTTGGCCTCGTGCAGCACGGTTTCGCGCAGCACGCCGCCTTCCAGGGTCATTTCCTCAAGATAGGCGGGGATGTGCGGGGAAATGCCGAACTGTTCGCGGATAAGCCCGGCCAGAATGCCTTGCGCCTTCTCTTCGCCGTGCACGAGCACCACCTGACTGCCCTTGACCGCCAGCGGCCTGAGCCAGTCCAGCAGCTGGGACTGGCCGGCATGGGCGGAAAAGCCGCCGATGGTATAGATGCGGGCCGCCACTTCCATATCTTCGCCGAAGAGGGTGATGCTCTTGGCCTTGTCCACGATCTTGCGGCCCGGGGTGCCCACGGCCTGATAGCCCACAAAGACGATACTCGCGCCCGGCCGCCAGATATTGTGCTTGAGATGATGCTTGATGCGGCCGGCATTGCACATGCCGCTGGCCGAAATAACGATGGCCGGCCCCTTGTAGTCGTTGATGGCCTGGGATTCGGCCACATTGAGGGTATAGCGCAGGTTGGGCAGCTCGAAGGGATCCTCGCCCTTGCTGAGCAGGCGGGTGGCGTCCTCGTCAAAGAGGTCGCGGTTGCGCTTGAAGACTTCCGTGGCCCGGATGGCCAGCGGGCTGTCCACGAAGACGGGCATGTCGTCCGGCAGTTTGCCCTGATTGCGCAGCACATGCAGGCAGTACAGGATCTCCTGCGTGCGCTCCACGGCAAAAGCCGGAATGATGACCTTTTCGCCCTTGCCGTAGCTGTAGGCGATGGCGTCGGCCAGTTCGGCGTCGCTGCTGCTTTCGTTCTTGTGGTTGCGGTCGCCGTAGGTGGATTCCATGAAGATGTAATCGGCCTGGGGCGGCGTTTCGGGATCGCGCACGATGAGGGCCTGCGGGCGGCCGATGTCGCCGGAGAAGATCAGGCTGGTGGTTTTGCCCCCCTCGTTGGCCTCGATGCGCAGGCTGCCGGAACCGAGAATATGCCCGGCATCATAATAGGTGACCTTGATGCCCGGGGCCGGCTCAAATTCGCTGTGGTATTCCACGGTCTGCAAGAGCTCGTTGGCCTTGAGGGCGTCCTCGGTGGTGTAGAGGGCCTCGGGCGGATTGCTGAGCCCGCGCCGACTGAATTTCTTGGCTTCCCACTGGGCTTCCATTTCCTGAATGTGGGCGCTGTCCTGCAGCATGAGTTCCAGCAGTTCGCCC
The DNA here is from genome assembly GCA_019118345.1 of Candidatus Desulfovibrio intestinavium. Lineage (GTDB taxonomy): Bacteria > Desulfobacterota > Desulfovibrionia > Desulfovibrionales > Desulfovibrionaceae > Desulfovibrio > Desulfovibrio intestinavium. The sequence goes on along the minus strand of DWZD01000046.1, from coordinate 30,590 downwards.
GTGGCGCGGGTGCAGTAGATGGGCTTGTCGTAGCCCTCCTTGACCATGAGGGGCAACAGGCCGGAATGGTCGATGTGGGCATGGGTCACAAGAACGAAATCCAGCGCTTCGGGCCGGTAGACCGAGGCGTCGCGGTTGCGTTCCTCAATGGCCTTGTTGCCCTGATGCATGCCGCAGTCCACGCAGAAGCGCTTGCCGCAGGCCTCGATGACATAACAGGAACCGGTGACGGTCTGTGCCGCACCCAGAAATTGCACTTTCATGGAAGCTCCTTGGTAGGAATGGACATGCCGGCCCGTGCCGCATGCGGTCATTGCACACTATGCCCTGCTTCCGGCGGGAGTGCAAGCTCCCCCGCCGCTGATGAAGACTTTGACGCACGCCCGCTTGCCCCGTATACTTCCGGCAAACCCGGTGCGGAGATCCCGCCGGCCAAAGGAGTCATCCATGCCCGAAGTGCGACAGAACATCATTGACGACATGACCTCCGTCACTTCCGAATCCTGGCGGACGTTCCGCATCATGGCCGAAATGGTGGACGCCCTGGAAAAGCTCAACCATTTGTCCATGAACTGCATTTCCATTTTCGGTTCGGCGCGTTCCACGCCGGATACCCAGGTGTACAAGGATGCGGAACGCATCGCCTCCCTGCTGGCTCAGAAGGGCTTTGGCATCATTACCGGCGGCGGCCCGGGCATCATGGAGGCCGCCAACAAGGGGGCCAGCGAGGCGGGCGGCGAATCCGTGGGCCTGCATATCGAATTGCCGCACGAGCAGGGCTGCAATGCCTACGTCAAGACGCGCTGCAATTTCAATTATTTCTTCATCCGCAAGCTCATGTTCGTCAAGTACGCCATGGCCTATGTGGTCATGCCCGGCGGCATGGGCACCATCGACGAATTGTCCGAAGCCTTCGTGCTGGCCCAGACCCAGCGCATCCGGCCCTTCCCCATCATCCTCTATGACGGGCAGTATTGGGGCGGGCTGCTGAGCTGGCTGCGCGGGGCCATGAGCGACGGCGGCTTCATCACCCCCGAGGAAGTGGACAGGCTGGTGACGGTCTGCAATTCGCCGGAAGAAGTCGTGAACCACCTGTGCAAGATCATCATCCTGTAAGCGGCGCGGCGGACGAAATGGCGTGCGGGGCGCGACCCATGCCCTGTCTCGGGCCGCGCCCCGCGCCGCCGCCGGGCTGGACGTGGGAGCGCCTCATGCAGCAGGCCCTGCGGCAGGCGCGGCTGGCGGCGGCAGCGGGCGAAGTGCCCGTGGGCGCGGTAGTGGCGGCGGCGGACGGGCGACTGCTGGCCGAGGCCCACAATGAACCGCTGGCCCGGCATGATCCCACGGCCCATGCCGAAATGCTGGCCCTGCGCCGGGCCGGGGCGGCCCTGGGCAATTACCGGCTGGGCGGCTGCGTGCTGGTGGTGACGCTGGAACCCTGCGCCATGTGCGCGGCAGCGCTGACCCATGCCCGGCTGGCCGGCGTGGTCTACGGGGCGGCCGACGCGCTGGCCGGGGCGGTCTCCTCCTGTGCGGAAACCCTGGAGGCCCCCTTCCTGCCGCATCGGGTCTGGCACATGGGCGGCATCTGCGCCGAGGACTGCGCCGCCGTCCTGCGCGACTTCTTTGCCGTGCGGCGCGCACGCATCGCTTCTCCGCCGCTGCGGGGAGACGGGAAAAACGACCATGCTTGAACTGATCATCTTTTGCTCCGGTACGCTGGTCATGGTGCTGGAGATGGTGGGCGCACGGGTGCTGGCCCCGCATGTGGGCACGTCGGCCGTGGTCTGGACAAGCCTCATCGGCGTGGTGCTGGCCTGTCTGGCTCTGGGCGGCTACATGGGCGGGCGGCTGGCCGACAGGCGGCTTTCGCGGCGCGCGCTGGCCGGGCTGCTGGCCTGCTGCGCCCTGAGCTGCGCCCTGACGGCCCTTTTTCATCAGGCCGTGGGCGAGGCGGCGGGCCGCCGCATCCACAGCCTGCAATGGGCCGCCGTGGCCGCCGCTCTGGGCATCTTTGCCCTGCCGGGCTTTTGTCTGGGCATGGTAAGCCCCTACATCATCCGCTTGCGCATGGCCTCGCTGGCCACCGCCGGGGCCACGGTGGGACGGCTCTATGCCCTGTCCACGGCGGGCAGCATCGCGGGAACCTTTCTGGGCGGCTTCATCCTGATCTCATGGCTGCCGGGCAGCGTGATCCTCTGGGGCGTGGCCCTGGGCATGGCCCTGCTCGCGCTGCTGGCCGATCTTCGCCGGTTGGGGAAACGTCTGCTCCTGCTGCTTGGCCTGCTGGCGCTGGCCGTCTGGGATTGCGGCAGGGCAGAGGACGGCGCGTGGCGTCTGGTGGAAAGCCCCTACAACAGCATTCGCATCATGGACGGCAAGGACGGCGAGCGTCCGGTGCGCTTCATGGCCACGGATCCCGGCTTCAGTCAGTCGGGCATGTATCGCGACGCCCCGGACGAACTCTATTTCCCCTATACCCGTTTCTATGCCCTGGGGCCGCATGTGGCGCCCGGCGCACAGCGCATTCTCATGCTGGGGGGCGGGGGCTATTCCGTGCCCAAGTGGCTGCTCTCCGGCCGCGCCGGGCTGCCGGACAGGGCCTTGCACTGCACGGTGGTGGAGCTTGACCCGGCCATGACCCGGGTGGCGCGCAAATACTTCGCCCTGCCGGCGGACGATCCGCGTCTGCGCATCGTTCACGCCGATGCCCGCGCCTTTCTGGAGCGGCAGGACGATCCATTTGATCTGGTTTTTGTGGACGTGTTCAATTCCTGCTATACCGTACCGTTTCACATGGGCACCGTGGAGGCTGCCGCCCGCCTGCGGGCGGCGGTGGCGCCGGGCGGCGCGCTGCTCATGAATGTCATCGGGGCGGCGCAGGGGCCGGATGCCGCGCTCTTTCAGAGCATCTACAAGGCGCTGCTCACCGCCTTTGCCGAGGTGCACGTTTTCGGCGTGGGCAGCCCCTACCGGCCTGAAAGCCTGCAGAATCTCATGGTGCTGGCCTTCCCGGAAAAGCGTGCTTCGGACTGGCTGGAGGACACGGGCCGGACGCCGCCCGAGACGCTGGCCCTGCTGTCCGCACGCATGGACGTGCGGCCCGATCCCGCCATTGCCCCGCTGCGGGACGACTTTGCGCCCGTGGAGCGGTACGCCCTCATGCTGCTGGCGGCCCAGCGGGCCATGCGCTGAACCGGGTGCGGTTGCAGTGGCCGAATGAAAAGGCTATAGGTGAGAAAACAAGGAGGGGACTATGGCGATTCCTGAATTGACCACTCCCGTCGTGGACGCCAATCAGGCCATACTTGGTTTTCTGGGACGCAAGCTCGACAACGGGCAGGAGCTGACCGGCATTGAAAACCTCATGGCCATGACGGCATCGGCCAAGGAACTGCGTCAGGACTACGGCCCAACGCCGGCCGACATGCAGCTGGAAAAGCCCGAACTGCCGGAGACGGTCAAGGGCGTTCTGGCCAATTACGCAGGGGTTTGACCCCTCAATCTGTGCACGGATTTTCCACCCGCCGGGGGTATGACGTTGAGCGAAAGCATTGATGATCTGACAGTCCATTATGAGGAGGACGGCACCACCGTCATCAAGGAACTGGACAAGGTGATCCTGAGCAAGGGTGCGTGGACGACCATTCTGTTCCGCTATCAGGAGTGGCGACCGCAGGTGAATGGCTACGGGCCGGACAAGTACACCATCCGCCGTTACAAGAAAGTGGGCGGCGAATACCGCATGCAGTCCAAGTTCACCATTTCCAGTGCCGATCAGGCCCGCAAGATCATTGATGCGCTGGAAAGATGGATGGGAGAGAAGGCCGACAGCTGAATGCCGTCCGGGCATGTGCTGTTGTCCGTCCGCAAAGGGGGAAAACGCCGCAAGGCGCTTTCCCCCTTGTGCATTCGTTGTCCGACGGTTCGGCGGTCTCGCCGTCGCCCCTGTTGTCTGGCGCAGGATGCGCCGAGGGCACTGCGGATCCTGACCGGGAGCGCGCGGCGTCCGCAAGGATGTTGCCGACCCTTCTCACGGCAGATGCCGGGCTTTCTGATGGGGCCATATTCCCGCACAGGGCGCGGATTGCGAAAAGCCGCGGGACAGTGTGCCTGTCGCCGCGGCGGCCGGCAGCCGGGGGATTCCCGGCTGCCGGAGATGGTCAGGGGGAGGGGGATCCGCCCCGGCGTCCGTTGTCTCACCGCGCGCCTGTGCTGACCGGGAATGCGAAGTTGTCCTGATAGTAGCGCTCCACGGGATGCTTGTACTGCTCCAGCGGCACCGGGATGCGGAAAAATTCCGGCAAACCGGCCCTGTCCTTGCGCAGGCAGAGCCAGGCGAGCCACGCCGCGTCGCGTTGGGGGCAATCTTCCCGGTAGTGGCCTGCGCGGGTTTCCCGGCGTTCCAGGGAAGCCCGTACATACATTTCGCTGACAAAGGCCACGCCGCGGGTCTCATGCAGCTTGAGCAGGCAATGGGGATCCGCGGCCGCCATGCGCGGCAGGTCTTCTGTCCTGATGCGCTCCAGCTCCCTGAGCGCGGCCCGCAGATCGGTTTCGTTCTTGAGAATGGAAACGCCGTACGGAAAAACCGTTCTCTGGATGGCGGTCAGCACTTCCTTGGGGCTGGGGCCGCTCCTGCCCAGAGGGGCGAACAGCGCCTGCTGCCGGGCGGCAAGCTCCGCTTCGGAGAGATCGCTCTTCACCTCGGGCAGCGTCCCGAGCAGGCGGGCCGCATTCTCTCCGGCCATATGCCCCAGCACGGAAGTGGTCATCAGGGCGAAGCCGCCGGCGTAGACGCCGGGTTCGGTGGCACGGGCGGTGCCGGCGGCCAGCAGGCCCTTCAGATTGGTATTGCCCCAGGCATCGGCCCGCAGGCCGCCGTATGAGACCGTCATCTGGGGCACCCATTCCGTGGCGTCGCGGAACAGATCCAGCCCGAGGGCCGCCAGCTTGTCATGGTTCAGCTTCTGCCAGCCGTTCTGGGGACGCAGCAGGATGAGATCCTCTTGCCGGATGCGGCTCAGATCAAAGGTGATAGGCCCCCGTCCGGCCCGGATTTCCATGGCCATGGCTATGGTGGTATAGTGCGGGTCGGTGTTGGAGCCAAGCACGGGCGAATACCGCTCCATGAAGGCTTCTCCCCGGGCATTGACGAAGCGCGCCCCCAGGGGCATCAGCACGGTCTGGCCTTCCCAGCCGAAGAGGCGGGGCATATTCCAGATGCGGGCAAATTCCAGATGTTGCAGCACGGCCCCGGCGTCATAGGCCATCCGCATGGTTTCGCCGGTAGGCGTGTTCTTGCCGTAGGAGGCCTTCCAGCCGCCCGTGCCGCTGGCGGCGATGACCACGCGGGCGTCAAAGCGGTACAGGTCGCCGTTGAGGGCATCAAACCCCAGGGCGCCGCACACGCATCCGTCCCTTTGCAGCAGTTCGGTCAGCAGGATGCGTCCCAGCCGCTCCACCGAGCGATCCTTGAGCTGCCGCACGATGTTTTTGACCATCAGTTCGCCGCCGTGGCCCTTGAGCCGGGCGGGGTACAGCTTCACATGCTCCAGTCCCCGCTGGGGGACGAACTTCCTGCCGCCGTCCTCCTTTCTGAAAAATTCGCAGCCGAAGCGTTCGTAGTCCTGCAGCCGGTCGGCGGAGCGTTTCAGGATTTCCTCCATGAGGTTCTGGTCGCAAAGCCCGTCAAAATAGTAGACGAAATCCTGAACCCAGGCGTCCACATCATCGGGCGGCAGGACGGCTTCAAAGTCCCCTCCGGCCATTGTCATCAGGCCGCCCCCAGTCGCGGGGGCCTTTGTCCACGATGCAGATGCGGGCTTCAGGAGCCAGTTCGGAACAGCGGCAGGCGGCCCACAGTCCGGCAGAACCGCCGCCCACAATCAGGACGTCCGTGGCGATATGATGTCTGTTCATCTTACAAACCTCCGCCCAGGGCCTTGGGGATGTCGGGGAAAACAGGCGGCAGTTCTTCCCGGAACGGGTGCACGAAAATGGCGCCTGACGGACACAGCCGTTCGCAAATATAGCAGGTCATGCAGTCGTCGGCATAGGCGATGAAAGCCTTTCCGTACGCATTGAGACGCAGGGCGTCCAGAGGGCATTTTTGCACACAGGCGCCGCAGCCGGTACAGAGGGCAGCATCGATTCTTTCGATCATGGTCTTTCCTTTGGCACGGCCGCAGGGGAGCCGGCCGTGCCCGTCTTCGGGAGCAATGGCTAAAAAGCGTAGATAAAGAGCATGCTCACGTTCCAGGCATCGCGGAGGTCGCGATGATTGCCTCCCGTCAGGCTCTGGCCCCAGACATCGTCGGACATGTCCAGACACGGGGCCACATAGGAGGCTTCCACATTGAGCTGAAGATTGTCGTAGATTTTGTATTCATTGAGCAGGCCAAATTCCACCGCATAGTCCCTGGTCGTGAGATACATGCTTTCACGGCCTATGGCGTTCACCCCTTGCGCCTCGGGGTTGTTGGGCGTCATCCAGTAGCCGGTCTTCTCATGAAATTTCTTCAGGATGCCGGGAGCATTGGTGCCCCCCAGCAGGCTGATGTGGAAGGTGTGCTTGAGGTCGTCCCAAAAGCTCATGTCTTTCAGGCGAAAGCCCACGCCCCAGGTTCCCACCAGGTTGTTGCCGATAACGCGATCCCGTTCCACCCCGTTGATATCCGGGCCGATGAAGGTGCCGGAGAAGCTGGCGACGCCATAGTCGTTGCTGATGGTGGGCAGACGCTCGGAACCGTTCCCCGTGTCGTCGTCATCGCCCGAGCTGTACCAGCCGTACAGGCCGAGGGTCGTCCAGTCCAGCTTGTATTCCAGCAGCAGGGCGGCCATCCAGCCGGCGCGGTTCAGGGAGCTGTCGCCATAGGTCACGCTGCCGTACATGGCATCCCAGGCGATGCGGAAGGGTTCCTCCCATGCGGCTATCTCGCCGCTGATGCCGCCCCACCAGGCCGTGCCGTAGGCATTCAGTTTTTCCCCGTGGCTCAGCAGGTCGGCCCGCAGTGGCAGCATGCCGCTGCGGATGTAGTTGCCGTTGACGCCGTTGATCTGCTGGTTGATATAGCCATTGTTGTTGCGGAACGTATTGGGGCCGATGGCGGCAAACATGCCCCAGGGCGTCAGCTTGAGGCCGTCAAACCGCAACGGCAGCACCAGACCGGCCATGTCCATGTTGTCCATGAAGTTTGCCTGACTGCCATTGGCGCCGCCCGCATAGTTGTCATTGTAGGGACGTGCCCAGAATGCGGAGAGGCTCACATTGTCGTTGAACGCATGGCTGACCGTGATGGCGGCCACGTCGGACTGGAAGACCGTGGGGCCGTCCATGGCAATATACGGCAGGCCGATACCCTGAATGCCCATGCGCAGCTTCATGTCCGTGTCGGGGATGCGCCAGTCGATGTAAGCCCTCTTGAGCTTGATGATGGACGCATCAGCCCCGAGGGCCATGCCGCCCTGGGGATTGTTGTCCTTGCCCCAGATGGATTTGCCTATTTCAAAATAGACCTGACCGGAAAGGTTCTCGTCGGCCACGGCGTCGATGAGCAGACGGACGCGGGAGCGGGCTTCAAATTCATCCTCGCTCGGGTCATAGCCGGTATGGCCGCCATGGGTGAAGTTGCCGTTCTGACCATACTGGAAACTCGTCAGCCAGACCCCCTTGGCCTTGAATTCCACCGCATGGCTTGGCCGGGCGGCTCCCGCCATCATGGCCGCTGCCAGCAGCAGGCACCAGATTTTTTCATGGTTCTTCCTCCAGAGAGACAGTATGTTGGGGGCCGATGCCCTGAATTTTGGGTACAGAAACAGACCCGGAGGCCAAAAGGATGCCTCAGGGGGGATGATGCCGTTGTGGGAGAAGGGCGGATCGTGCGATCCGCCCTTTCCATCATGCTAGACTTGCATAAACAGGGGGAAGGTGAAGCCGATGGCGCTGCAGGGGCAGCTGGTACGGCAGTTGGCGCAATGCCAGCACTCTTCGCCATGCACCATTTCAGGGCGTTCCGCTTCCTGGCAGGGACGCATTTCCAGCACATAGCCGGGGCAGTCCTCGACGCAGGTGCCGCAGGCCTTGCAGTGACCGCAGTGGAAGCAGCGGGCGGCTTCCTTCCGGGCCTGTTCCGCGGTCAGGCCCAGGTTGAGTTCGGCAAAGGCCTTGGTGCAGGCGTTTTCGGCTTCCTTTTCGGAAGGCACGCTCTCATACTGCGCAATCCCGTAGATGTCGGCGTACTGCACCACATAGGGGGCGGCGTCGCTGCCCAGGGCGTCACAGTCTTCGATCATGTTTTCTTCGTTCAGGGCGTAGACGCGGCTGCTGGTGCCGGTCAGCATCTGATGCGCGGCAAAGGCGGCACGGCGGCCGTCGCCCACGGCGCGGGCAATGGAAGCGGGGCCGGCCGACACGTCGCCGGCGGCAAAGACGCCCGCCTTGGAGGTGCGCTGACTGTCGTCCACCTTGATCCAGTTGCGGGGGGTCAGCTCCAGACCGCCGGCATGTTCGCCCAGGAAAGACAGATCCGTTTTCATACCCACGGCAAAGATCACGGTATCGCAATCCAGCACATGCTCGCCTCCGGGCACGGCTTCCAGGGTCAGCTTGCCCTTTTCGTCAAAATGGCAGTCCTTGACCTCAAAGTAATCCACACCGCTGACCTGATCGCCATTGGTACGGATGGCGGACATGGTGCAGGCATTGTGCACATGGATGCCCTCCTTGGCGGCCAGTACCAGATCGTCGGCGGGAGCGCGCATCTCGCCGGCCTTTTCCAGACAGAGGATATGGACATTCTCGGCGCCGAGACGGCGGGCGGTGAAGGCGCAGTCGAAAGCCACGCCGCCGCCGCCCATGATGACGACGTTCTTGCCGATCTTGCCGGTGTTCTGGCCCAGAGCTGAGGCGCGCAAAAACTCCACGGCCTTGACGGCTTTTTCGGCGCCGGGGATGGGCAGGCTGTTTTCAGCGGGCACGCCGGTGGCCACGATGACGGCATCGCTGCGGGAGGCGATCTCGTCCATGCTGATGTCAACGCCCACGCGGGTATTGACGCAGGCGCGCACGCCGGCTTCCAGCACCAGACCCACTTCACGATCCACCACATCGCGGGGCAGGCGGAAATTGGGCACGCCGTAGCGCGGCACGCCGCCCAGCAGGGGTTCGGCTTCGTAGATGGTGACCTCATGGCCCAGCAGGGCCAGGAAGTAGGCGGCCGTCAGGCCGGCGGGGCCGCCGCCGATGACGGCGGCCTTCTTGCCGGTGGCGGGACGGCGCTTGAAGAAGACGTGCCCGCGTTCGGCAAAGGTCTCGGCCGCCCGTTCCAGGGCGCGGATGTTCAGGCAGCCGTCCATTTCCTTGCGGTTGCAGGCATCCATGCAGAAGTGGGGGCAGACGCGACCGGTAATGCCCGGGAAGGGATTTTTGGCCCGCAAATAGCGCAGGGCTTCGGTGAACTGGCCCTTCTCGATGAGCGAATGCATCTTCTGGATGGAATTGCCGATGGGACAGGAGGCTTCGCAGGGCGAAGTGCGGAACTGCTCTTTCAGCTGGGCGCCCAGCACAACGGGGCGCGTTATTTCACGGCTATATCTCGGGGGCATGATGGAAACTCCTTGAGAAATGCATAAGGAATGCTACAGGCATTACAGCAGCGGCGCCTTGCCCCACTGGAAGCGGGGGCCGTCCTCGCCGCGGATCAGCAGCAGCGGCTTGGCCATGTCGGGGTTCAGATCGGGGTAATCCCGCAGCTTGTAGACGCAACGGCCGCTTTCCTTGCGTTCCATGGTGGCCTGAATGGCGAGTTCGCAGACGGTCAGGATGTCGCGGGATTCATGGCAGCGCATGAGGTCGCGCAGGCTGCCGGCATGCAGGCGGCCGGCCTGACCGGACAGGAAGCGGATCTTTTCCAGGGCGCGGGCCATGCCGGCCATGGAGCGGCGGAAGCCCATGTAGTAGTTCATGACGTTTCGGGTGGCCTGTTCAATCTCCTTGTAGGTGACGCCATCTTCGGCGGGCACCTGCATGGGCGCGAACACCTCCTTCTTGACGCTGGCGGCCAGATCCTCGTTGAGCCTGCCGGCTTCGGCGATGCCGGCGGCGCGCATGCCGGCCTGTCGCCCGGCCTCGTAGCCGCCGCACATGGCGCCTGAGCAGTAGAGGAAGATGCTGCCGCAGAAGAGGTTGGGCACCGAGGTCTCAAAGGTGTCGTTGACCGCGATGGTGCCGCCGAAGATCAGCTCGCCGATTTCCACTTCCAGCAGTTTGTGCTGGAAGTCGGTACCGGTGCAGTCGGCCCAGTCGCCGAAGGTGGCCTTGTCGCCGGGCATGAGGACATACTGCAGTTCGTGCACCACATCCTTGTCCACATGGCGCATGTCCATGTAGAAGGGCGGGCCTGAGCCTTCCATCTGTTCCTGGAAGGTGCCCTGAATCTGGTTGTTGCGCACGCCGTTTTCCATCATGGGGTCGTACTTGCCCATGAAACGTTCGCCGAGAGCGTTGATTTCGTGCGCGCCGGAGCTGTTGATGCCGTTCATGCCGGGGCAGCCGTAGCCCTTGGGCAGCATGGTGGCGCGCTGGTAGGTGTCGAGTTCGGTCACGGCGGCGCCGGCATCATAGCCCAGCACCACACCGGCGCTGGTGTTGTACGGATACATCCAGACATTGAACGGATTGTGGGTGGAATTGTCCGTGCCGCGGGTGGCCGAACGTCCCTGTGCGGAAACAACGGTTTTGGCGCGAACCAGCACAAATTCGCCGGTGCGCACGTTCCAGCCCAGCGCGCCGCAGGCCTTGCCGCCGTCGGTAAGGATCTTGACCGCCATGACGTTGTCGAGCGTATTGATGCCGGCCTCGCGCACGATGCGGGCCATGACCCGCTTGATGGTCATGCCGTTGGCGATATGAACCCACCAGCGCCCGGGCTGGCCAAAGCCCTGGGTGCGCAGGTAGGTGCCGTCCGGCTTTTTGCTGAACTGCACGCCGGCCTTGCCCAGCACATCCAGAAAGTATCTCATGTGGGCGTACCAGCCGTTTTGCAGCATGGCGGGCGACCAGCCGTTAAGCGGCTTGGCATAGAACTTGATAAGATCTTCCACGCTGTCGTGGGCTTCGCCCGGCTCGTCCAGAACGGCCATATAATGGTCATTGCCACCACCGATGCAGCCGGAACTTTCCAGCTTGCCCTTGTCCATCAGCACGACGTCGAGGCCCTGGTCGTGCGCGCCGAGCGCCGCGCCGCAACCCGAAGCTCCGGAGCCGATCACGAGCACATCGGTTTCCACCAGGGTGCCGAGAGGGTGTTTGGTCATCTTCATAGCGATATCCTGTTTGTTTTTTGGCGGACAGTCTTGCCGGGCCGTTGGGCAATGCCGCAAGGGCTGACCCAGCCTTTGTGAATAAAAAATCATGCGAAATGCATGTATTGTCAAATCGAAAAAAAGAAAATATTGTTTTATAAAATCAAACATTGGAGAACGGGATGATTCCGGAACTGAATGGAGATTTTCTTCAATGGTTACGCGGATTTTATCATGTAGCCAAGACAGGCAGCGTGCGGCGGGCCGCGGAGTTGATGCACCGCAATCCGTCAACGATCAGCTATCAGCTGCGATCGTTGGAGACCGAGCTGAATACGGTGCTGTTCGACAGGTACAAAAAAAGCCTCAGGATCACGCCTGAAGGCAAGAAACTTCTGGGCTGGACCATCACGACCTTTGAGGCCCTGCAGAGCATGCGGTCGGCGGTGGGAACCAGCGACGGGCGCTTGCAGGGCGACATCCAGCTGGGGGCGACCCTGCCGGTGGCCACCCTGGCTGTGGATGCCATTGCGGCCTTTCAGGCAGCCAATCCCCAAGTAAATATACGTATCCAGCGAGCGCTTTCGTCTGAAATCGTGCAGGCGGTCAAGGAATCCTGCCTGGATTTTGGCCTCACGGGCATGACGGCCCTGCCGCAGGAGGACATCATGGAAATCCTGCTGAAAGCCCGCCCCCTGCTTGTCATGCGCAAGGACTGTTCCTGGAACATTCCCTCCATCCCCACGGAGGCCGATCTGGAACGTTTGCCCTTTGTTGTGTTCCAAAATTCACAAGGCAAGGAGAGGCCAACGCCGACGCTGCAATATGCGGCACAGCGGCTGCAGAAAAAAACGGTCATCAGCGTCAATAATTATCATATCATCATGCAGTTCGTGCGCTTTGGCGCTGGCGTGGCCATTATGGATGAACTGTGCTATCGGGCAACGATGTTCGGCGCCGACTGGAGTTCCATTGTCAGCTGTCCGCTTGATCATTTGCTGCCCAATGTGCTGTATGGCATTTTGGTGCGTCGTCACAAGCACATCAGTCCGCAGGCCCAGGCGCTGATGGATGCCTTGCGTCGCCACTTTACGGAATTGGCCTCCCAGCCGTATGCCTCTCCCCCTCCGAGTTGCCCGACGCAAAAGGGCGGACAGCCCAAGGCTGCCCGCCCGCGCAGGAAGGCCTCGTCCCCGAAGGGCGGTTAGAAGATGGCCTCGCCCACGATGATCGTGATGACGGCGGTGACCGCGAAGGCCATCAGGATGACGGCGGGCGCGGTCTTCCAGATGGCCTTGGCGTCAGACCATTCGTTGCCGTGCAGCAGGGCGGCGCTGGCGCTGGCCGCCGGCGTGAGGAAGGCAAAATGCACGCCCATCACCACCATGATCAGCGGCAATTCGGGGCTGGCGCCCGCCCCCTGGCAGTAGCTGTAAATGATGGGCATCAGGGCCACGCCCACGGTGCCGTTGTTCATGACCTGCGTCAGCAGCGTGGCCGCCAGGCCGATGAACAGGGCAAAGGTCAGGGGCGTGCCGCCGCCGAATACGGGTTCCAGCAGCTGCATGAGGAAGGGGGTGATGCCGCTGGCAGGGGCAGCCATGGCTCCAGAAAGCGGCTGCACAAAGGCCAGCAGCAGCACAATGCCCCAGGTGACACCGGAATCGACCATGATTTTGAAGTTCAGCAGGGGCTTGCCGTCCACCTTGATGGCCGCCATGACCGTCACCAGCAGAATCACGATGCCGGTGTTGCCGATGCTCTTGAGAAAACGCGTCAGGAAAAAGTCCCGGGGCAGGAAGTTGGGCACCAGCAGCAGGATGACCAGCAGGAACAGGAAGCCCAGAATGGTCTTTTGCACGCGGGTGAGCGCCAGCGTTCCGTCGCTGTCCAGCTTGCTCACGTCAAGCTGCATCAGCTTCTGCATGTCGGGACGGAAGATGTACTTGCCCATGATGATGAACAGCAGGGAACAGCAGGCGCAGATCAGCAGGGCGATGAGCATGTACTTCGCATAGTCAATGCCCACGCCGGACATGGTTTCGTAGGCGCTGAACACCGTCAGGGCCGCCTGCTTGAACGGAATGAGCGACATGCCGACCTGTGCGGCGAATACGATGCCGAAGACCATCATGGTCGGATAGCCGTCCCCTTTTTTGAAACCGCAGACTTCGCAAACGCCATAGAGAATGCTCCAGCCGATGATGGCAGCCGGTGAGGCGCTGGTCAGGCCGCCCAGGATGAAGATGGAGCCCAGAAAGGTATAGGTAAACACCCAGGGGCGTCCGGCCACGAATTTGCGGGTGATGAACCAGAGGGAAATGAATTTGGAAAGCCCGTAATGGTTGATGGTGGCGCAAAAGACAAAGATGAAGAACATCATCTGCACGATGGGATCGCCAAAACTCTTGTTGAGCAGCAGCATGGGCTTCATGCCGCCGACAAGCATGAGGGCCAGAAGACCGGCCAGACTGGGCCAGACGATTTCGATGCAGATCCAGCCGTACAGCACGCCCAGAAAGATGCCGATGAGGTTCATCCTCAGCGGCGTCAGCGGTTCCACGGGCGGGAGCTGGCCAAAGCCGAGCATGATGAGCAGGCAAACCGCCGTATGCAGATAATAGGCAGGCGCGGAGAAGCGCTTGGGGGTGGATTCTTTTCCAGCCATGTCAAATTCCTTCTTGAGAGATCGCATGCCGCCCGGAAAGGCGGATGTTTGTTCGGTCATCCAATACGGAAGGGGCATGTCTGTCCGCACGCCATGATCCCTGCCGGACGCTCCGTGTGACCGTTGCCCGCGGTCATTATGTGAAAAAAATATCATGTGGAACTGTCTGTTTTTTCAATTCAATAAAAAGATATTTTTGTTTGATTCAATCAAACAAAAAGTTGCGCAAGAAAAGAACTATATAATTTAATTCAGGTGATTATCTGCCTGGGTGGGCGTCTTTCCTGTCGGGTCAAGAAGCGGCCCTGTCAGCAGGCGCTCGCGCCCGCCTTCATGGAAAGTCCAGCCCCACGCCGTCAGTCATCAACAAGATTGCGCCCGCGTGATGGCGTCCAAGGGCCGCAGCAGGCTCCGGATCGGCTTTGCCAATGGCGCTATTGGCCCAAAGGTACGGCACGGTGGCCTGTTTCGCCGACTGCTGCGACGGCTTGATGCGCAGAAAATGCGCTGACACGCCTCATGACCTGTCCTCTGAGCGGTGGCGGAAGCGTTCCGTTCGGGCAGGGGAGATGGTGAACCCATGAACGCGCCCATCGGCCTGCAACAGGCCGCAGAAGCGATTGTTCCGGCAGATTCCCGCCCGTATTTCCCTTGCCGGACGCCCTGAAACGGGTTCCGCCGGCTGCAATGGCTCCTGACAGGCGGCAACCGGAAAGACAGGCGGCAAGCGGCGCGGGATTCGCAGGAAATGGAAAGCGGTCAGCGTGTTACCGCTAACCGCTTGATGTGATGGTGGTGGGCCCACCAGGCTTCGAACCTGGGACCTGCCGGTTATGAGCCGGAGGCTCTACCAACTGAGCTATAGGCCCGCGAGAGGCACTATAGCCGCAGCCCGGGCTGGGGTCAAGGCCGCCTACATGGCGTTATGGCATTGCAAAAGGCGGATCTGCTCGTCCATGGCCTGCTTGAGGGGGGCGGGCAGGCCCATGATGTCCACGTTGAGGAAGCCGCGCACAATGGTGGCCGCGGCCTCATCCTCGTCCAGACCGCGCGCCATGAGGTATTCGATTTCCTCCTGGGCGATCTTGCCCACCGCCGCCTCGTGGGAGAGTTCCACGCCGTCCTGATTGCTGTCCAGTTCGGGGATGGCGTGCATGCGCCCGTTGCCGAGGATGAGGCCCTTGCATTCCAGATGGCCCTTGACCGGGGTGGCGCCCGCGCCGATGAAGCCGCGGTTGATGATGGTGCCGCCAGTGGTGACCGCGCGGGAGATGATTTCGCCGCGCGTGCGGGGGGCATTGAGTTCGATGCGGTTGCCGCTGTCCACATGCGAGCCTTCCGGGGCCACGATGACCGAATCAAAGCGGGCCACGGCCCCGTCGCCGGCCAGGGTGATGCCGGGATACATCTGCAGATCGCCCACGGGCTTCAACAGGATGTAGTTGTTCTGAAAGACGCCGTCCGCCTCCACCCGTCCGGCGGAGCGGGGCCGCACGGTGGTGCTCTCGCCCCAATTGTGGATCATGGTGAAGGTGAGCTTGCCGCCCTTTTCCACATAGTATTCGGTGATGCCGAGGTGGGCGGAATGACGGGCGTCATGGGCCGTGGCGCAGCCGCCCAGCACATGCAGTTCCGCGCCTTCCTCCACGATGACGATATTGTGGATGCTCTGCCCCGCGTTTTCCCCCTTGATGAACATGCAGGATTGCACGGGTTCGCTGAGCTTGACCCCCTTGGCCACGCGCATGAAGTAGCCGCCATTGCAATGGGCATGGGTCATGCGGGTGATTTCGTCCTTTTCCGGATCCAGCAGACGCCAGTAGTGCTGCGGCAGGCCGTCATACTTCTTGAGCGCGGCCCGGATGTCCAGCAGCTCGAGGCCCTCGTGGCGCGTGCCGCAATGCACGTCCGCGTGGTTGAGCTGCATGAAGGTGCCGCTGACGTTCCTGTCCTGCACGTCGATGCCGGCCAGCACCAGCCGTTCGCGATCCGCGGCGGGCAGGGCGGTCAGATCCTGAATGGGGGCGGCGTTCTCGCCGCCGGTGAAGTTGAAGCGGGTAAGATCGACACTCATACGAGCGGAGCCTCCATGATCTTGCCGTAGCTGTCGCCGGCAAGGCAGCGCAGGCATTCCTGATAGCCGTGATTGGCAATGTGATCGAGGATGACGCGCGGCCGGGCCTCACAGCAGAGCTTGCCGTGATACATGACCTGTCCCCGGTCGGCATTGACATATTCCAGGATGTGGCCGGTGTGGGTAATGATCAGGCCGCTGGTGGTACGGTTGCGCCGCTGCTCCTGCAGCGTCGCGCTACAGCAGGCGGGCACGCCGTCCAGCAGTTCGCGCACGGTATGGCCGACAAGGGCCATGTTTTCCAGATCCACGCCGGATTCCGGCTCGTCAAAGAGCAGCAGTTGCGGCTGCTGGGCCATGAGCTGGAGCAATTCGGAGCGCTTGATCTCGCCGCCGGAAAAGCCGGCATTGACGTCGCGGTCGAGAAAGGCGTCAAAATGCACCTTTTTGGCCATTTCCGCAATGTCCATTTCCCGCCCCCGAGCACAAAGCTCCACCATGCGGCGGGTGGGCAGGCCGTGGATGGTGGGCGGACGCTGGAAGGACATGCCGATGCCCAGCCGCGCCCGTTCGTGCATGGGCGCGTGCGTAATGTCCCTGCCGCCGAAGACGATGCTGCCCCGCGTCACTTCATAGCCGGAAAAGCCCATGAGCGTCATGAGCAGAGTGGTCTTGCCCGAACCGTTGGGGCCGAACAGGATAAAGGTTTCGCCGGATTCGATGGTCAGGTCGATGCCCCGCAGGACAGGCGTACCGCGCACCGAAACATGCAGATCACGAATTTCGAGCATGTGTGTCCTCAAATGAAAACGGGCGCCCGCAGGCGCTGTTGATTGCCAGGCGACCGGGCCGCACGGGCCGGAAACCTCGTGAAAACGGGTCTGCCCCTGTCCCAGCCGGAACAGGAGGACGCCGGACGGCCTGCGGCTTTCCGGCTGGCGCATAATCGCAGACTTGCCCGGCGCTGTCCAGCCCGCTCCCGGGGCTTTTCCCGGGCGGGAGCGGCTGCGCGCCGCCTGTTGCGCCGGCGCGCCCTTGCGCCGGGCCGGACAAGGGGATACCATGTTCCCGAACGTCAAAGGGAGGTTCGGCATGTACATCATTACCGGCGGCGCGGGCTTCATGGGCAGCGCCATGCTCTGGCAGCTCAACCGGCAGGGCGTTGACGACGTGGTGCTGGTGGATCATCTGGGCAGGGACGACAAATGGCGCAATCTCGTCAAGCTCACCTACGCCGACTTCATCCCCCTGGAACGCTTCCGGGATCTGATCCGGCGAGATGCCCTGCCGTGGAAGGTGGAGGCGCTCATTCATCTCGGGGCCTGCTCCGACACCACCGAGGCCGACGGCGACTTCCTGATGGAGAACAATTTCCAGTTCAGCCGCGATGTCTGCCGCTATGCGTTGGACAAGGGCGCACGGCTCATTCATGCCAGTTCGGCGGCCACCTACGGCGACGGCTCCCTGGGTTTCAGCGATGATCCCGGGCTGCTGCCGCGTCTGCGTCCGCTCAATCTCTATGCCTATTCCAAGCATCTCTTCGATCTCTGGCTGCTGCGCGAGGGACTGGACAGGGAAGTGGCCAGCCTCAAGTTCTTCAACGTCTACGGCCCCAACGAGTACCACAAGGGCGAGATGCGCAGCGTGGTCTGCAAGGCCTACAAGCAGATTCTGAAGCAGGGGGATCTGGAGCTCTTCCGCTCCACCAGCCCCGACCTGTCCGACGGCGAGCAGAAGCGGGACTTTGTCTACGTCAAGGATTGCACGGCCCTCATGGCCTGGCTGCTGGAACACGGCGAGGTCAACGGCATCCACAACGTGGGCACGGGGCAGGCGCGCAGCTTCAACGATCTGGGGCGGGCCGTGTTCAGCGCCATGCAGCGTTCCTGCCGCATCACCTATGTGGAGATGCCGCGCCACCTGCGCGGCAAGTACCAGAATTTCACCCAGGCCGACATGGGTTGGCTGGCGGCGGCGAACTGCCCGCTCGCCATGACCAGTCTGGAGGACGGGGTGACGGATTTTGTGCAAAACTATCTGGCGCAGCCGGATCCCTATCTGTAGGGCAGGCCGGACAATACGGAAAAGCGGGGGGAGGCCGTCAGGCCCTCCCCCCTTGTCGTTCAGGGCAGGAAGATGCGCAGCCCGGCGTAGCCCACCACATGGTCGGTCTCGCCGGAGACGCTGCCCGAGGTGTCATGCAGGGTCTGTTCCACCCGCGGCGGCGTTTTGCCCGTGAGATGCTGCAGGGCATAAAGGGCAAGGGCCAGCGGGGCCGCGCCGCACATGCTGATGGATTCTCGCGCCGTGACGCGCAAAAGCCCGTCGGGATCGCAGGCCAGCGCATGGCGCAGGGCCATGTCGTCCTTTTGCCGGGTGCGGTGTTCATCCTCATAGTGATTCATGTCCGAACTGACGATCAGGGCCACCTGCGGCGCATCGCCGTCCGGCGTGCCGCTGGCGGGCAGCAGGCGGTCGCGCAGGACGCCGGCCAGATCCCGCCCGGCCTGATGCAGGAGGTCCCGTTGCCGGGTGCCCACGCAAATGGGCACGATGCGGAAGGGTTCGGGCCGCTGCTCCTGCAAAAAGGGCAGGATCACTTCCAGCGCGTGTTCCCGCAGATGGGCATGGGTATCGGCCTCGAACAGGGTTGGCCCGTTGCAGAGGGCGGCGGTCAGCCCGGCATCCACAAGGGTCGGCCCCAGCGGCGTGATCCACGCGCCGTCGGGCCAGACGGACAGGGGGTGCCCCAGGCCGGTATGATTGGGACAAAGCAGGATCAGGGTGGACGGCAGGCGCAGGCGGGCCAGGGTGGCCCCGATGACCCGACCGCAGTAGACATGGCCCGCATGGGGCAGCATGAGGCCCACGGGCGTGTCGCTGGTTGGAGCGGGCAGGGCGCGGGCGCCCTCGTCCAGAAAATGGCGAATCTCCTGTCGCAGATCTTCGGGGGCTTCCGGGTAGAAACGTCCGGCGACAACCGGCTGGCGCAGGCGCATGATTCCTCCCTCCGGGGTTGACGTGGGGGAAGCGTCGCGGAAGAAGGCCGGACAGGCCTTCCTCCGCAACGGCGTGTGTTGGCCCTGGGCGGCTAGCTGTCGATGCCGCCCATGAGGAAGAGGTGGGTTTCCATATAGTCGTTGAGACCCTCGCGGCTGCCCTCGCGGCCCATGCCGCTGTGCTTCACCCCGCCGAAGGGCGTTTCGGCGGCGGCAAGGGTCACGTCGTTGATGCCCACCATGCCGTAATGCAGGCCTTCGGCCACGCGCCAGATCCGGCCCAGATCGCGGGCAAAGAGGTAGGAGGCCAGCCCGAAGCAGGTGTCGTTGGCCAGCTCGACGGCTTCGGCTTCCGTGTCGAAGGCCATGACGGCGGCCACGGGGCCGAAGATTTCCTCGCGGAAAATGCGCATCTCCCGGGTCAGGCCCGTGAGCAGGGTCGGTTCGTAGAAGCGCGGCCCCATGCTGTGCGGCTTGCCGCCCGTGAGCAGGGTGGCGCCCTTGCTCAGGGCGTCCTGCACCAGACCGTCCACGCGCCGCACGGCTTCCTCGTTGATCAGCGGGCCGATGGTGACGCCCGCTTCCAGCCCGTTGCCCACGCGGAAGGCTTCCACCTTTTCGCGCAGTCCCCGCACAAAGGCGTCGTGAATGCCGCGCTGGACAAGGAAGCGGTTGGCGCAGATGCAGGTCTGCCCGGCATTGCGGAACTTGCTGCCCACGGCCCCGTTGACGGCGGCCTCCAGCTGCGCGTCGTCAAAAACGATGAAGGGCGCATTGCCGCCCAGTTCCAGCGAGAGGCGCTTGAGGGTGGGCGCGCAGTCGGCGGCCAGCTGCTTGCCCACGGCGGTGGAGCCGGTAAAGCTCAGCTTGCGCACCACCGGGCTTTGCGTGATTTCCCGGCCGATGGTGGCGGCATCCCCGGTGACGATGTTGATGACGCCCGCCGGAATGCCCGCCCGCCGGGACAGTTCCGCCAGGGCAAGGGCGCAGTAGGGGGTGGCGCTGGCCGGTTTGACCACCAGGGTGCAACCGGCGGCAATGGCCGGGGCGGCCTTGCGCGGCAGCATGGAGGACGGGAAGTTCCACGGCGTGATGACGCCCACCACGCCGATGGGCTGCTTTTGGGTCAGCGGCCGCACGCCGGCGCGCGGGGCGGGCACCACGTCGCCGTAGGCGCGGCGGATTTCTTCGGCGAACCACGGAAAATAGGTGGCTCCCTGCAGGATTTCGCCCCGGGCCTCGGCCAGCGGTTTGCCCTGCTCAAGGGTCAGGATGCGGCAGAGATCGTCGATATGTTCCTCAATGAGTTCGCCCCAGCGGCGCAGGCGCGCCCCGCGTTCCTGCAGGGGGACATGGCGCCAGACGGCAAAGGCGGCCTCGGCCGCGGCAATGGCCGCGCGGGCGTCGGCGGCGGTGCAGCGCGGCACGCTGCCCAGTTCCTCGCCGGTGGCCGGATTGATGACCGGCAGGGTGTCGCCGTTTTCGGCGTCCCGCCACTGACCGTTGATGTAGGCCTGATGACGCAGCAGATCGGGATCGTTCAGTTGATTGGGCATATGGCCTCCTTATGTGATGTGCCGCCTGTGCGGCAAAAAGCTGTACGGCCTTCCGCAAGCGCCGCCGCGCCGTGTCTGCTGAGGCTTGGGGCCGGACGGCAGGCCGCATTCTGGCGCATGGCGACGCCATGCGCCGCCTGCGCCGGGGCAGCCCCTGCCCTGCCGCCGTTGCCCGCAGCTTCCTCCGTCGCAACGGGCCCGGCAGGCCGCCGACCGGTCGCACTCCGCCGTAACTCCCTGGCAAACGCGCGCTGGGGGAAGGGGAGTCTGGAAGAAGGGGAACCCCCGCCCGCGCCGGCAGAGGGGGTTCCCCTTCTTCCAACAACTCGTCTGCTGCCGGATCAGGCCTAGAACAGCTGCACGCCGCCGCACCAGTGGTGCCGGACGCGGCCCTGCATTTCCTGACCGAGGAAGGGCGTATTGGCGCTTTTGGAATAGAGCGTTTCCGGGCCGACCGTCCAGCGCGTTTCCGGGTCAAAAAGCAGGAAGTCCGCCGGATCGCCGGGTTCAAAGCGATTGCAGGGCAGGCCGAAGATGGCGGCCGGGCCGTAGCACCAGCGCTGATGGAGCAGGTTTTCGTCCCAGATGCCCTCGCGCACCAGCCGCCAGGTGAGGGGCAGGGCCAGATCCAGCCCGCTGAAGCCCTTGGGGGCCTCGTCCAGGGTTCGTTCCTTCTCGTGCGGGGCATGGGGGGCGTGATCGGTGCTGAGCACTTCCAGCACGCCGTCCTTGACGGCCTGCCGCAGGGCCTCGCGATCCTCGGGGCGGCGCAGGGGCGGGCTGACCTTGGCCTGCGCGTTGTAGCCGCGCAGGGCGCTTTCATCGAGCATGAGATAATGCGGGCAGGTCTCGGCCGTGACCCTGACCCCGCGCGCCTTGGCCCAGCGGATGACATCCACGGACAGGGCCGAGGAAACATGGGCAATATGAATGGGAATATCGAGATATTCCGACAGCATGGCATCACGGGCCACCTGTATGGCCTCACCGGCGGCGGGCTGGCCCTTGACGCCCAGTTCGCCGCTGAGCGGCCCTTCGTTCATGGCCCAGCCGCGCGCGAGATCCGGATCTTCGCAATGATCCATGACCACCATGTTCAGATCGGCGGCGTATTCCATGATGCGGCGCATCATTTCCGCGCTGTTCACCGGGCAGCCGTCATTGGAGACGGCCACGCAGCCGGCCTCCTTCAGTTCGGCGAGCGGGGCCAGCTCCTGTCCGGCCAGCCCCACGGTGGCGGCGGCCACGGGATGCAGGCGCGGGCCGTGCGGAAAGGCGGCGCGGGCCTTTTCCAGCATGTAGCGGGTGACGGCGGCGGCATCGTTGACCGGTTTGGTGTTGGCCATGCACATGACCGCGCCGAAGCCGCCGTGCGCGGCGGCCGTGAGGCCGGTGACCACATCTTCCTTGTATTCGTAGCCGGGATCGCGGAAATGGGCGTGCACGTCAATGAGGCTGGGCAGGAGCCGCAGACCGTCAGCCTCAAAGACCTCGCAGCCGTCGGGCAGGGGCTGATGGCCGGCCGGAGTCATGGTGAGCACGCGCCCGTCGCGGATGAAGAGATCCACCGGGGCATCCAGATGACGGGCATTTTTGAGGCAAAGGGTCATGGGCTACTCTCCCTGCTGCGGGGCGGACGCCCCTTCGTTGCGGGTGGCCAGAAGATAGAGCACGGCCATGCGGGTGGCCACGCCGGCCGAGACCTGATCAAGGACGCGGCTGTGCGGGCCGTCGGCCACGGCGTCGGCAATTTCCAGCCCGCGATTCATGGGGCCGGGATGCAGCACCAGCGCATCGGGTTTGGCCCCGGCCAGGCGGGCGGGCGTGAGGCAGAAGCGGCGGGAATATTCCGCAAGATCGGGCAGCAGCCCGGCCTGCTGGCGTTCCAGCTGCAGGCGCAGGCACATGACGGCGTCGCTGTCGCGTACGGCGGCATCGGGATCGCCGTACACCTCGGCCGGCCAGTTGTGGACGCCGGCGGGCAGGAGGGTGCGCGGCGCGCAGAGACGGACGTGCGCCCCCAGCAGGGTGAGCAGCTGCACATTGGAGCGGGCCACGCGGCTGTGGGCAATGTCGCCGAGAATGGTCACCACGCGCCCGCTGAAATCGTTGCCCCATTGCTGGCGCAGGGTGAAGCTGTCCAGCAGGGCCTGGGTGGGATGGGCATGCCAGCCGTCGCCGCCGTTGACAATGCCGCAGGGCAGCAGATCGGCCAGAAAGCGGGCCGCGCCGCTGCTGGGGTGGCGAATGACGATGACATCCGGGCCCATGGCCTGCAGGGTGAGCGCCGTATCCTTGAGGCTTTCGCCCTTGTTGAGGCTGGAACCGGATTTGGCCAGCGAGTAGGTGTCCGCGGACAGACGCTTGCCCGCCACGTCAAAGGAGGTCTTGGTGCGGGTGCTGTTTTCCACAAAAAAGAGCACCACGGTCTTGCCCTTGAGGGTGGGCACCTTCTTGACCGGGCGGCGGTTGATTTCCTGAAAGCTGGCGGCCACATCCAGAATATGGCAGGCGTCCTCCCGGCTGAGCTGGGAGATGTCCAGCAGATCCTTGTGCGTCCATTGATAGGGATGATCGTTCATGGCAAGCGGGGGCTGAGGTCGGCAAGGCTCCACCGGGCACGGGCGGATGAAGACGGAACAAGCGTCCCTGTCGCGCCGTCAGGTGCAACGCGGCCAGGACGCGGCATTTCCTTCGCAACGCTAGACCGGCGTGACGGCTTTGTAAAGGAGAAAATGCCCTGTTGACGCTGCCCCGGCCTTTTACTAGGTTCAGGCCGCGTGCCGGTGGCGTGCGGGCGCATTCCCCGTTTGTGGGGGGGCCGATGCCGCCGCGCCGTGGAGAAAAAAATGAAACTTGTTCAGACATACAATAGAAAACTTGCCGAAGCCGTGTGGTGGAACCTGCTCTGGCTCACGGTGGGCGCGCTGCTCGTCACCATCTGCATCCAGTCCGTGGCCACGCCGCACAACTTCGTGGCCGGGGGCATCCTCGGTCTGGCCTATCTGGTCTGGCACTGGACGGGCCTGTCGGATCTGCTCAACTGGTACCTGATCCTGTCGGTACCCATCTGGATCTGGGGCTGGTTCTTCGTGGGGCGGCGCTTCCTGCTCTATACGGCGTACGGCACCATCTGCACGACCGTTTTCGGCATGTTCGTGAATGTGCAGATTCCTCTGGAAACCGAGGTATATGCCTCGGTCATCGCCGGCGTGCTGCACGGCGCGGGCATGGGCATCATGCTGCGCACCCTGGGCAGCAGCGGCGGCACGGACATTGTGGCCGTGGCGCTCAAGCAACGCTGGAACGTGCCCATCGGGCAGTTCTCCTTCGGCGTCAATGCGGTGGTCTATGTGCTGGCGGCCTTCAGTCTGGATCCGGATCTCATCGTGGCCTCGGTGCTCATGATGTTCATCTCGGCCAATACGCTGGAATATGTGCTCGGCATGTTCAACCGCCGCAAGCTGGTGCTCGTCATTTCCGAACGCGGCGAGGAAATCAGCGAGGCCATTCTGCTGACCGAGCGTTTCGGCGTGACCCTCATGCGCGGCAAGGGGGCCTATTCCGGCGCGGACAAGGAAATTCTGCTGACCGTCACCAACAACGTGGCCCTCAAGCGGCTGGAAAATCTGGTCTATACCATTGATCCCGGCGCGCTCTTCATTGTGGAAAACACCTTCTATGTGTCCGGCGGGCAGTTTGCCCGGCGCGACCGCTAGCCTGCCGCCCGCCGCGCCCCTGCCCCTGCCGTCGGCAGGCCGCACAGGGGCCGGCGCTTTCAGGAGTTCGCATGACCAAGGCAACCGTCATTCGCGCCCGCGGCATGGTGACCCTGGCCGGAGAAGGCCCGGCGCGCGGGGAACAGCTCTTTGCCCCGCTGCGCCGGCTGGACGACGCCGCCCTTGTCCTCGTGAACGGCAGGGTGGAGGAGGCGACAGGCTGGAAGCGCTGCTCGCCGCCGCCGGGAGCAGAAGTGCGGGATCTGGGCGAGGTCTGTCTGGCGCCGGGCGTCATCAATGCCCATTGCCACCTGCAGCTCTCGCATCTGGCCGGGCGCACCCGCTGGGGAGGCGGCTTCAGCGTCTGGCTGGAAAGCCTCATTCCCCTTTTGCGGGAACCGCTTTCCGCCGGGGCCGTTGCCGGGGCCTGCGAGGACATGGCCGCGCGCGGCACGGCTCATGTGGGGGATGTTGCCGGAGAGGGGCTTGCCCTGACCGACGCCGCCGCCCGCCGGGCCGGGCTGGGCATCACGCATTTTTGCGAATGGTTCGGCATGGACGCGCCCTTCATCGACGGCGGGCGGCCCTGGCCGCCGCGTTGCCGCGAGGCGCTGGAGCGGAGCAGCGTGCCCGTGACGGATGTTTCCGTGCCGCTGGAGGCCCGCTGCGCGCCGGCCGGACATGCCCTATATTCCACCGCACCGGAGGTGCTGCGCGAGGCCCGGCAATGGTGCCTCGAACAGGGGCGGGTCTTTGCCCTGCATCTGGCCGAATCCGCCGAGGAAACCAGCCTGCTGCTGGAGGGCGGCGGCCCGTTGTTCGAGGTCTATGACGGCATTGTGCTGCCGGATGACTGGCGTCACCCCGGTCTGCGGCCGCTGGCGCTGGCCATGAAGCTGGGCCTCGTGGGCGAAGGGACGCTGGCCGTGCACGGCGTGCAGCTTGACCCGCAGGAAATGGCCGTACTGGCCGCTTCCGGCGCGGCGCTCTGCCTCTGCCCGCGCTCCAATGCCCACCTTGCGGTGGGAGACGCGCCCTTTTCCTCCGCCGTGGAAAACGGGGTGCTCTGCTGTCTGGGCACGGACGGCCTGACCTCCAATACGGATCTGGACGTGCGGCAGGAGGCCGTCTTTTTGCGCGAGCGCTGCGATGCGCCGCCGGAAGCCCTCCTGCGCATGCTGACGGTCAACGCGGCCGCGGCCCTGCGCCTGCCCCGGGCCGGACGGCTGGAGCGGGGCGCGCCGGGAGCGTTCTGCCTGCTGCCCGAAAGCCTGTGCTTCTGAACGGCCTCAGGCTCGGGGGCAGCGATCCGGCCGCCGCTTTGCCTGCCCGGACGGGGCTTTCCCTTTGCGGCATTTTGGGATATGCTTCTTGCCTGCCAATTCTTATCCTGCATCGGGGGTTCTATGAACATCTGGAAACGCGTGCTGGCCTGTGCGGCGCTCGGCGCCGTCGCCCTTGGATTCGCCTCTCCGGCTCTGGCCGATACCGTCAAGCTGGGTCTGATGTGTCCGCTGACGGGCAAATGGGCTTCCGAAGGGCAGGACATGAAGAATATCGTCAGCCTGCTCGTGGATGAAACCAATGCCCGCGGCGGCATCAACGGCAAGAAGGTCGAACTGGTGGTGGAAGACGATGCCGGCGATCCGCGCACGGCCGCGCTGGCCGCCCAGAAACTGGCCGGGGCCGGCGTCATCGCCGTCATCGGCACCTACGGCTCAGCCGTCACCGAAGCCAGCCAGAACATCATTGCCGAGGCCGGCCTTGTGCATGTGGGCACGGGCTCCACCAGCGTGCGCCTGACCGAAAAGGGCCTGCCGCTTTTCTTCCGCACCTGCCCGCGTGACGATGCGCAGGGCGCGGCGGCTGCCGCGGCCATCGTCAAGGGCGGCTACAAGAAGGTGGCCCTGTTGCACGACAAGTCCTCCTACGCCAAGGGCCTGGCCGACGAGAGCCGTGAAGCCCTGGAAAAGGCCGGGGTGGAGGTCGTCTTCTATGATGCGCTGACGCCCGGTGAGCGCGATTACACGGCTATCCTCACCAAGCTCAAGGCCGCCAGCCCCGACCTGATCTTCTTCACCGGCTACTATCCCGAAACCGGCATGCTGCTGCGCCAGAAGAAGGAAATGGGCTGGGATGCGCCCATGATGGGCGGCGATGCGGCCAATCATCAGGATCTCGTGAAGATCGCCGGCAACGAGGCCGCTGCCGGTTACTTCTTCATCAGCCCGCCCCTGCCGCAGGACATGGATACGCAGGAAGCCCGCGATTTCCTTGCGGCTTTCAAGGAACGCTACAAGAGCGCCCCGGTGTCCGTCTGGGCCGTGGTGGCCGGCGATGCCTACAAGGTCATTGAGGCCGCCCTTGCCGCGGGCAAGACCGATGCCGAAGACATGGCCGCCTGGCTCAAGCAGCTCAAGGACATGCCCGGCCTGACCGGCAAGCTCGGCTTTGACGAAAAGGGCGACCGCGTGGGCGAATTCTACCGCACCTATGTGGTGGACAAGGACGGCAAGTTCGTCCTCCAGCCCCGCTAGCGAATGCTATTTGCGCGAGCCGGGACGCTGACGCTCCGGCTCGGGGGATGGACGTCCAGCCCCTCCCCTCACTCCAGACAGTAATGGCGCCGCGCGCCCGGAACCGCCCCGGCGGTGACGGGCCGCGGCGCACCAGTGCCCTATGGAACAGTTTTTTCAGCAACTTCTCAACGGTCTTGCCGTCGGCGGCATTTACGCGCTGGTGGCGCTTGGCTACACCATGGTGTATGGCGTGCTCAAGCTCATCAACTTCGCCCACGGCGATCTTTTCACCATCGGCGCCTATCTGGGCCTGACCCTGCTGGTCAGCTGCAATCTGTCCGGCATCCTCGGGCCTGCCGCCGCCGTGCTGGCGGTCTTTGTCATGGTGGCGGTGCTGGTGGCCATTCTCGGCTGTCTGCTGGAACGCACGGCCTACCGGCCCCTGCGCAAGGCCAACCGCCTCTCCGCAGTGGTCTCCGCCCTCGGGGCCTCCATCTTTTTCCAGAACGCCGTCATGCTCATCTATGGCGCGCGCTTCTACGTCTACCCGGACTATCTGCGCCCGGACTTCACGGTCAACGTCCTCGGCATGGCCGTGCCCGGCGTGCGCCTGCTGGTCATTGCGGCCAGCGTCCTGCTCATGCTGGCGCTCTGGGCCTTCATCCAGCGCACCCGTACCGGCGCGGCCATCCGGGCCGTGGCCATCGATCAGGGCGCGGCGCGCCTCATGGGCATCAACGTCAACCGCGTCATCTCGCTGGTCTTCTTCATCGGCCCCGGTCTGGGCGGCGCGGCCGGTCTCATGGTGGGCATCTACTACGGGCAGATTGACTTCACCATGGGCTGGTCATACGGCCTCAAGGCCTTCACCGCCGCCATTCTCGGCGGCATCGGCAACATTCCGGGCGCCATGCTGGGCGGCCTGCTGCTCGGCGTCATCGAGGCGCTGGCCGCGGGCTACATCGCCATTGCCTGGAAGGATGCCATCGCCTTTCTGGTGCTGATCCTCATTCTCATCATCCGGCCCACGGGGATTCTGGGCGAACGCACGGCGGACAAACTATGAATCTGCGAACCCTTGCCGGACTTCTGCTGACCCTGGGCATCGCCGTGCTGCCGCTGGCCGCCGGCCCCTACTGGATATCCGTCTGCGTCAGCGTGGGGCTGTATGCGCTGCTCGGCCTCTCGCTCAACATCATCCTCGGCCAGGCGGGCATCTTCCACATGGGCCATGCCGCCTTCTATGCCGTGGGCGCCTACACGACAGCCATCCTCAATACCCTGTTCCAATGGCCCATCTTCGCGGCCATGCCCGTGTCCGGAGCCGCCGCCGCCCTCGTGGCCCTGGCCGTGGCCCGGCCCATCATCCATCTGCGCGGCGACTATCTGCTCATTGTGACCATCGGCATCGTGGAAATCGTGCGCATTGCCCTGCTCAACGACGTGGGCGGCTATACCGGCGGTTCCAACGGCATCTTCGGCATTGCGCGCCCCAACTTCTTCGGCTTCAAGATCGTCAAGACCATGCAGTTTTATTATCTGGTCTGGGGCATGGTGGGCGTCAGCGTCCTGCTGTTCTACGGGCTGTGGCGCTCGCGCTACGGTCGCGCCCTCAACTACATCAAGGAAGATGATGTGGCCGCCGAAGGCTGCGGCGTGAACGTCACGGGATTCAAGCTCTCGGCCTTTGTGCTCGGGGCCTTCTGGGCCGGTATGGCGGGCACGCTCTATGCCGCGCAAATGACGACCATTACCCCGGAATCCTTCAATTTCATGGAGTCCGTCATCATCTTTGCCGTGGTCATCCTGTCCGGCGGCAGCATGCTGGGCGTTCTGGTCAGCGCCTTTTTGTTCATCGGCCTGCCGGAACTGCTGCGTGAATTCTCCAATGCCCGCATGCTCATCTTCGGTCTGGCCATGATGCTGATGATGATATGGCGGCCGCAGGGCCTGCTGCCCCCGCGCCCCCGCTCCTACAGCGTGGAACATGATGCCGGCGCGGCGCAGGGCGCTCACGGATGCGCCCGAACCGATGCGGGAGGGACGGCATGAGCCTGCTTGAACTGCACGATGTCAGCAAGATCTTCGGCGGCCTCATTGCGGTCAACGAGTTGTCCTTTTCCGTGGAGGAAGGCAGCATCGTCGGCCTCATCGGCCCCAATGGCGCGGGCAAGACCACGGTGTTCAACTGCATCACCGGCAATTACCGCCCGGAACACGGGCGCATCAGCTTTACCGGTCAGGATGTGACCGGCCTGCGGCCGCACCGGCTGGTGGAACTGGGCATCGCCCGCACCTTCCAGAGCATTCGCCTCTTCGGCCGTCTGCCGGTGCTGGAAAATGTGCTGGCCGGCCGTCACTGCCGCCTGAAATCCGGTCTGCTGGCCTCCATGTTCCATCTGCCCGCCCAGCGCCGCGAGGAACGCGAGGCCGTGCGGCGCTGCATGGAAGAACTGGAATTTGTGGGCCTGGCCGCGCATCACGCCGAAGAGGCCGGGAGCCTCTCCTACGGCAATCAGCGTCTGCTGGAAATCGCCCGCGCGCTGGCCTCCGATCCGCATCTCATCATCCTCGATGAGCCGGCCGGGGGCATGAACGATCAGGAAACCGTGGCGCTTATCGATCTTATCGGGGCCATCCGCAACCGGGGCATCACCGTCCTCCTGATCGAGCACGACATGCGGCTGGTCATGCGCATCTGCGAGAAACTGGTGGTGCTGGAAAACGGCTGCCTCATCGCACAGGGCGAACCGGAAGCCGTGCGGGCCAATCCCGCCGTCATCGAAGCCTATCTGGGCGCGGAATCGGAGGTCTGGTAAATGGCCCTGCTGGAACTGAAGGGAATTCGCGTCCGTTACGGCAATGTGGAAGCCCTGCACGGCATCGACATCCATGTGGAGGAAGGCGAGATCGTCACCCTGCTCGGGGCCAACGGCGCGGGCAAGAGCACGACCCTGCTGACCATCAGCGGGCTGGTGCGCCCCTGCGCCGGGGAGGTGCTCTTTGACGGCAAATCCCTCCTGCGGATACCCGCCCATGACGTGGTGCGGCAGGGGATTGCCCAGTCGCCCGAAGGCCGCCGCGTCTTCGGCACCATGACCGTCGTGGAAAATCTGCGCCTCGGCGCCTTCTCCGTGCGCGACAAGGCCAAAACCGCCGAGACCCTCGACTGGATATTCGACCTTTTTCCCCGCCTCTTCGAGCGCCGCGAACAACTGGCGGGCACCCTCTCCGGCGGCGAGCAGCAAATGCTGGCCATCGGTCGTGCCCTCATGGCCCAGCCCCGCCTGCTCCTGCTGGACGAACCCTCCCTCGGCCTCGCCCCGCTCTTCGTGCGTTCCATCTTTGAAACCGTACGCAATATCAGCGCCAGCGGCGTGACCGTTCTCCTCGTGGAACAAAACGCCCGCGCCGCCCTCAAGCTGGCTTCGCGCGGCTATGTCCTCGAAGTGGGCAACGTGGTCATGCACGATACCGCCGCCAACCTGCTGGCCGACCCCAGCGTCCGCGAAGCCTACCTCGGCGGCTAGCTCTCACCACATGGCGGGCCGCCATTCGCTCGCGCGCTGCTGTCGATGCCTGCAGCTTTTCTTGTGGGGGGAAGGGGAACCCCGCGCTCTGCTGTCGATGCCCGTAGCTTTTCTTGAGGGGGGAAGGGGAACCCCGCGCCTAGCGCGGGCGGGGTTCCCCTTCCCCCCTCAAACTCCCCCCAACCCCTCCCCGGCGCGCCAGTAGGATACGATCGACGGCA
>DWZD01000045.1 GCA_019118345.1 Candidatus Desulfovibrio intestinavium | reverse complement strand
GGTGCGGCGGGAGAGAATGCGGATCACGCGGCGAATTTCGGCGTCGCGACCGATGACCGGATCCATCTTGCCTTCGCGGGCGGCTTCCACGAGATCGCGGGCGTACTTGCTCAGGGCCTCGAAGGTATCCTCGGGCGTGGCGCTGGTGACGCGCGCGCCGCCGCGCAGTTCTTCCATGGCCTTGCCGAAGTTGGCACGGCTGAGATTGTATTCCTTGAACAGGTTGCCCAGGGAGCTGGACGGCGGCACGTCGGTGAGGGCGAGGAAGAGATGATCCACGCTGACGTATTCATCCTTCATGCGCCGAGCTTCCTTTTCGGCATCGCCCAGCACCTTGGCCAGCCCCTGGGTGATCATGATCTTGGACGGATCCATGCCCGGGCCGGACACGGAGGGCCGCTTGCGCAGGGCTTCCTCCATGCCCACGGCGAGCGCGCGCGTCTGCACGCCCATCTGCTCGAGGATGCGCGGCACGATGCCGTTTTCCTGCCGCACAAGGGCCAGCGCCAGATGTTCGACGTCGGTTTCCTGGTGGCCCATGCCCGCGGCGATGGTTTGGGCCTCGCTGACGGCTTCGCGGGCCTTGTCGGTAAATTTGTTGATGTCCATATC
The DNA here is from genome assembly GCA_019118345.1 of Candidatus Desulfovibrio intestinavium. GTDB lineage: Bacteria > Desulfobacterota > Desulfovibrionia > Desulfovibrionales > Desulfovibrionaceae > Desulfovibrio > Desulfovibrio intestinavium. The sequence goes on along the minus strand of DWZD01000045.1, from coordinate 36,165 downwards.
CTTGCCTCCTTGCCGCGCCCGTCGGGGCGCGGCGCGGGTGATGTTCTTGCGTTCCGGCGCAAGCGCCGGGGAAAGGGCGCCGGGGCTAATCCTCCAGACCGCGCAGATCGCGCACCCGGCGTTCCAGCTGATCGACCCGCTCCAGCAGATCGACGATGATGACGCCGCCCAGCACGGGCAGTTCAAAGTCGCAACAGATGCGTTCCAGCTTGCGGACGCGGTAGATGTCCACATCGCGGAACAGGGGCTGCTCCGTGGCATTGGCCCCGGCATCCAGCCAGCCGATGGCCAGCAGCTCGCGCAGGCGGTCGGGATCGATGCCGGTGCTGGCGACGAATTCTTCCCAGACCATGTAGGCGGATGGCGTGGGCAGGGTATTGTTTTTGCGTAACAGGCTCATACGCGGTCTCCCTTACGAACGATGCTGCCGGGCGGAAAAGGACGAGCTTTCGGCCAGGCGCTCCCAAAGCGCGCGCTCGGTTTCGTTGATCTGTTCCGGCACGCGGATCATGACGCGGGCCAGCAGGTCGCCGCGCGCGGCGGCGCTGCCGAGGCCCTTGCCGCGCAGACGGAACTTGCGGCCCGAGGATGTGCCGGGCGGAATGGTGAGTTCCACTTCGCCGTCCAGGGTGCGCACGGGCACGCGCGCGCCGAGCACGGCCTCCCACGGGGCCAGCCAGATGTCGCTTTGCAGGTTGTCGCCGTCCACGCGGAAGTGGGCATGGGGCAGATAGCGGACGCGCAGAAAGAGATCGCCCGGCGTGCCGCCCGGCATGTCGCCGCCCTGCCCGGCCAGACGCAGTTTCGCGCCTTCGCGGATGCCGGCGGGCACATTGACTTCCAGCGTCTTGGGGCCGCCCGTCGTCTGGATGGTCACGCTGCGTTTGCCGCCGCGCGCCACGTCTTCCAGCGAAAGGGACAGTTCGGCCTCCACGTCGCGTCCGCGCCGGGGACGCGCGCTGAAGCCGCCGAAGGGGTCGGCCCCGAAGCCCGCGTTGTTGCGGCCGCCACGGGCCGACCGCGCCCCGCCGAAGAGCGTTTCAAAGAAGTCGGAAAAGCCCGCGCCGTCGAAGCCCTGCCCGTTGAAGGAAAAGTGCATGTTCTCAAAGCCGGGCGCGCCCTGAAAGTTCTGGCCATGCTGCCAGTTGGGGCCAAGCTGATCATAGAGCCTGCGCTTTTCCGGGTCCTTCAGCACCTCGTAGGCTTCGTTGATCTCCTTGAACTTTTCCTCGGCCTGCTTGTTGCCCGGGTTGAGATCAGGATGATACTGCCGGGCCAGCTTCTTGTAAGCCCGTGAAATCTGATCGGCCGAAGCACTGCGCTCCACGCCGAGCAGCTTGTAATAATCCTTGTATTCTACTGCCATAGAAGCATCCCCCACTGTGGGTTTCTGGATACAAGGTAAGACGTTACGGCCCGGCGTCAATATCCCGACACCAAAAAATCTGCCAACCGAAGGCCGGGAACGTCGGCCCGGTGCGACGCTTCCCCGAGACCATGCGCCGGCAAAAGCAAGCGGAGCGGCTCACCCGGGGTGAACCGCTCCGCACGTTGAACAGGGCCGTCAAGCGACGGGGGCAAGCCTTATACGATGCCGTGCTCGCCCGGCTTTTCGTATTCCGGCTTCTGCTGCTGCCGGACGTAGAGATCCGTATCGCCGAGGGCCAGCAGCACGGCCGAGGACACATAGATGGACGAGGCCGTGCCCACGAAGACGCCGATGAGCATGGTCAGGGCAAAGTCGTGGATGACGCCGCCGCCCAGCAGGTAGAGGGCCAGGGTGGCGATGAAGGTCGTGCCGCTGGTGAGGATGGTGCGCGACAGGGTCTGGTTGACGCTGCTGTTGATGAGTTCCTCCAGCTTTTCCGTGGGTGCGGCCCGCAGGTTTTCGCGCAGGCGGTCGTAGACGATGATGGTATCGTTGAGCGAGTAGCCGATGAGGGTCAGCAGGGCCGCCATGACGTTGAGGTCGATTTCCACGTTGAGCAGGGAAAGCAGGCCCACGGTGATGAACACGTCGTGCAGCAGGCCCACCACCGCGCCGAGGGCGAAGTTGAGCTTGAGGACAAAGCAGACCACAATGGTGACGGCGAGCGCCGCCAGCACCAGCCAGCCCATGCCGAGTCCGGTCATGCCCACGAGGTACATGCTGCCCCAGAGGGCGGCGGCCATGATGATGCCCGCCATCCAGCGCTGCTCGAAACGACCGGAAATGTAGACCGCAATGAGCAGCACGGCATAATAGAGGGCGGCCAGGGCCTTGTTGGTGAGGTCGTCGCCCACCTTGGGGCCGACCACCTCGAAGCGCTGAATTTCCACGGGATTGTCGGGAAAGGCCGCCTGCAGGGCGTCCAGAATGGCGGTGCGCAGGCTGGAGGCGCTGCCGTCCTCGGCGGTGGAGACGCGCAGCAGGAACTGGCGGCCGTCATCGCCGTAACGCTGGGTGGAGACGTCGGGCAGGCTGGTGGTGGTCAGGCTTTTCTTGAGGGCCTCGTCGGCCACGGCCTGCGTAAATTCCACCTGCGCCACCACTCCCCCGGCAAAGTCGATGCCGAGGCGCAGGCCGTTGCCCCAGATGGCGGAGGCCAGGCCCACCAGCAGAAGCAGGGCCGAAAGGGCATAGGCGATGTGCCGCTTGCCGATGAAGTCGATATGCGTATCGTGCTTGATGAATGCGAAAGCCATGTTCGTTCCTCCCGGCCCTAGATGCTGATGCCCTTGGGGCCGCACTTGCGCGCCCAGTATTCAAAGATGGCGCGCGACACAAAGATCGCCGTGAACATGGAGGCCAGGATACCCAGCGAGAGCGTCACCGCGAAGCCGCGAATGGGGCCGGTGCCGAACTGGTAGAGGATGACCGTGGCGATGATGGTGGTCAGGTTGGAGTCGGTGATGGAAATGGTGGCCCGCTCGAAGCCCGCCTTGACGGCGGCCAGCGGCGTGAGGCCGTGCCGCAGTTCCTCGCGGATGCGTTCGTAAATCAGCACGTTGGCATCCACGGCCATGCCGATGGTCAGCACGATGCCGGCAATGCCCGGCAGGGTGAGCGTCGCGCCGAAGGCGGCCATGCCCGCCATGATGATGAGCATGGTGAAGCAGAGCATCACGTCGGCGATGACGCCGCTCAGGCCGTAGTAGAAGGCCATGAAGACGACCACCGCCGCCGCGCCCACCAGCGCGGCCTTGACGCCGCTGTCGATGGATTCCTGCCCGAGGGACGGGCCGACGGTGCGTTCCTCCTCCACGGTGACGGGCGCGGGCAGGGAGCCGGCGCGCAGCACCACGGCGAGGTCGGAGGCTTCCTGGGTGGTGAAGCCGCCGGAAATGGAGGCCCGGCCGCCGCCGATGCGCTGCTTGATGACCGGCGCGGAATAGACCTTGCCGTCCAGCACGATGGCCATGTAACGGCCCACGTTTTCGCCGGTGACGCGCTCGAAGATGTCGGCCCCGCGGCTGTTGAAGGTCAGGCTGACCTCGGGCTGGCCCTGATTGAAGGACGGCTGGGCATCGGCCACGTCCTCGCCGGACAGCATGGCGTCCTTTTCCACGGCGATGAGGCGTTGCGGAGCGCCCTCACCCGCACCGGAACGCTCCATATGCGGCAGGGCAATGACGCCGGACGGCAGGACGGGCTTGTTGGGATCCACGTCCTCACGCACCAGATGGAAGGACAGGTGGGCCGTCTGGCCCAGCACCTGCACGGCGCGGCGCGGATCGGACAGGCCCGGCAGCTGCACCTGAATGCGGTAGCCGGCCTGCTTGCGGATGTCGGGTTCGGCCACGCCGAACTGGTCGATGCGGTTGCGGATGGTGCGCAGGGCCTGATCCACGGCCATATCGCGCAGGCGGTTGGCCTCGGCCTCGGTGAAATGCCCCACAAAGCGGAGCTGCCCGGCATCGCCGGCCACAGGTTCCTCGAAAACCAGCTGCGGGTAATGCTTGTGCAGCAGTTCTTCCAGCTTCTGGCGGTCGTCGCCGCGCGGCAGGAGGAACTCCAGCCGTTCATTGCCGACCACGCGCGGGCGCAGGACGACGATTTTCTCATCCTTGGCCAGACGGCGAATGTCCTGCCCGGCCAGGGCCAGGGAATTGCTGACGGCCTGATCCACGCCCACCGAAAGGGTGAGGTGGATGCCGCCCTTGAGGTCAAGGCCGAGGCTGATCTTTTTCTCCGGCAGGATGGATTGCAGGGCGGAACCGATGCCGGGAATGCTGGGCAGGGCATAGGCAAGGCTCAGCAGAAAGACGGCAAGGGCGACGCCGAGACGTGTACGCAAACCTATCATGGGCTTACCTTTTACGCAAAAAAGGGACGCCGGGCAGCATGGCGCATGTCCGGCAGGGGGAAACCGGCCCCGCCGGAGCGGGGCCGGTTCGAAAGAGCGGCAGCGCAGGTCGCGCCGGCGCGCCTACTTGGATTCTTCGGCCTTGCCGTTCTTGTCCAGCAAGGCCCCCACCGCGCCACGGTTGAGGCGCAGCTTGGCTTCACCGCATTCCAGCAGGATCTGCTCGTCGTCAATTTCCAGAATGCGGCCAATGAAGCCGCCGGAGGTCATGATCCGGTCGCCGCGCTTCAGTTCGGAAAGCATCTGCTTGTGCGCCTTGGCCCGTTTCTGCTGCGGACGGATGAGCAGAAACCAGAAAATGGCGAACATGAGAATGAGCGGCAGAAACTGCACCAGCATATCCGTACCGCTGGCGGGAGCAGCGCCGGCCTGGGGCGTGCCCATGGCAAAAGCGATGGAATGGAACAAGGCGTACCTCCGAAAGGATATCCGGCAGCGCCGGGGCGCTGCGCATGGTTTGCGGAACAATGGTTGTGTACTCTACCCTGCTCCGTCAAAACATGCAAGTCCGCTTTTTCCGCCGCGTCAGGCCCGCGCAAGACAGCGCCGGGCATGGGTCACGGCCAGCGCGGCCACCCGTTCACGGCATTCGATGTGGGTGGTGGGCAGATGCCCGCCGTGCGGGCTGCGGGTACGCCACAGATGCAGCTCCGTTTCCCGACCGCCCCATTGTTTCTGCAAATAGTGGCTGTTGTAGGGATGACAGCAGGCATCATGCCGCAATTGCACGATGCAGAGGGGCACGGTCAGCCGGGGCAGGACAGGCCGCAAACGGCGCTGGGCCGCTTCCAGCTCCACGAAATGCGGCAGATAATAGATGGTCTCGTGCCCCTGCCAGGGGGCTGCGGCCCGCGCAGCCCCGGAACGCGGCGGCAGCTCCACGCGGGGCTGAAGGCGCGCCCGCCAGCGCAGAAGATGAAATTGCGGTGCGGCGCAGAAATACGGATGCCACTTGCGGAAAAAGAGCGGCACGGCCAGCGCCAGCAGGCCGGCGGGCGGCGGTACCCGTCCCTCCACAGCCGCAAGGCAGATTTCCAGCGCCAGCAGCCCGCCCAGCGAATAGCCCGCCAGCCAGACCGGCCCCGTGCGGCACAGGGCGGCGTAGCGTTCCAGCGCGGCGGCCCGCCAGTCCGCATAGCCGCTGGCCAGATAGGCTTCCGGGCTTGCCCCGTGCCCCGGCAGGGCCTCATTGCTCACGGCCAGCCCGGCGTCTTTCAGCGCCCGGGCCGGGCCTTCCATCTCGAACGGACTGCCCGCCAGTCCGTGCAGCAGCAGACAGGACATTCTTGCTCCTCTTCCCCGAACGGGCTACACTTCACTGTTCACTTCAGCCGACAGGACAGCCCATGAACCACTGCGACACGCTCCTTCACGCCGGCCTGCTCATCACTCAGGACGAACAGCGCCGCATCCTTGAAAACACGAGCCTTGCCATACGGGATGGCCTGATCGTCGCCATCGGCGAGAGCGCCGCCATGCGTGCCCGCTGGCAGGCGGCGGCCACGCTGGACTGTTCAAGGATGCTGGTTCTGCCCGGCCTCGTCAATGCCCATACCCATGTGGCCATGACCATCCTGCGCGGCCTTGCCGACGACATGCCGCTCATCGACTGGCTGACGCGGCGCATCTTTCCCGTGGAGGCCGGACTCACGCCCGAGGAAGTCCGGCTGGGCAGCCTGCTCGGCTTTGCCGAAATGCTGCGCACCGGCACCACGGCCTGTCTGGACATGTACATTCATGAGGCGCAGGTGCTGGAGGCGGCCCATACGGCGGGCATCCGCTGTCTGGCCGGAGAGGGCGTCTTCCAGTTCCCCTCGGCCTGCTGCCCGGACTACCGGGCCGCGCTGGAACTGACCCGGCGGCTGGCGGATCGCTGGCAGGGCCACGAGCGCGTGCGGCTGGCCGTCATGCCGCACAGCGTCTACACCACCACCCCGGACATGCTGCGGGCCTGCCGCGATCTGGCGGACGCCCTGAATCTGCCCCTGCACATCCACCTTGCCGAAAGCCCGGACGAAACCGCCCGCTGCCTTGCCCTGCACGGCAGGCGGCCCGTGGCCCATGCCGCGGCCTGCGGTCTCTTCGACCTGCCCTGCACCGCCGCCCATGTGGTGGATGTCAATGACGAGGAAATGGCCCTGCTCGCCCGCGCCCATGTGGCGGCGGTGCACAATCCCTCCTCCAACATGAAGCTGGCCTCCGGCGTCATGCCCCTGCGGCGGCTGCGGGATGCCGGGCTGTGCGTGGCCCTGGGCAGCGACGGCGCGGCCAGCAACAATCAGCTCAACATGTTTGCCGAAATGCGGCAGGCCGCCCTGCTGCACAAGGCCGTTTCCGGCGATCCCACGGCCCTGCGGGCGCAGGAGGCGCTGGACATGGCGACCCGGCATGGAGCCAGCGCCCTGCACGATCCCCGCCTCGGTCGGCTGGCCGTGGGCCATCCCGCCGATCTCGCGGCCCTCGATCTGGACGCCCCCAACCTCCAGCCCCTGTATCAGCCCGTTTCCCATGTGGTGTATGCGGCCACGGGCCATGAAGTGCGCCTGACCATGATTCAGGGCGAAATCGTCTATCGGGACGGCCGCTTCCCCCGCTTCGACTATCCCGCCCTGCTGGAGGCATTCCGGGCCGTGCGCGCCGCCGTGCTGCAACGCTCATCCGCACAGGACGCCTGAGCACGGCGCGGGACGGTCGTCATGTTCGACCGCCCCGCGTGACGGGCCTGGGTTTCCGGCCCGGCGCGCTACCAGCGGATATGCGTCACTCGCGGCGCGGGCAGGGCAATGCTTCGGGGATAGCGCACGGCGGGATAGCCGTACAGCATGCAATAGCTCAGCTCGTGCCCCTCGGGCATGCCCATGCGCTGCAGGACATCCGGCATGAAGAGGCTAATGCACCAGTACAGCAGGCCGCACCAGGTGGTGCCGAGGCCGTGGGACTGGGCCAGCAATTCAAAATAGGCCAGATAGATGACGGGATCCTGCACGGCACAGGGCGCGTCCTTGGCATTGGCCACGATGACGCAGTGCGGCGCGCCGCGGAACAGCACATCCGCCCCCTTTTCCCGCCAGAGACGCGGCGCGGCGCGGAAAACCTGCGCCCGTCGATCCTCGGGTATGGCCCCCTGCGCGTCCAGTGCGGCCAGTCGGGCATAGACATCCTCCCGGAAAGCCCGCATGGCCTCCAGCGTATCCAGCGTGCCCACCCAGAGCTTGCGCGCATTGACGCCCGTAGGCGCGTAATCGGCGGCGGCGAACAATTTTCCGAGCGTCCGGCGTTCCACGTCCTCCTGCCGGTACTGGCGGCAGCTGCGCCTTCCGCGCACCAGCGCCGTGAGCGCCTGCGGCGACGGCAGGGCATCCGCCAGCGGCAGGCAGTCGCGGGAGCCGTGCCCGAAAATGGACACCGCCCCCACCGGACAGACGGCAAGGCAGTGCTGGCAGCCGATGCAGTTTTCCTCCTTGAGCATGACCGGGAAATCATTGTGCATGCTCAGGGCCTGGCCCACGCAATCCTTGACGCAGGCCCCACAGGACAGGCATGCTGTGGTATCGACGGAAAAATCAATCATGGCGACTCCTTCACAAGGGATGACGGATGCCCCATTGTGCGCCCAAAAGGCACGCGGCGCAAGCGGTCGCGGGCGGGCCAGCGAGTTGCCGGAGACGCTTATGCGAAAGATGCTGATCATCCTGCCGCTTGTGGCGGCGGCATTGGCGGTTCTGCTGTGGCGGGAGCTGCGGCAGGGGGGCGACGGCCTCATTCTGTACGGCAATGTGGAAATCCGGCAGGTGGATGTGGCCTTCCGCGTGGACGGGCGGATTGCCGCCCTGCTCGTGGACGAGGGCGATGCGGTGACGGCGGGCACGCCGCTGGCGCGACTGGAAACCGACCGCCTGAGCGCGCAGGCCGCGCAGGCCGAGGCCCAGCTTGCGCGGGAAAAGGCCAATCTGCAACGGCTGGAAAGCGGCTACCGCAGCGAGGAAATTGCCGCCGCCCGCGCGGAACTGGCCGCCGCCCGCGCCCTTGCGGACAATGCCCGGCAGAATCTCGAGCGCGTGGAGGCCATGCGGGCCGACAACGCCATTTCCCAGAAGGAGCTGGACAACGCCCGCGGCACCTTCCGCAACGCGGCGGCCAAGCAGAAGGCCGCACAGGAACAGCTCAGTCTCGTCAGCACCGGCTACCGCGAGGAGGACATCGCCGCCCAGCGCGCCGCCGTGGCAGCGGCGCAGGCCCAGGCCGAACTGGCGCGCATTGCCCTTGCCGACGCGGAACTCACGGCCCCGCAGGCCGGCGTGGTGCTGACCCGGGTGCGCGAGGCGGGGGCCATCGTGCAGGCCGGACAGCCCGTTTTTACCCTCAGCCTCGTCAATCCGGTCTGGCTGCGCGTCTATGTGGACGAAGCCCATCTGGGGCGCGTGCGGCCCGGCATGGCCGTGGACGTGCTGTGCGACGCCCTGCCCGGTCGCAGCCTGCCCGGACGGGTGGGCTTCATCTCGCCCTCGGCGGAATTTACCCCCAAGAACGTGGAAACCGCCGAAGTCCGCACCTCGCTGGTCTATCGCGTGCGCGTCCAGACCGAGGATCCGGACAATATCCTGCGGCAGGGCATGCCCGTGCGCGTCCGTCTGCCGCACGACGGGGACGCGCGGCCATGAGCCTGCCGGACGGCGCGATGCGCGCTCCCGCCGCCCCTGTTGCCGCCCCTGCTGCCGCCGTGGAGCTGGCCAATCTGGGCATGCGCTTCGGGCAGCGGGAGGCCCTGCGCGGCATTTCGGCCATCCTGCGGGCCGGACAGGTCACCGGCCTCATGGGGCCGGATGCCGCAGGCAAAACCACCCTGCTGCGCCTCATGGCCGGACTCATGCAGCCCACCGCCGGTTCCGTGCGCCTGCTGGGACAGGAGGCCATGCACCTTGCCCGCAATGCGCCCAACCTCATCGGCTACATGCCCCAGCGTTTCGGCCTCTACGAGGATTTGTCCGTGCGGGCCAATCTGGAACTGCACGCCCGTCTGCGCGGCGTGGAAGGCGAGGCGCGGGAAGCCGTTTTCAGTCGCCTGCTGGGCTTCACCGGCCTTGCCCCCTTTACCGCACGCCTTGCCGGTCGCCTTTCCGGCGGCATGAAGCAGAAACTCGGCATTGCCTGCGCCCTGCTCGGCTCGCCGCGCATCCTCCTGCTGGATGAACCGGGCGTGGGCGTCGATCCGCTCTCCCGCCGCGAACTCTGGGACATGGTGACCACCCTCTGCCGCGACGGCATGACCATCGTCTGGTCGACCGCCTATCTGGACGAGGCCGCCCGCTGCCCGGAAGTGCTCATGCTGGATGAAGGCCGCCTGCTCCACGCGGGCAGGCCCGAAGCCATGCTCGAGGCCGTGCGCGGTCGCGTCTTTGCCCTGCGCCCCGCGCGGGAGGCACGCCGCGCCGCCCTGGCCCGCTGGACGGCCCGCCCCGGCGTGGAAGATGCGGTGGTGCAGGGCAGCCGCATCCGCCTTGTCCTCTCCGCCGCAGCGGCCCCGCAACTGTCGCCCCTCGTGCGCGAGGAAGGCGGCGAGGCCGTGCCGCCCCGGCTGGAGGACGCCTACATGAGCGCCCTCGGCGGCATGCTGCAAACCCCTTCCCCCTACGGCAGCCGCAGCCGCGCGCCGTCCGCCGACCCCGCTGAGGCCGATGCGCCCGCCGAGCGCATCGTGGCGCAGGGCCTGACCAAGCGTTTCGGCGCCTTTGTAGCCGCCGGCGACGTGAGCTTCAGCGTGCGCGCCGGGGAAATCTTCGGCCTGCTCGGCCCCAACGGCGCGGGCAAGTCCACCACCTTCCGCATGCTCTGCGGCCTGTCCCGGCCCACGGCGGGCCAATGCCGGGTGGACGGCGTGGATCTTTTGCGGGCGGGCAGTCTGGCCCGCGCCCGCCTTGGCTACATGGCGCAAAAATTTTCCCTGTATCCCGACATCAGCGTGGCCCACAACGTGGGCGTCTTTGCCGATCTCTACGGCCTTGACCGCCAGGAACAGCGGGAACGCCTGCCCCGGCTGGCTGCGGCCCTCGGCCTTGCGGATCACTGGCTCAGCCGCACCGACAGCCTGCCCCTGGGCCAGAAGCAGCGGCTGGCCCTGCTCTGCGCCACCCTGCACGAACCGCCCGTGCTCTTTCTGGACGAACCCACCTCCGGCGTGGATGCCCGCACCCGGCGCGACTTCTGGAAGCATATTCTGGCCCTCACCGCCGCCGGGACCGCCGTGCTCGTCACCACCCATTTCATGGAGGAAGCCGAATACTGCGACCGGCTGGCCCTCATCAACGGCGGCCGCATCATCAGCATGGGCACGCCGGATGAACTCAAGGCCGCCTGCGCCCGCGAAAGCGGGCAGGACGACCCCACGCTGGAAGATGCCTTCATCGCCTGCATCGAACGCCAGCGCCGGGAGGAGGGCACGGCATGAACGCGCTCTGGCGGCGGCAGCTGGCCGCGCTCATCATCAAGGAGGCCCGGCAGATCGTGCGCGATCCCTCCTCCTATCTCGTGGCGGGCGTGCTGCCCCTGCTCTTTCTCTTTCTGTTCGGCTACGGCATCACCCTTGACCCCGGCACCCTGCATCTGGCCGTGCTCAACGAAAGCGACGGTCCCCGGTCGCAGGAGCTGACCGCCGCCTTTGCCCATTCCCCGTGGTTCGCCGTGCGCCCGGTCAGCCGCATGGCCGAGGCCGAGCGCCTCATGCGGGATTCGCAGGTGCAGGGCGTGCTGGTCATCCGGCAGGACTTCGACGCCTGCCTGCAGCGCGGCGCACAGGCCCCCCTCCTGCTGGCCGTGGACGGAACCGAACCCAATATCGCCACCTTCATCCAGAGCTACGGACAGGGCGTCATCAGCCGCTGGCAAAGCCTGCAAACCCCCGGCGCGGCAGCCGCACAGCCCGCCGTGGGCCTCGAGCAGCGATTCTGGTTCAACCCCACGGCCCGCAGCGAACAATTCCTCGTGCCCGGGGCCATTACCGTCATCATGACCCTCATCGGCACCCTGCTGACCTCGCTGGTCTTTGCCCGCGAATGGGAACGCGGCACCATGGAAGCCATGTTCGCCACCCCGGTCAGCCGTCTGCAACTTCTGCTGGGCAAGCTCATCCCCTATTTCCTCATGGGCATGTTCAGCATGAGCCTCTGCGCCCTGGCCGCCGTCTTCCTCTTCGAGGTGCCCTTTCGCGGCTCCGTGGGCGCGCTGCTCCTGCTCTCCGCCGTCTTCATGTGCTGCGCCCTGGGACAGGGCCTGCTCATCTCCACGGCCTTCCGCACCCAGCTCGTGGCCGCCGAAGCCGGCCTCTTTTCCGGCTTTCTCCCGGCCCTGCTCCTCTCCGGCTTCGTCTTCGACATCAACAGCATGCCCCCGGCCCTGCAGCTCCTGACGCGCCTGCTCCCGGCCAGCTATTTCAATACCTGCCTGCGCACCCTCTTTCTCGCCGGGGACATCTGGCCCGTCTACGGTCGGGCGCTGCTCTTCATGAGTCTGCTGGCCGCCGTCCTGCTGGGCCTGACCTACCGCAACCTGCGCAAGAGACTGGACATATGAACATCGGCATCAACTGGCGGCGCTTCGCCGCCATTGTCCGCAAGGAACTGCTGGTTCTCCTCAACAACCGCGTGTCGCGCGTCATGCTGGTGGTGCCGCCGCTCATGCAGATCGTCATTTTCGGCTGGGCCGCCACCCTCGAGGTGCGCAACGTGGATGTGGCCGTGCTGCGCCACGATGCGGGCCCGCTCTCCACCGAAATCCTCCACCGCCTCAACGGCTCGCCCACCTTCCGCCACGTCTTCCCCGTCAGCGACGAGAAGGCCCTGCGCCGCGCCATCGAGGAGGAACGCGCCCTGCTGGCCCTCGTCTTCGATCAGGACTTCTCCCGCCGCGCCGCCGCGGGCGAACCCGTCAGCGTGCAGGTCATCCTCGATGGCCGCCGCTCCAATGCCGCCCAGATCGCCGCCTATTACCTGCAAATCATCCTGCAGGAGGTCAGCGCCCTCACCCCGCGCGGACAGGCCGCCGCCATCCAGCCCCGCCTGCAACTGGCCAGCCGCTGCTGGTTCAATCCCAATCTCGAGTTCCAGTGGTTCTTCCTGCCCAACCTCATCGGCATGCTCAGCTTCATGCTCGGTCTGGTGGTGACCGGCCTTTCCGTGGCCCGCGAACGCGAAGTGGGCACCTTTGACCAGCTCCTCGTCTCCCCGGCCACCCCCACGGAAATCGCCCTCGCCAAACTCATGCCCGGCTGCCTCGTGGGCCTCGTCCACGGCAGCATCTTCCTCCTGATCACCGTCTTCGGCTTCGGCGTGCCCTTCACCGGCTCGGTCTGCCTCCTCTACGCCGCCATTCTCGTCTTCGCCCTCGCCTCAGGCGGCGTGGGCCTCATGGTCTCCTCCCTCTCCGCCACCCAGCAGCAGGCCTTCCTCGGCGCCTTCACCGTGGGCGTGCCCTGCATCCTCATCTCGGGCGCCGTCACCCCCATCATCAACATGCCCCCCTTCCTCCAGCACGCCAGCCAGCTCAACCCCGTCCGGCACTTCACCATGCTGGCCCAGGGCGTCTTCCTCAAGGATATCTCCCTCAGCGCCGCCGTCCTCAACCTCGGCAAAATCGCCTGCATCGCCCTCGTCTGCGTCTGCGTCGCCGTCTGGATGTTCCGCCGCCGCGTCTAGCTGAAGCTGAGGATGATGCTGATAGATCGTTATGATTTTTTGTGGGGGGAAGGCCCCTTTGTGAACAAAGGGGCCTTCCCCCCACACCCCCCATCCCCCAAAAACGTTACTGTCCTGATGCCGAGCCTCGCGGCACGCAAGGCGTCTCTTGATTCCGCCTCAGCCACAACCCGAACAGAAAGGCCGGACACCTCATGCTGTCCCGCCCACTTTTGTCCTGTGCTTATGGCGAAGAGATGGCCCCGCGATTGCCGGTCATCCGGGAATTGGTTGTGTATACTTTTTTATCTATGTATTATCAAAAAAAATGGGAGAAAATATGCCATACGGACAATATGCAAAGTGCCCCCGCTGTGGAAAGGAAGCTCACGGCGAACAGGAAATAGAGGAACTCTTTGGGTACAGGAACATGGGGGGAGGCAAGATCATTCCTCAGTCGCATTGCCGGGAATGTCGTGAAGAAGAACTGAGAGAGTCGAGACAAAACAGACAATAATGCCAAGGAATCCTTTGCTTCTCAACAGAGCGGAAGGCCCCTCTTTTCCGTCATGCCTCCGGGGGACGGAACAGGCGCGCGACGCCCCGCCGGGTCACGGGGCAAGGCATTGACCTTTTAACGTTTTTGGGAAGGGAGGGGTTCGGGGAGGGAGAACCTTTTGTTCACAAAAGGTTTCCCTCCCCGAAAAACAAATCAGAAAGAAAACAGCCTATTCTTCTTCCAGTTCATCCAGATGGCGACGGGCGAAGTCGAGGGAGTCGTCGAGGGCGAGGGCGGCTTCGAGGTAGTGGCGGGCGTCATCGAGCTGGCCGAGGTATTTGCAGCAGATGCCGAGGTTGGCCATATCCATGACCGAGCCCTTGTCCACGCGCAGGACGGCCCGGAAGGCCTCGGCGGCCTCGGCGTAGCGCCCGGTCTTGAAGTTGGCCACGCCGAGCAGGTTGCCGTATTCCTTCATGTCCGGGCAGAGGGCGAGGGCCCGGGCCAGAGGGGCGCGGGCGGCTTCCCAGTCGTCCAGCAGGGTGGCGGCGTAACCGGCATAGAAATGGGCGAGGGCGGCGGCCTCGTCGTCGGGCTGGCAGGCGGCGGCGCGGGCAAAGAGGTCGCGGGCCTCGGCGTGACGGTCGGCGCGCAGGGCCAGCATGCCCCGGAAGAACGGCAGGAAGTGCGCGCCGGGATAGCAGGATTCCAGCACGGCCAGTCCGGCCAGGGCGTCGGCCTCGCCGGCTTCCTCGGCGAGTTTGCGGCCGACGAACAGGCCGAGGCTCTGATTGCGGTCGCGTTCGCGGAAGGCGAGGCCCGGGGCCATGCAGTAGTGGGCCGGGATGCGCAGGTCGGGGTGGCTCACGTCCACGGCATAGACGGTGACGGGCGCAAGACCGGCAAGGGCGGCCAGCAGCTCGTCGCGGATGTCGGGGGCTTCCACGGAAGGCAGGCTGTGCAGGGGCACGGACGGCCCGGCCAGCAGCCAGTCGATGTCTTCCAGCCGCTCGAACTTGCTGAGGCCCGAGGCCTCATAGCAGGCGTTGGTGCAGAAGTCTCCGGCCAGCTGCGCCACTTCGGTGACGGCGCGAATGGCGGCCTTGGCCGGACTGGAAGCCGTGCCCGCCGTGAAGACGATTTCCGAGCGGTCGGGAAAGGTGGCCGGATCCCAGGCCAGCGCGGCCACGGTGGGCAGGGGCATGCCGAGGGAGAAATCCTTGAGCACGAGACGGATGCCCTGCGCGGCGAAACGGCGGCAAAGATCGGCCAGCACCGGATCGTCGAGGCTGCCCGGGTCGATGGTGGGGGTGGTGGGACGTTCGCGATCCACGCGGCAGCAGACGTGCCGTTCCACCAGTTCGCTCAAGCCCTGCAGGAGGGATTCTTCCGTGCTGTTGCCCGCCGAGGTGCCGTTGAATTCGCCCAGCAGCTTGAACCAGTCCAGCGGCGTCCAGACGGTTTTGCCGTCCGCAAGGCGGGTGGCCGGATAGAATGACCAGCGCACGGTGGAGAGCACCTTGCGGGCCGCGTCCGGCTCAAGGGCATCATCCACCGAGCGCAGGATTTCCTCCACGGGCATGAGATCCGCGCCGAAGCGTTCCTCGGCTTCCTGCCAGGTGGCGGTCACCATGTGCGGGCGGGCTTCCCAGAAGCTGAAGAAGGCGAAACGCTCCATGAGTTCCATGAGGGCCGAGGCCTGCGCCTGTTCGGCTGAGGAACCCTTGCCCATCTGCTTGCGGGTGGGCATGATGCGGCGGGCATCCCGGCCGCAGACGCTCAGATAAACGGGAATGCCGAGGCGTCCGGTATCCACGCGGCGGGTTTCGGCCAGCACGTCAAGGCCGGACGCGGCCAACGCCTGCCGGACGCGGGCAATGGTCTGTTGCGGACTGACGCACTTGTCGAGGTCGCGGGTATAGGCCTTGGGGCAGGGTCGGAGCTGAATGGGCGGGATCATGCGCGCTCCACCACCAGCAGGGAATAGGCGCGGCGCTGTTCCTTGCCGTCCTCGTCGCGGCTGGTCAGGCCGATGCGGCGCTCCTCCACCCGGAAGCTCTTGGCGGCCAGCTTGGCAAAATGCGGCTTGGCGCGGGCCAGATCCGTGGCAAAGACGGCCTTGCCGCCCGGGGCAAGGTGGCGGCCAATAAATTTGAGCAGCGGGCGGTGCAATTCATCCAGATAGAGCAGTTCGGAGGCGGCCATGAGGTCGAAGCCCCCGGCAAAGCGCGGATCGCGGCCCGGACGGGTCACATCCACGGCGGTGACGCTGATGATGTTTTCCAGATGGTTGCGCAGGACGTTGGCTTCGGCAAAGCGCAGGGCCTCGGGCACGATGTCGCTGCAGACGATGCGGGCAAAGCCGTAGCCGGAGGCCACAAGGCTGAGGGTGCCGCAGCCCGCGCCCAGCTCCAGCAGGCTTTTGCCCTGCGGCTCAAAGCGGCGCAGGTAGCGGCCCAGCACAAAGGAGGCGGGCCAGACCTTGGCCCAGAGGGGAAGATCCTTCAGCGGATTGCGGATGGCCTTGCGGGCCAGCATGCCGTCCAGATAGCTTTGCATGTTGCGGATGGACAGCACCTCGAAGGACAGATCGTCAATGACCAGCGGCTCAAAATCCACGTCAAAGGTTTCGCGGATTTTGGCCAGCAGGCTTTCCAGCGCGGACGGGACGGGCGTCCCGGCGGCGGGGGCGGTTTCGCTCATACTAACTCCCTTGCAAATGTCCCTGCCGTCTTATCCAGATTCGCGGCGCAAGGCAAGACAGCGGCCACCGCGCGCCTTGACAGCGCGTTGCGCCCGGTCTAAGCAGGGGCATGAACAAGGAACTCCATCGACTCGAAGTGACCGTGCCCGAGGAGGATTATGATCTCCTTTCGGGCCTGCTCACGCTGGAAGTGGCCTTCGGCTGGGAGGAGGAAAGCCTGCCCGGCGGCGAGACGCGCTTTCGCATCCATTGCGAGGAAGAAGATTTCCTGCAAGGACTGCTGGCCCGCATCCGGGAGAGCCTGCCTGCCGCCGTCTGCGTGTGCGCCCCCATCGAAAACAGGGACTGGCTGGGCGCGTGGCGCGAATTTTTCACGCCCGTACCCTGCGGCGAGCGTTTCGTGGTGCTGCCGCCCTGGCTCGCCGGCAGCGCGCAACAGGACTTCCCCGGGCGCACGCCCATCCTCATCGAACCCAAGAGCGCCTTCGGCACCGGGCATCATGCCACCACGGCCCTCTGCCTGCGGGTCATCAGCGATCTGCTGGATGCCGGACGCCTGCGGGCCGGGCAGTCCTTTCTGGATCTCGGCACCGGCACCGGCGTGCTGGGCATCGGCTGCTGCGCCTTCGGCCTGCATGGCGACGGGCTGGACATCGACCCGCTGGCCGTGAGCAACGCCCTGGAAAACCGCACCCTCAACGGCGTCGATCCGGCGGCCTTTTCCGTGGCGCGGGGCAGCATTGATGCCGTGAGCGGACAATATGACGTGGTACTGGCCAACATCCTTGCCCGTCCGCTCTCGGAAATGGCCCCGGACATCGTGCGGGCCTGCCGGCCGGGCGGTTGCCTTGTGCTCTCAGGCCTGCTGGACATCCAGGCCGACGGCGTGGAGCGGGCCTACCGGGATTGCGGCCTTGCCGCGCCCGCGCGCCGTCTGGACGGCGAATGGTGCGCCCTTGTCTGGGAATGCATCTGAGCGCCAATCAGGAATGTTTCTTGACAACTGGTTCCCACCGGTATAGCCTCGGAAAAAACGGAGTTATGCACTATGAATACCGTCACTTTTCAGGGAAACACCCTGCATCTGGAAGGCAATTTGCCCGCCGTGGGCCAGAAAGCCCCGGATTTCACCCTGCTGGCCAATGATCTTTCCCCGCGCGGCCTGAAGGATTACGCGGGCAAGGTGCTGGTGCTGGTCTGCGTGCCCTCGCTGGATACGCCCGTATGCGATATGGAAGTGCGCCGCTTCAACACGGAAGCCGCCGCCCTGTCCGACACGGTGAAAATCGTGGCCGCCAGCTGCGACCTGCCCTTTGCCCAAGCCCGCTGGTGCGGCGCGGCCGGGGTAACCGCCGTGGAAAGCGCCTCCGATTACAAGGATGTGAGCCTCGGCAAAAATTACGGCGTGCTCATTCAGGAACTGCGCCTGCTGGCTCGCGCCATCTTCGTCATTGCCCCGGACGGAACGCTGGCCTACAGCCAGCTTGTGCCGGAAGTGACCCACGAACCGGACTACGCCGCCGTGCTGGAGGCCGTCAAAAAGCTCGTCTAGTCTCTTGCGAATCCGCACTATCCTGCGCCGTCTCCCTGCGAGGCGGCGCTTTTTTTTGCTGTCCCCTTGCGGCCCGTCACAGCACCAGCCAGGCAATCACCAGATACCGCCCCAATTTGGCCAGCCCCACCAGCAGCACAAACGGCAAAAGCGGCTCCCGCAGCAGCCCGGCGGCAAGGGTCAGCGGATCGCCGATGACCGGCGCCCAGCTCAACAGCAGCGACCAGCGGCCATAGCGATGATACCAGCCCTCAGCGCGCCGCAGGGCCTCCCCCTTGAGGGGAAACCAGCGCCGCCCGCTCAGGCGATGCGCCCAACGCCCCAGCAGCCAATTGACCAGCGACCCCAGCGTGTTGCCCAGCGTCGCCACCGCCACCAGCAGCGCCGGCGGGGCACTGCCCACCGCCAGCAGGCCCGCCAGCGTCAGTTCCGATTGCGCCGGAAAGAGCGTCGCGGCCAGAAATGACGAAAGAAAAAGTCCCCCTACGGCCAGCAGCATGATGCCTCCCACCCGGTGCGTGTGCCATGAAACACGGGCATCGCGCAAGGTACGGCAGAAAGCGTACCCTGCGCTTCCCGCAGGAGAAAAATAATTTTTTTTTGCTTGACTCCCTTATCAAGAATCATTATCAATAAGTCAACACGAAAACAACGCGGCATGACCGCAGGAGGAGAATTATGAAATCCCTGAAAGGAAGCCAGACCGAAAAGAATATTCTCACGGCCTTTGCCGGCGAATCCCAGGCCCGCAACCGTTATGACTTTTTTGCCGGCGCCGCCAAGAAGGACGGCTTTGTGCTGGTGAGCGACATCTTCACCGAAACCGCGCTGCAGGAAAAGGAACACGCCAAGCGCCTGTTCAAGTTCCTTGAAGGCGGCGAGGTGGAAATTGCCGCCGCCTTCCCGGCCGGCATCATCGGCGACAGCCATGCCAACCTCATTGCCTCCGCCGCCGGCGAAAACCACGAACACACTGAAATGTATCCCTCCTTCGCGGCCACGGCCGAAAAGGAAGGCTTTGCCGAAGTGGCCGCCGTCATGCGCAACATCGCCGTGGCCGAAGCCTACCACGAACGCCGCTTCCTCGCCCTGGCCCGCGACATCAAGGAAGGCCGCATGTTCCTGCGCGAAAAGCCCGTCATCTGGCGCTGTCGCAACTGCGGCTGCCTCGTGGAAGGCAGCCACGCCCCCGAAGCCTGCCCTGCCTGCGCCCATCCCAAGGCCTACTTCGAGGAACTGAACTACAGCTTCTAAGGCCTGACCTGCTTCTGCCACACGGGGCGAGGGAAACCGCTTTGAAAAAACGGCTTCCCTCGCCCCTCGCGTCTTCCCCTGCCGCAAATACGCAATAGTTTTTTTTGATTTATTTTTTCGGGGAGGGAAACCTTTTGTGAACAAAAGGTTCTCCCTCCCCGAACCCCTCCCTTCCAAAAAACTTTGCAAGGTCAATGTCCTGCCCCCGTGGCCCGGCAGGGCGTCGCGCATCTGCTCCGTCCCCCGACGGCATGCAAAAAAGCAGGGCGGCCGTCGAGAGACGTGGGAGCATATGTGCTGGGCGTTGGTTGCTTTTTTTCGGGGAGGGAAACCTGTTGTGAACAAAAGGTTCTCCCTCCCCGCCCCCCCTTCCCAAAAACGTTGCAAGGTCAATGTCCTGCCCCGTGGCCCGACAGGGCGTCGCGCATCTGTTCCGTCCCCCGGCGGCATGGCAAAAAAGAGAGGCCGGACAGCATGTCATGTCCGGCCTCTATCTGTTCAGATTTTGGCAGAGGTGGGGTCACGGGACACCTGGCATGCTGCGACGCCCGGCATCAGGACAGCAAAGTTTTTGGGGGGATGGGGGCCTTCCCCCCACAAAAAAACAACTTGTTTTTTCAGCAATCAGTCGTCAGCAACGTCGGGATCGGGCGTTTGGCCGCCGTGGGTGCGGAGGATTTTCAGGGCTGCGTCGCGGGTCAGGACGCGACCGCGGCAGCTGGGGTGTTGCAGGCGGTTTTCGGGGCAGTAGCCGAGCTGGACGCAGCTTGGCCCGGCGCCGCGGAAGAGGTCGGGCGCGGCCTTGCGGCAGAGGCGCAGCATCTGGCCGGCGAGGTGGCGAATTTCGTGCTGGGCGTTGCGGCAGCAGCGGATGGCGAACCAGTCCAGCAGGGCATGGGCGTTCATGCCGATGATGGCCCTGAATTCGGTGGCCTGGGGCTTGAGGTAGCGGAGGTCTTCCTCGGGCAGTCCGGCATCGAGTCCGGCGTCGTACCACTGGCGGCAGAGATCGGCGAGATCCCGCCCGCTCAGGCTGGCGGCATGCCCGTCGGGCAGGGTCACCCGGGCGGCAAAATCGCGCACGCTTTGCGGATAGACGACGGAATACCGTCGTTTGCCGTCCAGTTCGGCGCGACCGGACTTGATGAGATAGGAGGCCAGCCGCTTGCGGACGAGCTGCACTTCGGTCACGCGCGAGTAGCCTTCCACGCCGAAGAGGAAGAAGTCGAACTCCAGCGCCGCGCGGTGGCCGCTGGCGAGGATATTTTCCACAATCTGCCGGGAGTAGGGAGAGGCCACGATGTCATCCAGGCTGCGTTCGCTGCGCACGAAGCGGGCCGCAATATCGGTAAAAATCTTGCCGCCTCCGGCCAGCAGCAGCACCTTGCCGTTTCCAGTATATTTTTCGTCGAGCATGTTGCCTCCGGGCGCTGAGAAAAGCCGTCATCGGCGGGGAGCCGCCGTCAGGGGAGGGGTCACCATAGACGACTTTTGCGGGTGGCTCAAGTTGCATCAGGAGGGCCGCCTTGACGCCTGCGGGTAAAAGAGGCAATTTGCAGGCCGGGCCTCACGTCAGGCCGGAATTTTTTTCAAGGAGACACCATGAGCAAGCCCACTCCCTGCGCCGCTCCGGAAAACGGCTTTTTCGGCGCATATGGCGGCAGTTTTGTGCCCGAGGCCTTGCAGCCGCGTCTGGATGAAGTCAGCCGGGCCTTTGAGCAAGCCCTCGGCGATCCCGCATTTTTTGACGAGCTGGCCTATCTTTTGAAGCATTTTGCCGGACGGCCCAGCCCCATCTTTCATTGCGCCAATCTCAGCCGCCGTCTGGGCGGCGCGCAGATCTGGCTCAAGCGCGAGGATCTGAATCATCTGGGCGCGCACAAGGTCAACAATACGTTGGGGCAGTGCCTGCTGGCCAAACGCATGGGCAAGACGCACGTCATTGCCGAGACGGGCGCGGGACAGCATGGGGTCGGCACGGCGGCCGCCGCGGCGCTCATGGGATTGAAGTGCACCATCTGCATGGGCGAGGTGGACATTGCCCGCCAGCACCTCAACGTGACGCGCATGGAAATGTTGGGCGCCACGGTGCGCGCGGCCACGAGCGGTCAGCGCACGCTCAAGGAGGCCGTGGACGAGGCGCTGGACATCTGGGTCAATGACCCGGATATGTTCTATGTGCTGGGTTCTGCCGTGGGGCCGCATCCGTATCCCTATATGGTGCGTCATTTTCAGTCGGTCATCGGGCGGGAGGCCCGTGCCCAGATGCTGGAAACCGTGGGCCGGCTGCCTGATGTCTGCATGGCCTGCGTGGGCGGCGGTTCCAATGCCGTGGGCATATTCTCGGGCTTTGTGGCCGACGAGAATGTGCGCCTTGTGGGCGTGGAGCCTGGCGGCATCGGCAACGGCTACGGCGAGCATGCCGCCTCCCTCTGCCAGGGCGAACCGGGCGTGCTGCACGGCTTCCGCTCCTACATGCTCAAGGACGCGGCGGGCGAGGCGGCTTCGGTCTACTCCATTTCCGCCGGTCTGGATTATCCCTCCGTGGGGCCTGAGCTGGCCATGTGGAAGGACAGCGGCCGTGCGGAATACGTCAGCGTGACCGATACCGAAGCGCTCAACGCCTTTTTTGCCCTTTCCCGCCATGAGGGCATCATTCCGGCGCTGGAATCCTCGCATGCGCTGGCCCATGCCATCCGGGTCGCGCCCGGCATGCCGCAGGACAGCATCGTGCTCGTCAACCTTTCCGGTCGCGGCGACAAGGATGTGGCCCAGGTGGCCGAGCTGGTGGCCTCCGGCAAGTTCGTTCCGGCGGCGGACTAGCCGTCCCGCACCTGAACCCAAGGCCCGCTGCCGCTGCCGGAACCGGTTGCGGCAGTTTTTTTTGCCCTCAAAACGTCGCATGCCCCTGTTTGGGCTTCGGCCAGGCATGTGCGCGCCATTTTGGGGACATCCTGCTTTTTCCGCAGGTTATTGAGAACGGCTGTCGGTAAAAATTTTTTTACTCTCCCCCTTGAAAGAGATGCCGCAAGGGCTTATCGTGGCCTCACCCGCTTTTCCAGAATCATTTTTTTGGAGGATGTTATGAAAAAACTTGTGACGCTCTTCATGGCTGCCGGCATGCTGCTCGGGGGATTGAGCACGGCCAACGCCATTGACTTCAAGGCCAAAGGCCAGTGGATCGTGAGTGCCGACTTCGGCCAGAACGGCGACTTCACCGGGGGCAACGGCATCACCGGCTACGACGGGAGCCAGGACGAATTTGAAGTCGAGCAGCGCTTCCGCTTCCAGTTGGACGCCGTGGCCTCTGAAAGCCTGTCCGGCACGCTGTATTTTGAACTGGGCGACCAGCGCTGGGGCAACAACGGCAACGGCGCGGCCCTGGGTGCGGACGGCAACAACGTCATTGAAATCAAGCAGGCCTACATCGACTGGCTGGTGCCCCAGACCGATCTGAAACTCCGCATGGGCATTCAGGGCATGGCCCTGCCCAGCTTCACCACCGGCAGTCAGGTTTTCAATGACGACGTGGCCGGCATCACCGCCTCCTACAAGTTCAACGAGAACGTGGCCCTGACCGCCATGTGGGCGCGTCCCATGAACGACAACTACGCGGGCCGCAATGCCCACGGCGTGAACAACTATCAGCAGAACTTCCTGGACAATGTCGATCTGTTCGCCCTTGCCCTGCCCCTGACCTTTGACGGCGTGAAAGTGACCCCCTGGGCCATGTACGGCATGATCGGCCCCAACGCCTTCCGCAATTCCGCCAACCCGCGCAACTACTTCGACGTGACCGGCAATAACGCCGGCACTTCCAGCGGCAACTTCCGCACCGGCATGTTCCCGGCGGGCGGCCCCACGCACGGCAACAAGCTGACCGGTTACGGCCAGGCCGTCTGGGCGGGCATCACCGGCGACATCGTGGCCTTTGATCCCTTCCGCATCGCCTTTGATTTCAATTACGGTTCCGTGGCCTATGACGATTCCTCCGCCAACCGCTCGGGCTGGCTGGCCTCTCTGCTGGTGGAATACAAGATGGATTGGGTGACTCCCGGCATCTACGGCTGGTACGGTTCCGGCGACGACAACGACACGGGCAACGGCTCCGAGCGCCTGCCCTTCGTGAGCGTCAACAACACCAACAACGCCTTCTCCCGCTTTGCCTTCAACGGCGACCCCAATCTGGCGCGCGAATCCGCGGTGGGCCTTGCCATGCCCGGCACCTGGGGCGTGGGCATCCGCGCCAAGGACGTGAGCTTTGTGGAAGACCTCAAGCAGTGCCTCTACGTCAACCTGATGGGCGGCACCAACAGTCCGCACATGGCCAACTATCTGGTGCACACCCGTGGCCTGGCCGCCAACAGCAATGCCATCGGCATGGACTCCATGTACCTGACCACCAAGGACTATGCCCTGGAAGTGGGTCTGGTGAACACCTACAAGATTTACGAAAATCTGGACATGGTCTTCCAGGCCGCCTATGTGGCCATGTGGCTTGACAAATCCCACAAGGTCTGGGGCGACAGCCTCATGAACGGTCGCGACGACACCGTGCGTGATGCCTGGAACTTCAACCTCTGCTACGTCTACAGCTTCTAGCTGGTTTCCGGCTCAGGCATATGGCCCGCTTCGGCGGGCCTTTTTTTGTTTTTCCGCCCTTGCGGTCAGCGGGCCTTGCCGCCTATAGTGGGCCTGCCATGCAACGTCCCGATCCCGCCACCCTGCCCCTGAGTCCGGGCGTCTACCTCTACAAGGACGCCCGGGGCCGCATCATCTATGTGGGCAAGGCCCGCGTGCTGCGTCGCCGCGTCCTCTCCTATTTTCGTCAGGACGGCCTGCCGGCCAAGACGCGCGCCATGCTGGCCCATGCCGTTTCGCTGGACGTGCTGACCACCACCACGGAGAAGGAAGCCCTCCTGCTGGAGGCCAGCCTTATCAAGAAGCACCGCCCGCACTACAATATCGTGCTGCGCGACGACAAGCAGTACGTCCTGTTCCGCGTGGACGTGAAGCATCCCTTTCCCCGGCTGGAGGTGGTGCGCAAGGCCCGCCGGGACGGGGCGCGCTATTTCGGCCCCTTTACCTCGGCTCTGGCCGCGCGGGAGACGTGGAAGCTCCTGCACCGGGCCTTTGCCCTGCGCCGCTGTTCGGACAGGGCCATGAAAAACCGCGTGCGCCCCTGCCTGTACCACCACATGGGGCAGTGCCCGGCCCCCTGTATGGGACTCGTGGATTCGCGGCAGTATTTCGAGGCCGTGCACAAGGTCATGGAGCTGCTGGAGGGCAAGTCCGCGCCTCTGCTGGCTCGGCTGCGGCAGGAAATGGAGGCCGCCAGCGAGGCCCTGGAATTCGAGCAGGCGGCCCGCCTGCGCGATCAGATGCGGGCCGTGGAACGCACGGTGGAACGGCAGGCCACCGTCCTGCCCGGCGGCGGGGACATGGATGTCATCGGCCTGTTTGCGGCGGACAGGGGGCTGGCGCTGGGCCTTGTCTTTGTGCGCAACGGGGCCATGACGGACGGGCGCACCTTTTACTGGGCCGGTCTGTGCTTCGAGGACGCGCCTGAGCTGCTGCGCTCCTTTGTGGGCCAGTATTATGCGGGGCCGCTGCCGCCGCCGCGCATTCTCCTGCCCTGGCTGCCGCCGGACAATGAGGACGAACGCCTGAATGAAGACGCCCCCCCGCCCGGCGCGCATCCGCTGCCGCCGGAACAGGCAGGGGCGGGCGACGGGATGGACGGACACGCCGGCAGCTGGCGCGAGGCGCTGGAGCAGCTGCTTGCCGAGCGCCGCAACGGCCCCGTGCGGCTGGTGGCCCCGCAAAACGCCAAGGACAATCAGCTGGTGGACGTGGCGCAGTCCAATGCCCGCGAGGAAGCCCGCCGTCGGGAGCAGCACGCCGAACAGGACATCCTGCAAATGCTTGCCGCGGCCCTGCATCTTGCGGAACGCCCCCGGCGCATCGAATGTGTGGACGTTTCCCATACCGGCGGGCGGCAGACGCGCGTGGGCATGGTGGTCTTCGAGGATGGACGTCCCCACCCGCCCGCCTATCGCAATTACGCCATGCCCGATGGCGGCGACGATTACGCCACCCTTTACCAATGGGTGGCGCGCCGGCTGGAAAGCGGCCCGCCCTGGCCGGATCTGCTGCTCATCGACGGCGGGCGAGGTCAGCTCCATGCCGTGCAGCGCGGCCTTGAGGAGGCCGGACAGGGCGATCTCTGCGCGCTGGCGGCCATTGCCAAGGCCCGCGACGAGGACGGCCATGCCGACCGCCGGGCGGGCAATGTGGCCGACCGCATCTTCCTGCCGGGGCGCAGCAATGCCCTGCCCCTGCGCGAAGGCGCGCCGGAACTGCTCTTTCTCCAGCACATTCGCGACACGACCCACCACTTTGCCATTGGCCGTCATCGCAAGGCACGGGGCAAGGCCGCCCTCTCGGGCGAACTCATGCGCCTGCCGGGCATCGGCCCGGCCACGGCCCGCCTGCTCTGGGAGCGCTTTGCCTCGCTGGAGGCCATGCGGGCCGCCAGCCTTGAGGAACTGCGGGAACTGCCGGGCATCGGCCCGGCCAGGGCGGCCCTGTTGCGGGACAAGCTGCGGGGCATCTAGGCTGCCGCCCCATGCCCTGCCCCCAAACAGCGCCGAACACACGACAGGGCCGCTGCTTACCTGCCCGTTTTCGCGTTGAAGGCCATTGCGGGCGCATCAGCAACGCTGAGCGGCAGAACCGCCGGCATCGTGTTCCCGGATATGCCGGCAGGCAATCCTTTGGCGAATGACACGTTATTGCTGTTCATGCGCGCGGAAAAACATTCCTTAAAAATCGAAGCCTTCACAACGTTATTTATTTTATCAGCTTTTTTTCCAGAATGTCTTGACAACGATTGCCATGAGCAATAGCTTTATGATACTCAACAGAACAATGGAAAGCTGATATGCAGAGAGAGAGAGAGAGAGAGAGAGAGAGAGAGAGAAGCCGTCCGCTTGCCGGGCTGCTGCATCGTTCTCTGCGCTCGTCGCCTTCTCCCCTTTCCGTCTCCCGCCGAGCGGGCGACGGAGCATGTGAACATCCCGCCTGCGTCGGCTTTCCTCGATATGAGCCTTGCCCCTTGCGTCCTGTCCCGGTAGGCGAAAGCCATGCTTTCGCCACGGCGGCCCATTCTCCGGCCCGTTCCCCCCGAAGCGGCAGGCTTCCGCACCATCTTTCCGTCAGGCTGGCTTCCTGACGCGGCATCAGCGTACGGCGAGGCGCGCCCGGCGCGCCCGCCGACGGAGGAATGTCGGTTCAACCGACACTCAGGGGGGCCTGCCCCGTGGCTTCGGCTGCGGGGCAGGCTATTGGGGGACGACGGGCCTCTCCGCTTCCGCCCCGCCGGGCGGGGCTGTCCGGGCCATGATGCGCGCCGCGCGGGCAAGCTCCTCCCGCCGGTGTCCCGCCCGAACCGTACAGCGCAGCAGGGCCTGCCCCTGCGGCACGGTGGGATAACGGGCCGCCAGCACACGGATGCCCTCGCCGCGCAGACGCTCGGCCCAGGCCGCGCAGGCGGCGGCCTCCCCCACGGGAAGGGCGACGATATGCGCCCCGCCCTGTGCCGCAAGGCCGCATTCGGCCAGACATGCGCGGAAATGGGCGGCCTTGTCCGCCAGTTCCTGCCGCCGCTCCTCCAGCGCGGGCAGGCGTTCCAGCAGGGCCAGCACCCCGGCGGCATGGACAGGCGGCAGGGCCGTGGAGTGGATCAGCGGGGAAGCCCATTGCGCCAGACAGGCCGAGATCCCGCGCGGCAGCAACAGAAAGGCGCCCCAGTAGCCCAGCGCCTTGCCGAAGCTGCCCAGCACCAGATCCGCCGAACCCGGACGCTGTGCCGCCAGCCCGCGCCCGCCCGGCCCCAGCGCGCCCAGCGAATGGGCCTCATCCAGCCAGCCCCAGAAACCATAGGTCTGCCGCAGGCGTTGCCAGCCCTCCAGATCCAGCAGGCTGCCGTCCATGCTGAACAGGCTTTCGCTCATGACAATGGGTTGACGGACGCCCTCCCCGGCTTCGGCCTCGGCGGCAAGGCGGCGCAGCCGCCGTTCCAGATGGGCCAGATCCGCATGGGCATAGGGCAGGACACGCGCGCCGCCCAGCCCCAGAAAGCGGGCCGCGCTGGCGTGCATGCGCCGGTCGGGCAGCAGCGGCTGCCCCGGCGTGACCAGTCCCGTCAGGGCCGCCAGCTGGGCCTGATAGCCGCTGGCAAAGAACAGGCATTCCGCCGCGCCGAAATAGGCGGCACAGGCCGCTGCCGCCTCCCTGTCCAGGCTCGTGCAGCCGCCCGCCACCCATGAGGCACGGCCAGAGGGCGCATGGCGGGCCGCGCAGCGGGCAAGCTCCCGCCGCCACCCCGCGTCGTCAGCCAGCCCGAGGCAATCATTGGAGAGGAAATCCAGCACATCGCCGGATGGCGGGGCCAGCGTCTCTCGTCCCAGCCCGGCCCGTTGCTCCAGCGCCAGACGGCGGAACAGTTCTTCGTTGAGACGGCTCAACCACGGCACAGGCATCGGAACAGCTCCTCGTAACGGGGGCGCAGGATGTCCTCCCGAAATTGCGCGTCATAGCCGCAAAGGCCGATGCGCACTTCCCAGCCGCCGCGAGCGGCACGCCCCGCATCGGCCTCAGGCAGGAAGATCGCTTCCAGTTCATAGAGGGCGGCGCCGTCCCCCTGCTGCCGCAGACGGGCCGTCAGGCGCAGCTCGCCGCACAATCCGTCCGGCGGCAGCTGCCAGCCCGCGGCTGTGGGCGCCTGCGCCATGCCCAGCAGAAAGGCGTGGCGGGCAAAGCCGCAGCGCCAGCGTTGATGCAGGGCCACGCACTGCGCGCCCGCTTCCCAGATGTGCCAGAAGGGGGCGTTTTGCAGGCCGCGCACGGCCCGCAGGCTTTCGGGATCCGGCGTATCCACCCTGTCCAGCAGGACAAAGGGACGCGGCGCGTCAGCAAGCATCACGTCCACAGGCGCACCGCCAGGGCGGCATTCTGCCCGCCGAAGCCGAAATTTTCCAGCAGGCCCAGCGGCCCGGCAAAGGGGGCATCCTCCCGCACAAAGGCCAGTCGGGCGGAACAGGGCTGATCCAGCCCGGCAATGTGCGGCATGAAGCCCGCGCGCCAGCCCGCCAGCACGGTGAACAATTCCACGGCCCCGGCAGCCGCCGAGGCATGGCCCTGCCGGCTCTTGCAGGCCATGACGGCGGGCGATAGCCCCCGGTCGGCAAAGACGCGCTCCAACAGGGCGACCTCGGCGGCGTCATTGAGCGCGGTGCCCGTGCCGTGCGCGGAAATCCAGTGCGGGCCGTGGGGCATGACGGCCGCCGCTTCAGCCAGCGCGGCCCGCACGGCGCGCTCGGCATGGGTTCCCCGCGCGTCGGGCGCGGTGAGGCTGCCGCCGTCGGACGAGACGCCGAAGCCCAGAATTTCCGCATGAATGCGCGCCCCTCGAGCCTCGGCCACGGTCAGCGGTTCCAGCACAAAGGCCGCCCCGCCCTCGGCGGCCACAAAACCGTCGCGCGCCGCGTCAAAGGGCCGCGGCCCGCACGTCGGCCCCCGCCGGCTCAGGGTTTGCGCCCGCATGTAGCCCAAAAGCCCGGCCTTCGACAAACGGGAATCCCCTGCCGCCACCAGCACGCGGGAGGTCAGACCGGCCCGGATGCGCCGGTACCCTTCGCCCAGGGCATGCAGGGCCGAGGCGCAGGCCGCATTGAGGCAGAGGCTTTCCCCGTGTACGCCCAGAAAGCGGCAGAGGGCCGCCGCCGCCGTATTGGGCAGCCAGCGCAGCAGCCAGAGCGCGCCCAGGCAGTTCACGTCTCCTGGGGGCAGGCCGGGTTCGCCGCTCACATCCAGCATGGGGCCGTGGGCCAGCAGGAGGGTCGTATCTTCCGGCAGCAGGGCGGCCCAGTCCGTGGCGCTGCCGTCATCCGCCTGCGCGCTTGCCCCGCAGGCCGCGTCCCGCGCGGCCCGCAAGCCGGCCAGCACGGCCAGCTGCGCGCCCCGGTGACAATAATGCCGGTGCCGCCAGCCGCCCAGCAGACGCAGGGCCGGGTCGGGCCGGACGGCCCGCGCCATGTCGCCCTGCGGCTCCACAGGGGCCACGGCATGTTCCGGCCAGTGCGCGCTGGCCACAAAGGGGGACTGGCCCGCGCGCAGAGCCGCCGCCACCTCGTCCAGCGTGTGCCCCAGCGGCGTGCAGCCGCCCAGCCCGCTGATGACCACTCGCGGCAACGTCACCCGCTACCCCTGCGCCGCCGCATACGTTGCGTAATGGGCCAGATCGCCCAGGCTCAGGGGGGAGAGGGCGGGGCTTGCGCTCACCTGAAGCCGGATTTCCTCACGGCGGGCTTCCGGCAGATGCGGGCAGGCCGCAGCGAGGGCTTGCGGCCCGTCCGCCGCCCAGAGCCGCACGGAACGGAGAAAGGCCGTCTCGTCATCCACGGCGATATGGCAGGCCTGGCCCAGACGGATGCTGATTTCCAGCAGATCGACGGATTCGCAGGGCAAGTCCGTCATGAGGCGGGTAGTCTCATGCAGGCTGGCGGGATCACATTCAAAGATATCGGCCACAATGGCCTTGACCGCTTCCAGCGCAGCGGCATGGGTCAGACTCTTCATGGCGTCTCCGGCAGTTTGACGGCCCCGAGGCCGCCGTCGATGTCCACGCAGCAGGCATTGATGCCTGCCGCTTCGCGGGACAGCAGAAAGACAAGGGGCGCCACGGCCTCTTCCAGCCGGAGCAGGCGACCGGACGGCATGGCGCGCGCGGCCCGGCGGGCCTGCGCCGCATCGTTCAGGAAGGTGCGCCCGCGCCCCGCGTCCAGCCAGCTGAGGCGGGCGGAACAGGCGGTGATGCCCCGTCCGGCCAGCTCAGTGCCCGCACTGCGGAACAGGGCCTCCCCGGCCAGTTTGGCCGCCGCATACCAGGCCTGCCCCGGCGAGGGCCGCAGCGCCGCCGAGGAGGAGACAAAGACGCAGCGTCCCGTGCGCCGCATGAGCATGGCCCGGGTCAGCGCGCGCAGCAGGCGGGCGCGCAGGGCGATGTCCTCCCCGGCCCAGCGTTCGATGGCCTCCGGCGGCAGGCCCGCCAGCAGGGCCTCGGCACGCGAGTGCCGCAAATCCAGCATATGGCCGGGAACCTGTCCCATGCGCTCGGCGCAGCGTTCGGGCAGGCTTTCGGGATCGCCCAGCGGTTCGGCGGTCAGCCCGGCGTCCGCACAGGCGCGCAGGCCCGCCTCGCTGCCGCAGGCCGCCAGCACCGCCGCGCCTTCCTCGCGCAAGGCCGCCGCCACGGCCAGCCCCAGGGTGCAGCCGCCGCCCAGCAAGAGCACCGGGCCATCATAGCTCAGACGCATGCCGCCCCCTTTGCGCCCGCTGCGGCAAGGCGCAATTCCCCCTCGGCCAGACGCGCTCCGCCGGACGGATCCGCCGCCTCGCGCAGCTGCCAGCTCACCCGCACGGGAAGCGCCGCTTCGGCCGCCCCGGACATGACGGCAGCCGGGCCGGGCAGTTTCCAGTACAGGCGGCAGGCCTGCCCCGGACGCACAAACCGCCGGAAGCGGGCCTGCGTCACCTCCAGCACCGGACGGGCAAAGGCCTGTTCCGCCGCGCGGCGCACAGCCTCCAGCAGACAGGAACCCGGCACGCAGGGCGCGCCGGGGAAATGATCCTCGCGCATGAAGGCGGCAGGGGCAAAACGCATGTCCACGGGCTGGGGCGGCACGTCACTTGTCCCAGAGCGTCAGAAAGGGTTTGGCCCGCATGAGGGCTTCCAGCGGAATGTCCACCGCCTGCGCCCCGGCGGCCCAGGGGGCCACCTGATAGGGTTGAAAATAGACGCGCACCCCTTGCGAGGTCAGGCCGAGGCTCGCAAAATTGTTTACATCCTGCGCCGTGCCGTCCACAATCCACTGATCCATGCGCCCGCCGGCCAGCCGCCGGGACAGCACCTCCCGCGAATTGCTGGACAGGAGGGAAAGGGCCTTGTCCACGTCGCCGAAAATATCCACGAAGTCGAGGCGCTGGCCCGTGATCAGGCTGTAATTCAGGGTGATGATGTCGAGATTGCCGTGTGCCCCGCCCGTATACGTCCAGATCTCGAAAACCAGACTGGCCGCCTCCCGCGAGGGGCGCAGCACCGTGCAGGAACCGTGCAGAGCATAGCGGCCTTCGTCCGCCGCCTCGCCCATCATGTCCGCCTCGTGGAGCAGGGAGGCCATTTCCACATCAAAGGTATCGGCAATGGCGTTGACCCAGTTGCGCACGTCCTCATCCACGGCGGCGTAGCCCAGAACCGGATAGGCAATGTGGATGTCCGGCATGTTCTGCCGCCCCTGCCGCTGCAAAAGGCGCTCGCCCTGCCCGGCCCGTTTCTCCTGTTCCAGTCGGCCTTCGGCCGTGATGCCCACCCGGCCGAGCCGCGCGGTCTCGCCGGTCGCATCCTTCCGCGGCGACAGATTGTCCACGGCAGCGGCATCGGATGCGCTCGCCGAAAGGGAGAGGCAGCAAAGCAGGAGAAACGCGATCGGACGCGCAAGGATCGGCAACAAGACAACACAGGCACGCATGGGCGAAGCCCCCGGAGGCAGGATTCGGTCGTTGCCGCCGGGCAACAAAACCGTTGTGTGGTTGTAGGGTCTGCGCCCCGATTCGTCAAGGCAGGAGCGGTACGGCGGACGGGCGGCTAAGCGCCTGCCCCCCTGGCCGGAGAAAACTTGCGGCGGCATTTTCTCTCTGCTATGCTGCCGCCATGAAAATCAGCTGCCCGGATTGCGGATTCTTTCGCGAGCTTTCGTCGGATCGCGCCCCGTCGCGCCCTGTTGTCGCCACCTGCCCCAAATGCGGCTGCCGCTTCCGCTTCCTGCCGGAAGATGCCTCGAGCCATGTGCTTGAGCACGGCACACCAGAAAAACCTATCGACTTTCGTAGCGAAACGGTCGTCTTGCCGCCCGGGGCCATTGTGCCCGGCGAGCCGACGCACGCCCCCGGGCAAAGCGCTTCACCACAGAACGATTCGCCACAGGACGCTTCCCGGCAGGACAGGATCCGGCCCGTCTCTGCCTCCGAGTCCGGCGCGCCCAGCGACGACCAGGCCGCTGCCCCCGCTCATGCGCCGGAACCGGCAGCCCCTGAGGATGCCCCCCACCGCCCGCGCAACCGAAAGGGCCGCCGCCATGACCAGCCCGATGCGGATGCCAACCCCTGGGATCTGGCCCCTGCGCCTGCGGGCTACATTTCGGCCTTTTACCAGACGACCCTGCGGATCATGTTCGGCGGCGGCCGCTTTTTCGCCCGCCTCAACCCTGATGCGCCCCAGTGGCGCGCCCTGTTCTACTATCTTGTGGTGGTGCTGGTGGTGATCTGCACCCAGCTCTTCTGGATCCACATGAGCCGGGAGGTTCTTGCGCAGACCCTACCGCCGGACAGTGTCGTCGGGCTGCTGTTCCGTTTCGCGATCAATCAGCCCCTGCTCTACGGTCTCACCGGCATGGCGAGCCTTGTCTTTCAGCTCTATATCCTCAGCGCCCTCCTGCTCCTGGGCTTCCGGCTCGCCGGCGTGCGGCACGCCGCCTTTTACCTCATCTTTCAGGTGGTGGCCTACAGCGCCGCCCCGGTGCTGCTGTGCCTCATTCCCGTTCTGGGCGTTCAGGTGGGCATCATCTGGAGTATGGCCTGCATCATCACCGGCTGCCGCATGGCCCTTGGTCTGGACTGGTCGCGTACCCTGCTGGGACTCGCGCTCCCGATTCTGTTTTGCCTGCTCATGCTCATGTTCGGCCTGCCCCGATAGGGCCGGGGACGCCTTGGCCCGCCTGCGACGACCTGCCGGGGCGGCCCGATGACATATGGCCCGAATATTGCATATTTTCCGTGATTCTTGTTCGGTCGCCGGTTTTTCGACAGGCCGTGGCCCTGATTCTTTATGCTGTGCGCGGGAGACGCACAGCGGCCCGCAGGAGTTTTGTATGCGTCCCAGCTCCAGCCCCCTTGTCTGCCTTGCCCTTGTCCTGCTGTGCTGCCTCCCGGCCCTGACCGGCTGCACCAGACCGCCGGACGACAGCCCGCGAAGCATCACCACCACCGGCGACTTCAGCACGCCCTTCCAATTCCAGATCAACAACTTCGTGCGCCGCCAAAATCCGGCGGTCTACGTCTCCCCCCTGCGTCCGGCCGGACACCGGCCCACGGCCCTGTTCGTCCCCTTCCGCATGGTGCAGCAGACGGCTGGGGCGCTCACCGCCGCCGATCAGATCACCCGCCAGTTCTGGCAGGTATGGCTTTCGCTCAATGCCTTCCAAACCCTGCAATACGAACCCAACGCCGGCCCCTACGACCCGCAGCGCGCCCTTTACCTTGCCCGCAAGCAAGGGGCTGAGCTGGTCATCGGCGGCTATATCAATCACTTCATTGACGGCGCTTCCGGCGGCGACAGCTCAGTGTCCCTCGCGGTGGAGATCTACGACGTGAAGTCCGGCATGCTCATCTGGTCGCTCGCCCAGGGAGGTCTGATGGAATCCCGCAAGGTGCACGATTTTTATCTGTTCTCCATCAAGGAACGCAATCCCGCCGACGCCCCCGGCTTCATCGTCCGCAGTCTGGCCTGGGACATGGGCCACGAAATTCTCTACTGGGTCGATCCCTCCCTCAAGCCGTATGAGGGCGGCAGCGGCATCTTCAGCGGCAAGGGATTCTGATCCCGGCCCGCACCGGCTCGTCAACGCCGCGCTTTCCGCAGGAAGGCGCGGTTTTTTTTGTGCGCGCGGCAGACGCCGCCCGACTGACGCCGCCACGTCCGGGCCGCTTGCGCCCTCTTGCGCCTGTTCCCGGCCGGGCGCGAAACGCCCGCGCCAAACCGCCAACCAGCTCTTGACAAGCTCCGGCGTTATTATTAAAAATGAAATTCAATTTCAAAAAAAGGAGCACACCATGACAGAAACGCAACGCCTTCCCCTGCTTGGACAAGCCTTTCCCGAAATCAGCGCCCAGACCACCCAAGGCCCGCTGACGCTGCCCCGGGACAGTGCGGGCAAATGGCTGGTGCTGTTCAGCCACCCGGCGGACTTCACCCCGGTCTGCACCACGGAATTTGTGGCCTTCCAGAAGCGCATGGATGACTTCCGGGCGCTCAATGCCATGCTGGTGGGCCTGTCCATTGATCAGGTGTTTTCCCACATCAAATGGCTGGAATGGATCCGGGAAAAGCTCGGCGTGGCGATTGAGTTTCCGGTCATTGCCGACGATCGGGGCCAGATTGCCGAACAGCTCGGCATGCTCCATCCCGGCAAGGGCAGCAATACCGTGCGGGCGGTTTTCCTCGTCGATCCGCAGGGCATCCTGCGGCTCATGCTCTACTATCCGCAGGAAGTGGGCCGAAACATGGACGAAATTCTGCGCGCCCTCAAGGCGCTCCAGACCTCGGATGCGCACGCTTGCGCCGTGCCCGCGGGCTGGCCGGACAACGAACTTATCGGGCGACGGGTCATCGTGCCGCCTGCAGCCGACGTGGAATGCGCCCGCCAGCGCCTGACCGAACACGAAGGCTATGACTGGTGGTTCTGCCACCGGGACATCTAGACGTCCTTCGACTTCCCTCCCCGTTGCCGCCAACAGGAAAAGCAGCGGTTTGCAAGCGCTCTCCCGTCCGGGCGGGCGCTTTTTCGCGTTCCGCGCGGCCGCCGACATGCAAAGACGTGCGCGCCTTGCGTGACGTCGGCCGTTGTTGCCCCGCAACAGCGTCTTCCCCCTGCCGGGCCGGAGCCGCTGGCCGGTCGCACACGCAACCAGAGAAAAAATGTTCCTCTCCCTCCGTCCCCACTTCCAACAAACGGTTCATCCATTCAACCAGCTAAAACGCCTTGCTTTCTTTCATGCAATGCGCTAACTTGCCAATGTTTCCCATCATTGCGGCCCGCGCCGCCGCACTCGAAGCTCCCCATGCTGAAACAAAGCCGTCACGCCCTCACCTGCCTTGCCAAACGCTACCGCGCCGTGCTGCGCCGCTGCCGCCTGCGCGCCCTTGCCCTTGCCTGCGCCTGCGCCCTGACCGCCCTGCCGCCCCTGCCCGCAGGGGCCAACAGCGGCGGGGAGGTGGGGAAAGATGATTTTGGAAATCCCGCCTACATCGGCTCAACGACCGGCAGCGGCGGTCATGTCATCATTGACGGCGGCTTCGACGGCTCTGTCTACGGCGGCTACACCGACGCCAAAGATGTGAATGCCGACACCAACACGGTCATCATGACCGGCGGTACGGTGGCTGGGGATGTCATCGGCGGGTATGCCGCGAACGGGGGCGATGTCACAAACAGCACGGTCATCATCAGCGGCGGCACGGTGGCTGGGGATGTCATCGGCGGGTATGCCGCGAACGGGGGCGATGTCAGAAACAGCACGGTCATCATCAGCGGCGGCACGGTGCGGGGGAACGTCTTCGGCGGGAAGATCGACAGCACCAAACTAGACAAGATCACGGTTATCCTGTCCGGCTCGCCCGATCTGAGTCGCTGCGAAATTCATGGGCACTACTCAGATAATGGCGCAAACGTATCTGACACCTTCCTGATCGTGCGGACCAGCGGCCTGACGGCCAAACAACTCTCGGGTTTTAGTCAGCTCATCTTCCAATTGCCCGCAACCTTCCGGGTCGACCAGCCGGCGTTGACCCTCACCGACAGCTGGACAGCTCTGTTCGGCGTCGAATTCTCTCTTGCCATGCGGGGCATGTCGGGCGCGGGCCGGGCACTGGGCGTGGGCGACAAGGTGGTCATCCTCTACAACGGCAACGGGCTCATAACCGCCAGCTTAACGATCACCACGCCAAACCTTGCCAATGTGCAGCGCGGCGTGAGCGTAACCCATGATCTCGTGATCCAAACCGATGCCACGAGCATTTACGCGCAGGTAACCAGCGCTCGTTTCAACCCCCAGACCAAGGCCCTGTCCGAGGGGCATGTGAGCGGCACGACGCTGGCCCTGCAGGGGGCCGATTTGGCGGCGGGCAAGGGGATGGAGGCGGCCGGGCGGGCCGTGCGGGCCTCGCCGGCCGAGGGCGGCAAGGGCGTGGCGGCCTTTGGCGCGCTCTCCGGCGGCTGGTCGCGCTACAATACGGGTTCGCATATCGA
>DWZD01000044.1 GCA_019118345.1 Candidatus Desulfovibrio intestinavium | reverse complement strand
GCGGGCGCAAAGCGTTCCTTGTCCTGCTCGCCGGCATACGGCCCCTGCTTGACCTCGATCATCTCGGAAGGCTCCAGCATGGTAAAGCCGTGTCCGCCGTGGGCCAGCAGAACCACATCGCCGGGCAGCAGGAAACAGCCGCCCAGCTTTTTACCACGTCTTTTGAGATTACGGCATGCCCTTTTTTTTGACAAGTGTCGTCGCGGCAGCGCCCCGGTAGGCTAGCCGGCACAGGTTCCGCCGGGCACCATGCGGCGGATCCTGGCAATCCTGTCCCCCTTCCGAGCCGATGCCACGCGCACTGTCCATGCGCCCTTGCAACGCGGGCGTCTGTTCGTACAGCGCGGCCTGATGCAGGGCCTCGCCTTCGGCGTCTCTCCGCCCCCGCGCCATACGGCGCCGTTGCAGCAGCCCGGCGGCATCCGCGCCGTAGGCGTTGCAACGACCCGGGCCTGTTCGGCATGCAGCCTGCCGCAAGTTTCAATGGCCTTTTTGCCCTCCAGCGGCGTCATTTTCGCGACAAGGCGCTTTTCCTCCTGCCGCACGGCATCGGCCCCGCGGCAGAGGCGATGCCGGGGACACGCGGGCAGTCGTCGGTGGTTTTTCAGCCCTGCCGTGTGATTCAATCATCCTAACGGTCACACGCGGGCCGAGCGCGCAGGGCCAAGCCCCACCAATGAAAAAACGCCGGGAAGGTCATCCCCTTCCCGGCAGGCAAAAAAGCGGTTCGGCACACGGATTGGCGCAGAAGCGAATCCGCTTCCATGCTAACGGACTGCCGCCATATGCAGCCCATTGAAATATCTGGTGGGCAGTACAGGACTTGAACCTGTGGCCCCCGCCTTGTAAGGGCGGTGCTCAACCAGCTGAGCTAACTGCCCGCAATGGTGTTGTGATGTTTATCTGATAGCGCAGGCGACGTCAAGGCGACCCCTGCCCCCCGGCCCGGATGCTGCCGCTCATCGCTGGCTGCCCGGCGGGTTGAGCGGCAGGCCGGCGGGGCCGCCTCCCTTGGCGGCCGGCCCCGAGGGCGCGGCCGGCGCATGGCTGGAAACGGCCAGCTCGCGCAATTTGCGCATGCATTCATCCAGGAATTCGGGTTCGCCCACATCCTGCCGCAAAAAGGCGTTGATGGCGGGCATCTTGGCGATGGCTTCGTCAATTTCGGCATTGCTGCCGCGCGCGTAGGCCCCGATATTGATCATGTCCTCCACGCGGCGGAAGGTGCTCATGTGGCGCGTGACCACCCGACCGGCCACCACATCCTCGCGAGTGCAGATATCGGAACGCAGACGGCTGATGGAACGCAAGACGTCGATGGCCGGGAAATGCCCCTGGTCGGCCAGATCGCGGGTGAGCACGATATGCCCGTCCAGAATGGAGCGCACGGCGTCGGCAATGGGTTCGTTGAAATCGTCGCCGTCCACCAGCACGGTATAAATGCCGGTAATGGTTCCCCTGGCCGAACGTCCGGCCCGTTCCAGCAGCTTGGGCAACTGGGCAAAGACGGTGGGCGTATAGCCCTTGGTGGTGGGCGGTTCGCCGATGGCAAGGCCCACCTCGCGGGCGGCCATGGCAAAACGGGTCACCGAATCCATCATCAGGAGCACGTCCATGCCCTTGTCGCGGAAGTATTCGGCCACGGCCGTGGCGGCATAGGCGGCGCGCATGCGCACGAGCGGCGACTGATCCGAGGTGGCGATGACCAGCACCGAGCGGGCCATGCCCGCCGGGCCGAGATCGCGTTCCATGAATTCCACCACTTCGCGCCCGCGTTCGCCGATAAGACCGATGACGTTGACGTCGGCCTTGGTATAGCGGGCCATCATGCCCATGAGCGTGGACTTGCCCACGCCGGAACCGGCCATGATGCCCACGCGCTGGCCCTTGCCGAGGGTGATGAGGCTGTTGATGGCCCGCACGCCCACATCCAGAATGTCGGTGATGCGGGGCCGCATGAGCGGGCTGGGCGGGTCGGCATAGATGGGAGCCAGCTCGGCCTGCCACTGGTGGCGGGCCTCCTCGAGCCATTCCGGCCGGAAATCGGCCTGTGCGGCCATTTGGGCCTCGAAGTCGGCCTTGCCCTGCTCAGCCGTGCCCAGGGGGGAGTCGCACAATTCGCTGCTCACCGGCGGGCCGGAATCCAGCGGCGTGCCGAAGGCGTCAAAGGCCCGACCCAGCGAATCAGGGCCGACGGGAAACACCGGCGGCAGACTGGTATTGCGGATGCGGCTGCCCGGGCGGATGCCCCGCATGTCGCCATAGGGCATGAAAAGAAGATTGCCCTCGCGGAAGCCCACCACCTCGGCGGCAATGCCGTGGGCGTCGTCATCGGGCAACATGTGGCAGACAGCTCCCAGCGGGGCGCGCAGACCGCTGCCCTCGGCCACAAGGCCCACCACCTTGTTGACCTTGCCGTAAAGGCGCACGGGATTGCTGGCCCGCAGGAGGCGCGTGCAGGCCTGGGGATCAAGACGCATGACGGCTAGCCCTTGTCCTTGTCGCTGTCAGGGGCCAGAAAGCCCCCTTGCAGGAGGGCGTCATCCCTGTCGTCTTCCAGCGGGAACAGTTCTTCTTCCAGTTCCTCGAGACTGGGCTCGGCCTTGGCCTTCCGGGGAGACGGCGGCGGCAAGATGTCTTGCCCGTCGTCCTCGCCCAGGGGAGGCAGATAGGCTTCAGGAATGGCATCTTCCTGCTCCACCCCGGCCGAGACGCGCGAAATGACGGCCTTGTCGCCTTGTCCGGCGTCCATGCTGTCGGCGGGCAGCCTGTCGATGGCGGCCTCGCCGGACAGGAGGGCATCTTCCGCGGCATCCAGGGACTGGAGCAGCGCGGCGTCCTCCTCCTCGTCGGGCGGCAGCAGCGGCCCTGAAGGCTGTTGCGGCGGCGGGGCCGGTTCCGTGGCGGCAGGGGACGGGGCCGCCCCGGCCTCGACGGCGGCGGGCACATCAACAGGCGCGGCAACTTCGGGCACGGCAGCTTCGGGCGCGGCCGGCGCCTCTGCCGGTTCCGGCTCGGCGGGGGCGGAAACGGGCGGCGGCGCTTCGGCAAGGGCAGGCTCGGGGCCGAGCTGTTGCGCCCTTTCCAGCAGCACCTGCATGAGCCGCTCATCCTCCTGCTCGTTGCCGCGATCCAGATCCGTGGCCGGCAGGGCCAGATGCACGAGAATATTCTCCACCAGTTCGCGGAAATGCTCACGCCGGCAGTCCACGCTGCCGCTGATGCTCTCGGCCACGAAACCGCCCGGCTCCATGCCGGCGTCGGTATTGACAATCCATTGCCGCAGCTCGGGCACGCGTTCCCGGGCGGCGGCAAACATGTCGGTCACGGCCTCCTCATCCTCGGGATGCACGCGAACGGTGATGGTGGCCCGATCCTCAAGCTGCTTGACGGCGTCCAGCATCAGGGCGCGCAGCACGGCTTCGTGCTGGGTGCTGAGCACATAGCCCGTTCCGGCGCTGACCGCGGCCTGCGTCAGCTCCACCAGCTGCTCGCGCCACTGGCGGCAGATGTCGTGGGTTTGCACCTGGACGGCCTGCATCATCCAGCCCACATACTGGGCCAGCTCGTAGCGGATCTGCTGCAGATCCCCGGCCACCTGATCCATGCCAGTCTTGTAGCCCTCGTCATGGGCCGCCGCGCGGATGCGCTCGGCCTCGGCCAGCTCCTTGCGGGCCTTCTCCCGCTCGAGCTGCATGGCCTCATAGCCGTCCCGGGTGGACTGACGAATGCTCTCGGCCTCGGCGATGATGCGCTGATAATTGTCCTGCGAGTCCCGCCGGGCTTCCTCCAGCACGCGCTGGCGCTCGGCATAGGCCTCGCCGAGAATCTGACGGGCGCGTTCCACGGCGCGCGTCTTGACGCGCTCCATGTAGTCTTCCTGGGTCTGCTGCCGCTCCTGTTCCCGCCGGACAGGCTCCTGCATGGCCTCCAGCTGCGCCATGGACGCCTCCCGGTCGCCCATGAAGATGGTACCCCACTTCTTTCGCAGATCCATAGACATGTTCCGGCCTCACCCCGCCTGCCGCTAGACGAAGATGTCCCCGCCGCCCCGGCTGACCACCAGCTTGTTTTCGGCTTCCAGACGGCGCACGATCTTGACGATATTCTGCTGCGCGGCTTCCACGTCCGAGAGCTTGGTCGGCCCCATGTACTCCAGCTCTTCGCGGATCATGTTGCCCGCGCGCTCGGACATGTTGCGGAAGAACTTTTCCTTGAGATCTTCGCTGGCTCCGCGCAGGGCAAGGGTGAGATCCTCGTTGGAAATTTCCTTGAGCATTTCGCGCACGCCGCGATCGTCGATATTCTTGCAGTCCTCGAAGACGAACATGAGGTTGCGGATATCCTCGGCCATCTGGGCGGAATCCTCCTCGATTTCGGACAGCACCTCCTCTTCGGTGGCGCGATCCACGGCATTGAGGATTTCGGCCACGGACTGGACGCCGCCGACCTTCTTGCCTTCCTTGCCGCCCATGGCGATGAGCTGACTGGTCAGCACCTTGTCCACTTCCATGAGCATGTCCTCGGGCACGGACTCCAGACGGGCCAGACGCATGAGCACTTCGGCGCGCACCCCGGCGGGCAGGCTTGTCAAAAGATTGGCGGCCTGATCGGGGTTGAGGTGGCCCATGATGAGGGCCAGGGTCTGGGGATGCTCGTTGCGCAGAATCTGCGAGAGCAGACGCGGACTCACCTGCTCCAGCTCGCGGAAGGGGGCCGGGCCGGTGTCCAGATTCAGGGCGTCCATGATGTACTTGGCGGTTTCGGGGTCAAGGTTCTTGACCAGCAGACGCTTGAGGATGTCGCTGCCGCCGGAAATCATGTCCACGCCTTCCACAAGGGATTCGTGGAACTCGCGCAACACTTCCTCGACGGTTTCCTTGGGCACAGAGGGCAGCTCCACGATGGCCTTGGAAATGTCGGCAATTTCCTGCCGCTCCATGCGTTTGAAAACGTCGGCCGTGAATTTGTCGCCCATGGCGAGCAGCAGTACGGCGATGCGCTGTTGACCTGTCAGAACCATCCCTCTCTCCTTGGAACAATGTCAGCCTGAAACTGATAATGAACTTGCGCGGCGCTGTCTACCCCGCCCTGCGCCGGGGAAGCCTGTGCCGGCGCGCATTGCCCGCCGATCATGACCGGGCCGGAAGCGGCATGTCCCGCGCCCCGGGCCAAAAAAGGCGCGTGCCCGCTGTACGGGCATCCGCGCCTGCATCCGTGCGCTAGCGCTTTCTTTTGTCGGCGGCGTCGGCATCCAGCCAGCGCTTGATGATCCGAATGGCCTGATCCATGTGTTGTTCGGTCATGCGAAACAGGCGCAGGCGCAATTCTTCCACGCGGCGATTGGTTTCCTTCTGGGCGTGGCGAAAGGCACGCAGTTCCGCCAGCGAAGGCGTCTGGCCCTCGCCGGCGGCATACTGGGTATTAGGCTGCTTTGGCTTCATTTTTCATCCATCCGCGCACAAGGGTCACGACCTGCTCCATGTGCTGATCGGACAGGGAGAAGATGTGCGCCTTGAGGGCTTCAATATCCTGGAACACAAGTTCCTCATCATCCTCTTCGCCTTCAATGGCCTTTTCCTCGCCCTTGGCGGCCTCTTCCAGCGCTTCATACAGTGCCAGCTGCTCTTCGGCGGCGGGCAGGCCTTCCAGCCCTTCCACCATTTCGCCGGCTTCCACCTTGGGCCGGATGAGGGCCAGCACCACGGGCCGCACCACCAGCATGAGGAAGAGGAAGGCCAGCAGGGCATTGAGCAGGGGCTTGCCCAGCCGTTCGGCGTAATCGGAGAGCAGATCCCCGAAGTTGGGTTCCGCCGGCGGTTCGGAGCCGGAGAAGGGAATGGAGCTGACTTCCAGCGAGTCGCCGCGCGTATCGTCCAGACCCACGGCATTGGAGACCAGCTGCCGCACCTGGGCCAGTTCTTCCGCGGAGCGCGGCACAAAGGCCCAAGCGCCGTCCACCTTCTGGTACGTGCCGTCAATGATGACGGCCACGGTCAGACGGCGCAGATCGCCCACATTGGAGACAATCTGATGTTCTTCCTTGTTGATTTCATAGTTGGTGGTGCGGGTTTCACGGCTGCCGTTCTGGTTGGACACGGAGCCGGTGATGCCGTCCCCCCGGAAGTTGGTGTCCGGCGCGCCGGCCTCAAGGTTGGCCTGCCCCTGCTGGGCTTCCTCGCTGCGCTGCTCGCTGCGCACGGCGGTCTTTT
Source organism: Candidatus Desulfovibrio intestinavium (assembly GCA_019118345.1). GTDB lineage: Bacteria > Desulfobacterota > Desulfovibrionia > Desulfovibrionales > Desulfovibrionaceae > Desulfovibrio > Desulfovibrio intestinavium. The sequence continues at coordinate 42,824 of DWZD01000044.1, read as the reverse complement.
CCGGATCATAGATTTCGCGGCGGATGGTCTTCTGACTGAAGTCCATGTCCGCATTGACCTTGGCAATGACGCGGCCCGGCCCGAAAAGCGGCTGCAGCATTTCCTCGATGCGGCGTTCCAGATTGCGCTGCACCTGCAGGCGATGCTCCATCTGGGTGCTGGACGCGCCGGCAAGGGTGTCCTCCTCGGGCTGATAGAGCACCTTGCCGCCGTTGTCCGTGATGGAGACATGCTGCTTGTCCAGCCCTTCCACGGACATGACGATCATGTTCAGGATGGCGGTGATTTCCTTCTGATCGGGCTTGCTGCCGGGATTGACCAGATTGAGCACCACCGAGGCCGACGGCTCTTCCCGATCTTCCACAAAGAGGCTGCGCTTGGGGATGACCAGATGCACGCGGGCGCTGTCCACGCTGGGAAATTCGCTGATGGTGCGGGAGAGTTCGCCCTGCAGGGCGCGGGTGTAGTTGATCTTCTGCACAAAGTCGGTCTGCCCCACCTTGACCTTGTCAAAAATCTCGAAGCCGATGCCCTGCCCCACCAGACCGCCTTCGCCGGCGATCTTGATGCGCTGGTCATAGACCACTTCCTGCGGCACCATGACCGTCGTGCCGTTGTCGGCCAGCTTGTAGGAAATCTTGTCCGCCTGCAGCATTTTGACCACCCGGTTGGCGTCCTCGCCGCTCAGGTTGGAATACAGGATGCGGTACTCGGTTCGGGTGGCATAGATGGACAGACCAATGATGGCCGCCAGAAGCAGCACGGCGCCGCCGCTGACGAGCACACGCTGCATGATGCTCATGTGGGACCAGGCGTCCCTGGTACGGTTCACGGCATTGCTGAGGGGGGCTGGCATCGGCATATCGAACTTCCTTTTCCTGCGTTGGGCGGTCACGAACCGCGGACAGCATGAATCGGCGTCATATATGCAAATTATGTACCAATAGCACCCATCTTTTTGAATTTATTGATTAAAAAAAGAATATTCAGATTATCTCAGGCGACGGCGTTCGTATTTTGACGCTCTCCCCGTTCCGACCGGGCGCCGGGATTTCCGCGCCTCAGCCGCGCAAACGCGCCGCCGATGCAACCATCGGCGGCGCGTGCCTTTTCTGACGCCTGCCGTGCGGAGCGGAATCATCCCCAGCTAGATCGTCACCACCGGCTTGATGAGATCGCGCGGCTTGTCCTTCATGAGCAGGAGCGCTTCCTCCACATGTTCAAAGCCCTGGAAACGGTGGGTCAGCAGGGGCGAGACATCCAGACGTCCGGCCGTGATGACCGCGGCCAGCTTTTCCATGCGCAGGCGACCGCCGGGCATGAGGCCGCAGGCAATGATCTTGTGGCTCATGCCGCAGCCCCAGTCCAGACGCGGCACCAGCACATTCTCGCCGGAACCCAGATAGTTGACGTTGCCGATGCGGCCGCCGGGCTTGAGCATTTTCAGCACCTGGCCGATGGTGGTCACGTCGCCGCCGGCAATGATGGCCTTGTCCACGCCCTTGCCGTGCGTCAGTTCCATGACCTGTTCCACAATGTCGCCGTTGCGGTAGTTGATGATTTCCGTGGCGCCGTAGCCGCGCGCGGCATCCGCGCAGACCTGCCGCGATCCCACGGCATAGATGCGACCCGCCCCGCGCAGGGCCGCCCCGGCCACGCCCATGAGGCCCACCGGCCCGATGCCGACAACCACCACATCGTCGCCGTACTGCACGTCGGCCAGTTCCGCGCCGTGGAAGCCCGTGGGCACCATGTCGCAGAGCATGACCGCCTCGGCCGCATCCAGCTCCTTGGGCAAATGCGCCAGATTGCCGTCGGCGTCATTGACATGAAAATACTCGCCGAACACCCCATCCTTGAAATTGGAGAATTTCCAGCCTGCCAGCATGCCGCCGGAATGCATGGAAAAGCCCTTCTGCGCTTCCAGCGAGTTCCAGTCCGGCGTAATGGCCGGGACGATGACCTTGTCGCCGGGCTTGAAATCCTTGACCAGCGAGCCAACTTCCGCCACTTCGCCCACGGCCTCATGGCCGAGGATCATATCCGTGCGTTCGCCAAGCGCGCCTTCCCAGACGGTATGCACATCCGACGTACACGGCGAAATGGCAATGGGGCGCACCAGCGCGTCAAGGGGGCCACAGGCGGGTTTGTCCTTTTCGATCCAGCCCACCTTGTTGATGCCGAGCATGGCAAATCCTTTCATGGCGATCCTCCTTTAATGGGTTTTTCAAATATATAGTATAGCACTATGTTTTTTTTGTACAGAAAAAAATGGCTCGGGCCACGGACTGTGGCCCGAGCCATGCGGACAGGGAGGTTCGGGATGGGTGCCGCCGGAAAAGACGCTCGCCTGCCACGGGCGGCACGCCCAAAACAGGCCTGACGCCCGCACAGGCCATATGCGGGATGACGCCGCGTCCCGGCCGGCCTTCAGGCCGGGAAGGGATCAGGAACCGGCAAAGGCCCGCGCCGCGGCGTCCTCCAGCTGTCCGGCGGTATAGACATCGCGCAGAACGACAGGTTGCCGCGCGCCCTCCCCGACCGGGAAAAGCGCCGTGAGCGGGATGCTGCGGCTGCCCAGCGCATCCAGCAGACGCATGGCAAAGGCATTGGGACTGGTCAGATCCACCCTGATCAGCTCCACGCCGTAGCGGGAGCGCAGCTCGCGCAGGCGCTCCATCGTCAGCACCGTGGCCTCCACAAACTTGCAATTGGGGCAGTAGTCGGCGGTAAATTCCAGCATGAGCGGCTTTTGGCCCAGCTCGGCCACAAAGGCCTCGGGCGCAAAGTCCCGCCACTGCGGCAGGGGCGGCACGGGCCGCAGCACCCAGAGGAAGGAGGCCGTCAGAATCCCCAGACAGAGCAGGCTCACCAGCCGTCGGCGCAGGGCGGGCGCAGCCGGGCCGCAGAACTGTCCCCACAGCCAGGCCCCCAGCGAGACCAGCAGCAGCACCATGAGGATCTGCATATGCTTGTCGGGCGGCAGGATGGACAGGAGATAGAGCGCCGTGCCCAGCAGGCAGAAGCCCATGACGCGCTCAAAAACCTTCATCCAGGCCCCGGGACGCGGCAGGATGCGGGCCAGATGCGGCCAGATGCTGAAAAGAATGTAGGGCAGGGCCATGCCCGCGCCCACGGCCCAGAACACGACCACCAGCACGGCCAGGGGCTGGGTGAAGGCCCAGCCCAGCACCCCGCCCAGCATGGGGCCGCTGCAGGGGGTGGCCAGAAAGGTGGAGACAAGGCCGGTCAGATAGGATTGCAGGCGCGGATTGCGGCTGTTCTCGCCGGCCTTGAGGTCGATGACCGGCAGGGTGAAGACGCCGAGCAAGGACAGCCCCATGAGAAAAACCAGCACCAGCATGATCAGCAGCAGGCTTTCATGCTGGTAGAGCTGGCCCCACATCATGTCTGCCGCGCCGAACAGCAGGCCCAGCGCGGTAAAGAGCGTCAGCACCCCGGCGGAAAAGAAGAGGTTGTGCTCGCGGAAACGCCGCAGGCCCGTCCTGTCCGCCGCGCCGCCCATGAGCAGCAGGCCGCTCACCTTGAAGGTCAGCACCGGCAGCACGCAGGGCATGGCATTGAGCAGCAGCCCGGCCAGCAGCCCCACCAGCACCGCCATGCCCAGACCGGAAATTTCAAAGGTTTCGGCCTCGTAGCGCGGTTCAAGGGCAAAGTCGAAATCATCCGGGGCGGGCAGGGGCTGATCCTGCTTTTTCCGCCCAAGGAAAGCCTCCACCGATTGGGCCATGTCGCCGCCGCCCGTGGCCGAAAATTGCGGCCCGCCGTCGTATGCCGCATCGGCCGCCACGGGTTCGCGCCCGGCAAGCGCCTGCCATTCCCCATACCACGGTTGCCCCGAGGCCTCCGGCCAGGGAGCGGCGGGCAGCTCGCCCCGCATTTGCCGATCCACGGGCAGGCAGTTTCGACGGGAGCACAGCAGAAGGCTGATATTCAGCTCATAGGACAACGAGCCTTCCCCGACGCCGGGCCTGGTCGCCGCTCCGGGCAGCGGCATGGCTGCGGCGCTCTCCGCCGCTCCGGGCAGGGGCATGGCCGCGCCCGCCGCAAGGGGGACGCTCCCTCCCCCGCCCTGTCCGCTCGCCTCTGCGTCCGGCAGGAGGGCAAACAGGGTCACCGTGTCCTCGTAAACAAAGACCGTGGCTTCCGGATCGTAGACATCGCGCTGCATGGCTCCGTCGGGATACCAGACAGGCAGGGGCTTGCCGCCGCCCACGGACAGCCGCAGGGTGGTGGGACGCCCCGCGTCGCCGGCCCGATGCGCGTAGGCATGGTAGCCCGACGGAATCACAAGGCTGACGGCCAGCAGACCTTTGCCCTTGTCCCGCGCGGCCGCCACCTGAATGCCCACTTCCTGCGCGCGCACCAGCGCCGCCTGAAGGAGCAGAACCGCCGCCAGCAGGATAACGCGCCCCCAGGGGCAACAAGATGATGTATGCTTCATGATGCTCTGTTCAGGAAAATCCTTTCCTCTCGCGTAGGCTGCATCCATACCGGCCTCACGCCGGGACGGCTCCCGCCCGGCCGTGCCGGACGCCTTCCGCCGCATCCCCCGGATGCCTCCCTTGGCTATCACAAAAAAAAAACTTTTTCCTCACAAAAATTCGTTGACATCCCCCCCCCGTGCGCGTAGAAGTCTTTTCACGCACTGCGGGTCATTAGCTCAATTGGTAGAGCAGCTGACTCTTAATCAGTTGGTTCGGGGTTCGAGTCCCTGATGGCCCACCAAAGAAAACAAGGACTTGTGGAGATTTCCGCGAGTCCTTTTTTCATGCCTGCCGGCCCCCAGCCCCCTGTTGTCCCCGCGCCGCTTTCACGGCAAAGTGTAACCGGGAGCGCGGGCAAGGTCAAAGATTGGCCCGCGGCGCAGCAGGCCGCACCGCCCGTCTTCCGCCTGCCCTGCTGAAGCCCGGCGCGGCCCGCCGGCACGCGCACACCCCGTCATGCCGGAGGCGAGCCATGAATCGCATACCGTTTCTTCCCCTGCCGACGCTCCTGCTCAGCCTTCTGTGCCTCGCGTTCTTCCTGTCCGGCTGTGCCGCGCCCCGGCCCTCCGAGCGGGCCAGCGCGCAGCGCGGGCTGGAACTTGTCATTCTGCATGTGAACGACACCCATGCCCATGTGGCGGGCATTGACGAAGACGGCAACGCCAGCTTTTCCGAGGCCGGCAGTCGGGGCGGCTATGGCCGGATTGCGGCGGCCATCCGGCAGGCCCGGGCCGCCGGAGACAACGTGCTGGCCCTGGACGCCGGGGATCAGTTTCAGGGCACGCTCTACTACAGCGTGCACAAGTGGCCCCTGCTGGCGGCCCTGAACCGGCACCTGCCCTATGACGCCATGACGCTGGGCAATCACGAATTTGACGAAGGCTGCCGGGAGCTGGCGCGCTTTCTGGCCGAAACGCCCTTTCCCGTGGTGGCGGCCAACCTTGCACCGGAAAAGGGCTGCCCGCTGCTAGAGAGCCGGATCGTGCCCTCTGTCGTCCGCGAAATCCGGGGGCGGCGTGTGGGGATCGTCGGACTGGCCAACCCCGAAGTCTCGCTGGCGGCGGCCTGCCCGCAGACCCGCTTTCTGGATGCCGCCGCTCTGCGCACGGCCGTGAAGGAACTGGAACGGCAGGGCGTGCGGCATATCGTGGCCCTGACCCATCTGGGCCTGCCCGCGGACCGCCGGCTGGCCCGCTCCGTGGACGGGGTGGACGTGATCGTGGGCGGCCATAGCCACAGCTATCTGGGGCCGGGCGCTGCGGAAGGGCCCTACCCCATTGTGGAGCGTTCGCCTTCCGGTCAGCCCGTGCTGGTGGTGACGGCCAAGCGGGCCACCCAGTATCTGGGGGAACTGCGGGTCACCTTTGACGAGGCGGGCATCCCCCTTGTCTGGGAGGGCGGCCCGCGAGAGCTTGCGCCCGGCGACGCGAGAAGCCCGGCCATCAGCGCGTTGGCAGACGCATACACGGCTTCGCTGGCAGCCTTCCGCAAGGACGTGGTGGGCAGCCGTCAGCCCGGCAGCCTGCCTGACGGCATGGATGCCTGCCGCGCGGGCGAGTGTCTGGGCGGCATGATGACCACGGACGCCATGCTGGCCTACGCCAGACCATACGGCGCCGTCATCGCCCTGTGCAACGGGGGCGCCATGCGGGCGGCCCTGCCCGAAGGCCGCATAACGCGGGGCGATCTGCTGACCATGCACCCCTTCGGCAACATGATGGTGCTGCGCGAATACAGCGGCGGGCAGATTCGGGCAGCCCTGGAACACGGCGTCTCCGGGGAGGGCGGCATGGGGCCGCGCCTGCTGCAGGTGGCGGGCTTGCGGTATGCCGTGGACGCCCGGCGTCCGGCGGGCGAGCGCATCGTGCGCGTTGCGCTGGCGGACGGGCACGGCAGGGCCGCCCCCCTTGACCCCGGGATGCGTTACGGCGTGATCCTGCCCGAGTATCTGGCCAGAGGCGGCGACGGCTATGCGATGCTGAAGGACGGCAAGGCGCTGCCGTCGCCCGAACCCATTGACGTGGATCTGGTGGAAGGCTACCTGCGGGCGCATGACCCGCTGCCCCTGCCGGCCACAGGCCGGATTGCGCGCCTGGATCAGGAACAGTGAGCCGGGGGCGCGTTGCCCCTTTGCCCCTCGGGCCTGTGAACACTCTTCCCCCCAAGCCCCCAGCCCTTCCCCAGCGCGCTTTTAGCGGGGAAGAGACAGGAACACGAGGCAAGCCTGCCGCCAAAGGCAAGCGGAGCGTGTACGGCCTATTTGCATTATCTGTTGAAATTTTTGTAAAATTTGCGTCAACAGACCCTAGCGCAACGAGGCGTTGATTTTGCCGATATAAAAGAAAAACCTTGCCCGCGCATTCTGAAACTCCATCAGCGCCTCGCTGGCGTCGGTTTCCGCCTGACTGAGCTTGAGCTGGGCATCGACCAGTTCGGTAATGGTGCCGACATTGGTCATATAGCGTTTGCTGGCCATGTCGTAGTTTTCCTGTGCGGCGACGATGCCGGCCCGCGTCGTCTGGATGAGTTCGCGCGCCGCGCTGATGTCGAGCAAGGCCCTGATGACGTCCGTTCTCGCGCCGGCCACGGCATCCTCGAAATCCTTTTGCAGGGATTCGGCCCGCTTCTTTTCCGCAAGGCTGGCAAAGGTCGTCTGGCCGCCGCTGAATATTTCCCAGCTGAAACTTATTCCCGCCGCCCAGTAGCGGCGCGTATAGTCGGAAAACCGTGTTTCGTCATAGTCGCGGCTGTATTTCATGCTGTCGAGATTGGCATCCACGCGCGGCAGATACTCGCCAAGCCGGATATGCATATCCTTGTAGGCCAGTTGCACCGTCTTCTTGGCAATGATGAGGTCGGGCCGGTACTTGAGGGCCGCCTTGATGGCATCCAGTTCGCCATAGGCCACCGCTGTGCCGTACGCGGCCAGCTCTCCCTGATAATCGACCTCCTGTCCGTCCTTCAGCCCCAGATATTTGGCAAGCTGCACCTCGGCGTTCCGAATATCGTTCTTGACGCGGATGACCTGCTGTTCCGCGCGCAGCAGCTCCGTCTTGTTTTGCAGCACATTGGCGTAGGGGGCCATGCCCACCTTGACGAATTCCTCAGCGGCATGGAGCTGCGTTTTGATGCGCTCGACGGCCTTGTCGGCGCTTTTTCGGTCTTCGCGCAGTTTGAGGAGCTGCAAAAACTGGAGCTGCACATTGCAGGCAAGCTCATGCTGCGCCTGCTGATGCCGCGCCTTTTCGACCTCCACGGCAATGCGGGATTTTTGCAGGCCGTTCAAATGGCTGAAGCCCGCAAAGAGCGACAGGCTCAGGCGCGCGCCGCTGTTCCAGGTGCGGGCGCTGAGATCGTCCACGCTGTACGCCTGCTGCTCCTCAAAGTTGCTGACCCGGTTGTAGCTGCTGATCAGACTGACGCGCGGCCAGAAAAAACTTTGCGCCACGCCGACATTCATGCGGGCCTGCTCCAGCAGGAGGAGCTTGGCCTCCACGCTGGGATTGTTCTTGAGCGCAAGGGCTACCGCCTGTTCCAGCGAAAGGCTTTGCCGGGCAAGGGCCAGTGTCGGCAGCAGGCAGCAGACAAGAAAGGGAAGAAGAATCTTTTTCATCGCGGGATACCATGAGAGCTGGGGTTGGCCCGGCTGAGGGTGCGGGCGGTGTGGGGAACAAGAAAGACGGTTCTTCCGCCCGCATCGCGGAGCGCCAGGCTGTCGCCGACGGTTTTCCACGACGTGGCGTCAAGCAGCCGCAGCACCGCCGTTTCCTGCAACAGCTGCAACGAGCGGCGCTCGTCGTCCCGCAGGTCAAAGCGGATGGCGTTCCGCGGGCCGAGGACATAGCGCGCCGCGGCATGCAGGCCCGGCGCCACCAGTTCGACACGCCCTTCATGCGGACTCTGGGCAAGGAAGGTACAGGTCACGGGCCGGGCAGCCTCTTGCTGCTCCAGCAGCCAGACGGTTTCGCCGCAGACGGCGGCAAAATCCCGCTCTGCCTCCAGACCGGACGGGATACGGGCGGATTGCGCACGCAGGCTTTCCACCACAAGGCCGTCATGGCGAATTCGGGCGCTAAGCTCCACAAAAGCGGGCAAGTCGGGCGTCTGTCCGGCGGGCAGTCCCTCCACGGCAAAATCCTGCCCGCTGCCGCTTTCGCGCAGCACGGGGCGACCGTCCCCGCCGGCATGCAGCACGCCCATGAGGCGAACCGGCGTCATGCGCAGCGGCTCCTGTTCCAGGACAAAAAAGACAGCCGGTGCGCCGGGCCAGGGGGGAATATCCAGATAGATGGCGCCCCGGCCGCCGACGGCCGCACGCTGATGAAAGCCGAAGGGATTGTCCAGCAGCAGTTGCGCGCCGTCGCCGGACTGCCGCCAGCTTCCGCTGACGTCAACCTGCATGGCGACCTTCTCCCCCTGGCGGGCCAGCGTCTGCAGGACAAAGACGTTGTTGTTGAGCAGGCGCAGTTCGACCTCCACGGCTTTGCCGTCCACCACGGTGCGCGCGGTGCAGGAGATTCCCGACGGAATCCGCGGAAAGTCCGCGGCGGCCGCCTGCGTGCAGCAGGCAAGCAGCATGACGAGGGGCAGGGAAAGCCAGCGCCGCATGTCAGTCCCGCAGGGCGCGTTCCCAGCTTTTGAGCAGCGGCTCCATGATGTAGAAGAGGACGCTTCGCTGCTTGGTGGTAATGAATACCGTCACGGGCATGCCCGGCGAGAGATAGGCGTTTTCCTTCTCGAGCGCCGCCGGATCGATTTCCACATGGCAGAGGTAATAGGGCATGGCCCCGCCGGGGGTCTGCTGCTCCAGCCTGTCGGCGGAAACATAGGTGACGTGCGCCGGGATGTGCGGCACAAGGCGCGTATCAAAGGCATCAAGCTGCACCAGCGCATCCTGCCCCATGTAGACCTCGGTGATCTTGTTGACCGGCACCTGGGTTTCCACGATGAGGGGGGTGTTTTCCGGCACGATATCCATGAGCGGCTCGCCGGGCTTGACCACCCCGCCGCGCGAATGCACCTTGAGATCCACAACCTTGCCCGCCACCGGCGCGACCACCTGCAGGCGGTTCTTGGCATCCTTGAGCGGACGCAGGCGCTCACGGGTCTGGGTGATGTCGTTCTGGAGCTTGCCAAGGTCGGCCGTGGCCGTGGCCACAAACTGATTGCGCAAATCCTCCATGCGCAATTTGAGTTCCGTGGCCCGCTGGCGGGCCTCGGCCACGGACTGCCGCAACTGGCCGCGGCTGCCCTCGTGGGTGGCGAGGTTGCGTTCCAGTTCCAGAATCTGGGACTTTTCCAGATAGCGCTGCCGGAAAAGCTCGCGCTTGGCGTTCAGTTCTTCCCGCAGGGTGGCAATAATCTTGTTTTCGGCGGTAATCTGATCCTGAAAACCCGCCACCTGTGCGTCAAGCTGGGCGATTTGCGTCTCGATCAGGGAGAGTTGCCCGCGCAGGGCATCGCGGCGGCTCTCGAAAATCCTGCTCTCGTTGTCCAGCACATCTTCGCAACGCATGTTTTCGGCCATGTTCCGCAGCTCGTCCGACCAGACGAGGGACGGGCCGAGCACCTTTTCCACGGCGGCGCGCTCCAGCGCCGCCAGCTGCGCCACCAGCTGCTGCTGCAGCATGGCGGTGGAGGCGTCCACCTGCACGGATTGCAGGGTGATGAGCGGCTGCCCGAGACGGACGGACTCGCCTTCCCGCACAAGGATATCCTCCACGATGCCGCCCTCGAGGTGCTGGACGGTCTTGCGTTCGGACTCGATCTTGATCTTGCCGGGGGCGACGACCGCGCCGCTGATGTGCCCGAAAACGGCCCACAGCCCCAGGCCGCCGAAAAAGAGCAGGATGATGCACAGCCCCTGCCGGATGATGCGGTTGGGATCTTCCACCTCGTTGCCCTTGCTTTCGCGGGCAACCGCGTCGGAGATGGGCCGGATGGCCGTGGTTTCCAGGAAGCGAAGCGCCTTTTCGACAAACTTTCTAGCCATGACACACCTCCCCGTCCGTGTCCGCGGCGGGCGGAGGCGGCGGAACGGCTGCGCGCCCGCCATTGCCGCCGGGGACGGCGGTTTGCCGGGCGGCATTGGCCTGACCGCCGGCCTGCGCCAGCTGCTGCAAGACCTTCTGGCGACTGCCGCACAGGGCTATGCGACCTTCCTGCATGACGAGAATATTATCGACAAGGGAAAGGATGTCCGGCCGGTGCGTCACGAGCACCACCGTGCTTCCCAGCTGCTTGAGATTCCGGATGGCGAGGCGCAGCGAGGCTTCGCCCTCCTCGTCAAGGTTGGAATTGGGTTCGTCCAGCACCACAAGGCGCGGTTTGCCGTACAGGGCGCGGGCAAGGCCGATGCGCTGCCGCTGCCCGCCGGAAAGGGCCCCCCCGAGTTCGCCGATCTGGGTATCGTAGCCGCGCGGCAGGCGCAGGATCATATGGTGGACGCCCGCCTGCTGTGCGGCCTCGATGACGGCCTGCGAGTCCACCTCGCCCATGCGGGCGATATTTTCGGCCACGGTACCGGCAAAAAGCTCCACATCCTGCGGCAGATAGCCGATGAAGGGGCCGAGCCGCTCCGAATCCCAGTTGGCGATGTCCGCCCCGTCAATGCGCACCTTGCCGGCCGTGGGCTGCCAGATGTTGAGCAGCAGCTTGCAGAAGGTGGACTTGCCGGCCGCGCTGGGGCCGATGATGGCCAGCGCCTGCCCGGCCTGCATGCGGAAACTCATGCCCCGGATGACCTGCCGCTGTCCCACCGCAAAAAAGAGGTTCTCCACCGCTATTTCGCCGCGCGGCTCAGGCAGATGCATATTGTTGGGCATGATGGGTTCGGCAAGGGTGGCGTTCAGGCGCTTGTAGGCGGCAAGGGCATCAAGGGACTGCCGGTAGGTGGCCATGGCCTGATCAATGGGAGCCAGCGCCCGCCCCATGATGATGGAAGCCGCAATCATCACCCCGGCCGTCGTCTGATGCTGCACGGTCAGATAGGCCCCCACCGCGTAAATGGCGACCTGCAGGCCGACCCGCAGGGCCTTGCTGACGGAATGAATAAGGCCCGCCGCGCGGCTGGCGCGGGTCTGCAGGCGAATGATGGCATCATTGATCTTGCGCCAGCGCCTGGTGATGTTGCCCACCATGCCCATGGCCCGCACGATGCTGGCATTGCGCAGGGTGGCCTCGTTGAAGCGGGCGGCATGAAGATTCAGCTTTGTCGCCGTTTCCAGCCGTTTGCGGGTCAGGCGCTCCGTACCGACGCCCAATATGAACACAAGGATGCCCCCCACCACGGCCACCCCGCCGAGCAGGGGGTGCAGGATGAAAATCAGGAGAAGATAGATGGGCATCCACGGCACGTCAAAAAAGGCAAAAACCGCGCTGCCGCCCAGAAAGTTGCGCAGGGTCTGCACGTCACGCGGGCTGCCCTGCTCGCTCCGCGCGCCCTCGGGCGCGGCGGCGGCCATCAGGGAACGGTAGAGGACGCTCTCGCCCAGCATGTCGTCAAAGGCGATGCCCGCCCGGACAAGCAGGCGGGAGCGAATCCACTCCAGCAGGGCCATGACCACCAGACAGATCACCGCGGCCAGGGTAATGACCGCGAGCGTCGAGAGATTGTAGCTGGTGAGCACCTTGTCGTAGACCTGCAACATATAGATGGAGAAGGTGAGTTGCAGGATATTGATGAACAGGCTGAAGAAGAAGGCATAGCCGAAGAAGCGTCGGCAGGCGAGCAGAAATTCGTGCATGGGGTCTCTTGTCTGGCTGTTCGCCACGGCGAAACGAACGGGAAACGCCGGTTCGGGTGAAACATCGGCGACTATATAAGACCCTGCGGGGGATTGTCCAGATCAAGGACGCAAAAAAAGACCTGAAGACATTGCCATCAGTGAAAAAAAAGCTATGTTGACATTTGCCGCGAAATCCATGCTGCTTTCGCCGCAATGCATGCCGCCTCCCGTTTTGCGGCATGCCGGACTGACAAAAAGGGGTACACCCAAATGCGACAGTCCCAAGAGACACCTACTCTGTAGCCAATCCTTCTTTTCTTGTCAAATATTTTTTTCGTCTTCGGACGGAAGCTGGTGCGCCGGGGATGCCCGCCCCTCGGGCGATTGCTTCAGGATGCGGTAAATGGACTGGCGGGACATGCCAAAGGTGCGGGCGATGCGGGCCACCGGTTCCTTCATGCGCTTGCGGCGGCAGATATCCCGTATCTGCTCCGTGGTCAGGCGCGGCTTGCGGCCCTTGTATTTGCCCTTGGTGCGGGCGATGGCAATGCCCTCCCGTTGCCGTTCCCGGATGAAGGCCCGTTCAAATTCCGCCACAGCGCCAATGATCTGCAGATGCAGCCGCTGGAAGGGCGAGGCGTCATTGGTGAAAATGAGCCGTTCCTTGTGAAAACGCACGGTCACCCCCCTGTCTGCCATATCCTCAAGCAGATGCAACAAATCCCGCAGATTGCGCGTCAGTCTGTCGATGCTGTGCACATGCAGGGTATCCCCCTGCCGCAGTTCCGCCAGGCACTCCTGAAGCTCGGGCCGGTTGGTGTCGCGGCCGCTTACGGTGTCGAGAAAAACCTTGTCGAGGCGCACGCCCTCCAGCTGCCGTTCCGTGTGCTGTCCACAGCTGCTGACGCGAACATAGCCGATATCCATCTGTAAACTCCTCAAGCCGCACTCTGCTGCGCAGTCCGCATCTCCCCTCCCGGAGGCGATACGCCCGGAAATCCGCGACGCGCCATTCCCAACAGTGCCGGGCAATTTCAGGTTGGCGGAAAGGGTGTCGCATTTGGGTGTACCCAAGTGGGAGGATTCAAGAGAAGCGTAGCAGGATACGCACTATCCTGACAATCTCAATTTTTTTATGGAGGATATCATGTCCGCACCCGCATGGTTCAACTATGCGACCTATGTCGCCAACAAATTGGCCCAGTTGCAGTCTGCCGATCCCGAAGCCGGCTGGACGAGCGAGTCCCTGCAGGCCGCCTTCACCGCCGCCGGCTACAGCAATGATGCCGACGGCATGTACCAGCACTTCGTGGACTGGGGCAATGCCGAAAACGTCAGCCCCTCGCCCTACTTCGTGGTGAGCGAGTACATGGCCAACAAGCTGGCCCAGCTGCAGTCCGCCGAGCCTGCCGCCGGCTGGGACATGACAAAACTGGAACAGGCCTTCAAGGATGCCGGCCTTTCCGCTTGGGATCACTACACGCTGTACGGCCAGGACGAAGGCATTTCTCCTTCCAGCCTCTTTGACAACAATGCCTATCTGTCCGCCAAGCTGGCCCAGCTGCAGAGCGCGCAACCCGATGCCGGTTGGGAAAGCGTGGATCAGGTTGTCGATGCCTTCCAGGCCGCCGGCCTGAACCCCATCGAGCACTACATGCTCTATGGCGTCAGCGAAGCCCTCACCTACACCCCCGTTGCGCCGGTCGATCCGGAAACCCCCGTCACCAACGAGCTGACCGTTGATCGCGACGTGCTGAACCTCGGCGCGGGCGATCACGTCATCGGCGGCGTGGCCTCCGCCCTCAGCGCCGAAAAAACCCTCAATGAGAACGACCTCATTGACGGCGGCGACGGCAACGACACCCTGCGCGTGACCATGAACGGCAACTTCAACGGCTTCACCGTCACCGACAATCCCGACACCACCGGCGGCATGACCAATGTGGAAAATGTGGAACTGATCAACAACGGTTCCATTGGCCGCACCTTCTCCGCCAAGGGCATCGAAGGCGCGACCACCTACACCCTCAAGGCGGGTGATTCCGGCATCGGCGCCATCAACCTCAAGGATCTGTCTGCCGCTGGCATCACCGTCAATGTGGACGGCCTGAAATCCGGCACCACCTCCGTGCAGTTTGCTTCTGACGCGCTGTCCGGCACGGAAGACAGCCTGACCCTCGGCCTGACCAATGTGGGTACTGCTCCCGCTGCCGACGGCGATCCGACCTCCGTGAACGTCAAAACGACCTCCGGCCTGGAAAGCGTGACCATCAACGCTTCCGGCCCCAACTACGTCAACCTTGTTGACGTTGACGCGACCAGCCTCGCCATGACCGGCAGCGGCGCGCTGACCATTGCGGAAGTCAATGCCGCGCTGGAAACCTTTGACGGTTCCGCGGCCACCGGCAACGTCACTGCCGACCTGACCGGGGCTGATGAAATCAAATCCATTGTCGGCACCCAAGGCGATGATACCTTCACCGTGAAGAGTCTGAGTGCCGTTGCCACGCTGGAAGGCGGCGCGGGCAACGACACCCTCTGGCTGAACGGCTTTAACGGCACGCTGCAGCCCACGGTTTCCGGCTTTGAAACCATCGGCGCTGAAAATGGTTCCAACCTGACCCTCTCCGGCAAGAACGCGCAGGACTTCACTGCCGTTTCGCTGCGAGCCGGTACGGTGACGCTGGCCAAGCTCAATGCCTCGGCCTTTACCGTGAATTCGCTGGGCACGACTGATTTTGCCACTACCGCCAACAATGCGACCCTGACCGATGCCGTGCAGCTGACCGTCAATGTGGAAGCCGCTGCCGGCGCTGACGCCACCCAGACCATCATGAGCACCGTCGAGGCGACCAATGCCACGGACGCCGTGATCAATGTGGGCGCCAATGTGCTGGAGAATGGCGCTTTCACCTTCGCCAAAGCCCAGAGCGTGCAGCTCAATGTGACCGGCAACGAAGGCATCTCCGACGAACTGGCGGGCTTCAACGCCAAACTTGTCGCCAGCGCCGCCACGGATCTGACCGTGACCGCCGGAGCCGACGTGACGCTGCTTGATGACAGCAAGCTGAACAAGGTGGAAAGCCTGAGCCTCACCCAGAACGACGGTGCATTTAACGTCGGCAACGCTACCCTTGACGCCCTGAGCAGCCTGACCATCACCGGCAGCGGCAAGGAATCCGCGGCGACGTTCGCCGCTCTGGGCAGTGACAAGAATACCTACCGGCTCAATGTGACGGCTGACGGTCTGGCCGCCGGTCTGACTCTCGGCGCTGTCGTCACGCAGGACGACGTGACGCTGGACTTTGACAATGTGACCGGCAATGTGACGGTTGGCGCCATTACCGGCGATGACGTGAGCGTGCTGGTCTCCCGCCTCGGTGAACAAAGCACAATCGGTAACATTCGCGCCACCGGCAACGTGACCGTGGAAGCCACCGACAATCTGGCCAAGACAGGCTTGAATATCGGCACCATTACGGTTGGAGGCGAAAACGTCAACGCTAACGCCGCCGTCTCCGTCATTCTCGATGGTTCCGCCGCTTTGACGGTGGGCAACATTGACGCCTCCGTAGCGGAAAAAAGCACGGTTACCTTTGACATCTCCGACCATACGAAGGGCATCACTACTACTTCGACGATCTCGGGCAATACCGTCAATGTCTATGGTTCCGAATTGGCCGCCAATGAGTTCACCGGCATCACGGCCAATACCTTGGACTTCACCGGCGGACTTGGGCAAGACTCTGTCACCCTGGCTGCGTCGGGCAGCAAGACCATCAAGGCGACGCTGGATACCGGCGCCGACGATGATACCGTGACCATTAATGGCGCTGCCACGACGGAAACCATCACCGTTAGCGGCGACATGGGTGGCGACGCCGGGGACAACATCACCATTACTGCGGCAGCCAATAAGACGACTGGCGTTAACATTGATATCAGCAAGCTGGCAGACTACGCCGAGAGCGAAATTACGGGCAGCGGCGATGCCAAAGCGGCAAATGCTTCTATCAAGGATACCATCATTGCCGGCGATGGCAATGACACGATTAACATTGCGGCTGACGTTGTTGCAGACCATCTGTACACCGCCGATGTGACCCTTGGTGGTGGTGATGATACGATTAGCTACACCGTCGCTACGGGTGGCAAATCTGTGGTGAATGTGACTGGCTTTGTCGAGGGAGATGAAATCGAAGACTTTACAGCCGCTACTCTTACTAATGCCGCGGGAGCCGCTACCGCACTTACTGCGCTTTTGGGAAGCACGATTACCGCCGCTGATGTGACAGCAGTGTCTGATGATGGCAAGGTAGCATTTTACAACAACAACGCCTATCTGTTCTCGAATGCTACGTTTGGTAATGCATCCGGTGCCGTTTGCCTTATGGGTGTCACGGTTGGTGATACAACAGGCAACATTACTGGCGTAGACTTTACGGTTACGTCGGTCTAGCTAACCTCTAACTCCCACCGGCCCCGCCGCAGGGCGGGGCCGGTTTTCACCAACCCTGAACCTCCCATTTCGCATGGACATGTCGTCATCCTTTCCCAGCCGCGCAACAAGCGGCGTCCAGCGGGCTGATCCTTGCCGCCGGAACGCGGCGTGGCGTCGCGGGACGAAAGGGTGCACGTTCCGGCCCATGCCCGAAACGGCCGGAATCGGGTGCTGCCGCCACGGCGCGGCGCGGCGGTTCCGGCGCAGGGCAATGAGCGTCTGCTGATGACGGGGATGACGGCGGGCGGCGGATGGCCCGAAGCGGGCGAGGTCCTCGGCTGCCCGTGCCATGAGAATACCCGACAACATCTCCCTCCTGACCAGACCGTATGCCGCTAACGGCTGGTAGGCGGGCCACTTTCGATGACATCGGAAGCGGCCCGCACAGGGGGGCAGCTGCGGGCGGCCCGAACGCCCTGCCCCGTATTGACGACGGTCGCCGGAGGCCCGGCGTGATGCATCGGCGGACGCCCCTCGTCGGGCGGAAACGGTATCGTCATCTTTCCTTCCGGCCTGTGGGCCATTGTTGAGGCGCCATGTCGCAACCGTTCGTCAGCGTGCTGGTCAGCAGCTACAATTACGCCCACTATCTGGGAAAGGCGCTGGACAGCGTGCTTGCCCAGTCCTACGCGCAATTCGAGTTGATCGTGGTGGACGACGGCTCCACGGATCATTCCCTTGCCCTTGCCCGGGCCGTGGCCCTGCGCGACGGGCGCGTGCGCGTCCTCACCCATGCCGACGGCGGCAATCACGGGCTGGCGGCCACCATGCGGCTGGGCCTTGCCCATTGCCGGGGCGAGTATGTTGCATTTCTGGAATCGGACGACATCTGGCATGCGGACTGCCTGCGCGAGCGCGTGGAAACCGTGCGGCGCACCGGCGCGGACATCGTGCTGAACGACATTTTTCCCCTTTTCATGCCCGGAGCCGCCGTGAGCTGGTATCTCGGCTATGTGCCGCGCGTCATGCGCTGGCACGCCGCGCGCAGCCATGACGGGCGCGACGCCTATACGGCGCAGACCGCCTTCCTGCTGGAAAACCGCATTCCCACCTTCTCCTGCGCCATGATTGCCGCCCCGCTGCTGCGCGGGCTTTCCCTGCAGCCGCCCGTCCCCCACTGGCTCGACTGGTGGCTGTGGACGCAGGCCGCCGCGCAGGCGCGTTTCGCCTATGTCCCCCGCGCCCTCACCGGCTGGCGGCAGCACGGAACCAGCCTGCACCGCGCCATTTCCCCCGGCGTCTATCTGGCGGATTACGCCCGCATGGGCCGCGCCCAGCGGCGCATTCACCTGCGGACGCTCCTGCGCCGCCTGCACTGGGGCTGGGCCATTTTTCTCTGTCTTCCTTCCACACTGCGGATCGGGGTACGGCTCGCCCTGCCCCTTTTCCGCTCTGGCCCGCGCCGCGTCCTGCACATGCTGCGGGAGCGCCTGCGCCCGACCCGCAGACCGCGCGAGGAAACTTCCGTGCCCCTGCCGCCGGGTCACAAGGCCAGGAGCCGGCAGGCCTGATCGGGTTTCAGAACAATGTTGCATCGCTATCTTGCCGCACTGCTCCTCCTGCCTGCCTCCTTCCGCGTGTACGGCTCCTTCGGGCGCTGGCGCAAGGCCTGGCGGGACGGCGGGCCTCATCTTCTTTTTCGCCAAACGCTGCGGAACGGCCCGGCCCGCATCCATCGGGGGGACGCCCTGCCCGTCCGCCTGCTCTGTTATTACCCCCTGCGCATGGCGCAGGAGATGCTGGCCGCCCGGGGATGTCGCGCGGGTCTGCGCCATGTCCTGCACACGGTGCGCCGTCACGGCGCGGCCCTGACGGGCAGCCGGGAGGACGCCGGCCGCTGCTGGCGGGAAAACCGCCTCCCCCTGTCCACGCCTGAGGAACTGGCGGCCCTCATGGCCGATCCGGCCCTGCGCGTCATCAGCTTTGACATATTCGACACCCTGCTTGTGCGCAATGTTCTGCGGCCGCAGGATGTCTTTCAGGCGATGGCGGCCACGGCGGATGCCCGCTACGGCATCCGTTTCCAGCGCATGCGCGCCCCGGCGGAAGCGGAACTGGGGCTGCCCAATCCCACGCTGGATCAGATCTATGCCCACATGGCCCGCCGCCACGGCCTGCCGCCCGAAACTCTTGTCGCCCTGCGGGAGGCGGAACTGCGCTGCGAACGCGCCGTGCTGTGCGCCCGCCCCGCCGCCCGCGCCCTCTATGACGCGGCGCGCGGTCTGGGCAAACGGGTCATTGCCATTTCGGACATGTACCTGCCCGCATGGTTTTTGCGCGACGTGCTGCGGGAAAACGGCATGCCCGTCGATGCCCTCTACGTTTCCTGCGAACAGGGGGCGCGCAAGAGCGACGGCAGCCTGTATGATCGGGTGGCCGCCGCCGAGGGCTGCGCCCCCGGCGAGATCCTGCACCTGGGCGACAACCGCCGCAGCGACGTGGATCAGCCGCTATCGCGCGGCCTCTGCGCCCTCTGGCTGCCCTCGGTGCAGGCCCTTGCCAGCCCCACGCCGGAACTCTGGCGGCAGACCGTCGCGGCCGCGTACCTGACGGAACCCCGCACAAGCCCCTATCTTGCCCTTGCGCTCAACCGCCTGTATGGCGGTCAGGCGGATTTTTCGCGCAATATGGCCCGCTTTTCCTCGCTGAAGGAGGCCGGGAGCCTGCTCCTTGCCCCCCTGCTCACCGCTCTCGCCGTGCGGCTGGCCACGGACAAGGAGCTTGCGCGCACCTACGGCCGCCTGTATTTCGCCGCCCGCGACGGCTGGCTGCCCTTCCGGGTCTACGAGCGGGTGCGGCGGCGTCTCGGCGGCCTGCCCGCCGTCTACTTCGCAGCGGGCCGCCGTGCCTACCACCCCTTTCTTTACAAGGATTTCCTCACCTGCCTCGAGGGCATCCGCATGCTCGCCCGGCCGGAGAGTCATACCCTGCGCCATGTCCTGACGGCCTATCTGGATGATTCCCCGCAGGCGCAGGGCCTCCTTGCCCTGATCGGGGATGCGGATCTCGATCTGCCCTTCCTGCCCAACAAGCAGCACTGCCTTGCCGCCCTGCGCCCGCATGCGGCCCTGATCAATGCCCTGCTGCACCAGCGGCGGGAGCGCATCCGCCGCTACTATCAGCCCCTTTTTGCCGACGAGGGCCAGCGCGTGCTTGTCTTTGACCTCGGCTATTCCGGCAGCATCGGCGAGGCCCTGCACGCGGCCACGGGCAAGATCGTGGACAAGTTCTATTTCTGGGCCGAGCCGGAAAATGCCGCACGGGATCGCCGCCTCGGTTCCCGCACGCACTGCTGGCTGCATGAGGGCTATCATTTGCGCCTTCTGCTGGAAGAACTTTTTTCCCCGGCGCAGGGGGGCGTCATCGATTTTGCGGAGGACGGCAGCC
Organism: Candidatus Desulfovibrio intestinavium; assembly: GCA_019118345.1. Classification (GTDB taxonomy): domain Bacteria; phylum Desulfobacterota; class Desulfovibrionia; order Desulfovibrionales; family Desulfovibrionaceae; genus Desulfovibrio; species Desulfovibrio intestinavium. The sequence goes on along the minus strand of DWZD01000044.1, from coordinate 22,701 downwards.
CTGTTTACGAGGACGTGAACCTGCCGCCCGCGCTGAAGGAAGCCCTGCAAGATCTGGAAACCGCCTGTTGCGACTACGCCGACGCCTTTTGCGACAGCGTTGCCGAAGCGGCTCCCCCCCCTGCCCTGCCGGAGGGCGACGCCTTTCTGCCCCTGCTGGAACGCCTGCTCTTTCACTCCCCCTGCCTCAATGAGCGCCTGCTGCGGGACATTGTCTTCCCCGATCCGGTCTACTGCGACGATCAGCCGTCCTTGCAAAAAAAGATGGATGATCGCATCAGCCGCTCGGATACGTTTGCCGGAACCGGCTTTGCGGAACCGACCCTGCGCCTTGCGCCCCTGGCGCACGCGCCACGACGCACCCGGCCCGTGGGCCTGCATGTGCATTTGCACAATGTTGCCCTGCTCGACGAATTTTTGCGCCTGCTCCGGCGTTTTCCCGTGCCCTTCGATCTCTTTCTGACCCTCACGGACGCCCGGGCCGCCGATGCGGCGCGGCGGCTCCTTGCCCCGGCTCTTTTGCCCGCCGTCCGGGACGTACGCGTGCTGCCGGTGGAAAACCGCGGCCGGGACGTGGCCCCCTGGCTCATCAGCCTGCGGCCCTTTCACGCGCAATATGATTTCTTCTGCCATGTGCATGGCAAGGAATCCCCGCATGTTGCCTTTGGCGACCGCTGGCGGCGCTACCTCCTGCATCATCTGCTCCATCCCGTGGCCGTCTGCGACATTCTGGAATACTTTGCCGCTCGGCCCCGGCTCGGCTGCGTCTTTCCGCCCATTTTCCCGGAATTACTGGAAAGCATGCGCCACGCAGGCATTTCCCCGGCCGGGCATGAGGGGGAAATCGCCGCAGCCGAAAGCCTGCTGCGCCGCCTCGGCGCGCCCGCCGAACTCTGCCGCGCCGATCTCTGCTTTTCGGCGGGCACCATGTATTGGTACCGTCCCGAGGCCCTGCGCCAGCTTTTCACCCTTGAACTTGCGCCTGAGGATTTTCCGGCCGAACCCATCGGCGTGGGCGGCACCCTTGCCCATGCGCTGGAGCGCATCCCGATGCCGCTTGCCCGCCACAACGGCTATGAAACAGGCTGTTACCGTCTTGACCTGCCCCCGCATGAGGGCGATGCCGCGCCGGAGGACGCATGAACGCGCTGCTGTACCTGCTTGATTTCACGCGCGCCCCCCGCCTGATCTGGCGGCATCGGGGCCTGTTCTTCCAGATGCTCAGGCGCAATATTGTCGCCCGCTATCGCGGTTCCGTGCTGGGCATCATCTGGTGTTTCGCCCATCCGCTGATGATGCTCACGGTGTATACCTTCGTTTTCGGCATCATCTTCAAGGCCCGCTGGGGCATTGATACGCTGGACGACAATCGCGCGGCCTTCCCGCTGATCATGTTCTGCGGCATGACCATGTTCAGCATCTTTGCGGAAAGCCTCAATATGGCGGGCAACCTGATCGTGCAGCAGACCAATCTGGTCAAGAAAGTGATTTTTCCGCTGGAGCTCCTGCCCCTGCTGACGGTCTGCACGGCCTTTTTTTTCGGGCTGGCCTGGTTTTTCCTGCTGTCCGTGGGCGTATTCTGCTTTCTTGGCGTGCCGGGCTGGACCATGCTGCTGCTGCCGCTGACCCTGCTGCCCCTGCTGCTGCTTTCCGCCGGGCTGGCCTGCATCGTCTCGGCCTTCGGCGTCTATCTGCGCGATGTGCCGCAGCTTGTGGCCGTGGGCGTGCAGATTCTCTTTTTCATGACGCCCATCTTCTACCCTGTCGCTCTTGTCCCCGAAAAACTCCGCATTCTTCTCCTGCTCAATCCGCTGACCCCCATTGTGGAAGAAAGCCGCAAGCTCTTCCTCTACGGCATGCAGCCGGATTACACGGTTTGCCTTGTGCTGCTGGCGGTTTGCCTGCTGATATTCCAGTTGGGTTTCTGCTGCTTTGCCAAGATGAAAAAGGGCTTTGCCGATGTGCTGTGACCCCTCGACCGCCATTCAGGTGGATGCCGTCTCCAAATATTTCGAGATCTACGCCAAGCCTTCCCACCGGCTCTGGCAGATGCTCTTTCGCGGGCGGCGCCGCTTCTATCGCCCGTACTGGGCACTCAGGGACGTCAGTTTTACCGTGCGCCGGGGGGAGTGCGTCGGCATCCTCGGTCGCAACGGCGCGGGCAAGAGCACCCTGCTGCAAATCATCTGCGGCACGCTTGCCCCCTCCTCGGGCAGCGTGCGCACCTGCGGACGGGTGGCCGCCCTGCTGGAACTGGGCAGCGGATTCAATCCCGAATTCACCGGCAGGGAAAACGTCTGGCTCAATGCCGCCATTCTCGGCCTCACCCCTGAAGAAATCGAAGCCCGTTATGAGGATATCGTGGCCTTTGCCGACATCGGGGAATTTATCGACCAACCCGTCAAGAGCTATTCCAGCGGCATGGTCGTCCGCTTGGCCTTTTCCGTCATTGCCCATGTGGACGCGGATGTGCTGGTCATCGACGAAGCCCTTGCCGTGGGCGACGCCTTCTTTACCCAGAAGTGCATGCGCTTTCTGCGGCGCTTCATGGCGGATCATACCCTGATCTTCGTCAGCCACGACATTGCCGCCGTCAAGAGCCTGTGCAACCGGGCCATTCTCCTCGAAGGCGGCTGCGTCGTCATGGACGACAGCCCCAAGGCCGTCTGCGACGAATACCTGAAAAACATCTACGAGGCCGCACAGGGGGAGAGCCATGCGCCCACGGCCCTTGCCGCGGATGCCGCCTCACCCCTGCCGGACTGGCGGGAGGAGGATTTTCGCGACATGCGCGCCGATCTCCTTGCCTGCCCGCCGCTGCGCAACGATATTCGCGTGTTCCGCTTTGACGCCGACGGCGCGTTTTTCGGCAAGGGTGAAGTCGCCATCGAGCAGGTGGCGCTGCTGGATGCGGCAGGCAGGCCCCTCAACTGGATCACGGGCGGGGAAATGGTCTGCCTGCGCGTCTGGTGCCGCGCACTTGCCGACATCAACAGCCCCATTGTCGGCTTTCAGTTCAAGGATCGGACGGGGCAGGTGCTGTTCGGCGACAATACCTGGCTGAGCTATGCGGATGCGCCGCTGTTCGTGGAGGCAGGCCGCTTTTTCACGGCGGATTTCACCTTTCGCATGCCCATTATCGAGCGCGGGGAATATACCATCGGCGTGGCCGTGGCCGAAGGCTCGCAGGAAAATCACATCCAGCATCAATGGCGGCATGACGCCCTTGTGCTGCAATCCGTCAGCACGAGCGTGCCCACGGGGCTGGTGGGCATCCCCATGAAGGACATTTCCCTACGGATCATCCATCCGTAGGCAGCATCCCGGAGGTCGGCTCATGGAGTTCACAGGCGAACGTTACTGCCCCCAGATCGCCGGAGAAATCGCCCTCGAACATTATCTGCGCTATGCCGTGGCCGTCGGTCTGGCCGAGGGGCGCGACGTGCTGGACTGCGCCAGCGGCGAGGGTTACGGTTCCGCTCTGCTTGCGAGGACCGCCCGTTCCGTCATCGGCGTGGATGTGTCTGCAGACGCCGTGACCCATGCCCGCGCAACCTATGCGCATCACAATCTTTCCTTTCTCGAAGGAAGCGCCGCCGCCCTCCCTCTGCCCGACGCTTCGGTCGATCTGGTCGTCAGCTTTGAAACCATCGAGCACCACGACCAGCAGGCCCAAATGCTGGCCGAATTTCGGCGCGTGCTGCGGCCGGACGGTCTGCTGCTGCTCTCCTCGCCCGACAAGGCCCACCTTGAAGATGTGATCGGCCCCAATCCGTTTCATGTCCGAGAACTCTACCGGCAGGAACTTCAGGATTTGCTGGCCGCAGAGTTTCGCCAGTGCGAATTCTACGATCAAAAAACACTTTTTGCCTCGGTCATCTGCCCGCGCCGACCGGAAACCCTTGCCTGCTGGGACAGCAAGACTCTGAACGAGAACGTCCTCTTACCGACCGCGCACCTTCCGGCAGCTTGTTATGTCATTGCCTTGGCCTCCAATGCAGCTGGCCCCCTGCCTGCCCTGCCGCTCGCCCTGCTGGAGGGCAATGCGCTGGATTCATGGGCCGTGCGCGCACAGATGGAGGAGGCACAGCGGAGGCTCGAGGCGCTAAACGAGGCGTTTCTCCGGCACAAGGCAATGGTCGAGGCCATGATCGCTTCCACTTCCTGGAAAATGACCTCGCCTCTGCGCCGCATCGGGGCATGGTGGCGTCGGATCCGCCGGCAGCATCCCGCATCCGGAGGCGGCAAGACGGCAATTTCCCTCTGACGCCCGACGCCTCGGCTTGCTGCGGATGCCCTGCCTCAGACATGCCCCCTTTGCCCTTCAGCATTTTGTGAGAAACGCCATGCCTCATGCCCCCTCCCCTCCTTCCTCTTTGAAAGACCGCCTGTCCGCCTGTGGCGCCCTCTGGCGAAAACATGTCTGGGGAAGCGACGCTCATTGCAGCCTCGGAGGGAAAATCGCCATTGTGCTTTGTCTGCTGCCCTGGGCGACGTTTCGCCGTCTGGCGGGCAAAACGCTCCCCCTGTCCGGCAAACGCCGGATACTGGCCTTGCTGGAATCCGCCCCGGAATCTTTCCCGCTGCTTTCCCGGGTGTGGCGTCCGCTGCGCTGGGCCATTCTTGTTCCGCTTGTTCTGGCCCAACGCATGTATTTCTGCCGGGGCATTGTGCCGGGCCTTCTTGACGCCTGCCGCAACCTCAGCCGCTCGGGACTGACGGCGGCGGTGCGCGTCCTTGACCCGCATACCGGAACCGCGCTTTCGCCCGACGACTGGCGTCCCCCCCTCCGCCTGAGCGAGGTGCTGGCCATGCGGGCGCGTTCCCCGGTTTGTCCCCTTGTTCGGGCCGCCGACGTCAGCATCGTCATTCCGGTCTACAACGGGCTGCACCATCTTGAACGCCTGCTGCCGTCGCTGCTTGCCCACACCCCGCCGGAAGCCCATCTCCTCTTTATTGATGACAAGAGCACTGACGCCCGGATTGTGCCGTATCTGGAACGCGCCCTGCGGGAAAGACCGACGGCATCCATCCTGCGCAACGAGCGGAACATGGGCTTTACCGCCACGGTCAACCGCGCCATGCGTCAGGTGAACACCGCTTTTGCCGTCCTGCTCAATACGGATACGGTCGTGCCGTCTGGCTGGCTGCACCGGCTTGTCGCGCCGCTTGCCGCGCCCGAGGCTGACGGCGGCGGCAAGATCGCCTCTGCCACGCCATTTTCCAATGCGGCGGTTTTTTTCAGCTTTCCGATTCGGGGGCAGGACAACGACATTCCCCCTCCCTTTACGCTCGAGGAATACGACGAGGCCTTTTCCCATCTGGACGCGCGCACGACGCCGCGCTGCCATATCCATTCCGGCGTCGGCTTCTGCATGGCCGTCAATATGGCCTGCTGGCACGAGATCGGCCCGCTGGACGAGGAAACCTTCGGACGCGGCTACGGCGAGGAATGCGACTGGTGCATGCGCGCCGCAAGCCGGGGCTGGCTCAATGTCCTCGTGCCCAACCTCTTTGTGCGCCACGATCACGGCGGCAGTTTCTCCAGTGTTGAAAAGGAACGCCTTGTCGCCGAACATCAGCATATCCTGAAGCAACGCTGGCCGCGTGCCATGCAGTCGGTTTCGGCGCATGTTCTGGCGGATCCCTGGCGGGCATACCGGACGCTGGCCGCCTGGCATCTCGCGACAGGCGGAAGGGGCTGCCTGCTGCTGGTGGATCTTGATTCCGAGGGCAACGGAGCCGTCGCCTACCGGGAACGGCAGGTAAAACGCCTGACCGGTGAGGGCTGGCGCATCCTTCTGCTCCGCTATACGCAGGATGGCCGCTGGTCGCTTTCCTGCCGCCACATTGCCGAGGAACGTCCCGTGGAGCTGGATTGTCTGGAAGATATGGACGATTTTTTCCATGTGCTTCCCGTTGCCCGCGTGTTCATCAACAATGTCGCCTTCCATCCCGATCCTCTTTCGATCATCGCCTTTTTCCGGGACAGGAAACGCCGTCAGGGGTTTGTCCTGCAGTATGTCTTTCACGATTTTCTCTCCCTTTGCCCGTCCCTCTTTCTTCTTCATGCGGACAACGCCCATTGCGGCGTTCCCCATCTCGAAACCTGCCGCACGTGCCTGCCGCGCAACGCCAACCGCATTGCGGGAGAAACGGATATCACGATCTGGCGCGCCGCATGGCTATCCTTCTTCCAGCTCTGCGACGGGCTGACCTGCTTCTCGGAATCATCCCGCGCCATCATTTGCCGGGTATATCCGCTCGCCTCCCGCTTGCGCGTACAGGAGCACGAACCGCTTGCGGCGTTTTTGGGGCCGTTTGTCCGTCCTGTCCCGGGAGATTGCCTGCAACTGGCATTTATCGGGAATTTTGTACCGCTCAAGGGTTCACGCCTGGCCGGACAGCTGCTTGACCTTCTCGCGCAGCGGGGCATCAGGGCAAAGCTCCACATTTTCGGCTATTGCCCCGAGAAGGGACTGCCCCCAAACGCCCTCAGGCATGGCCCCTATGTTCGCGAAGATTTGCCGAAACTGCTGAACGAGGCGGGGATCGCCGCTGTGATCTTTCTCTCCATCTGGCCGGAAACATTCAGTTATACCGTGCAGGAATGCATGCAGATGGGCGTACCGTTGATCTGCTTTGATCTGGGCGCGCCCGCTGAAAGAATACGCAAGCAGGCCTATCCCCACGCGCAGCTCGTTGATGCCGTTTCCCCGCAAGGCTTGCTTGTCGCACTCGATGGGCTTGTCAATCGGGAATACGGCAGAACGCTGGCCAGTTTTGCCCAGAATAACGACAGCCGAGCCTTGCATGCGGCAGCGCATTGACCCGGCACGGAAGGCTCATTGCGCCATGCCCGAAAGGTGCGCCCCCCTAAAAGGAGTTTTGCGATGGAAATTGTCACAACCGGCATTGACGGCGTCTTGCTGATCAAACCCGTCATTCACGGGGACGCACGCGGCTATTTTGTGGAAACCTGGCAGCAGGAACGCTATGAAGCAGCGGGCATCACGCTCCCCTTTGTGCAGGACAATCATTCGCGCTCGACCTATGGCGTGCTGCGCGGCCTGCATTTTCAGAAAACCCGCCCCCAGGGCAAACTTGTCAGCGTTTCGCTCGGCAGCGTCTTTGATGTCGCGGTGGATATTCGCCCCGACTCGCCGACGTTCCGGCACTGGTACGGCGTGGAACTGACGCAGGAAAATCAGTGGCAGCTCTGGATTGCTCCGGGCTTGGCGCACGGTTTTGTCGTCACAAGCGAAATCGCGCATTTCCACTACAAATGCACGGACTATTACTGCCCCGGGGACGAAGGAGCGTATCGCTGGGATGATCCCGCCTTCGGCATCGACTGGCCGGTGGCCCATCCTGTTCTTTCCGAAAAGGACAGACAGGCCCCCCTGCTTTGTCCGGCATGACCGCGTCCCTGACGCCCCTCGCCAGCCCTCATGAACGGCCGGCGTGGAGGCAATGCCGCCCCACGCCGCCGACGAGTCCGTGCGCCGTCATATGTCATTCCGCCATGCAGCGCTGAGCCGTGAGCGCGGCTTCCTCTTCCGGACGCTTTTCCTGCCTGTCATCTTCTCCGGTTGCCATTGCTGCTTCCGCCCTGCGGCAAAAACGATGCGGTAACAGCACAGGCCCTTCTGCCAGATACGAAAAAAGGACTCGCGGTCTTACCCGCAAGTCCTTGTTTTCTCTGGAGCCAGCTAAGAGACTTGAACTCTTGGCCTGCCGATTACGAATCAGCTGCTCTACCAACTGAGCTAAGCTGGCGCATCTGGAACAATGCCCCAAAGGGGCTGCCCTGTCAAGCGAAAACTTCTGCCCCCGTGTCCGGGCGGACAGTGTTCTGCGGCTCAGACAAGGCCCAGGCCGTGCAGCAAAACCAGCAGAATGAGCAGCGGGGTCAGGCTGCGGCAGAGCAGGCGCACCGTCCGCGCGGCCCTGTCGTTGCCCAGGGCGGCCAGCGCCGCCCTCTCGGGCCAGAACCAGCCCACAAACAGGCTGGTGGCAATGCCGCACACCGGCATGAGGATCATGGAAGACAGGGCATCGTAGGCATCAAAGAAGGTCAGGCCGAACACGCGCACATCCTGCCAGATGCCCAGCGAGAGCGTGGCCGGCGCGCCCAGCAGCATCAGCCCGGCGAGCACAAGGGGAACCGCCCGGGTGCGCGAGCAGGAAAAGCGCTCGGCCAGACAGGAGACCGGCACTTCCAGCAGGGACAGGATGGCCCCGGTGGCGGCAATGGCGGACAGGCAGAAAAAGACGGTCGTGAGCAAACTGCCGCCCGGCAGGGAGGCAAAAACCGCCGGAATGGTCATGAACAGCAGTGCCGGCCCCTGCTCCACCGCAAAATCAAAGCTGAACACCGCCGGAAAGATGGCAATGCCCGCCAGCAGGGAGACCAGCAGATCGCAGACCATGACCCGCAGGGCCACAGAGGGGATATGCACATCCTCCTTGAAATAGCTGCCATAGATGAGCATGCAGCCCATGCCCACGGACATTTTGAAAAAGGCCAGCCCCATGGCCATGAGGATCACGTCGCCGGAAATGCGATCCCATTGCGGCATGAAGAGAAAGCGCAGGCCCTCTCCCGCGCCGGGCAGGGTCAGGCTGCGCAGGCAGATGCCGACCAGCAGAAGAAAGAGCAGCGGCATGAGGATGCGGGTCACCTTTTCGATGCCCTGCGAAGCCCCGCGCATGATGATGGCCCCGGTGAGGATGAGGACAAGCCACTGCCAGCCCAGCGCGGCCACGGGATCGCCCGTCAGCCTGGCGAAAGCCGCCTGCGCCGCCGCCGGATCGGTTGTGGCCGCGCCGCCGGTGGCAGCCTTGAAAATGTAGGCAAAGACCCAGCCCGCCACATCCGAATAAAAGCCCAGAATGAACACGCAGCTGATCACCGCGCCGAGGCCGATGAGCCACCAGCCGCTTTTCGGGGCAATGACGCGAAAGACGCCCACCACGTTGCGCCTTCCGGCCCTGCCGATGGACAGTTCCACGATCATGAGCGGCAGGCCGATGCAGAGCGTGGCCAGAATATAGACCAGCAGAAAGGATGCGCCGCCGTTCTGGCCCACCAGCGCGGGAAATTTCCAGATATTGCCCAGGCCCACGGCGGAGCCGAGGGTGGCGGCCAGAACGCCCAGACGGGAAGAAAAATGATCACGCGCTGACGACATGTCGGCCTCCGGCACCATCTTGCACAGGTAGAGAAAAACGCTTCATGAGGAAAAAGAGGAGGATTCGTCCCTCGGCTCTGCACCGGCCCCGTCGGCAGCATCAGGCGCGGCAGCCCCCTCCCCGACCTGCGTGCCCCCCGCTTCGGGGCAGAATTCTTCCATGAAAATCTGCCAGAGCGTCACAAAGAGCACCGCCAGCACCGGCCCGGTAATGAAGCCGTCGAGACCGAAGAGGGCAAAGCCGCCCAGGGTGGACAGCAGCACCATGAAATCCGGCAACTTGGTGTCCCGGCCCACCAGAATGGGGCGCAGGGCGTTGTCCGCCAGGCCGATGACGCAGACGCCATAGGCCAGCAGCACCACCCCGGACACATATTCCCCGGTAAGCAGCAGATACACGGCCGCGGGCAGCCAGACCACGGCCGCGCCCACCACGGGAATGAGCGAGAGCAGGGTCATGACCACGCCCCAGAGTACCGGCGCGCGCAGGCCCAGCACGGCGAAGATGATGCCGCCCAGTGTGCCCTGCACAATGGCCACCAGCAGGGTGCCGCGCACCGTGGCCCGCAGCATGAGCGCAAAGCGGGCGAACAGCAGCTCCTCGCGATGATCCCCGAACGGCATGGCCCGAATGAGCAGGGCGCGGATGCGCTCGCCGTCGCGCAGGAGAAAGAAGGCCAGATACAGCACAATGGCCAGATCAATGAACCAGTTGACCGTCCCGCCGCCGATGCTCATGGTCTGCCGGGCCAGATAGCCGCTGACCGTCACGGCGGTGGAGGAAAGCGCGGCCTTGATCTTTTCCGGCCCGTAGCCGAATTTTTCCAGCCATTCCACCACGGCGGGCAGCGCCTGCCGCAGCTTGTCCACCATTTCATTGATCTCGCCGCTGTTGCCGGACAAACGGGCATACAGCTGCGCCAGTTCGCTCAGGCAGGTATAGAGCAGGTAGCCCGCCGGCAGGATGATGAAAGCCAGACTGACCAGCACCGTGCACAGCGAGGCCATATTGGGGCCGAGGCCGCGCCGCCGCAGGATCTGCCGCAAGGGCATGAACAGCAGCGCAATGACGATGCTCCAGAAGATGTCGTCGAAAAACGGCCTGATCATCCAGAGGAAGGCCAGGCTGGCAACGCAGAGCAGGCCGAGAAAGGCGTTGTTTTCCAGACGGGAAGGCGGCGTGATCATGAAAAACTCCTGCGGCTTCGCACGGTCGCGGGCAAACGGCATCAGGGTGTGGGCCTCGCGGGCCGCGAAAGCCGGCGGAAGCGCGCCGCTTCCCCCGGTCGGGCGCAGCCCCGAACGGCGAACGCGGTCACGGCGTTGCGGCGGGATGACCGTCATTTGCCCCCATCGCGCGGCAACCGGCAAAGGATATCAGCCCGGACGCGCGAAAGCCCGCCCAGGCCCGGTTCCGCCGCGCGTGGCCCGACGGCACGCGCAGCGCAGGGGCGGCGGCTCACCGAGGCCCAGCGTGTCCGTCCGCCGGCTTGACGCCCGGTGTGACAGCTGCCTCAGGCGCGTTCAATGACAAAGGGGATGCAATGCAATTCGCGGCTGATCTCCTGCGTGGAACCCAGTTTCCACGGACTCTTGTCCGACCAGCCCAGCTTTTCGGCCACAGCCCGGGCCACCCCGGCCACGTTCAGCACGGGATGACGCTGAAAAACCTGCGGCAGGCCATAGGTCAGATTGCAGACCAGACACTTTCCCGGACGCTGGTGCAGTTCAAAGGCCAGATCCGCCCTGTTTTCATTCACCTGCCGGCAGACAAGCCGGATATCGTAGGCGCCCTCTTCCGCGCCGCCGAACAGGGCATCAAAAAAGGCATCCGTCCGCTCAGCGGGAAAAACCGTGTCCAGAAAAGTCTGCTCAAGCACCATACTTCCTCCAAAAGCGTTTACTGTCAGGGGTTCGGCGCGGCACGGCGCAAGCTGTCCAGCATGGCCGCATCAAGCCGGATATCGTCTCCGGGAAGGGCATCCAGATGAAAATGTCGCAGCGCCTCCACCGGTCGCAGAGGGCGGCGGGACGGATTGACGCCCGCCAGCCAGGCCAGCAGGCCGACGATACGCTCCGGGGCGACGCCCTCTGCCCGCAAACTGCGCAGGGCAAGGCTCGCATGCCGCTTGGCCAGCCGCTCCCCGTCCGCATCGCAGAGCAGGGGAACATGCGCATATGTCGGAATTGTATAGCCCAAAAGCCGCAGAAGGGCAATCTGACGCGGGGTGGACGGCAAAATATCCCGACCGCGCACCACCTGATTGATGCCCATCCTGCCGTCATCCACCGCCACGGCCAGCTGATAGGCCACGACGCCGTCGGATCGCTGCACGGCAAAATCCCCGCCGCAGTCTTCCAGACGCAGCCGTTGCGGCCCCCGCAGCTGATCGTCAAAGGCCATGACCCCATCCGGCCCGTGAACGCGCAGACAGGCCCGATGGCCGGCCCGTTGTCGGGCGGCGCGCTCTGCGGGCGTCAGGCGGCGGCAGGTGCCCGGATAGGGCGCGCCCGCGTCGTCGATGTGCGGCGCTCCGGCCAGCGCCCGCAGTTCCTTGCGGGTGCAAAAGCAGGGATAAAGACAACCGAGCGCCTCCAGCCGCCGCAGGGCCTCAGTGTAGAAGGCGGTGCAGCGGCTCTGCACATACGGCCCGCAGGGGCCGCGCTCAGCGAATTGGGCGCCCTCTCCGCCCGTTTCCGGCAGCGGCCCCTCGTCCCAGTCCAGCCCCAGCCAGCGCAGATCCTCGAGAATGGCCGCGGCATATTCGGGCCGCGAGCGCTGCGGGTCGATATCTTCCAGCCGCAGGACAACCTGCCCGCCCGCACTGCGCGCCGCCCACCAGGCCAGCAGAAAGGCCCAGGCATTGCCGAGGTGCAGGAAGCCCGTGGGGCTGGGCGCCAGACGCCCGCGAACCAGAGAGGAAGAACCTGCCGACATGCCTCCGCATCCCTCGTCTGACCGCCCCGAAGGAGGCCCTGCCTGCAAAAAGAGGGGCCAGCCCTGACGGCGGCCCCTCCGCAATTCCGCATCTGACGCGCGCGATCCGCTCGCGTGCGGTCTGAGCGTGCCTATTTCTTGTTCCAGGGCATTTTGGCCAGCAGCTTGGCCATGCCGCAGACGCCCGTCAGGCCGGCGTAAATGAGGCCCGCCCCCACGAAGGCGGTGACCCAGATAAAGAGGGGCGACAGACAGGACAGCAGCAGGCTGAGCAGCACCAGCGAACCGGCGGCCACCTGAATCTGCCGATTCATGGGCAGCACGGCCTTTTCGCCGTGCACCACCGGCAAGCCGGCCTTTTCCCAGGCCTTCATGCCGCCGAGCATCTGCCAGGCGGGGCCGGCGGCCACCCGTTCGAGCACATCGGCATTGGCGCGGGTACGCGAACCGGAATTGCACAGGAAGACAACCGGCTTTTGCGTCGAAGACGGCGGCAGGTTCAGGAAGGGCAGGGCCGAAAGCGGAGCGGCTTCCGCGCCGGGGATGGACACGGCGGCCAGCTCGTCGGCTTCACGCACGTCAACCAGACGCACTTCACCGGCCTCCAGGCGTTTATACACTTCAACGGGGCTAAGGGAAGGCAGCATGTGACCTCACTTTGTTGACGGTGGGGTAGATGAAGAAAAGCCTTATGAGGTTTTCCTGGTTTTGGACGAAGATTTTTCGCGTGACGAGCGGGAAGAGGCCTTGCCCTTTCCCGCGCTCGGGGCTGAGGCGCTCTTTTTCTTGCGCGCCGAGGATGCGCGGGCCTTTTCCTTGCTTGTCTTGCCCTGGGAAGACGCGCGGGCCTTTTCCTTCTTGCGCGCCGAGGACGAGCGGGCCTTTTCCTTGCTCTTCTTGCTCTGGGAAGACGCGCGCGCCTGGGTCTTCTTGCGCTGTTCGGACGGCTTGCTCACCGAGTCCTTTTTCTTGCCCTGGCGGGCGGATTGCGCCTTGTCCCGGCTTTTCTTGCGGGATTCGGCGGTCGCTTTCTGGCGCGATGCGCGGGAGCGCTCCATGTCGCGCACCATGCGTTCCTCGGTGTACTGTTCCATGCGGCTTTCGGCCTGCGCCACCAGATCCTCGCCGCTGGCCCCGCTCATGGACACCCGCCGCGCCCCCAGAAAGGTCGTATTGAAGTAGGGATCGCTCAGCGAACTGATCTTGACCGAGCTGCGCCGCCGCGGGCTGTGCACGAACTTGCCGTCGCCGACGTAGATGCCGGTATGATAGCCGCGCCGGGGATGCCGGAAGGCCACAATATCCCCCGCGCGCATATCTTCCACGCGCATGATGCGCTGACCGATGACCGACTGTTCGCGTGCCGTGCGGGGCAGTTTGACCCCCACGCTCTGATAGGCCCACTGCACCAGACCTGAGCAGTCAAAACCGCCGGGTTTGCGGCCGCCCGGCACATAGGGGGTGCCAATGGCGGAGCGGGCCATCCTGACCACGTTCTGCCCGGATGCGCTGTCCCGCGCATCCTGTTCCTGTTTCAGGGAGGCTTCCACATTGGAGCGATAGCGGATCAGCAGATCCTCATCCTTGGGCTTGCGGGCGGTGCAGCCAAGGAACATGACAGAAATCAAAAGGAGGGGCAGCAGGTTGAGTGCCTGACGCATTCTTTCTCCAAACAAGGCTAAACCCGCTTGCGCGGGTTGAAAAAACGGGAAGATCCCGCAGGATGATCACGAACTCAGGCCGTCATGTCCAGAATGACGCCCAGCATGTCGTCCGCCGTTCGGACGACCTGGGCATTGGCCTCATAGGTGTGGGGCAGTTCGACCAGATTCGCCATTTCCCGTTCCAGACTCGTACCGCTGGGAAAAAGGCTTTCCAGCGGCGTCCCGGCATCGGCGCCCATATCCCGGGCGCGCTGCCGCAACTCTTCGTAGGAAATGCGCGTGCCTTCCTGCCCGGCCAGGCCGCCGCCCTGAAAAACCGTATCAAGGCGCGTGCCCCTGTTGCCGGACACATCGGCAAATGCCGCACGCTGGGGGTTGAAGCCGGCCGTATTGACGTTGGCGACGTTGTGGGCCACGGTCTGCATATCCGCGCCAAATGCGGTGAGGGCCGAGGCCCCGATGTGCATGCTGCTGGAAATGCTCATACTTCACTCCCTTTTCCACGCTCTTACCACAAAAAGCCGCAAAAGGCAAAAGCCTTTTTCCACCGGCCCGGAAGAGGCGCGGACGGGTTACGGCCTGTTCCCTGCGCTCAGGGTGCGCTCGATGCAGGCAAAGGCATTGTGGCTGTGGATGGATTCCATGCTTTCCACCTCCACCCGGAACCAGGAAATCTGGTCATGGGCCAGCAGGCGCTGGGCCACGTTGCGCACCACGTCTTCCACAAAGGTGGGCTGGGCAAAGGCGTGCTCGGTGACGTATTTCTCGTCCTCGCGTTTAAGCAGAGTATAGACCGCCGACGATCCCGAGGCTTCGGCCATTTCGATGAAGTCCTCGATCCAGCAGAAATGCGTCATGCGCACGGACAGGCGAATCATGGTGCGCTGGCTGTGCGCCCCTTCGCGGCTGATGGCCTTGGAGCAGGGGCAGACGGTCATGACCGGCACGTTCACATCCAGCGAAAAATGCTGCCCTTCGTCGCTCAGCTCGCCGGTAAGGCGGCAGTCATAGGAAACCAGACTCTGACTCCCGGACGCGGGCGCTGCCTTGCGCAGAAAATAGGGAAAGCAGAAATGCACATAGGCCCGCCGGGCCTCCAGCCGTTCCTTGATGGCCGCCAGCAGCCGCCGCACGGACTGATAGCTGATGGTATCGTTCCATTCTTCCAGCGCCGCCACAAAGCGGCTCATGTGCGTTCCCTTGAAGTCCGCGGGCAAATCCACGCCCATGTCCACGCGGGCCACGGTCTGCCGGCTGCCTTCGGCCCTGTCGCGCACCAGCAGGGGCATGGTGATGCCCCGAACCCCAACCGTATCAATGGGCAGCGCCACCTGCGGCGCATGGCGTTGTACGTCTTCCATAACTCAGGCGAGATCCTGTCCTGTGGTTGTTCCGCTGAAGGTGCCGTGCTTCACGCCCTTGCAGGAGATCAAACGATCGGCCAGGGCGCGAACCCTGACGGCGTCCCCCTTGAGCACCAGCACTTCCAGGCAATTATGATGATCCAGATGCACATGCAGGGTGGTGATGATGAGGTCATGATCATCATGCTGCATGCGCATCAGCTTGCGGGCCAGATCGTTCTTGTGATGATCGTAGACCAGGGTCAGCGTTCCGGCGGCATCGGTCTCGGCATGCTGCCATTCCTCCTCCACCAGCGCCCTGCGGATCAGATCGCGAATGGCCTCCGAACGGTTGCCGTAGCCCTTGCGCCGGCACAGGCCGTCAAAGGGTTCCAGCAATTCCTCATCCAGTGAAACGCCGAAGCGGGTCAGCTTGCCCACGCCTCATCTCCCTGCCTCGCCGGCGGGCCGCAAAGCCGTCGCACGGCGGCTGATTTCCCAGACGTGCACGGTGACGGGCACGGGCTGGGCATAGAGCGGCGCCACCTCCGCCCCGAAAACCCGCCGTCCCTGCCAGCCGCCGCCGTGCAGGGCCTGCAGGAAGGCCTCGTAGACATTGCGCCCCGGCTCGGCCAGCCAGGCCACGCCATCCGGGGACAGGGCATGCTCCAGAAAACGCATGACCGGGGCCACGAAGCGTTTTTCGTACATGATGTCGCCCCCCCAGATGCGTGCGGCGGCCCCGGGACGCACGGCGGGCCGCCGCCAGTCCATGACGGCCCAGAGCGGCCCCGGCGCAAGGCCGTTGTGCGCCGCGTTGCGGGCGGCAAAATGCAGGGCCTCGGCCTCGTAGTCCAGCCCCAGCACCCGCGCGCCGAGCAGGCTGCCCACCAGGGCCGTCAAGCCCAGGCCGCACCCCAGATCCAGACAGATCCGCCCGGCAATCTCAGCCTGCCGGCATTCCAGCCACTGGGCCAGCACCAGACTGGAAGGCCAGAGTTCCGTCCAGTACGGCAGGCGCTCATCCTCGAAATTCCGGGGATCCTCTGTCATGGCCTCCCAGAGTTCCTCGAGGTTGGCCGCGCGCAGCAGTTCCCAGCGCCGACCGCACACCGTCACGTCGATGCGGGCGCGATCATCGGGGGCCACCCTGCCGTGCGCGTCGGCAGCGGGGCGGGAGTCCTGGGGCAGGGGCGTCTTCACCGCGACACCATAGCCTATTGCCCCGCCGCTGTACAGCCGCCCGCCGCCCGGAGAAAACGGGAAACGCACGCTCTTGTGAGGCGCGCCGCCTTCTGCTAGGCTGTGCCCACCTATCTTTGAGGAGCCTATGGGACAGGATATCTTTGACGTCGTCGTGGTGCTGGTGCTGGTCTTTTTCACCCTGCGCGGCTTTTGGAACGGCTTTGTGGGCGAAGTGGCCGAACTGGCCTCCCTGGTGGGCGGCTTCTGGGCCGCGCACCGCTTTCATCCGCTGCTCTCCGGCCACCTGACCTTCATCAGCGAACCGGCCTTGCGACAGCTGGCGGCCTTTGTCCTCATTTTCATCGCCACCATCATTCTGGTGGCCCTCGTGGCCCGCATCCTGCAAAAGGTGCTGTCCTTCACCTTCGTGTCCTGGGTGGACAAGCTGGCGGGCGGCATTCTCGGTCTGGGCAAGGGCGTGCTGATCTGCTCCATTGTCCTGCTTGTCATGCAAAAAATTCTGGGCGACATGCTTTTTCTCCAAAATTCCCGGGCGCTTCCCTACTTTAGCAGCCTGATCGGGCAAATCCGGGCCTGGCTGCCGCCGGAAGTGCTCAGCTTTTTCAACATCTAGACCGCGCGGACGACAGGGCCTCGTGACAACAAAGGAAGATCGCATGGAAAAAAGCGCGCTTGAACAGTTGCGGGAAGTGCTTGACCGCCTCCTGGACGAGGAGGGCGGCTGCCCGTGGGACAAGGAACAAACCCCCCGCAGCCTGGCCGAATACATCATTGAGGAAAGCCACGAGCTGGTCAGCGCCATTCGTTCCGGCTCGGATGCCGACGTGTGCGAGGAGCTGGGCGACGTGGCCTTTCTGCTGCTCTTTGTGGCCCGCCTCTACGAGAGGCAGGGCAAGTTCTCGCTGGACGACGCCCTGGCCCACAATTGCGCCAAGATGATCCGCCGCCATCCCCATGTGTTCGGCGACGCCCATTTTGAATCCCGCGACGAGCAGCTCAACACCTGGGAACAAATCAAGCGCGGCGAGCACGCCGACGCCGACGGCCGGCCCAAGGGCGTCTTTGACAGCCTGCCCGCCAGCCTGCCGCCCCTGACCAAGGCCTACCGCATCCATTCCAAGGCCGCTCGCGTGGGCTTCACCTGGCCTGACGACGAGGACGTGGAACAGCAGGTGGAAGCCGAATGGCTGGAATGGCTGGATGTGGCCGCCGCCGACGACAAGGAGGCCCAGCGCCACGAACTGGGCGATCTCCTCTTCAGCATCGCCGAGCTGGGACGCCGCAAGGGCATCAAGGCCAGCGAGGCCCTGGATGACGCCAATACCCGCTTTCTCCGGCGCTTTGCCCGCATGGAAGCCCTGGCCCGCGAACAGGGGCGGGATTTTGCCGCCCTGTCCCTGGACGAAAAGGACGAGCTGTGGACGCAGGCCAAGGCGGAGGAATCCTCCGGGAACGCCTGATCATGCGGACGATGCCCCATCCTGCCCGGCGACCTGCCGGTCGCCTTCTCCTGCTGCTGTCGCTTTTGCTGGCGGCCCTGCTGCTGGGCGCCTGTACGGGCGCGCGCCGCACGGGCGGCGGACAGACCGGCGCCGCAACGCCTGAAGCCCGCCTGCCCCGGGCCGATCCCGGCTATGTGCAATGGCTGGAGCGGCAGTCCATGCTGGGGGCCGCCCCCCTGCTGGCGGCGCAGGTTTCGGGCACCGAACGCATCTGGAGCAACAGCTCCCTGAGCAAGAACCGCTCCCTGCTGCTCTCGGCCTCCCCCAACTGGCTGGAAGCGGATCCCTACACGCTGGGCTGTTCCGGCAACGCCCTGGCTGCGCTGGCCGACCCGGCCCTGCCGCCGCTGCTGGCCCAGCTCGGCATTGGCGGACTCTATGTGGCCCCCACGGGCGAACGCGGGGACATCTGGCAGGAAGCGCCGCGCATCGGCACGGCCGACAATGTGACGGCCCTGCATTTCGACCGGACCGTGGGCAGCGACGAGGATTTGGAACGCCTGCGGGAACGGCTGGAGGCCTCGGGCATCCAGCTTGGCGGCGAGCTGCCGCCCGCCGCCACCGGTCTCGGCCCGGACTTCATCCTGCAGGCCCGTCGCGCACCGCGCTTTGACGGCCTTTACGCCATGATCAGCGTGCCGCGCGAACTCTGGAACGTCCTGCCCGGCGTGCCCGGCGAATGGGACTGTCTGGCCCTGCGGCCCGAAGCCGTGAATGCGCTTCGTTCCCGGGGCCTGCTGCCGCCCACCCTGCTGCGCGATGCCCTGAACTGGGCCGAACCCGGCGGCTGGGCCGCCACCGGCGAGGTTCGCGGCACGGACGGACAAATTCGCCGCTGGGTCTACCGCTTTGCGGACAATCCCCAACGCCCCGTCCTGCTCTGGCAGGATCCGTCCGGGCAGGCCCGCCGCATTCTTTCCGCGGCCATTATCCGGCATACGGGTTTGCAGGGTCAGGCGCTGGCCGGCTTGCGGCTGGAAGCCCTGCTCGGGCTGGATGTGCCCCCCACGGGCACGGACAGGAGCAGCGGCGCATCGCTGGCCGATCGGCTGGCGCCGGGATACGGCGCGCTGGCCGCCTCAGCCCGCGAGGTACACCGCTACGGCGGCTGGGCCGTGCAGGCCGACGCCCTGCCCCCCTCCCTTCTCGCGCCGGTTCTGGACATGGGGTTGGACTTCTCGCGGGACAGCCTCACCGCGCCCGCAGCGGAATTTGCCCTGCTCAGCGGCAATGCCGCACCGCTGGCCAGCCAGCTGCGCCGGGCGCGGGAAGCCGGCCTGGATCAGAGCCGTCTGGCGCGCGGACTGCATGGCTGGCAGGGAGTGGACTGGCGGCTGCTGCGCGATCTGCCCGACGGGGAGCATCTTCTCGGCGAAGCCCGCCGCCTGAGCGGTCTGGACGACACGGAATCCCTCCTCTGGACGACGCCCGCCTCGCTGGCGGCGCGTGCCCTCGGGCTGGATGCCGAGGCCGCCTGCCGCCCGGAAAACGCGGCCGCCCTGCGACAGGCGGCCCTTGCCCTGCTGTCCTGTCGCGCCGGTCTGCCGGGGCCGCTCTTTGTCAGCCTGCAGGAGCTGTCTGGCGCACTGGATGTGCCGCGCAGCGTCTCACGCGATCTGCTGCCCAGTCGCGGCCTTGTGCCCCTGCCCGGCGCACGCCCCGTGAGCGGCAGCCTGCCTGCGGCGACACTGGCCTTCGGCCCCCTTGACGAACAGCTTGCCGCGCAGGACAGCTTCCTGATGGCGGCAGCCCGCCTGCTGCTGGCCCGGAAGGCTGCCGGCCTGGCCCGGGGCAGGCTCGTCTCCGTGCAGCAGCCGGCCGACGGCTGTCTGGCCCTCTGTTCCGCCCTGCCCGAGGGCGGCTACTGGCTGACGGTCATCAATTTTTCCCGCCAGGAACATGCCTGCGCCCTGCAACTGCCCGTTGCCGGCAGTCTGCTTGACATCTTCAGCGGCCAGAGCCTGCCGGGCGAGCGCCGCCTTTCCCTGACCCTTGCGCCGCATGCCTCCCGCCATCTTGTGCTGGACGCGCATGCCGCCCCTGCCCCATAGGAGTTGCCCATGAGCCAGTATTATCCCGGACAGCAATCGGATCACGACATCCGCTGCGACGAGGGCATGCCCGCCCGTCCCGTGCCGGAAAAACAGACTCCCCCCGCACAGGAACCCCTGTCCGCCGGCACGGCGGAAACGGCGACGGCGCAAGCGGCCTCCTCAGCGGCCGACGAAGCGGCCCAGCCCGCCGCCGAGCAGGCCATGTCCGAACCCGCTTCTGCGGCTGCGGACAGCCCGGACAGCCCTGAGGCAACGGATGCGGCGGCGACCGCCGAAGATGCGCCTGAGACCTCGTCCGAAAACGCACAGGCCGCTCCCGAGGCCACTGCCGCGTCCGCTGACGCGAGCGCTGACGACAGCTCAGCCGGCGCTGAGGGCGGCAGCGAGCCGCAGTCCGCCGGCCAGCGACCGGCAACACCCAAAGCCGCGCCCGGCACCACCGCCCATATCGACCCCGTGCCCGAGGACGAGGACATTCCCGTGCTTGAGGTGGCCCCCCCCTCAACCCACAGCCGCCCCGCCGGACGGGCGCAACAGCTGTTCCTCACGCTGGCCAAAATCGGGCCGCTGGCTCTGCTGGTGCTGCTGGCCGTGCAGCTCTGGCCCATTTTCCTGACCGGCGGCCGCTTCTGCCCGGCGGAATGGCCTTCGGTACTGGCCGCGCTCACCAGTCTGGGCAGCGGCGACTGGCTCTGCCCCACCGGCCCGCAGGGCGCGCAACTGCCCCTGCTCTTCTGGTGCATGGGCGGCCTGCATCATCTCCTGAATCTCGGCGGCCTGCCCGAACTGCTGCTCTTTCCCGTGACCTCAGCCCTCTGCGGCGCGCTGCTCCTGCTGGCGGTCTGGGCGTTGAGCCGCGCCTGCGGCTCGAGTTCGCAGGCCGCCCTTGCCAGCGGTCTCATGCTCCTGAGCAGCCTGCTCTTTCCGCTGCTGGCCCACTTCACGGGGCCGCAACCGCTGGCCACGGCCCTGACCCTCCTTTCGCTGGCCTGCCTCTGTCGCGGCTGGCAAAAGGCCTCCTCTCCCCTGCTTCTGGTCGCGGGCTTTGTTCTCGCGGGGCTGGCAGGCCTTGGCGGCGGGCTGGCCTATGTGGCCCTGCCCCCCCTGACAAGCCTCGTCTGGCTGCTCTGGCGGCTGCGCCTCTCCCGCGCCCAGCGTCTGGATGCCGTGGCGGGCTTTCTCGGCATGCTGCTCGTGGTGGCCCTCTGGCTGCTGGCCCTCATCATTCTTGTGGAAGCCGACAGCTATCTGCAGTCTGTCGTGCGCCAGTTCTGGCACTGGCCCCTGCCCCTCAGCGGCAGATGGTGGCTGCCTCTTGCCGTGGGCCTGCTTGGCATGGGGCCGTGGCTGGCCCTTGTGCCCTTTGTCTCCTGGCCGCGCGTCCTGCGGCAGGCTCCGCACGATCTGCTCGCCAGCCGCCACGAAAATTGCGGCAGTTCCTTCCTCTGGATAGCCCTCTTCCTTTCCGTGCCCCTCTGCCTGCTGGCCCCTGGCCTCAGCGGTTCCGGCCTCCTGCTCTGCCTGCTGGCCATTCTGCTGGGACGGGCCTTGCTGCGCCTCTCGGATCTGGGCAGCCGCATCTTCTTCCTCGTGGTGGCTTTGCTCTTCCTGCACGCGGGCATGGCCCTCACGGCCTGCGGTTTCAGCCTGACCCTGGACTGGCTGGTCAACTTCACCTCCCTGCACCTGACCCCGGAGCAACGCGAGGTGGTGGCCCAGCTCAGCGGCCTGCCCGTGCTGGGCATCCTCGGCATTCTCTGCGCCGTCGTCCTCGCCCGTCTGGTGCGCCGGGGCTGGCCGGGCGGCGCACTGCTCGTCTGCAGCCTGCTGGCCTGCGTGCTCGCCCAGCCCGCCCACCTGCTGCTGACGCCCCAACTCGGCGCGCAACCCTCAGTGCCCCTGCCCAGTGCGGAAGAATTGCGGGCTTTCCTTGAACAGCGAAACGACAAGCCCCTGCCCCCGTGGTATCCCGCGCCCATTGATCTGAACGCCCTGCCGTCCGGCGACGAGGCGGCTCAGACCGCCCCGGAAGCGGAGAAGGCCCCCGATGCCACGCCGGACAGTCCGGCTGATCTGGATGGCCCGGCAACGGACGCGCCGGACACGGCAACGACGCCTGCCGCCCCGGCGGAGGAAGCGCCCTCCCCGTCGCCGGACGCCGAGACGCCCGCTGACGGCAGCAAGGGCGGCAACGCCGGCAGCGACAGCGCCCCGGCCCAGCCGCGCGGCGACGCCGGCAAGGCGTCCATGCCGGGAGCCAAGGCCTCTCCGGATGCCCCGGAAGAGGCCGATCCCAAGCCTGCGGACGCCCCGGAACCGGAGGCAGCCACCCTGTAAACGCAGCAATGCCCCATGCATGATGTAAAAACGCCGCATTTCCCCTACGGGGAAATGCGGCGTTCGTTTCGCAATGACTGTGCAAACAATGAAGATTAGCTGCTCAGATATGTATTGCACTGTTCACATATGGGACATTCTTCACACTTGTCTTTCATGCAGAAATTTTTTCCGATGTAAAAAGCTGCATAATCAAATTCTGCGGGAGAATCAAGCATCTCATTCAATTTATTAACATAACGCTGTGAATTTCCTTGCCATTCCGTGCCGAAAAGCATGGCTTTTTCCACGACTCGTTTAACATGGACATCGAATTTAATCCGTAAAAATTTTGGGTCATGACTAGCAGAGAGGATTCTCTCTGAGCATCTTGAGGAGGAGTTTGTAAATATCCTCATGACGGTGATTAAAACGAAACTCGCATTCTTTCAAATGGAAATAGAAGCTATGCTTGTGAATGCCAC
>DWZD01000043.1 GCA_019118345.1 Candidatus Desulfovibrio intestinavium | reverse complement strand
CAGCAAAGCCGGGCTGTCTGCCGACCGCCTGAGCTGTGGGGCCGCAGCGCCTATGGAACAGCCGGTTTCCCGCGTAGCCGCAGGCTCTTCCAAACGCATCATCCGCGATCAGGCCAAGGCCTTGCCCCGGGGGGCGTGGTCTCCATGCGCAGACGAACGGTCTCTGCTCCGGCAGCTGTTTCCCGCACCCGCGCCCCTGTGGAGTGCGGAACGAGCGATGACGCGGACGGTAGCCCGCATCCCCCTCACGCAAAACGTCCGGCAAGCGGAGGCCTGTGGCGAACATGCGGGCAGACGGCTTGTGCGCCGCGTTCATTTGCGCTTGCCATTCTGCCCGCAACGCCGCCCTGCCCGCCCACGCAACAGCAGAACCGCGCCGCGGGCCTCAATGGCCGGTGATGGCGTATTTCTTGAGTTTGTACTGGAGAAGGCTTTTGGAGATGCCGAGGAGTTCGGCGGCCTTGACCTGCACGAGATCCGCGCGCACGAGGGCACGGCGGATGAGGGCGGCTTCGATTTTCTCGAGGGTATCGGCAAGGTCGAGCTGCACGGGCAGGAGATCCACGGCACTTTTGAACTGGGCATCTTCGTCGCGGATTTCGGCGGGCAGGTTATCGACATCGATGACGGAGCCGGGAACCAAGACGATGCAGCTCTCGACGACATTTTCGAGTTGCCGGATGTTGCCGGGCCATTCGTAGCCGGTCAGGTAGTTGAGGGCCTCGGTACTGAAGGTTTTGGGAGGCATATTGTTGTCGGCGGCGACCTTTTCCACGAAGTGGGCCACAAGGAGAGGAATATCCTCGCGGCGTTCGCGCAGGGGAGGCAGGGGAATTTGCACGACGTTAAGGCGGTAATAGAGGTCGTCGCGGAAGGTGCCGGCTTCGACCATGGCGGCCAGATCCTTGTTGGTGGCGGCCACGACACGGATATCGACCTCCACTTCCTCGCTGCCGCCCACGCGCTCGAAGCGGCGCTCCTGCAGGACGCGGAGCAGCTTCACCTGGAGTTCGGGGGTCAGTTCGGCGATTTCGTCAAGAAAGAGGGTGCCGCCGTCGGCCTGTTCAAAGCGGCCGCGCCGCATGGCCACGGCCCCGGTGAAGGAGCCTTTTTCATGGCCGAAGAGTTCGCTTTCCAGCACGCCGGGATTGAGGGCCATGCAGTTGACGGAGACAAAGGGCTTTTCCTTGCGGGGGCTGGAATAGTGGATGGCGCGGGCCACAAGTTCCTTGCCGGTGCCGGATTCGCCGGAGATGAGGACGGTGGAGCGGCTGGGAGCGGCCCTGTCCACCATGGCGAGCACGTCGCGGATGGCGCGACTGCGGCCCACGATCTGATGGACGCCGTAGCGATCTTCCATCGCCTCCTGCAGCAGCCGGTACTGGCGGTGGGCGCGGGCCAGTTCGGTGGCATTGTGGATGGAGAGCAGCAGCTCGTCATTGGAAAAGGGCTTGGTGATATAGTCGAAGGCCCCGTATTTCATGACTTCCACGGCGCTTTCGATGGAACCGAAGGCGGTCATGATGAGCACGGGGATGTAGGGCCAGCTTTTCTTGACGCGCTGCAGCACCTCGCGCCCGGTGATGCGGGGCATTTTCATGTCGGTGACGACCACATCCACCTCGCTCTCGCCAAGGAAGGCTAGGGCGGTTTCGGGGTCGCTGATGGCGGTGACGCTGTAGCCTTCATCCTCGAGCAGGGTTTGCAGGACGAGGAGATAATTCTTTTCGTCGTCAATGAGGAGGATATGCGATTTTTCGCTCATGCGGTCTCCTTGGGAGCGGCCTCGGGGGAGGTCTCGCCGGACTCGCCGTCGCGATCCGGCGGGGCGGCGGGCAGGGTCACGGTCACGACTGCCCCGCCTTCGGGCGCGTTGTCAAGACGCAGCTGCCCGCCGTGGCTGACGATGATGGACTGAACAATGGGCAGGCCGAGGCCGGTGCCGCCGTCCTTGGTGGTGAAGAAGGGGTCAAGCAGATTGGGCAGGATGGCCTCGTCAATGCCGGGGCCGCTGTCGCGGAATTGCAGGATGAGGTTTCCATCCTCGTGACGGGCGCTCACATGCATGACGCCGGGGCCGTTCATGGCCTGCTGGCCGTTGACCAGAATATTGTAAAAGGCCCGGTACAGGAGATCCTTGTCGCCGAGCAGGTAGAGGCCGGGCGGGGTATCGCGTTCCAGCCGCAGGCCGCAGCGGTGCCACTCCCCTTCCAGAAAGGCCAGGGCCTGATCAAGCACAAGGTTGACATCCACGAGATCCTGCCGGGGCTGGCGGGGGCGGGCGTAGTCCAGAAAGTCGTTGACGGTCTGCGAGAGGCGCACGGACTCGTCATAAATGGCGTCAAGAATGCGGCGGGTGCCGTCATCGGCCTTGTCGGTACGGCGTTGCAAAAGTTCGGCGCTGGAACGGATGATGCCGAGAGGGTTGCGGATTTCATGGGCAATGCTGGCGATGACGCGGCCCATGCCCGCCAGTTTTTCATTGCTGTGCAATTCGTTTTCCAGCTGGCGGTTGCGGCTCATGCGCTCGGCCAGCACCCGTTCGGAGCGGTGGATGAGCATGAGCAGAAGCGCAAAGAGGATGACCGAGGACAGCAGGCACATGACCACGATGATGCCCTGAAAGGCAAGCACCTGCTCATAGTCGCCGGTAATGTCCTGGGTGAGTTCCAGCGCGCCCATGAGGGGCGGATCGCCCCCGGCCTCCAGCGCCTCGCCGCGCAGGGGGCAGAGCAGGCGCAGGACAAAGGTGCCGCGCGCGAGAGGGATATTGAACGGCGCCTGCCAGTCGGGGATGGCGGAGATGATCTCCACCTGCGCCGGGCCGCCGCGCAGGACATCTTCCAGCCCTTCGGGCGCGAGGCCGGTGCGGCCCAGATCCTCCTTGTTGGTGGAGAAGGCCACCAGCCGGGAGAAGTCGTAGATGCGCAGCCGCTCCACGGGCAGACCGTGGATCACGGAGCCGACGACCTCGCTGAGGTGCTCGTACTGCGAGGGCTGACGCAGGGCGATGCGGCCGTGGGCAAGAATGGTCGGCAGGGCAAAGCGCCGGAAAATCTGATGATTGAGGTTATCCGCCAGCAGGCGGGCAAAGTCCTCCTGCTTGGTGAGCAGGGTTTGCCGCGCCGAATTGGACATGAAGAACGACAGTCCCAGGCTGGTCAGCAGAATCAGCACCAGCGAGAGCCACGAGAGCGTGCGCGCGTAGTTGAGGGGCAAATCCTCGGCAGGGGTCGGGGCGGGCGCGTCCTGTGCGTCATGATGCGCCAGCCCCAGCCATTCTTTCACATTACGCATGCCGCGCGCCTCCCGCAGGCATCAGAAGGTCTGACATTGCCCCTCCTGTGCCATGAATTCCCGCATGGCGCGTTCTTCTTCGGGCAGACCCGGCGCGCCCAGGCGGGCATTGGCCAGTCGCTTGCCCAGTTCCACGGCGGGCTGATCCAGCGGGTTGATGCCATTGAGCCAGCCGGTGAGCAGGGTCATGGCCTCCAGCAGGCCCATGAGCGCGCCCGCGGCGCGGGGCGAGGCATCGGCCATGCGCAGATGGACGAGCGGCACGCCGCTGCGGCAGAGGGCCATGCGCGTGCCGAGGCCTTCGGCATCCAGCAGGCAGCCGAAGGGCCGACCGGCCAGCCACTGCCAGCGTTCAGGCATGGCGGCGGCAAAATGCAGGCCCTGACCGGCAGGCTGGCGCACCTCCACATCCGGGCCGCTGAGGAAGAGGCAGCCCTTGTTGCGCGGCCCGTCAAGGAACATCTGGTTGATGGAATGCTGATCCGTGACGCCGGTGGCGGGCAGGGGCTGGCTGCCCGTGCCCTCCTTGCCGAGGCTTTCGGCCCAGAGCTGGGCGAACCACGGCCCGAAGGCCGCCCACTGCGGCAGATAGCAGAAGAAGATCAACTGATCATAGGCGCAGGCTTCCAGGGCATGGGCCCAGGCGGCCAGCCGGAAGGCCGGATGGTCGGCCAGCGTGCCCTGCCGGGCCGCGTCGAGCAGGCTGCCGCCCACGCCGGAGGCGCCGTCCAGCAGGCCCTGCCAGTCAATGCCGAGAAAGGCGGCGGGCACAAGGCCCACGGCGGAAAGGGCCGAATAACGGCCGCCGAGATGATCCGGCACCTCGAGAGAGGGCAGATCGTGGGCGGCGGCCTCCTCGCGCAAAAAGCCCTTGCGGTCGTCGGTGACGAGCAGCACATGCTCGCGCCAGCCCTCGCCGAGGGTCGCGCGCAGCCAGTCCCGCACCAGCAGGTACTGGGCCACGGTTTCGATGGTGCCGCCGGACTTGCTGACGCAGACCACGCTGGTATCGCCCGGTTCGAGGCGGTCAAGCCAGCGGGCGAGGGTCGCCTCGCAGACATTGTCGGCGATCCAGAGGCAGGGGCCGTCATGGCCGGGTTCGTCCTGTCCGGGGGCAAAGGCGCGCTGCAGGGCGCGTGCGCCCAGGGCCGATCCGCCGATGCCCAGCAAGAGCATGTGCCGGCGCGCCCTCAGGCGCGGCAGCAGGGGCGGCAGTTCACGTTCCAGACGAGAGCGAAAGGGGAAGTTCAGGAAAGGAAGGCGGCCCTGCGCCGTTTCCTCCAGCAGGCGCGCGGCCATTGCCGCCGCCCGGGCAGCTGCCGGGGCAGAGGCTTCGGCCGGCAGGCGTCCGCCGGAGGCATGCGACCAATCCAGTTGATGCAGCATACGATCTTCCCTCCTGTGGGTTTTGCCGCGCCACGCACGGGGCATGGCGCAGGAGTTGCAGAAGGCGCGACGCCGTGCATGCCGGGCCGCCGCCTTCGGGATTCAGTCAAGGAGGCTCAGGGGCTTGGGCGCAAAGAAGCGCTGCCGCACCGCCCGATAGGTTCGGGGACGCACGCCGAAACGCCAGCGCCAGAGGGGGCAGGCCTCGCGGGCGGCGCATTGGCGCACTTCCCGCCGCCCGCCCGCACAGGCCAGACATTGCCGCCGGATTTCGCGCAGGGCGCGGCGCGCTGCGTCCGGCCCGCGCCAGAGGGCTTCGGCCCCGGGCTGGGCCGCCGCCATGCGCCAGGGCCAGAGCGGGCAGGCCGTGTCCGGACATTCCCGCACCCCCTTGGGAGAACCGCCCTGGCATTCCAGACAGAAATGCCGGATGCACGCTATGCTGCCGCCCGAAGCCATGCGCCGCCCTCCTGCCTGTGAGGCGTCGCCCCCGTCGCGTGCCGCCGCGCTCCGGCGCAGGCGTCATGCCGCCGGGGAACCGTCGCCAAGGGTTCTAGACCGTTGCGCCGCAGCATTTCTTGTACTTGCGGCCGCTGCCGCAGGGACAGGGATCGTTGCGGCCGACCTTGGGTTCCGGGCGGCGGTAGGCCTCGGCCTTGCGGGGTACGCCGTCCACATAATACAGCCGTCCGTCCTTGCGGGCAAAGAAACTGCGCTCGCCGATCTGGCGGGTCACGCCCTCCAGTTCATAATAGGCGTAAAACTCGGCCACGTCATACTTTTCGCCGTTGGGGCCGGCGGGCACATCGTTTTCGCACGGCCCCATGTCCAGACGCAGCCAATGCACCCCGCGCGTCTGTTCCTCGAGCTTCTCGAGCGAAAGATCCTCGCGAAAATCGGGATGGGTGGTTTCCAGCACATAGGCAAAATTGCCGAGGGCATAGGCCGTAAAGCGCGAACGCACAAGGCGCTCGGCCGTATCGGCCTGCGCCGTACCGTCCAGACAGGGGCCGCAGCAGTCGGCCAGTTCCCGACCGCTGCCGCAGGGGCACAGTTGCGACATGGAAGTTCCTTCAGGCTGATGTGACGACACAATTTTCCTATTCCCCCAGCTTAGCCCAGACAGCCTCAACCCGCAAGCGCCACGGACGGCGGGCCGCCGCTTGCCGCTCTTTACCTTGACCGGGGCTGATGCTATGTTTCCACCTTCTCCCCCCCGATGCGCTCCGTTGCGAAGCTGTCCGCTTCGTCCGTCAAGGCCGCCTGACCCCTGGCACGGGGCCGACGGTCGATAGAGGTGACCATGCCCTTTCGTCCGAACCGCCCGCGGGACTTTTCCGGCGAGCAGCCGCAGGAAAAGCTGTTGAGCCGGGATTTCATCCTCCTGTTCTGCATGTCCATGTGCTGCAACAGCTACCTTGCCGTGTTCTACTGTTTTGAACAATGGCTGGAAGGTCTGGCCGTCAGTCCCAACTGGCGCGGCATCCTGCTGGCCAGTCTGGCCACCATGGTGCTGCTGTTCCGGCCCGTGGCCAGCGTGGTCTTTCTCAAGCGCAACAAGCTGCCGCCCCTGCTTTGCACCATCATCCTGTCCAGTTGCGTCATGCTGGCCTATCCCTTTGTGCCGCGCGAACATGTGGTGGGCATGGTCTGGGCGCTGCGCATCGTGCAGGGCATTTCGCTGGCGGTCTACTCCTGCTGCGTGGTGGCGGTCATGGTGAGCTGCATCCCCAAGGGGCAGAGCGCGCGCGGCTTCGCCCTCTTTTCCCTGACCACGCTCCTGCCCTATTCCATCATTCCGGCCGTGGGCGAACGGGTGTTGCCGCTGCTGGGCGGCGAACCCCACCTCTTTGCCGCCACGGCCATGCTCGGCCTGCCCGCGCTCTGCATGCTCCTGCCGCTGGCCCCCAAGCTGCGCGCCTCGGAAATCCCTCCGGCCGAGGCCGAGCAGCTCACGGCCCGCAAGCTCATCCATGCGGCCAGTCATTCGGGGCTGGCCTTCATCTATCTGGGCTGCCTGACCTTCAGCATCATGGTCTGTCTGGCCATCTACTTCATCAAGGGCCTGTGCGTGGAGACCGGCGCGCGTCCGGAATGGTTCTTCCTCACCTATACCATCACCATGATCCTGATCCGTCTGTTCGGCGGTCACCTGCTGGATACCCTGCCCCGTTACCGCATTGTGCCGGTCTGCGCGCTGACCCTCTTCTGCTGCCTGCTGGGGCTGGCCTGGGCGCCGCGCGCCTTCTTCCTGCCCTGCGCCTGCCTCTACGGCATCAGCCTCGGCCTGCTGTATCCCCTGCTGGCCGCCACGGTCTATGACCGCTCCACGCCGGAAACGCGCTCCATCAATTCCAATGTCATGATGCTGACCTTTGACGCCAGCGGCATGATCGGCCCCCTGCTGGGCGGCGCGGTGGTCAACGCGGGCTGGGGATATCGCGGCGTCTTCAGCACGGCGGCCGTGCTCATTGCGGCTTGCGGGGCCAGCATGGTGCTGGACAGGTTGCGCCTGGCCTGGTGGGAACACAAGGACAAGAAGAGCCGCCTGCGCGTCTGGGAACGCTAGCCCCGGGTGCTCCCGCCGTGCCGCCCGCACGGTGCGGCGCTCCTGCGCCCCGCGGGGCCTTCCCCGCCCGGCCTGTCAAAGCGGCTTGCGTCCGCCCTGTTCCCTCTGCGGTGTCTTTCGCCCTTGCCGGCAGCCTCGCCCTCGCGCCGCTCTGGCCCCGTCACTCTTTTGACATGCACGGAACATCCCTGCACAGCTGCTCAACAATATGCTAAAATAACACACTTTCCTTTCTATGGCACAGACTTTGCTTGGCTTGAGGCAGACAAGCTGGCACGCATGTGCCCAAAGGGAGGTGTCCATGTTTTTTCTGCTTGGTGGCAACAGCGAAAAGAAGGCCCGCAAAGCTGAAAAGAAGCAGCGTCGCAAGTCCGGCGAACTGACGGAACGGGCGCGCGAGATCTTCATGGCAGGACGTTTCCCGGTGGTGACGACCCACGAGGTGGAGGGACGCCGCATCGCCAAGGTATTGGGCCTTGTGTGCTGCCGGGGCTTTGACTCGGAAGAGACCTTTTTCGGCATGGCCTGCCGCGCCATGAACAAGGGGGCGCAAGCCATTGTGGGCTATAATGAGAATGTGGCCTTCCACCCTGACGGCAGCAAGTATTTCTCCTGCTATGGAACGGCGGTCATGTTTGAATATGATCCCAACGAACGGGATGCCCTGCCGCTCATGCTGCAGCATCGCTTCCGCAGCATGCAGGATGACGGGCAGGGGGACGAGGATGTTTTTTAGGCTCCCGTGACGCGTGCAGGGCGGCCCAGACCGCGGGCGAACCTGCCGGTATGCCGGCTTGACAGGCCGTGCGCCTTTCGCTAAAAAAATTTCATATGGATGTCGATTCCAAAGGCATCATACGATGTGCGCTCCGATTGGCGGAGCCGGGTTCCCTCCCATGAATGGCCCAACACATCGGAAAACCCCGCTCCACCAGCGGGGTTTTTTCATGGGCAATGGCTTCGCGCAAGGCCGCCGGTCGTTCACATGGCGTCGCCCGCCTCGCCCGCATAGGTTACGCGGGCAAGGGCCAGACCCTGCGGCGGCGCGGTGGGCGTGGGCAGGGCCTGCCGGTCGCAGGCGGCCAGCAGGGCCGGAACGGCGGCTGGCGCAAGCCTGCCGCTGCCGCAGGCGACGAGCAGCCCGGCAATATTGCGCACCATCTGCTTGAGAAAGCCGTTGGCGGTAATGCTCAGCCGCAGACGCGGCATATGCGGCGGCAGGAATTCCTCGGCAGGCAGTTCCCGCAGTTCGGCCCGCAGAATACGGCGCACCGTATCGTCCAGCGGCGTGCCCGCGTTCTGAAAGCTGGCAAAATCGTGTTCGCCCAGCAGCATCTGCAGGGCCTCGCGCATGGGTGCAAGCGCCAGCGGGCCGCAGGCCCAGACAAAGGGGGCCAGACGCGGCGGCACAAAGGCCCGATCCTGCCAGAAATCATAGACATAGGTTTTGTGGACGGCGTCAAGGCGGGCGTGGAAGGCCGGATCCGCCGCCTCAGCCGCCAGTACGCGGATATCCGGCGGCAGAAGGCAGTTGAGCGCATGCCGCCACGGCAGATGGGCGCGCGCGTCCGGCACATCGGCATGAGCCACCTGCCCGTGGGCATGCACGCCCGCATCCGTGCGCCCGGAACCGAACAGGCGCACCGGGCGCGCACAAAGGCGACCAAGCGCCTTCTCGCCTTCCCCCTGGATGGTGAGCGGAGCCTTGGCCGCCTCCTGAATCTGCCACCCGCTGTAGCGACTGCCGTCATAGGCCAGCAGAAGCCGCAGCCGCATGGTCAGGGCGTCCTCATGCGGGTGATGATTTCCGTAAACTTTGCCGTCTTTTCGGGATTGGTATAGGTGAGGATTTCGCCGGACTGCTTGGGCGCCATGCCCGACAGAATGCGCACCGCCACCCGCTCGTCCATGTTCTCCAGCGCCTTGGCGGCCACGCGGGGCTTCATGTTGGCGTACATCTGGATGAGCGAGCGCACCTTCTGATCCTCAAGGGAACGGGCATCGCGAATGAGCGACTGCATGCGCTTCTCGGCGCCTTCCAACTCCTTGAGGCGCTGATCCATCTGCTGGCGCAGCACAAGCATGTCCTGTTCCTGCCGCGCCAGATCCTGCGCCTTTTCATTGGGATCATCCGGCAGGGTCATGGGCCGGACGCTGGGCGCGGGCGGACGGGCGACCGTTGTCGGGCTTTGCGGCAGGGCCGGCAAATCCGCCGCATCGCCGGGCAGCGTCGCACCCTGACGGGCCATGACATCCTCACCGCGGGGAATATTGGCGGGAATGGCCGGCGCACCCGGCATGACCGTGGCATTCTGCTGGGCCGCCGGGGCAAAGGGCGTATTGCCGCCGCGCTCGCTCACGGCGGGAACGGGCATGTCCTGGGCGGCGGCATGGGCCGCCTTGACGCTGCCCAAACGGGGAATGGGCAGATTGCTCAGGCCCAGCATATCCATGATCCCGCTCTCACGCGGGCGGGAGCGTCCGGCAAGCCCGGCGTCCAGCAGCGGCGGTTCCGAAAACTTGGGCGGGCGCGTAAAGGGGCTGTCCTTTTCCTCGTCCCCGGCCGAGACCGCCGGCCCCGCCGCACCGTCCGCAATGACGCTGCCGTCAAGGCCGGTGGCCAGAGGCGCCGGCCGGGCCACCGGACGGGCCTCGGCCGCCAGCAGGGCGGCTTCCAGTCCCTGGGGTTCCCTGTTCTTTTGCGGCGCGCCCTCAGCATCCTCAGCGACGGCTTTGGCGGCTTCGGCCAGAGCCTGCGGCACGGCCTTTTCGGACACGACGGCATCATCGCCGGCCTGCAGGGCCGCCGTCACCCTTTCCACGTCGCCATCGGTCTCGAGGGCGACGTCTCCCGAGCCATTCCGTCCGGGCGTACCGTCCAGAAAGCGCCAATCCATATCCAGCAGCAGCGCACCCAACAGGCAGAGCTTGAAGATGCACAGCATGGCAAGCAGGCGGTACAACTTAAAAAGTCGGAGCCTTGTAGCGGAGTGTGGCGATTTCGTCATTGAAGCGCTGCTCCTTCATGCGCTCATCGTGCATATAGTGTTCTTTCTGGCGATCCCTAAGCTTGTCAAGAATCTTGCGATCCATGGCCCGTGCGGCCAGAATCCTGCGGGACTCCTCCACCATGCCTTCCGCAGCCCGCAGCTGCACGGCCGTGGCGGCCATGTCCGCCTTGAGGCCCCGCACAAAATGTTCCAGCAGCCAGCGCTCCCCGGCCCCGCTGGGCGGGCGGGCGTAAAGGCGCTCCTCCTGCTCCATCAGATCCCGCCGAATCATGTCCAGCCGCTCGCGGGTCTCGTTGCGCTGCTGTTCGGCCTTGGCCAGCCGAACCTTGGCTTCTTCTTCCAGTTGCTCGCGGTAATCGAGCACCTTTTGCATGCTGAAACGAAAGGGCATGGGCGCCTTCTTTTTGACGGTCTCACGGCATGCGGCTTCAGCTGCAAAATATGTGCAAAAAAAGGCCCGTCCACCGTCCCGCCGCATGCGGCAGGCTAGCGTCCGGCAGCGTGATTGACCGGCCCGCAGCCCTTGCCCGGAGCATAGCTCTTGCGCAGGGCGCGATTGAGGAATTCCTGCGCCCGCACCACGGCCACCTGCAGGGGCAGGCCCTTGCCCAGCTCCGTGGCAATGGCCGCCGACAACGTGCAGCCCGTCCCATGATTGTTGGTGGTATCCACCTTGGGCTGCGGCAGGGTCTTGGGCGCTTCGCCGCGCATGAGCAGGCAATCCGTCACCACAATGTCGCTGTCCATGTGCCCGCCCTTGACGAGCACCGCGCCGGCCCCCATGCCGATGAGCCTTTCCGCCGCCGCAAAGGCGTCGTCCGTGGAACGGATGCTCAGGCCGGTGAGCGCCTCGGCCTCGGGCCGGTTGGGCGTGAGCAGGGTGCTCAAGGGGATCATCTCCTCCCGGAGCGCCGCAATGGCATCTTCCTGCAGGAGCGGGCTGCCGCTCTGGCTCACGGACACGGGATCAACGACCAGCGGAAAGGCGACCGTGCGCAATTCCGCCGCCAGCGCCCGGATGATGCCCGCCGAAAACAGCATGCCCGTCTTGGCCGCCGCCACGGGAAAGCCCTCCAGCACGGTCTTGAGCTGCAGCACGGCAAATTCCGGCTCTGGCGCATGAATGCCGCGCACGCCAAGGCCGTTCTGGGCCGTCAGGGCCGTGATGACGCTCATGCCGTAGCCGCCCAGGGCCATGACGGTTTTGAGATCGGCCTGAATGCCCGCGCCGCCGCCGGAATCCGATCCGGCAATGGTCAGAATGTTCGGTGGTTGCAGCATACGACATCTCCTTTCTGTCCCTGCGGGGCATCCCGCCGCCGCAATGGCGTTGCCCGCTTCATGATGCGAAGGGGCGGGCCAATCATAGCCCGCCCCAGCACAATCCGCAATCCCGGCAACGGGTCATGCGGCTGCCGATTCGTTCCTGTTCGTTACACGCTGTCGATGTCGGGCGCGCCGGCAATGGGCTTGCGGCCCAGGGCCAGGAAGGCGATCAGCGCCGCCAGCGCGCAACCGATGCCGATGAGGTTGGAGGTTTCAAGACTCAAGCCCAAGCCCATGTTCGACTCAAAGCAGATGTAGGACATGCAGACCGAGGTCATGAAGGCTGCGGGCACGGTGCAGACCCAGTGCAGACGGTGCTTGCGGTAGAGGTAGCCCGCCGCCGCCCAGAGCACAATGGCCGCCAGGGCCTGATTGGCAAAGCCGAAGTAGCGCCAGATCACGTTGAAGTCCACATTGGCCAGAATGATGCCGATGATGAAGATGGGCACCGCGATGCTCAGACGCGCGGGCACGGAGCGCTGCGAGAAGTTGAAGACTTCCGCGATGGTCAGGCGCGCGGCGCGGAAGGCCGTGTCGCCCGAGGTCACCGGCAGGGCCACCACGCCGAGAATGGCCAGCACGCCGCCGAAGGAACCCATGAGCGCCAGAGAGGTTTCCGTCACCACATTGCCCGGGCCGCCGGCCTTGAGGGCCGCGTCAAGCGCTTCGGGGCTTTGGTAGAAGGTCATGCCGACCGTGGCCCAGACCAGGCCGATGAGGCCCTCGGCCACCATGCCGCCGTAAAAGACGGCGCGGCCCTGACGCTCATTGGCCAGACAGCGGGACATGAGCGGCGACTGCGTGGCATGGAAGCCGGACAGCGCACCGCAGGCAATGGTGATGAACACCATCGGATAGACGGGCAGACCGGCGGGATTGGGATTGCTCCATTCCAGCCAGCTGTAAAATTCCTTGCCGGACGTGAACAGGCCCACGGTCATGCCCACGGCCATGATGATCAGCACGGCGCCGAACACGGGGTAGAAGCGGCCGATGATCTTGTCGATGGGCAGAATGGTGGCCAGAAAATAATACGCGAAGATGACGGCAATCCAGAAGGTGAGATTCAGGGATTCGGGCGTCAGCTTGGCCAGCAGACCGGCCGGAGCCGCCACGAAGACCACGCCCACCAGCAGGAGCAGCACCACCGCAAAGACGCGCATGATGTTCTTGGCGATGTTGCCGAGGTTGTAGCCCACAATGGTCGGCACATTGGCCCCATTGTAGCGGAGGGAGAGCATGCCCGAAAAATAGTCATGCACCGCACCGGCAAAGATGGTGCCGATGACGATCCAGAACAGCGCCGACGGCCCGTAGAGCGCGCCGAGGATGGGGCCGAACACCGGGCCGACGCCCGCAATGTTCAGCAGCTGGATGAGCCAGACCTTCCACATGGGCATTTCCACATAGTCCACCCCGTCCGCCATGGTCTGGGCGGGTGTGGGCCGTTTGGGATCAGCGCCGAAAATCTTGGTGATGAGCGTGCCATAAATGGCGTAGCCCACGAGAAGGGCGGCCACAGCCAGAAGAAAATACACATATGTGGGCATACATGCCTCCCGGGACAGTATTTTGCCGCCTCCACCGGGGGAAATCCCCCTTTTGAAGCGACAATCCATCGTTTTGGAGGTAGCATGCGCCCTCATGGGGCGTCAATACGAGAAAAATTTATATCTTTTTTGTTGCATGCGGACACAATTCCCCGCATCCTCCCGCGGGAAAAGCACTTCACAGCGCGCAGGAGCAATGCTAGTGTCAGAAGGCATTGACGCCGCATCAGCGCAAGCCGATTTTCCGCCTCCCCCCAGTGAGGATCATCCATGACAACCGAACGCCGTTCTTCTTCCCGTCCGCTCGCGGACATCGCCGAGCTGCCCAAACCCCGCACCAATCGCGGCAGCGCCCGGCTGGGCCTGCTCGCCGTTCTGGCGCTGCTGATCGTTTCCGCCGCCGCCTACTGGCTCACGCGCGATGAAAGCACCAAGGAGAATTTGCGCCAGGATGCCGTGGCCGCCCTGGACAAGGCCACGGAGGGCACGCCCCTTGCGGGCGTCAGCACCCTGCTCACCCCGCCCCCGCCGCCTCCTCCGCCCTCGGTGCTCAATCCGCCCACCGCGCCCGGCACGCTCTCCGGCCCCACGGTGCAGGGCAGTGTGGGCAGGCCGCTCGATGCCGCCACGATGCCCGGCGGGCCGCAGAATGGCGCGGCGCAGGTCGTGGCGCCGAAAGTCGTGGAAGATACCCGCGTGCGTTTCGGCTTTGTGGACGATCTGGCCGCCCACCTTGTGGAAAGCTATGTCCCCGGGGCGCGCGGCGGCAGCCTGTCCGTGACGCCCCGAAGCCTCAACAACCGCTATGGCGTCAACCTCACCGGTCTGGACGGCGGCGCCCAGGGCGGCCGTCAGGGCGTGCTGCACTATGTCTTTCACCCCGCCATGCTGCATGGGCTCTACAACCTCTATGTGGATCGCTTCCTGCTGGCCGTCGCCCAGGAAAGCCAGCTGCCGCACAAGGGGCGCACCCTGACCCCCACCCAGACCCGGCAGATGTACATGGTGTTTGCCGGGCGGCTGGTGACCACCGCCGCCGGCCTCGAAGCCGTGCTTTCCCTGCCCGATTTGCAACAGCGGCTCGATACGCTGCAGCAGCAGGGCAAACACGTCCGCGATCTTGGCGGACAAATGACGGAAACCGTCTACCGCCTTGACGAACAGCGCCGTCAGGGCGCGTCGGAAGCTGAGCTGGCCGCCTCGCAACTGGCCGTGGAAAGCATCGGCGCCCGCTACCGCGAGGCCGTGGATGCCCAGGATGCCGGGCGGCGCAAGCTTGTGGCCGATATCCGCGGTCGCGGCGCTCAGGGCATCGACGAGGACAACATTCTTTTCATGGCCCTTTGGGTGGACAGGCGTCTGCGGGACAATCCCGAAGCTGATGCCGCCGTGCGTGCCGGCATCGGCATCCTGCGCGATCTGGGCCGCCGCTTCGCCCAGGGCGGAACCAGCGGCGTACTGGTGCAGCCGCGTCCCGCCACCCCACCGGTTCCAGCCGCCCCCGCCGACCAGCCTGCTCCCGCCAGCCAGCCTGCCGCCGCGGGTGCGCCCGCCGGTACGGCCATGCCCCCTGCGGCTCCCCCGGCCCAGCGCGCGCCCCTCGGCTCGCCGGACTATCGCCCGCCGGCGCCGCCGGCTCCCCCGGCCGACGGCATGCCTTCACCGCCTCCGGCGGCGGAACCGCCCGACACGCCGCGCATCCCGCCCGCCATATCCGCTTCCGGCGCATCCGGCGACTGATGCCGCCGCAAAGGAGCCTTGCCATGTCCGACACCATCCGCTGCCGCCTCGCTGTCCTGCGCCTCTCCTGCGGTCTGCTGGCGCTTCTGCTGGCGCTTCTGCTTCCGCCACCCTGCCCCGCCCTTGCGGAAGACAGCCCCCAGTCCTGTCTTGCCGACATCGCCCAGGCCATCACCCAAGGCAGCATGGCTGATTTTGAAACCCGCGTGGACGTGGACGGCATCCTGCAAGTGGTCGTCGATAAGCTCTTTGTCGAAGCCGGCAAGCCCGAAAATGCCGACAGGCTTCCGCCCATGCTCAGCCTCATGTTCTCGGGTGCGGCCATGATGGACGGCGGCGGCCGCGTCAGGAACATGCTGCGCTCCGAGGCCCGCGCCTTTGTCCGCAACGGCATCGAATCCGGCGCCTTCGCCGGTCGCGCCCCGGACGCCGCCTACCAGTCCGAGGGTCTCATCGCCCCTCTCTTTGCCGATGCCTCCCTCGGGCGCAAGGAAATCCACGCCGTCGGCCAGCCCCGTCAGCTCGGCAGCCATGTCTGGCAACTCCCCTTCCGCATCCATGACGCCGGCAACGGCAACGATTACCCCGTTGTCGGTCGCTTCGCCCGTCAAAACGGTCGCATCCGGCTCGTCGCCATTGACAATCTGGACGAACTCTTTGCCATTCTCTCCGCCGAAGCCGCCGCCCTCGAGGAGTAACCGACCGCCAGCCTTGCCATTTGCATCCCGCCCTCCCTGCAACGCCCTTTCAGTGCCCCATTTTCCCGCGCGGGCAGATTGGCAAGCGCAAGCGGACGCGGCGCACAAGCCGTCTGCCCGCATGTTCGCCACAGGCCTCAGCTTGCCGGACGTCTTGCGTGGGGGGATGCGGGCTACCGTCCGCGTCATCACTCGTTCCGCACTCCACAGGGGCGCGGGTGCGGGAAACAGCTGCCGGAGCAGAGACCGTTCGTCTGCGCATGGAGACCACGTTGCCCGGGGCAAGGCCTTGGCCTGATCGCGGATGATGCGTTTGGAAGAGCCTGCGGCTACGCGGGAAACCGGCTGTTCCATAGGCGCTGCGGCCCCACAGCTCAGGCGGTCGGCAGACAGCCCGGCTTTGCTG
>DWZD01000042.1 GCA_019118345.1 Candidatus Desulfovibrio intestinavium | reverse complement strand
AAAACAATATATTGTCAGAAAATACGGAAGGGAGCGCGAGGGGGAGAGGGAAACCGTTTTTCAAAACGGTTTCCCTCTCCCCCTCGCAACATTCTGCTTTTTCAGATAGTTTTTGAAAGACGGAAGCCGGGGCTACCAGTCCAGGGTCACCTTGAAGGCGCGGGCGAGTTCTTCGACGGGCACGGCGGCGAGGGTGGAGGAGCCGCTGCACAGGTCGAGGCTCGGGCTTTCGGTCACTTCGCCGATGCGGCGGCAGATTTGCCATTGGCCGAGGGCTTCCATGAGTTCGGCGTGCTGGGGGACTACGCTGACGAGCAGGCGGCTGGCGGATTCGCTGTAGAGCAGTTCCGCGCGGTGCATGGCTTCCAGCGCGGGCACGGCATCGAGGTCGATGCGCGCGCCGAGGCGGCCGCCGATGCACATTTCGGCGAGCGCCACGGCCAGACCGCCGTCGGAGCAGTCATGGCAGGCGCTGATGGCCTTGCGGCGCATGAGGCTGTGCACGGCGCGGTAGCGGGGCAGGGCCGAGGCGGCGTCCACCTGCGGCACCCGGCCGCCGGTGAGGCCCAGTTCGGCGGCGGCTTCGCTGCCCGCCATTTCGCGCCAGGTGCCGCCCAGCAGGTAGATGAGGTGACCGGGCTTCTTGAAGTCCGAGGTCTGGGTGAGGGTCACGTTGTCGATGACGCCGAGAATGGAGAACAGCACCGTGGGCGGGATGGAGATTTTTTCTCCGCCGCCGGTATAGTCGTTCTTCATGGAGTCCTTGCCGGAGATGCAGGGCACGCCGTAGGCCAGCGAGAACTGCCGCAGGGCGCGGCAGGCGCGCACGAGCTGGGCGAGCTTGTAACGGCCGTCCGGGGTTTTTTCGCTCTGCACGGGATCGCACCAGCAGAAGTTGTCCACCCCGGCCAGCGCGTCAGGATTGGCGCCCACGGCCACGGCATTGCGGATGGCCTCATCCATGGCGTTGGCCATCATCCAATAGGTGTCGTAATCGCTGAACTTGGGGCAGATGCCGTGGGAGATGACAAGGCCCGCGTCGGATTCGAGAATGGGCCGCAGCACGCCCGCGTCAGCCGGGGCGTCGCGTTCCACGCCCACAAGGGGCTTGATGACGCTGCCGCCGCGCACTTCGTGGTCATACTGGCGGATGATGTATTCCTTGGAGCAGATATTGAGGCGGGAAAGCATGCGCTTGAGGAAGGCGCCCTCGTCGGCGTCGGCCACTTCCACGCGGATGTCGGGGTGTTGCGGGGCCTTCCAGACGGCTTCCAGTCGAAGCTGGGGCACGCCGTCGTGCATGAAGGACATGGGCAGGGAGGCCACGATGCGCTCGCCGAAGCGCACCTCGAAGAAGCCGGAATCGGTGTATTCGCCGAGGGCGGTGGCTTCCACATCCATGCGGCGGGCCAGGGCGAGGAATGCTTCCAGCTTGGCCGGGGGCACGGCGAGGGTCATGCGTTCCTGGGCTTCGGAGAGCAGGATTTCCCACGGGCGCAGGCCGTCGTATTTGAGGGGCGCGCGGGAGACGTCGAGGCGGCAGCCGCCGGTATCCTCGGCCATTTCGCCCACGGAGGAGGACAGACCGCCCGCGCCGTTGTCGGTAATGGCGTTGTAGAGGCCGAGATCACGGGCGCGCATGATGAAGTCGTACATTTTGCGCTGGGTGATGGGGTCGCCGATCTGGACAGCCGTGGCCGGAGAGCCTTCGTGCAATTCCTCGGACGAGAAGGTGGCCCCGTGGATGCCGTCCTTGCCGATGCGGCCGCCGGTCATGACGATGATGTCGCCCACTTGCGCTTTCTTTTCCCAGCCGGGGCGGCCGTTGATTTCGGTGGGGATGATGCCCACGGTGCCGCAGTAGACCAGCGGCTTGCCGAGGTAGCGCTCGTCAAAGACGAGGGAGCCGTTGACCGTGGGGATGCCGGACTTGTTGCCGCCGTGCTCCACGCCTTCGCGCACGCCTTCCAGCACGCGGCGCGGATGGAGCAGGCGCGGCGGCAGGGGCTTGTCGTGGAAGGGCGAGGCAAAGCAGAACACGTCCGTGTTGCAGACCAGTTCCGCGCCCATGCCCGTGCCCATCGGATCGCGGTTCACGCCGACAATGCCGGTGAGCGCGCCGCCGTAGGGATCAAGGGCCGAGGGGCTGTTGTGGGTTTCCACCTTGATGCAGGCATCGTAGCCGTTGATGAAGGCGATGACGCCCGCATTGTCCTTGAAAACAGACTTGCAGTAATCGTTTTCGCCCATGCGCTTGCGCAAAAGCGCCGTGGCGTCGCGGATGCAGGTTTTGTAGAGATTGTCCACGTCCTCGCTGCGGCCGGTCTCCGCGTCGGTATAACGGATGCGGGAGGCGAAAATCTTGTGTTTGCAGTGTTCCGACCAGGTTTGGGCGAGGACTTCCATTTCCACGTCCGTGGGGTCGGCAGGCAGGTTCAGGGCCGCGCGGCGTTGGGCTTCGGCGGGGTCGGCGAACTGGTCGCGGATGCAGTGCATTTCCTCGAGGGTGAGCGCCCAGGTATTGTCGCGGCTGGCCTGCCGCAGGGCGTCGTCGTTCATGGCTGAGAGGGCGACGGTCTCCACGCTGTCGTTGGGGCGGCCGGTGACCTGCGCGGCCTGCGCGGCAAAGCCCGGCTCGGCCTGCCATTCCTCGCGGCTCTTGATGCGGTAGCGCTGGATGAGGTCATTGCAGAGCAGGGCGCGGGTGAGAGCCTCCACAGCCTCGCGATCCAGCAGCTTGTCCGGCGGACAGGCGATGCGGTACTGCACCGAGGTGTAGACGCGCAGACTTTCGCGATCCACGCCCAGCACCATGGCGGCGGTATCGCGAGCGGTGCGGGCCTCGTTGTCGGTCACGCCGGGACGGAAGCCCACCTCAACGATCCAGTGCGGCAGCGGTTCGCCCAGCGGCAGGGGGTCGAGGGAGGCTTCCTGCAGGATGGGATCGTGCCAGATGCCTTCAGCCACCAAACGCCGCACCTGCGCGCCGTCCAGCCCGTCAACGGTATAGACCTTGACCTGCCGGACGCCCGCCAGTTCCACATGCAGGGCCTTCAGGATATGCAGGGCGGTCTTGCGTCCCTGCGTGTCGGTCAGGTTCGGATGCAGACCCGTTTCCACACGATAGAGCATACAATCCTCGTTTATGCCGCCGGAATCCCGGCAGGATGGCTATTTTTTCCGGTCGCGCACATACTCCGCCATTTGGCGCAGCACGTCCAGTTCCTTGCCTTCGGGCAGTCGATCCAGGGCCATGAGGGCCTTGTAAAGGTAGGCGGCGGCCTCCTCGCGGGCCGCGCGATCAAAGCCCTGCGCGCGCACATCCCCGGCAATGCGCCGCGCGTCCTCGTCGGTCAGCAGACCGCAGACAAAGGCCGCGTCAAAGGCGGCCCGGCCTTCCTCGTCGAGCCACTGGCGATAGAGGCGCAGGGGCGGCGTGAGCTTGCCCTCGCGCACGTCGCCCGCCGTGGGTTTGCCGGTTTCGCCGCTGTCGGCGAAGTCCAGGGCGTCGTCCACCAGCTGGAAGGCCATGCCGAGATGTTCGCCGTATTCGGCGGCGGCGGCCACCTGCATGACGTTGCCGCCCGCGCG
Organism: Candidatus Desulfovibrio intestinavium; assembly: GCA_019118345.1. Classification (GTDB taxonomy): domain Bacteria; phylum Desulfobacterota; class Desulfovibrionia; order Desulfovibrionales; family Desulfovibrionaceae; genus Desulfovibrio; species Desulfovibrio intestinavium. The sequence continues at coordinate 12,217 of DWZD01000042.1, read as the reverse complement.
CAGCGCGCCCATTTCGCAGGAGGCGCGAATGAGCCAGGCCGTCTTGCCCCGGATGATCTCGGCATAGGTGTCCGCGCTCACGTCCACATGGCGTTGGGAGGCGATTTCCAGAATTTCCCCGGCCGCGGTATGGCTGGTGGCCTGCGAGAAGCAGCGGCAGAGTTCGGGATCGCCGTAGCGGGCCACGCAGGCATTGGCCGAGGCCAGCAGGGCGTCGCCCGCCAGGATGGTGGCCGCCACGCCGAAACGCATGTGCGCGGCTTCGCGGCCCCGGCGGCTTTCGGCATTGTCCAGCACGTCGTCATGCAGGAGGGTGGCGGCGTGCAGCATTTCCATGCAGGCGGCCAGGGGGTAGATGTCTTCCTCGTCATGGCCCAGCAGGCGGGCCGTCAGGATGACCAGCAGAGGCCGCAGGCGTTTACCGCCAGCGTCGAAAATATGGTGCGCCACGGGCCGCACCGAGGGGTGGAGGGCCTCCACGGCTTCGGACAGGGCCTTGTTGATGGCGGGCAGTTCCCTGCCCAGTCGGGCTTTCAGCAATAGCATATCTTACACCAGGTTGAGAGCGGGCAGGATGCGGGCAAGCTGCCGCAACGCGCCGGGAAAGTCCTTTTCGTGGGCGGCGCGCGGCCCGACCTTGTTGGAGACGCTGCGAACTTCCAGACAGGGCAGACCGGCCCGGGCGGCAGCGTAGGCCACGGCAAAGCCCTCCATATTTTCCAGCGCCGCGCCGTAGAGCTGCCGCAGATGCTGCACCCGCTGCACGCTGGCGCTGACGCCGGCCACGGTCAGCGAGCGCACGGGCTGCTCGTCCGTCAGGCCGGAGCCACGCCATTTCAGGCCCAGATCGGCGGCCGTGGCCAGATTCAGCCTGTCGCGCACCTCGCGTTTGCCGTCGCTCCACTGCGGGAAGCCGAAGGCCTGCGCCACCACCTGCCGTCCGTCATGCAGGCCGTATTCCGGCCAGATTTCCTCACCGACAACATGGAGCGCGCCCAGCGGCCAGCGTTCCAGATCAAAGGAACCGGCCAGCCCTACATGGATGACGGCCCGCAATCGCTGCCCGGCGGCGGCGCACTGGGCCAGCACGATGCCCATGCCGAGCGCGGCATTGATGGGGCCGACGCCCGTGACGCAGGCCACGCCCTGCCCCGTCGTTCCCAGACGCAGCGGCAGGGGCTTGAGCAGCGGCAGGCCTGCCGGCTCATGGGGCAGGAGGGAGGCGGGCACGGCGGCCAGCAATTCGTCCGGCGTTGCGGCACACAACAATATCACGGCGTATCCTTTTCCGTTGCGCTGCGGCGGGGATGCCCCAAATGCTTCATGGCAGCGCTCCTTGCTGCCCTCAGCCACACAGCGGGGAGGCGTTCATGCGCCCGGCGCTTTACAAAAGCGGAACCTCCCGGCATCATGGCGCAATGCGAACCACGCCGCAGTTTTTTCTTTGCGCCCTCGGGCTTTGCCTGGTGCTGGAAGGCGCGCTCTGGGCCTTGTTTCCCGACGGCATGCGCCGCGTGCTGCGGGACGTTCTGAACAAATCGCCCGATACGTTGCGCCGCTACGGGCTGGCTGGGGTCGGCATCGGCCTTCTGCTGGTGGCGCTTTTCCGTTGACGGCAAGGCCGCGACAGGTTCGCGTGCTGCTGGCGGGCGCTCCGGCACGGCCTGCATTGTGCCGGCCTTCCGCAACCGTCGTCAGGCCCCGGCCTTTTCCCCCACATGCAGGCAGACGATGCCGGACGTGAGCCGTCGGTGCCAGGCGCGGGCAAAGCCCGCCTGCCGCATTTCCTCTTCCAGTTCCCGTGCGCCGGGAAAGTCGCGGATGGTCTGCGACAGATAGTTGTAGGCCGAGGCATCGCCGGAGCAGATGCGCCCCATGCGCGGCAGGACGCTGCCCAGATACCAATTGTACAGGCCGCCCCAGATGCGTTCCTTGCCTGAGCCGAATTCCAGCACGCAAGCCCGCCCGCCGGGCACGAGAACCCGCAGCATTTCCGCAAAGGCTTCAGCCCGGGGCGTGATGTTGCGGATGCCGAAGGCCATGGTCACGCAATCCACCGAGGCGTCCGGCAGGGGCAGGCGCTTGGCGTCCGCCGCCACAGGCAGGATATGGCGCTCGCCCCGGCGTTCCAGTTTGGTCAGGCCGCGCCGCAGCATGGGCGGGCAGAAATCCAGGGCCGGAACCGTGGCCTCGGGCCAGCGGCGGCGCACGGCCAGCGCCACGTCCAGCGTGCCGGCAGCCAGATCCAGCACCCGCCGCGTCGGGCCCAGCCGTACCGTATCGGCCAGCACCCGCCGCCAGTAGAGGTCGATGCCGCAGCTCAGCAGATGATTGCCGAGGTCATAGACTCCGGCAATGCGGCCAAACATTTTGGCCACGGCGGCATCATGGGCGGCGACGTTCACGCCTTGTCCTCCTCGCTGGCGGAGGCTTTGCGGATGGTTTCGTGCACCACCCGAAAAATGGCGGGAAAGAATTCCGCAAAATTGGCGGGGGACACCGAGCGCGCCTCGATGAATTTGGCGGTCAGCTCCTTGGCGACCTGCAATGCTTCCCTGCTGTCCTTGTCCATGCCTGTCCTCAAAAAAACAAAAACCCGTCCCTGGGGAATGGCCGTGACCCACAGCAGGCGCGTACCGGACGGGAAAGAAACGGAAACGGCCAGCCCCCGCCCCTTTTTTTGAAATTTTCCCGGGCATCGCGGCGCGCTGTCGCCAGCGCCGCGGCAGCCCATGTTATGCGCTCCTCCGGCGATTGGCAAGAAACAATGCGCATTGCCGGCCTTCAGCGAGCCGACGGCCGCCATGCAAAGGGAGGCCCCGGGCGCTTCCCCGGGGCCTGTGCCCCTATTCCTTCAGCAGGGCGGCTATCTCCTCGCGCAGGATGCGGGCCGCAGCGGCGGCGGCGGCCTTTTCAATGCGCGCATTGAAATCGGGAGCCATATCGTTCAGATGACTCTCCAATGCCTCCAGCCGTGCCAGGATGCTGCCGGCCTGCGTTTCCAGCGCGTTCAGGCGCTCGCCGGTTTCGCTGTCCGCCTGTGCGGCATCGGCGGCGGCCTGTGCGGCGGCTTCCGCGCTTTCGAGGCGGGCGGCCAGTTCATCCAGCCGGGTTTGGGTCGCGTCCTGCGCCGCTTGTTGCGCCGCCTGCTGCGCCTCGAGCTGCCGGTTCAGGCGCTCGCCGGTTTCGCTGTCCGCCTGTGCGGCAGCAGCGGCGGCCTGTGCAGCGGCTTCCACGCTTTCAAGGCGCGCGGTCAGTTCGTCCAGTCGGGATTGCGCGGCGTCAGCCTGCGGTGCGCCCGACAGGCCGGATTCCATGCTGTCCAGCCGTTCCTGCGCTGTCCGGAACAAGGCTTCGAGCACTTCCAGGCGCGTCCCGAGGTCTGCCAATGCCCCGGAATCCCCGGAGACGGCAGGCGCGTCCATCATTGTTTCGTCAGCAGCTTGTGGCGCGTCAATATCTTCATCATCCGCGACAGCCGAGATTTCCGTTGCGTTTGAGGTCTCTTCCAGCGCGTCGTCCAGATCGGCGAGCATATCGTCAGCCCCGGCGGCAGCGGGGGCGGCAGGGGCGGCAGGAGGCGTCACGGCTGCGGCAGCATCGGGCAGATCCGCCAGCGCGGCGTCCAGATCGGCGAGCATGTCGTCGGCTCCGGCGGCAGCAGGGGCGGCAGGGGCGGATTTCGCCACCTTTTTTTCCAGCGCGGCCAGTTCTTCATTGAACATGTCGTCCAGAGGGGCGGCGCCGTCAGAGGGGGAGGCCGGTGCGGCATCCAGCAAGGCCGCCATATCATCAAGGCTCGTGGGTGCGGCTGGCGCAGGAGAGGCGAGGGGCATTCCCGCCGTATTGTCTTTCAACGACGCCGGCTCGTCCAACAGGGCATCAAGCCCGTCGCTTTCCGCAGGGGATGCGCCGGTGTCGGCAGACGGCAGATCCGTCAGCGGGGCTGCCGCTGCAGGCTGGGCGGCGGCAGGCAATACGGGATCGCCCAGATCCGCCATGAGCGAATCCAGATCCGCATTCAGCGCCGCTTCCATATCGTCATCCATTGACGGGCGGGCAGGGGCGGCTGCAGGTTTGGCGCTGCCGCTCATTTCCCGCAGCAGGGATTCCATGGGATCGTCCGCCTCGGCGGCGGGCGTGGCCGGGGGAGCGGGCACCGGCTTTGCGTCGGGAATGGTGGCGGCGGGAGCAGGCGCGGGCGCGGCAGGCGCCGGCTTGGCCGCCACATCCACGCCGACGGAGGAAAGCAGGCCTTCCACGGCGCTGTCCAGCGCGGTGTCGTCGTCTGCCGGGGCATCTGCGGCGGCATGCGGCTGGCCGGGGATGTCGAGGTGGTTCAGCAAATCATCCACATCGTCGATGCCCGGCATGACAATTTGTTCGTTGGGATTGACATCCGGCCCCTGGGAGGGAGCATCCGGCCCGCTCAGGCTGGGAGACGTCAATTCCTCGGCAGGTTGAGCCGCCGGCGCGGGCGCATCCGCCTCCATCTGATGCAGGAGGGCGTCTATGGCATCGTCCGCTTCGTGGGGGACATCGTTCAGGCTTTTCATCTGGTCGGCAAGCATATCCTTTTCCGCAGATTCCCGTGAAACGCGGGCGGAACTGTCGCCTTCCTCGATAAGGTCGGTCAGGTCAATGATTTCTTCGGTATCAACCGTCATGGCAGCCTCGCGGGTTGGGGAAAGGAAAAAATGCTCCATTATGCAGCACGACAAATAACATTAGCCTGTTGCCGTTAAAAAAGCAAACAAGCAGGGGCTTGCCCGCCGCATGCCGGAGACAAAAAAAGCCGCGACAGGGTCGCGGCCTTTCAGGGACGTAGCGGCAAGGTCTACGGGTGGCACTTGGACTTGGCGCAGCCGGTGAGTTCCTTCTTGAGATCGGGCTTTTCAGCGACAATCTTGTCATGGCACTGCAGACAGGACTGGAACTTCACGTCCTTCTTGCTGTGCACGACATAGTACAGGCTCTTGGTGCCCTTCTTGCCGGCCAGATCATCGTGGCAGCCGGCGGTGGCGCACTTGGCGAAGTTTTCCTTGCCATCCACCGGGTGGTGACACACGGTGCACTCAATGGCCTTGTGGGTGCTGTGATTGAACTTCACGACCTTCTTGGGGTTGGAACCCACCATCTCCAGCCCGTCGGCGGGAGCGGTGGGGGCGGCAAAGGCAGACGCGGCCAGGGCCAGCGACAGCAGGGCAGCCGGAATCAGGGCAAACTTCATGCGACTTCTCCTCGTTCAGATTGCATCACCAACGACAACCGCGGGCGGTTGCCCACCAGATGACTGGTTGGGACTTACCCTACTCCTCCGGCCAAATCGTGTCAATGCGTGCAGGCGGCAGACCTTGCCTGTTTCCGGCCCGATGCGTCCCGGCCTTGCCCGGAGCCTCGTCCTGCCCTATATTGGGGCCTCGATGGCAGCATGGCAGGAGGTTGGATCATGCGTGTGGCCCTTTTTGCCGCCTCGCGGCCCCATTACCGCATGGCTGTCGGCCTTGCCCGCCTTGCCGGCGCGCATGCCGCCTGGCACAGCCTGATCCTGGATGCCCTCGCGCCCGATGTGCGGCGTCGCCTGCCTGTCGTTCCGGCGGGCATGACGCATTGCCGTCTGCCCGCGCCTTCTTGCCGGTCGGCACAGGCTACGGAAGAGGCCGTTCTGGCCTGTCTGCGCACGGAAGCGGTCGATGCCCTGCTCGTTTCCGGCGGCGGCGAGGCGGCACTGGCCGCCGCACAGGCCGCCGAACGGGCGGGCGTGCTGCTTGTCCATCTGGAAGCCGGACAACGCCCCGCCCGGGACGACGCGCGGGCTGTCCATGCGACGCTTGACCGCCAGGCGCTGCTGCGCTGCTGCCTCAGCGGGCGGCAGGCCGCCATTCTGGAGGAGGAGGGCATCGGCGAAGGGGTCTGTGTGGTAGGGGATGCGCTCTATGATGTGTTTCAGGAGGCTTGCGCCCATCTTGATCCCCATGCCGCCGCCCGCTGGGGCGTCGCCCCGCAGGCTTTCGTGCTGGTCGGCATGGACGGCACGCTGCAATCCGCCCCGTCCGAAGCCAGGGAGGCCTGCCTGCGCCAGCTTTCCCGCTGGGGCGAGGCCGCCGGCCTCGAAATGCTGCTTCTCTCGGACATCCTGTCCGGCCCTGCCGCTTCCGGCACGACCGGGGACATGACGGCACTGGCCCCGCGCCTGCGCCTGCTGCCGCCCCTGACGCCGCACGATACGCTCTCCCTGCTTTGCGCCTGCCGCCATGTGCTGACGGATTCCGACAGCCTGCAACGCGAGGCGCTCTATGCGGGCAAACGGGCCATCATTCCCCATGCCGCCCTGGCCGGGCAGCTGGCCCTGCCGCTGACAGGCGGCTGGCATCGTGTGGCATCGGCCTGCACCGCCGAAGAACTGTCCGCCCTGAGCGAGGAACTTGCGCGTCCCTGCCCCCATCCCGGCCTGCCCGAAGGCTGCGGGCTGGCCCTGCGGCGCATGCTGGCCGCCGTCATGGCCACGCTGGCCGATCGCAAGGATGGTCTGCTCTGAGCGGCTTGGGCCGGCTTGACGGGGGGATCTCCCCGCGGGGGACGCGGGGAGATCCCGGCATGGGGTGTTGCTTGCGGGGCGTGCCCGTCAAGCTGAGGCCCTTTCCACAAAGGCGGCGAGGGCCTGATTCACGTCGTTGCCCAGCAGATTGTCCGGAGCCTCACGCAGGCGTTCCGCACAGAGATCGGCGGCCCGATCCAGAATGTCCGGCCTGCCATCGGCCTCCCAGGCATCATAGCTGCTCCAGCAGGAAACCTCAGGCAGCCATTGATGCCCGCAGGCGGCCAGCGTGCTTTCCTGCATGAGGAAGGATTCGCCATGCGGCGTGTCCAGCAGATCGCTGATGTCAAAGGCGGCTTCTCCGGTATCCAGCCCGCGCATCATCCGATCCGTCCTGCGGAGCAATTCTTCGTCGATGATGTACTTTTCATAGGAAACGGCCATCATCCCATCGAGAATGCCCAGACATTCATTGATCATGTGCGTTCCCCCCATGAGCAGCAGGACATAATTCTGCATGGTCTCGTATCCTGCCTGAATGTCGGGAATCTTGGCGTCGGTATTGCCTGCCATGAAGCGTGTGGGCAGGTGGTAGAGGGTCTGGGCCAGCTGCAGGGCTGCCCGATCCACCAGCTTGGAGTCCGGCGAGCCGGTGACGAAGGCGCCGGTTCGCAGGTCGGAGGCATAGGTTCCGATGCCGTAGATGACGGGAATGCCCGGCGCAACCGCTTGCGCCAGGACGAGTCCGGCCAGGATCTCGCTGTTCTGCATGACAAGGGCCGCGATGTCGCCAATGGGGGCGCTCACGCCGTTCATGGGGGCGGTCAGCAGCAGGACGGGCTGACCGGCCCGGGCATAGGCGATGATGGTATCCGCGGATTCCTGCGCGTACTGCAGGGGAGAAAGCGCGCAGACCGAGGCCGTGAGGAAGTGGTTGCGGGAAAGGTAACCCGCCCCCATGACCATTTCCACCATGTCGAAGATATCCTGGGTATGGCGATTGCTCATCTGGGGCCAGGAAAGTATGGGCTTGTCCGTGTGCCGCAGCAGCTCATGGGTGATGCGCGTGTGCTTGCAGGGGGAGTCGTCCAGTTCATGCGGGTCAACGGTGCATTGGCCCACGATGGTGGTCACGGCGCTTGTCTGCCCCAGCTTGTAGAAGTTGACGACATCCTCCAGCGTGCCCAGACGCCGCTGGCCGTTGCGCTCCTGCACGAAGACCGGCCCGTGATCCTGCATGACAAAGACTTCGTCCTGTCCGTCGCCCACCAGCAGGCTTTTCCGGCTGTCTCGCGCCTGCCACAAAAAGCGCGGCGGGCACTGCGCAATGGCCGCATCCACCAGCGCCGGGGAAAGGCGGACGCATTCGCCGTCCACACGGGCGCCGTGCCGTTCCAGGATGCGCCGGGCATCCTCGGAATGAAAGAGCACGCCCTTCCTCTCCAGCACCTCCAGGCTCAGGGTATGCACCCGCTGCAGCTGGGAGTCCGTGAGTACCTTGAATTCCCTGTTGAAACAGATCATGCGTACTATCCTCCATTGTTATGCCGCACAAGAGGCGGTTGCCTGTCTCCCGATGCTCAGCGCTGTTCCTGCGGGGGGTAGTCGGCGTGCATCATGCGCCAGATGGAGATGATATAGGCGATCATGACCAGCACAAAGAGCGTCCCCCCGGAGATCGCCAGCGACTTGATAGCCGAAAATCCGCCGGTAACCTGAAAAATGATGCCCGTCATCCCGATGATGCAACCCCAGAGCACCCGCATGGCCAGGCTGGAATTTTCCTCACCCGGCGCCACCTGCCGCGCGATGAAATGCGAAGCGGCATCGGCCGTGGTAATGGCAAAGCCGCAGAAGCAGATGAAGGCCACAAAGCAGAGCAGCGAGCCGAAGGGGAAGGAGCCGAGCAGCATGTACAGGGCCTGTTCGGGATTTTCCTTCACCACCTGCCACATGGGCTGATAGCCGGAAAGCTGCTCGAAACAGGCGTTGCTGCCCCAGATGGAGAACCACAGCAGACACATGATGATGGGGACGAAAACCGTCCCGAACACAAATTCCCGCATGGTGCGCCCGCGCGAGATGCGCGCGATGAAGCCGCCGGAAAAAGGCACATAGGACATGTTCCAGAGAATGTAGAAAATGAACCAGGTGCCCGACCAGGGACGGGGCGTGATCTGGGTGGCGTCAGACCAGAACAGGTTTTGCGGCAGGCGGAAGAGGAATTCGCCGGTCACTTGCAGCAGCATGTTCAGCGAATAGGTGATGGGGGTATTGCCGAGAAAGAGGACGGCCACCAGCAGGAACAGGGCAAGATAGCCTGTGGACTCGCTGAACAGCCGCATGCCCTTGGCGATGCCCGAGGCGGAACTGAGGATGTAGATGATGATCAGTCCGAGCATGACGCTCAGCTGGCCCAGCGGCCCAAGCTCGATGCCGAAGAGCAGCTTGAGGGCAAAGGTGATGGAGGCCACGCCAAGGCCGATCATCATGGCCACGCCGCCGATGGTCGCCACCGCGGCCAGAATGTCCACAATCTTGCTGATGATGGTGTCATTGCAGCGTTCGCCCAGGATGCCGTACAGGCCGGTGGACGTGCGCAGGGGCTTCTTGTGCCGGTAGGCGGCATAGCCTATGGCCCAGCCCGCCGTGCAGAACAGCGGCCAGCAGAAAAGGCCCCAGTTGACCACCGCAAGGCGTATGGCCTCCGGGACGCCCTGTGCCGTCCCGGTGGTGCCGGCGTCCAGAATGGTCGGCGCGCTGTAGAGATGATAGAGGGGTTCGGCAGCGCCGAAGATGACAAAGCCCGTTCCCAGCCCGGCGCAGAACAGCATGCTGACCCAGGCATAAAAGGAGAATTCGGGCTTGCAGTCCTGTCCGCCCAGCCGGATGTGCCCGAAGGGCCTGTTGAGGAGCATCCAGAGGGCAAAGAGAATGGCTGCCGCTCCTATGGCCAGAATCAGCCAGCTGAAGTTGGCCAGCACGAAATTCTGAATGGAGGAAAAGAAGAGGCCGCAAGATTGCGGAGCCACGATGGCAAATACCAGGATGACAGCAAACACTGTCAGCGAAGGCCAGAAAAGCTTGTGATCGACCGTACCGAACAGACCGAACCGATGGGAACTTGACAGATTGCTCATGATTTCTCCCGATAAACCTGCGAGTTATGGCGTTTCTGCTCCGGGGCGACGGCAGGGAAGCATGCGGTTACCTGGGCGGGCGGCGGAGCGGGACGCCTTGTGTCCCAACTGGTGAAAAATCGCGACGACAGTTGCGGGAAGATGTGGCCGGGAAACGCATCGCGCAAACCGGGCGGCAAAACCGGGCAGATGCCATATCCGCAGGCAAAAAGGCGCCCTGTGGGCAAGGCATCCCTTTTCCGCGTTCGGCCGGCGCCGGCACGGCGGCAGGCCTTGCCGCCCTCGGCTTGCAGAGTCCTGATCGTGAGACGGGTTGGTGGGGGTCCACACGTCACCTCCTGTGTAAGATATTTCTTTCGAGTGCTAAATATATCAGCTGTCGAAAAATGTAAAGCGGTGTTATGTGGGGAAGATTGGGATAACAAGATAATATCTTGATTTGTATTGATTTATCAAAATATTTTTTTCACAAATAGGTTGCAATCGTATTTATCCACGATGTAAAAAATATTTATATTGTCTTTTTTGATGATAAAATATATCAGTTGGGAAAGGCCGCGGTTCTCCCGCAGGGAAGCCCGGCAGGATCACGAGAAACGGCAAGGAGGTTTACATGGCACAGCGCTGGAAAAAGGCCGGTAGCCTTGCCAGCGGCGGATTGAGTCTCAACATGTTCACGCAGGACGAGATGGATGCAATCCACCGGGCTACCCTTGAGATCCTTGAAACGACCGGCGTTCTGATCGGATCGCCGGAAGCGCGCGAACTGCTCGTGGAGGCGGGAGCCAGCGTTTATGACGAGGATCTTGTCCGCATCCCCCAATGGCTGGTGGCCGAAGCCGTGGCCAGTGCGCCCGAAGTGCTCACACTGCCGGGCCGTACGCCGGACAGGGATGTCATGATGGACGGAAGACGGGTCATCTTTACCAATTTTGGCGAAGCCGTCTACATTGTTGACCCTGAAAGCGGGGCATTGCGCAATTCCACCAAGAAGGACGTGGAAGATCTCACCCGTCTGGTGGATGCGCTGGATGTCATCCCCGTGTGCGAACGCATGGCCGGCGCACAGGACTATCCTGAAGCCGTGGCCGAACTGCACAATTATGAAGCCCTCCTGATGAATACGACCAAACACGTATTCACCGGCGGGGGGAACGGCCGGCTCACGCAATACATGATCAACATGGCCAAGGCGGCCGTGGGCGAGGAGGACTTCGCCAATCGCTGCCCGGTGACCTTCAACACCTGTCCCATCAGCCCGTTGAAGCTCACCGGCGACGTCTGCGAAGTCATCATGGTCGCGGCGCGAAACGGCGCCATTGTCAACGTCCTGTCAATGGGCATGGCCGGCGGTTCCACCCCGGTCAACCTCGCCGGCGCGCTCGTCGTCCACAACTGCGAGGCGCTCGCCGGTCTGGTGCTCTCGCAGGTCACGCGCAAGGGGGCCAAATTCATCTACGGCAGCTCCTCCACGGCCATGGATTTGCGCTACGGCGCTGCGGTCGTCGGCACGCCGGAGCTGGCCCTGCTCAATGCCGGAGTGGCCTGCATGGCCCGCTACTACAAGCTGCCCTCCTGGGCAGCGGGTGGCTAGGGGGACAGCAAATGCGGTGATGCCCAGAGCGGCCATGAAAAGACGCTGACCGGACTGCTGCCGATGCTGGCAGGTGCCAACATCATTTACGGTCTCGGTATGCTGGAGATGGGAATGACCATCAGCTACAGCCAGCTTCTGATGGACGCCGAAATGGCGGAGATGATGCTGTATGGTATGGACGGCATCGTGGTGAATGACGAAACCCTTTCCGTGGACGTGATCAAGGAGGTCGGTCCGCGAGGGGATTTCCTCTCCCACATGAATACCTACGAAAACATGCACATCCAATCGATGCCCAAACTTATCGACCGCCTCACGCGCGACCGCTGGAAAGAGGCCGGTTCCCTCGATATGGAAGCACGCGCGCTGGCGGCGGCCAGAAAACTGCTCGCGGAATGGCAGCCTGAGCCCCTGCCGGAAGAAGCCCGCTTGCGGGTGCGAGCCGTCATCAATGCCGCGGAACGTGACTACGGCGTGCCGGAAAGCAGCCGCTAGAAACCGATTCCGGTGATCTGAAAATAGGCCGGGGGAGCGGGAATCCGTTTGCAACAGACGGTTCGCCCGCTCCCCTTCGCGATCTCCCGCTCCCTTCCCGCAACATTTGCCGGAGGTACGGCACGACGGCGCGCCCGACAGGGCTGCGCAGGCCTGTTCCGCGCCCCCCGGCAGCAGGGCGAAACAGGACGACGGCAACGAGCGGACGGCGGCTTCCGCCCTGTGCCATTTGGGCTGGCCGTCGGACGCCGCCTGGGCTGTCGCGGCGCATGCCCGGAATTGGCAATGTTTTTTCGTGAGATAGGGGAATCCCCCCTGTGCAGGCGGATGGTCAGGGGAAAGGCAGCAGCAGGCTTGCCCAAACGGGAACGCTGGCGAGCCACCCATGCACGCGGCAGAGATGAGGCAGAGGCAGCGCAGGGAAGGGACGGCGCGCATCAAAAGCCA
>DWZD01000041.1 GCA_019118345.1 Candidatus Desulfovibrio intestinavium | reverse complement strand
CGGTAAAGCGCGTTTGGGGAAGGATGGGGGGAGTTTGAGGGGGGAAGGAAGGGGCTTTGGGCGCGAGCAAAGCCCCTTCCTTCCCCCCTCAAAAAAGCAAAAACAAAAAACAGCGAAAAAACTACATGCCGTGCAATCCGGCCCAGTCCGCGTAGGGGCCTGCGCCCTGACAGGGGCGGCAGACGGGGCCGAGTTCGGCGGGGAACCATTCGCCGCAGCGGGGGCAGCGGATCACCTGTCCCTTGCCTTTGTGGCGCAGGGCATCGGGGCGGATGCGCACGGGCGCGGCCTGAAGGAGGTCGAAACCGGCCTCGCGGATTTCGCGATGCAGGGCCTCGGAATCCTGTTCGCGTTTGGGTTTTTCCTTGAAGAACCAGCCGCGCACGTTGGGCCAGCGGTCGAGGTTCCCGGCGTCGAGGCGCACGCGGATGCCCTCGCCGTTGGTTTTGTCATAGAGGGTCAGGGCATAGATGCCGAAATGGTAGACGCGCAACCAGCCGTTGCCCACGGTGCAGGGGGTGAGCAGCTGCACGGCGTCGGGCAGGCATTGGACGGTTTCGGCCACGGCATCGAAAAGGATGCCCTGCGGCAGGGCGCGGCGCGCCATTTCCACCATGTAGCCGCCGATGATGACGCCGGGGGCCACATGGCAGTGAAATTTTCTGACTTCTTCCACAAATTCGTCGTGCGTCCATGAACCGATCATACTCATCCTTGTTGATTCCTCATGCTGGGGGAAAACGTGCGGCGCGGCGCACGGCAGACAAGCTGCGGAGGACGTTGGGGGCGCGGGAACAGGGGCATGCTGCCCCCCAGCCCTCGCACGGCTTGTTCACACCATTTTGCCCACCATTGCAATATGCTTTCCGCATCCCCCGGCATATCCTGACAAAAGCGCGCTAGGGAAGGGATGGGGGGCTTGGGGGGAAGCAATAACAGCGTCAGTGCACAGTTTCCTCGTCGGCGTTGGCGGCCTTGCGGGCGGCGGGGCGGGCGAGGCTGAGGGGCTTTGCGCCGTCCTGCTGGGCAAGGGCATCGAGGTGGCCCATGACGAGGGAAAGGACATGGCCCAGTTCCAGCGGCATGTCGCGGGGGCGCAAGTCGGCCTCCAGAATATAATGGCGGCAGGCTTCGCAGATGACGGCGCGCAGGTCGGGCTTGCCGTCCACAAAGAGGTGGCGCAGGACGGCATTGCCTTCCGCGCCGCAGTGGGGGCAGCTGGTGCGCTTGGCGCGCCAGAGGCGGGAGCAGTGCCCGCATTGCAGGTAGCGGCGGCCTTCGGTTTCGTGAATGAGGCAGAGTTCGGCCCTGCCGCCGCAATAGGGGCAGGCGGCGTCCGGGCCTTCGCGGTCGGGCACGCCGATTTGGGCCGCCGCGCCTGCCAGCCGGGCAAGCTGCTCGGCAAGGAGGTTGACGGCATCGACGGGCAGGTCGTGTTCCTTGCTCCAGGTGGAGAGGGCGGGACGCTTGCGCCCACGCCGGGCAAGGCAGAAATAGGCTGGCAGGGCGGCATCGGCGCGGATGGCCTCGCGCAAGCGTTCCCAGAGCGGGGCCACGGCGGGGAAGCCCTGCGTGAGGGCAGCCAGCAGGGGTTCGGCCCAGCGGGCGGCGCAGGCGGTGTCCATAGGGAGTTTGCCGCCGGGCTTCGCGGCGGGTGCGGAAGCTGCCGGGGAGGCCGCATCAGCCGGGGCGGCGGCGCGACGGCGGGCTTCCTCGGCCAGAGCTGTTTCGCGCAGGCAGAGGACAGGGGCAAAGGCGTCGAGCAGGGCCTGTTCTTCCGGACAGGCCGCGCGCAAGATCTCGATGAGGCGGGCGGTTTTGCCGGTTTCGGCGGCGGCTTCGGGCGTCGTGGCGGTTGGGGATGCGGTACTGTCGGGGGAGAGTGAGCTGTCGGGCGTCGCCGGGGGGCGAGAAGTCATGGGCAATCCTTGGAGAGGGGGCCGCCCTCCCCCGCTGCCGGACGGCAGGAAGGAGGACGGCCCCGGTTTTCGATCCGGTCTAGGCCTTCAGGCGGTCGTGATAGCGGGCGGGATCATCGGTCACGATGAAAATCACCCGCACGCTGTCGGCGTCCACGGCCTGGGCCTTGGGATGGGTCTTCTTGAGTTCAGCCACGCGGCGTTCCACTTCGGCGAGGATTTCGTCGCGATCGCCGAAGACCATGGCCCCGGTGGGGCAGGACTGCACGCAGGCGGGCACCATGCCGTTGCTGATGCGGTCGATGCACATGGTGCACTTGACGATGGCGCCGCTTTCCTCGTTCTTGCGCGGCACATTGTAGGGACAGACGCTTTGCGCGGTCTCAAAGTCGTCGTCCTTGGTCTTGGGGGTGTAGACCACGGCCCCGGTGGCTTCATCATGGATCATGCCGCCTTCCACGCTGGAACCGGCCAGACAGGGCGGTTCCACGCAGTGGCGGCACATGTCGCTGGTGAAGTACCAGTAGGGCTTGCCGTCCTCGCCGCGACCATCGGCAAAGCGCACCACCTTGTAGGTGCAGCCGTTGAAGTCCGGCGGATTCTGGTAGGTCCCGGTCTGGGTGGTGGGACTGGCGGGCAGTCCGTTCCACTGCTTGCAGGCCACCTGACAACCCCGGCAGCCCGTGCAGCGCGACGTATCAACAATGATGGACTTTCCGTTGCTCATCGTCATCGCTCCTTAGGCTATCTTTTCGATGTTGACCATGAAGGCCTTGTACTCGGGCGTCATGCTGTTGGAGTCGCCGCAGGTGGGCGTCAGCAGGTTGGCCGAGTCGCCGCCGGGGGTCATCCAGCCGTAGTTGAAGGTCATGCCCACAAGGTGCACCTTCCTGTCGCCGCACTGGAAGGGCGTGATGCGGGGCGTGACCATCGCCACCGCTTCCACGGAACCGCGGGCGGAGACCACGCGGATCCTGTCGCCGTTCTTGAGGCCGCGTTCCTTGGCCAGTTCCTCGCTCAGCTCCACATACGCGCCGGGCTGTGCTTCCACCAGCCAGGACTGCCAGCGGGTAAGCGCGCCCGTGCACCAGTGTTCGGTGCAGGAGTAGGTGGTCATCACCAGCGGGAACTTGGCCGAGGCCGAGGCATACACATCCTTGTCGCTCTCGTAGAGGCGCAGGAGCGGCGTATTGCGCTGCTTGGAGAAGGGGTGCTTCTCGAAGGGGCTTTCCACGGGTTCGTAATGTTCCGGGAAAGGCCCGTCGGCCAGACCCGGCCCGAAGAGGCAGCCCACGCCTTCCGGCCGCATGATGAAGGGCAGCTTGCCGCCCTTTTCGGCCAGCGGCGGCGGCGCGCCGTCCACCACGTCGCCGACCCACTTGCCGTCCTTCCATTCCACAAGGGCGCGCTTGGGGTTCCAGGGCTTGCCGCTGGGATCCACGGAGGCGCGGTTGTAGATGACGCGACGGTTGGCGGGCCAGGCATACGACCATTCGGAGTAGAGGCCGAGGCCCGTGGGGTCGCTCTTGCCGCGGCGCTTCATGAGGTTCTTGCCGTCGCGGGTGAAGCTGCCGGAGCAGATCCAGTTGCCGCAGGCGGTGGAGCCGTCGGCCTGCAGCAGCGCGAAGCCGGGTACGCATTCGCCCTTCTTGTAGGCCACGTTGTTGATGGTGACGTCGCGGGTGAACACGCCGTTGATGAGGCGGGCCACCTTTTCGGCGTCATAGCGGCCCTTGTCGTCCACCATGTCGGTGAAGACGCCGAGCACCGGCTCGGGGAAGACGCCGCCTTCCTTCTTGTACAGTTCCTTGAGCTTCATCTGGATGCGGTAGATGACGTCGCCGGCGGAGAGGCAATCGCCCGGGGCCTTGGCGGCGGCATACTTCCATTGCATCCAGCGGCCGGAGTTGGCCTGGCTGCCTTCCTTTTCCACCGAGGCGGACGCCGGCAGGAGGAAGACTTCGGTGCCGACCTTCTTGGGGTCAACGCCGGGCTGCTTCCAGAAGGAGGCCGTCTCGTTGTCGAAGATGTTGAAATGCACCATCCATTCCAGCTTCTGGAGGGCGGCGCGCACCTTGTTGGAATTGGGGATACTGCAGGCCGGATTCTGGCCGAAGCAGGAGAAGCCCTTGATGGTGCCCTTGTACATCGCGTCAAAGAGCGGCAGCACCGAGGCATCCTGCCCGTCATCCAGCTTGGGCAGCCAGTCGAAGCCGTAGCCCGCTTCCTTGGGCGCATCGGGGAAGAAGGCCCGCATGAGGCTCACGGCATACTTGTTGTAGTTGCTCTGCCAGTTGAGCGAATCCGGCTCGCCGGTGGTGCGGGCCACGGTCTTGAGATACTTCTCGAAGGAGCCGTGCCCCACGCGCGGGGCGGGCAGATAGCCCGGCAGGTTGTAGGACAGCAGGGCATGGTCCGTGGAACCCTGCACATTGGGTTCGCCGCGCAGGGCGTTGATGCCGCCGCCGCAGACGCCGATATTGCCCAGCAGAAGCTGGATGATGCCGAAGCAGCGGATGTTCTGCACGGCCACGGTATGGTGGGTCTGCCCGAGGGCATACATGATGGTGCCCGCCTTGTCCGGGCGGCCCGTGGCGGAGAAGGCCTCATAGACCTTCTTCAGATCTTCCATCGGGGTGCCCGTCACGGCGGAGACGGTCTTCATGTCGTAACGGCTGTAATGCTTCTTCAGCAGCTGGAAGACGCAATGCTTGTCCTTCAGGCTCTTGTCGCGCTTGAAGGTGCCGTCCGCGTTCTTCTGATAGGCCCAAGTCTTCTTGTCATATGTGCGCTTCTTGGGATCAAAGCCCGAGAACAGGCCGTCCTTGAAGCCGAAGCCCTTGTCCACGAGGAGCGGGGCATTGGTGTAGTTGACCACATAGTCCTTGAAGAACTTGTCGTTTTCAATGATGTAGTTGATCATCCCGCCCAGAAACGCGATGTCCGTGCCCGAACGCAGGGGCGCGTACAGCGAGCAGCGGGCCGACGTGCGGGTGAAGCGCGGGTCCACATGGATGACCGTCGCGCCCTTGTCCTTGGCACGCATGACCCACTTGAAGGAAATGGGATGGTTTTCGGCAGCGTTGCTGCCCTGAATAAGAATACAATCACTGTGCTGAATATCAATCCAGTGATTCGTCATCGCGCCGCGTCCGAACGACTCTGCCAGAGCCGGTACCGTGGGGCCGTGTCAGACCCGGGCCTGGTGCTCAAGATAGACCAGGCCGAGCGAACGGGCGAAGGCGGCGATGTTCCAGCACTCCTCGCTGTCGATGTTGGAGCTGCCCATATGGGCGACGGATTCCAGACGGTTGACCACCGCGCCGTCCTTGTTCTTCACCATGAAGGAGGCGTCGCGCTCCTTCTTGATGTTGGCGGCGATGCGGCTGATGGCGAAATCCCAGTCCTTTTCTTCCCACTTGTCGGCATGGGGCGCGCGGTACAGCACCTTGGTCAGACGGTGGGGATTGGCCTCCGTGGTCTGATAGATGCCCGCGCCCTTGGCGCAGAGGGAACCTTCATTGACCGGATGTTCCGGGTCGCCTTCGATATTGATGATCTTGCCGGTGCTCTTGTCCGTGCTGCAGAGCAGGCCGCAGCCCACGGCGCAATAACAGCAGATGCTCGTGGTCTGCGCGGCATTCTTGACCTTGTCGATCTTCTTCAATTCCTGCGCCATGCTTTCCACGGGCAGAAGGCTCACGCCCAGCCCGGACAGCATGATTCCGGCGCCAAGCCCGCAGGAAAGCTTGAGAAAGGATCTTCTCTTCATGATAACTCCTCGATACGCGCATGGCGCCCGCTCCGGCATATCCGCAGCGGAAGATTCGCCATACTGCGAACCAATCCTAACACCCCACCCCCTCCGGCGCAAGGCGGCTGCGGCGCAGGACGCGGCAGCCCGCCGTGCCGTCAACGCGCCGTTTTGCGCCATGCGCCGCGGCTTCGGGCGGCATCCCGGGTGAAGCAGGCCGGAAAATCAGGCGACAGGCGAGGGCGGCACGCTGGTTTGCCGCATTTTTCCCTGTCGGGGAGCTGTCACATTTTTTTCAAAAAGCGTGCACCCTGCTTGCCGCCGCGCAGGCTGCCGAAAAGATCCGCAAAGCACGCGCCGGCTCCGCGAGCAGGGCCGGGATAATGCTGGTGCGGCATCGGGTGCGGGCGGGGTTCGGCATGGCATATCCCCGGCCCGCGGATGAATGGGCTGGCCGCCCCGGCAGGCGCGCGGCTGCCGGGGGCGGGAAGCGGCCTCAACGCCGGAACCGCCAGTATTTGCAACCCGTGATGAGGCCCTCTTTGTCGACGGTCATATTGATCACCGTGATGTAGCGCACCCTGACATCCGACAGCTTGCGGTCGAAAGGCAGCACTTCGGCCTTGGGAGGCTCATTCTTGTTGTAATAATAGTAATAGGCATAGAGGCGCGTGTTTTCATCCAGCTGCTTGTAGACGTCGATGCCCGACCAGACGTAGGGGTACCCCCGGTATCTGTCGCTGACGCAGTCATCTATCAACTCTTGCATGTAAGCGTGGTTTATGCCGAACCGGGAGCGCATATTTGCGGGCATCCAGAGGGTAAAGCCGTCCTCGGGATCCGTGTAGTTTTCCGGGAAGCGGCCGAACAGGCCGCTTTCCTTCGGCGCAAGGCAGGCGCTGAGCAGCAGTGGCAGCAGGCAAAGAAAAAGCATATTTATCGGCATGTTCCCCCCTCATTGCATCCGGCCCGGCTTTTTGTCGGCTCGTGCGGGCCTCGCGCCTTGTCCGGCCCGCCCATGCGGCGCACGAGGCCGGAGGTGCTGCATCCGTCCACCAGACTGGCCAGATGCACCGTGCCGCCATAGGCCAGCACCTCTTCCGCGCCCACCACGGTCTGCAGATTGTAGTCGCTGCCCTTGACCAGCACATCCGGCCGCAAGGCCCGGATAAGTTCCAGCGGCGTGTCCTCGTCAAAAAGAATGACCGCATCCACGCCCTTGATCTGGGCCATGATCAGCGCCCGGCTCTGCTCGTCCTGCACGGGGCGCGACGGCCCCTTGAGACGCCGCACCGAGGCGTCGCTGTTGAGGGCCACCACCAGCCGGTTGCCCAGATCCGCACATTGCTGCACAAGGGAAATATGCCCGGGGTGAATCAGGTCAAAGCAGCCGTTGGTGAAGACGATGCGTTCGCCCTTGCGCCGCCAGTCCTCCACCTTTTCCCGCAGGGTCGGCAGGCTGAACAGGCGCGGATTGGCGTCATACTGGCGCAGGGCCATGCGCAATTCCTCCAGACTGATGGGCGCGGTACCCAGCTTGCCCACCGCCACCCCGGCGGCGGTATTGGCCAGCCGCGCGGCCTCCTCCCAGCCCATGCCCGCGCCGATGCCGGCCGCCAGCACGGCCAGCGCCGTGTCGCCCGCGCCGGAGACATCGGCCACCTCGCGCGTCTCGGCCCGGATGAAGCATGGCTCCGCCCCCTCCGCAAAGAGCGCCATGCCCTTGGCCCCGCGCGTCAGCAAAAGACGCTCCACCCCCCAGCGGCGACATTGGCTGCAGGCCAGCGCGCCAAGGGCCTCGCGTGCGCCGGGCAGCGGCCCGGCCACCTCAACCAGCTCGGCGGCATTGGGCGTCAGGCAGTGCGCGCCCGCATAGCGATCCCAGTCCTTGCCCTTGGGATCCACCAGTACCGGCAGGCCGCGTTCCCGTGCCGCGCGGATGAGCCGGCGGCACAAGCCGTCCGCGGCCGCATGCCCCGCCCCGTCCAGCAACGTGCCCTTGCCGTAATCCGAAAGTACCAGCACGTCGCAGCCGTCCAGCAGATCTTCGGCCGCCTGCCGCAAGCGCTCCGCCGCAGGAGCGTCCGGCGCGGTACGCACCTCCTCATCCAGCCGCAGCAACTGCTGACCCTGCGCCATGACGCGCGTCTTGCAGGTGGTGGGCCGCCCCGGCACCGGCACGAGTTCATGCCGGATGCCCTCAGCGTCCAGCAGACGGCGCAGGGACGCGGCGGCTTCATCCTCGCCGCAGAGTCCGGCCAGCCGCGTCCGCACGCCCAGACGGGCCAGATTGCGGGCCACGTTGGCCGCGCCGCCCGGAACCTCCCAGCGGCTGCCCACCCGCGCCACCGGGATGGGCGCTTCCGGCGAAATGCGCTCCACCGCGGCGCTGATGTAACGATCCAGCATCACGTCGCCTGCAACCACTATGTCCAACGAACTGAAATCCATGCTTCCCGCCTTGTTGCCGGATTATGTATGGCGACGCTACCCGTTTCCGCCCCCCGAGGCAAGACGGCAGCCGCACTTCCCCGGCGGGACGCCGGGACTTGACGCGGATGCGCTTTTCGTCCATTATAGAAAAAGATTTTCATTTTCTATTTAAGGAGTCAGCATGAAACCGAGCCGAGCGCTTGCAGCCCTGCATACCCTGTTGGGCATCCGCCAGCCTGTCTTTCTCTGGGGGCCGCCCGGCGTGGGCAAGAGCCAGCTTGTGGCACAGGCCGCCGCGCAGCGGGGCATGGCCCTGCGGGATATCCGCGCCGTGCTGCTCGATCCCGTGGATTTGCGCGGCCTGCCCCGCATTGACGCCACAGGCAGAACCAGCTGGTGCGCGCCGACCTTTTTGCCCGGCCCGCAGGATGAAGCCGAGGGCGTGCTCTTTCTGGACGAACTCAATGCCGCGCCGCCGCTGGTGCAGACGGCCTGCTATCAGCTCATTCTCGACCGCCGCATCGGGGAATACGCCCTGCCCGAAGGCTGGTGCGTGGTGGCGGCGGGCAATCGCGAAAGCGATCGGGCCGTGGTCTATCGCCTGCCTACGGCTCTGGCCAACCGCATGGTGCATCTGGATGTGGAGGCCGATGCCGAGGACTGGCTCCACTGGGCCGAGGCAAGCGACATCCGACCAGAAATTCTGTCCTTCCTGCGCTTTCGTCCGCGCCTCCTGCATGTGCGGGAAGCCGATGAGGCGGCCTTTGCCTCGCCCCGCTCCTGGGCCTTTGCCTCGCGTATCCTCGAGGCCGCTCCCGACGCCGCGCTGGCCGGAGATCTCCTGCGCGGCACCCTGGGTGAGGGGGTAAGCGCCGAACTGCTGGGCTATCTGGAACGCCGGGCAAGCCTGCCCACGCCCGAGGAGATTCTTGATACGCCGCAGGCGGCTCGTGTTCCCGAGGATCCCGCGGATCTCTGCGCCGTCTGCGATCTGCTGGCAGGCTGCGCCAGCCCGGAAAACATGGATGCCGTGACCGAATACGCCGAACGCCTCCCCGCCGAATACGGCGTTCTGCTCATGCGGGATGCCGTACGCCGCGACCCGCGTCTGGTGGAGGGCCTGCCCTTTGCCCGCTGGGCGCAGCGCCATGCCGAGGCCCTGCTGTGACAGCCCCCGCCTCCCGACAGCCCGTCGCCCCCGACAGCACCGCGCGGGAGCTGCGCCGCCGGGCGGAAACGGCAGTGAGCCGGGCGCGCGCGGAACTGCTGCTGCGGGAACCCTTTTTCGGGCATCTGCTCATGCGCCTGCGCCTGCGGGCGGATGACGGCTGCGCCCAGCTCTGGACGGACGGGACGACCCTCGGCTTTCATCCGGCCTTTGCCGCCTCCCTGCCCGAGGATCGCCTGCTCGGGGCGCTGGCCCATGAGGTGCTGCATCTGGCCTGCGGACACCATGTGCGGCGCGGCCAGCGGGATGCCGCCCTCTGGAACGAGGCCTGCGACGTGGTGGTAAATGATCTTCTGCTGCAGGCGGGCTTCCGCCTGCCGGAAGGCTTTGTCCAACGTCCGGCGCTGGCCGGGCAATCGGCAGACGCGGTCTATGACGTTTTGCGGCAGGAGCGGCAGGGTGCGGCTACAGGCCTGCCGGGGCAGGCCCGTTCCGGCGGCAGTACGGCAGCGGCACATCCCGCCTCCCGCGACAAGCACGCCGGGGCCGCGCGCGTGCATCCGCGACAGAACCAGGCCGGACACCACAAAGACGGTGCGGACGGCTCCGGCAGCGCGGGCCGCCCGGCTTCACTGCCCGGCCCGCGCCGCCGCAAGCCGCTCCCCGTATTCAGCGGCGAGGTGCGGGATGCGCCCGGCCTGCGCGAGGCCCCCGGCCCGGAAATGGCGGCGAAACTGCGGCGGCAGACGGATCGCGAAGTGCGGGACGCCCTGCGCCGGGCGCGCCATGCCGGGCGCATTCCGGCAGGCCTTGAGCGCCTCTGGCGGCGGGAAGGCGCGGAACAGGCGGACTGGGCCGCCCTCCTGCGACGCTTTGTGGCCCACTGCGCGGAAAACGACTTCTGCTGGTGCGCCCCCAACCGGCGCTTCCTGCACACGGGCTGCTATCTGCCGGGCCGGCGGGATGTGCGCATCCCCTGTCTGGCCGTGGCCGTGGACTGTTCCGGCTCCGTGGACACGCCGGCCCTTTCGGCCTTCATGCGTGAACTGGAACAGGCCCTCCTGCCCTATGAGGCGGAGGCGGTCATCCTTTGTCACGATTGCCGCATTCAGTCCGTAACACGCGGGCGCGGGCGGGATATGCTGCGACGGGTACAGCCTCGGGGCGGCGGCGGGACGGATTTTCGTCCCGTGGGCCGCTGGCTGGAGGAAGAGGGACTGCGCCCGGCCTGCCTGATCTGGTTTACGGATCTGGAATGCGATCAGTTTCCCCCGGCCCCGCCCTGCCCCACCCTCTGGCTGGTCTGGGGCGACAACGACCGGCAACCGCCGTTCGGCGAGCGCGTCGCCCTGACGGCGCCCGCCCCGGCAGAGGAGCGCATGGCATGAGACTGCATTGGCATATCGACAAGAAGCGCGGCAACTTCCGCCCGGTTCTCACCTACCGCGTGGAGCTGGATGACTGGGAACGCGAACTGGCCACGCCCGCCCTGCGCGTGACCTCCACCATTCCCGAGCCGGCGCAGTCCTGGCGCGAATACTGCTATCCCGGCGAACTGGAACGCGGCGACGCGCCGCCCGCCTCCTGCTATCAGCTGGAAATTCCGCCGCACAAGGGGCGCTTCGGCAGTACCGCCCTGCGCCTGCCCTGGCGGGAGGACAATGACTACCCCGAGGTGCAGGCCTCCTTCGAGGCCCTGCGCCTCGCCTTTGAGACGGAACTGGCCAGAACCCGGGCCAGTGAACCCATGAACGAATGCGGCAGTCTGCGCCTGAGCGGAAAGGCGCTGCGGGCTGCGGCCCCGGAGATCATGGCCGCCCGCCTGCTGGGCAGCTGACGCAGGGCGATCCGGCGTCTGCCCATGCGGGCAACGTGGCCGCAGGCTCCCGGCATTGCCGCCTCGCCCTCTCCCCGCAACGCGACAGCCCGTCCTAAAGGACGGGCTGTCGCGTGTGGCTGCCGCACTACGTTTGCCGACCGTCGTCTGGCAGGGAAGACGCTTCGCCGTCAGGGGCGGCATCGGCCCCGCGAGGCCTGCCCTGCCGCGTTGCCGCCAAAAACAGTTCCTTGAGCCGCGCTTCCGAAGCCGCCGCGTCCAGCAGTTCGGGAATCCGGCGAAAGGCTCCGTTGCCGAGGCGCTTGCGCTCCTCGGGTTTGGCCGCCAGCGCCAGCAGGGCCTTGCCCAGAGCCTCGGCGGCATTCGGCGGCACGATCACGCCGCTCTCCCCGTTCTGAACCGCCTCCCGGATGCCGGGCAGATCGCTGGCCACCACGGCGCAACCAAAGGCCATGGCCTCGGTCAGCGCCGAGGGTAGACCGTCGTAATCGCCGTTCTTCGCCACCCGCGAGGGCGCCACAAAAATGTCGGCGCGCCGGTAGAGGTCGGGCATGTTCTCATGGGGAACCTGCCCGACAAAGATGACGCGCTTGCGCAGGCCCAGCCTCCAGCTTTGCCATTTGAGCCGCCGGGCCAGCGGGCCGCTGCCCACAATGCGCAGCTCGAAGTCCAGCCCCTGCTGCTTCAGCCGCACGCAGGCCTGCAGGAGCACGTCAAAGCCCTTGCGGGCGCAGAGCGTGCCCACGGCCAGGAGGCGCAGGGGTTCCTTCTCGCCCGTGGGCGGCAGGGAAATGTCTTCGTCCGGCGGCGTCAGGGTCAGGGGATCGCGCAGCAGCACCAGCCGTTCGCGCGGAATTTCCGGCAAAAGCTCGCGCAGACGCTGCCGCGTGTCCTCGGTGTCGCAGGCCACGAAGGCCGCATCCCGGGCCTTGACGCTCCAGTCCTTGCCGGGCGTGGCCATGTCGGCACTACGCACGGCAAAGGCAAAGGGCAGATCCAGCAGGCGCGAGGCGATCCAGGCGGCGGTCGCCGGACTGTGCGCCCCGGCGGCGTAAATGAAGTCGATGTCGTCTTCCTCGCCCCAACGCGCCATCATGGCCCCGCAGTCCTCGGCCCAGAGATGGGCAAGGCGGCGGCCCGGCGTGACGGGCAGGGATTTGCGCAGAGCCTCCCACGGCGGCGCATGGCGGCGCCGGAAATGCTGCACGGCGCGCACCACGGCGGGCAGACGCCACCAGCCCACGCGCCGCACCGGCAGCGGCAGGGCATAGCCTTGGGCGTCTCCCAGCAGATTGCCGCCGCGCACCGCGTAAATGCGGGAAAGCAGCCCGATGGCGTGCATGCGGTGCGCCTCCTCCATGAGGCAGCGCCCGGACGGCTCGGGAAAGGTCTCAGCCAGCAGCGCTCCGCGCACCACGGGTTTGACGCCTTCCAGCAGGTTGACCCCAAGCGTCACGGATTCAGGAGAAAAATCCCGGCGGCGGCAGTTGAGTATGCCCTCGTCCAGCGTATACACGCTGTCGCAGAACTCGGCCATCTTGGGGTCGTGGGTCACCATGATCATGGCCACGCCGCCGGAATGGCAGAGCGTGCGGAAATTTTCCATGACCACGCGGCTGGTTTTCGCGTCCAGCGCACCGGTGGGTTCGTCGGCCAGCAGGATCTTGGGATTGTTGACCATGGCGCGGGCAATGGCCACGCGCTGCTGCTCACCGCCGGAAAGGCGGTTGCTGCGGTAATGCACCCGCGCCGAAAGCCGCACCAGATCCAGCGCGCGGATGACGCGCGCCCAGCGTTCCGACGGTGGGACATTCTCATAAATCAGCGGAAATTCGACGTTTTCGAACACGGTGGAATGTTCAAACAGGTTGCTGGCCTGCATGACGAAACCCATGTTGCCGCGCCGAAAGGCCGCCGTCTGCTCGCGGTTGAACTCCAGCACGTTCTGCCCGAGGATTTCCAGCGTCCCGGCGTCCGGGGCATGCAGCATGCCCAGCACATGCAGCATGGTGGACTTGCCGCAGCCGGACGGCCCCATGATGGCCACCAGCTCCCCGGCTTCCACCTCGATGTTCACGCCGCGCAGCACGGGCGAAAAGCCCGCATAGCACTTGTACAGATCCTTGGCGATAATGACAGGAGGCATACTCACCTACTCGAAGCGCAGGGCCGAAACCACGTCCATGCGGCTGGCCTGAATGGCGGGATACAAACCACCCGCCACACCGATGATGGCGGAAAAGACGATGCTGCCCAGACTGCTGCCCAGCAGCAGGGGATAGGAAATGGCGGTATCCAGCGCCAGCGCGCCGATTTCCACCGAAAGCGTGCCCACGACAATGCCCAGCAGGCCGCCGGCCACGGATTTGACCAGGGCCTCGGCCAGAAACTGGGCCAGAATGTCCGCATCGGAACCGCCCATGGCCTTTTTCAGGCCCACTTCGCGCGTGCGCGCGCGCACGGCGGCAAAGGTGCCGTACCAGATGCCGAAACCGCCCAGCATGAGCGAGGCCACGATGCCCAGCCAGAGCAGGGCCTCCACCCACATGAAGGTCACCTGTATGCGCTCCAGCTGATCGTCCTGCGTGGAGCAGACCAGATAGGGCGCGTCCTGATGCTCGCGCACCACCTTGGGGATCTGACGCACCACCGGGGCCACATCCTCCCAGCCGATGGCCCGCACGAACAGGCGGCGCACATCCCCGCCGCCCCAGCCGCGATCGCTCATGGTCGTGTAGGGCAGAAAGCCCCCCTCGTTCCACGAGCCGAGCATGACGCCGGTGACCACGCCCACCACCTCAAAAACATCCTGCCCCAGGACAAGGAGTTCCCCCACGGCCTTTTTCGGATCCGTGTAGAGATTTTCCGCGCATTGGCGGCCCAGCATGCAGACGCGGCGGCGCTGCTTCACATCCTCAGGGGAGAAGGCGCGCCCCGCCAGCAATTCCAGCGAATAGGTCTCGAAAAAAAATTGATCAATGCCGAGGAAGGAAACCTGCAGGGTGCGCTCGTCGCTGCCGCGCAACGGAAAAATCCTGTTCTGCCGCAAATTCTGACTGACCAGCCCCACGCCGGGAATAGCGCGGATGGCCTCCACGGTTTCGGGATAGAATTCGCGGCGCGGCTGTCCGGGATATTGATCGTCATCCATATAGACGCGGATGATGTTCACCCCGCCCATGAGCACCATATCCTGCCCTACTTTGTAACGAATCTCCTGCCCCAGCACCGACAGGGCGATGAAGGCCGTAATGCCCAGCGCAATGGACAGGATGACGCCGAACCCGCGCTGGCGCACCACCTGCCGCACGCTGACGCGGCACAGATCGGACATGGTGATCATGGATTTGTCTGAACCTCCCGGGATAACGTCCCAGTATGCATATTAGCTTGCAAGGAAAGAACTGTCAAAGGCCGAAATGGCGGCCACGCCGTCAGGCAAGCTCCGCCCCTTGCCCGTTCCGGCGCGACAGCCGCCAGGCCGCCAGCGCGCCCAGCAGCGTCCAGGCAGCCATATCCAGAAGACACAGGCCGACGACCTCGACTGTCGGCGAGTACGCGCAGATGATTGCGCTTCTGATGATGCCCGTCAGCACGGCCTGACCGAAAAGCGTCCCGAAACCTCCCCGGCCCGGAATCAGCCACAGGCAGAACCCGTCGAAGACATACTGGCAGGCCAGAAGCCCCAGCAGGGCGTACAAGGCCGCCGGAACCGACACCAGAGCAAAGGCCAGCGAGAAGTTCGCATCGGCGACAAGGCCGGACAGGCCGCCCTCGGCGAACGCGCGGGGCAGGCCCGCAAACAGGTTGCTCAGCAGGGAACTCATATTCAGCCCCCAGGCCTCCCAGCACACCCGCAGGCCCCCCGCAAGAATCAGCAGCCGCGACAGGCTGCTTGCCGCCAGCAGAACCCCCATCCGCGCCCCGGCTCCGCCACGGTACGTCACGGCATGTTCGCCCTGACGCATGAGCCGCCAGAGCGCCGCACAGCCCGCCATGCCGCCCAGCAGGAGCACATCCGCGCCGAACAGGCCGAAAAGATAAAAATACTTCAGCCCAAAAAGCGTGCAAAAGCCCCAGTGGAGCAGCAGGGAAAGCATGGTCGCGGCCCAGATCGCGCCCCCCAGCCTGAGCGTGCCCATGACCCGGGTGGAAAAGAACAGGCGCTCAAAGGACGCCCTGTGCTGCAGCCGCCAGCCTGTCAGCACCAGAATGACGAAAAGATGCGGCTGGAAGAGGACGAAAAGGCGCTTGCCTCCGCCAAGGTACTGCGTCACTTGCAGGAGGATTCCCGCCAGTCCGATGGCGGCAATCAGCCTGAACGCCCGGGGGCCGGGAAGGAGGGGCGGCAGGACGCCCGCCTTGCGGGTCAGCACCCAGGCCTCCCGGCAGCCCAGCGCGATCCAGAGGAGAACCTCCGGGACAAAAAAGGAGATGAAGACACTGCGCACGCTTGACAGGTATCCGCTCCATATCTGCGCAATGACGAGGTAAAACCCCGTTGCCCTGAGGATGCCCGTCAGGATGACCACGCCCGCCAGCAACGGGAACCCGCCCCGCACCCAGCCCAGCAGTCGGCGCAGACAGAAGGAATCCGCCCCGCACAGGCAGGCGATGATGACCAGCAGGGTACCCAGCTGCCCCAGCCCCACCCGGCTGTAAAAGAAGGCTATGCACAGCGGGATGATCTGAAGGCGAACGAAGGTGCTTGCCGCCAGCAGGGCAGGCAGGCAGAGCGCCGCCCGCCCAAGGGGACGCAGCGCGCTTTCCGGCGCCGGGGGATGAGCCGTTGCGGGCGTCATGGGGAGACCTCCACTTCTTTTGCATTGCCGCGCCACAGCCGCCGGAACGTACGTTCAGACGCACCCGGACGGCCCTGACCGGGCAACGCGGAAAACAGGCGAACTCCAGCCGCCCCTCCTCAGCGCCGCATGCCGCGCACGCGGCCGCCCTCCCCGACCTCGTACCAGATGCCGTGCCAGAGGATGCCCCGCGCCCGGATGCTGCGGGCATAGACCCAGACAAACATGCCCGCGCTGAGGGCAAAGGCCGTCATCCAGCGCCAGATGGGCAGGCGGTTGCCCGCCAGTTCGCGCCAATGGCCCATGGCGGCGGCCAGCGCGATCAGATAGAGGAAGGCCACGGCCACGCTGCCCGTGGAGGCCAGCCCCGTAAGGCCGCCCAGCAGGGACAGGACGGCCATGAGCGGCGGCAGGGCCATGACCGCGCACAGCCCGCCCAGCAGCCGCCACTGGGACGGCACGCAGAACTTGAGGAAAAGCACCTGCCGATCCATCCAGGCCCGCCAGATGTCCAGACGGTGGCCGGCGGCCTCGGTACGCAGGAGCGCGCCGGGGCAGAGCTTGACCGTCACGCCGCGCGCGGGCAGCACCCCGGCCAGCGCGCAGTCGTCCACCACGTTGCCCGCCCAGAGTTCGCGCACCTGATGCCGCTCGAAGGCCGCCCGGCTGATGCACATGGCCCCGCCCCACGGCTGGGTGAACTGCCGGGCCAGACCCTGCAGATAGCGCATGAGCTGGACGCAGAGGGCATAGGCCAGGGTCACGGGGCCGCTATCGCGGGGCGTGACCTGATGGTAACCGGTGGAAAATTCCGCCTCGCCGCGCGCCACCGGGGCCACCAGCCGCCGCACGAAATCCGGCGCGGCAATATGGGTGCTGTCGCAAAAAACATAGACCTCAGCCGCTTCGCCCACGGCGGCCACGCCGGCCAGACTGTTATGGTTCTTCTGGCCGCAGCCGCGCGCCTCGCCGGCCACCACATGCCGCAGGGCCGGATAACGGTTCTGCAGCTCCCTGACCAGCCGGGCGGAGGGTTCGCCGTCGGTGGCGGTCACCATCACGGGCAGCAATTGCGGATAGTCCTGTTCCAGCAGGGATTCCAACGCCTCTTCCATGCGCGGATGCGTGCCGGCGGCCGGAATGATGAGGGCAGCGCGCGGCCAGTCGCCCTCATTGGCCAGACCGAAGATGGCCGCCTTTTCCTCGCGGGCCAGCCGTTCGCCCACCTTTCCCAGCCAAATCAGCAGACCGCACTGCAGGGCGGCCAGCACCAGAAAGATCTCCCACATAGTCATTCCTCTTGCACACGCCAGCCGTCCTCGGGGACAGGGGCGCAGTCTTCGGTCACGGGCACGTTCAGCGTGCGCCGTCCCTCAATATCAAAGGAAAGGCCGCGGTTCAGGCGCAGTTTGCCCCGCACCTCGCCGTCATACAGCGTTACCGAAAAAACATGCCCCGACGAGGGATGGCGCGCCTCCACCCGTCCGTCCCGCACGCCGCCCTCCAGATGATAGACATCCACCTGCCCGCTGCGTGTGCGCAACAGCGCCGCGCCGCGCAATGAGCCTCGCCCGTTGACGCAGATGGCCACCCGGAAGTGGGAGGTCAGCACCTTGCCCTCCCAGAGTTCCGTCACCTCCCCGGGCGCGGGCGGCACGGCATGCTGGCCGGTCACCCCATGCCCGGCTCGTGCCGGAGCGGCGGACGGCATTGCCAGCCAGATGAGCAGCGGCAGCAGGCAAAGGGCCCGCCGCCAAACGGCCATGTTCAACATCTCGCCTCCCCCGCCAGCCGCACGAACAGTTCCTCATGGGCGGCCACCATCCGTTCAAAGGCAAAGTCCCGCTCCACGCGCTCGCGGCCCGCCCGGCCCAGACGATCCCCCAGTTCCGGCTCAGCCAGCAGGCGGCAGATGTGAGCGGCCAAGGCCGCATCATCGCCCGCCCCGGCGAGAAAACCGTTCTCGCCGGGCGTCACCAGCCGGGGAATGCCGCCCACGGCCGTGGCGCAGAGCGGCAGGCCGCAGGACATGGCTTCCAGCAGGACATTGGGCTGGCCCTCGCGCACCGACGACAGGGCAAAGAGGCGTGCCTGCGCATATTCGTCCCGCACGTCGGGACGGCCGGGCACGAATTCGATGCCTTGGCCCGCCGCATGCGCGGCCGCCCATTGCCTGAGGCGCGCTTCCTCCGGGCCGTCGCCCACCAGCCGCAGCACCGCTTCAGGATGCCGTTCCCGCACCCGGGCAAAGGCGCGGAACAGGGTCACATGATCCTTGTCCCCGGCCAGCCGGGCCACGCAGAGGATGCGCGGCGGCCGCAAGGAGACCGGCTCCGTCGGGGCGCAAAAGCGCGCCGTGTCCACCCCGTTGGGAATGTAGCTCAGATGCCCGGCCGGAACGCCAAGCCCCTGCAAAACCTCGCACAGGGCCTCGGAATTGCAGACCATATGCCCGGTGAGCCGCCAGAGCAGGCGCTCGTGCTGGCGTTTCGGCCCGCCGCCGCCGCGCACCGTGCCCAGCACGGGCAGGCCCAGCGCCCTGCCCCAGAGACGGCCCCAGATATTGGGCAGGGCCGTGCAGGGCACGAGCACATGGGGCCGCAGGGTGCGCAGGGCCGAACCGAGCCGTGCGAAGAAGAAGGGAGCCAGCCGCCGGTCGCGCCCCAGATGATGCACCTCGATGCCGGCCTCCCGGGCCGTTTCATCCAAATCCGTCGGGCCGGTCAGGGTCAGCATGATGGGCGCAAAGCGCGCGCGATCCAGCCGCCGGGCCAGTTCGAGCATCTGGCGCTGCGTGCCGCCGTAGCAAAGATCTTCCATGAGAAAGAGAATTCGCATGATGTCAGGCATGCCCCATATTCCAGCATTCCGTCCGCTTTGGCAAGGGCGCGTCTTGCCTGCCGGGCGGAAAAGGTCTACACACAGGGCATGGTCACCCATCGCCCCGCCGCTCCCGCCGCTCCCGAAGGTTCCGCCGCCTGCGCCGTCCCGTCCGTCGCGCCCGCATCCGGGGCTGACGCGGCCCTGCGCGTCATCGTCAGTCTGGACGTGGAGGAGGAGGGCCTGTTTTCCGGGCGCTATGCCGCCACGGGCTGCGGCGTGCGCAATGTGGGCCTGCTGCCGCAGCTGGCCCCCCTTTCCGACGAGCTGGGCTTTCCGCTGACGCTTTTCTGCGCCCACACGGTCTTTGCCGATGCCGACGCCTGCCGGACGCTGGAAATCATGCGCGACCGCCACGGCGCGGAAATCGCCGCCCATCTCCATCACTGGAGCACCCCGCCGCTGGGCGAGGCTCCGTCCGACGGGCCGCCCATCCGCACGGACAGATTGCCGCGCGATCTCTTGCGGCAGCGCCTGCGCACCCTGCTGGAAGCGGGAGAACGCTTCAACGGCGCGCCGCTGACGAGCTTCCGCATGGGACGCTGGGATCTCAAGAAGACGGTGCGGCCCCTGCTGGCCGAGGCCGGCATCACGCTGGACAGTTCGGTCTGCCCGCTGCGCCTGTTTCCCGACGGCGCGGATCATTTTCTTGCGCCCGCCGATCCCTACTGGGTGGAGGGCCACGGCGACACCCGCCTGCTGGAAGCGCCCATCACCCAGATTCCCCTTTTCCCCGCCCTGCCCCGCCTCTGGCGCGGCCTTGCGCCGCGCCGTCATGCGGACAGCTTCCATTTCTGGGGCGCGCTGAGCGCCAATCCCTTCTGGCACGGGCCGCGCGCCATGCGCTGGGCCGCCCGCCTGCATCAGGCCCGGGGCGGGCGCGTGCTCAGCCTGTTCTGGCATTCCTCGGAAATGCTGCCCGGCGGCTCGCCCCATGTGCCGGACAAGGCGGCGGCACGCGCCATGCGGGAGATCATCTTCAATTTCCTCAGCTGGCTGCGTGAAGCATTCCCGGTGCGGGGCTGCACGGCGGCCCAACTGCGGGCCGAAGCCGACAACCTGTCCTTTCCCTCCCGTCCTGACGGTTCGGGCGACTGGTAGCCCTGCCGGCTGCCCGCCACGGACGCCCTGTCATCCCGGTTCGCCCATGAACGCTCCTGCTTCCTCTCACGCGGCCAGCGGCTATTTCTGGATCATCCTCACGGCCTTTTTCTGGTCGCTGGTGGGCGTCCTCTCCAAGGTCTGCATGGCCGAGGGCGTCAGCCCGCTGGAGACGGCCTTCTGGCGTTCGGCCTTCGGCCTGCTGCTCTTCCTCTGCCACACCCTCGCCACCCGGCAGATCGCCGTCCCGCCCCGTGCGGCGTCGAGCTTTATCCTCTTCGGGGTCTGGGGCATCGGGGTCTTCTATTCCGTCACCCAATACGCCATCAAACTGAGCGGCGCGGCCATGTCCGTGGTGCTCATGTACACCGCGCCCATCTGGGTAGCGATCATTTCGCGCATTCTCTTCGGCGAGAGCATTTCCGGACGCAAGCTCGCGGCCATTGGCGTGGCCCTCTGCGGCACGGCCCTGGTCTGCTTTTCCGGCGGCAGCCTGCCGGGACAGCATTCCTGGCTCGGCATCGCCTGCGGCCTGCTCATCGGCTTAAGCTATGCCTCGCACTATCCCTTCTATCGCTGGTGGCAAAACCGCTACAGCGCGGCGACCCTCTATTTTTATTCGCTGATCGGCGGCCTTGCGGCCCTCTGGCTGGCGACGCCCGTCAGCCTCGACCACTCCCCCCGCGTCTGGCTCTGCCTGGCCCTGCTCGGCATGTGCACCAGCTATTTCGCCTATCTCTGCTACGGGCTGGCCCTCAAGCGCATCGGCCTCGTGCGGGCCGCCGTGACCTGCTATCTCGAGCCGGTGCTCAGCACGCTCTGGGTCTGGCTGTTCTGGCAGGAAAGTTTCACCCTCATGGGCTGGATCGGCAGCATCCTCGTACTGGGGGCGGTGCTCCTGCTCTCGCTGGACAGATCCGGGGACTGCCCCCTTCCCGCCCGGCGCTTCATTCACAGGTAAGGCTTGACTTCCGCCGTCTTTTCGGCAAAAGTCTGTTGGTTGCGCCCATGCGGCGCATGCCTGCCGGGATGGTGGAATTGGTAGACGCAGCGGACTCAAAATCCGCCGGGTTCACGCCCTTGCGAGTTCAAGTCTCGCTCCCGGTACCAGAAACGACAGGGGCCTGCGGTCATCCGCAGGCCCCTTTTTCGTATCGTGGGCTGCCGGTCGCGCGGACGTGCCGCCCCTACGGATGCGTGCCGTTGCGCTCCTGCCGGGCCGGGCTGGCCGAAAGCAGAAGCCAGGACAGCTCGTGGCGGCTGCTGATGCCCGTGCGGCGCAGGATATTGCGAATATGGGTCTTGAGGGTGGCGGGCGAAATGCTGAGGCGGCTGCAGATGTCCGCGTCATTGCGCTTGTGCGCCAGCATGGCGGCTATCAGCGCCTGCTGCGGCGTCAGCCCGAGCTGGCGAAAAATATCCCGGCAGGTGTCGAGATCGCTGGGCAGGCCGTTTTCCTCCTCGCCGGGCGTGCCCCGCCGCGCCGGGCACGGCGAGGATTCGAGCAGCCGCTGCCAGATGCGGCTCCAGGCCAGAAAGCAGCAGACGGCCAGCACGGCCAGCAGGAGAAACAGCAGATTGACCGCCGTGCCGCGCGTCAGGCAAAGGGCCACGGACGTCTGCGCCATGCGGCCCAGCGTGATGCCGAGCAGCAGCAGCGCGCCCGCCCTGGCCGCCAGCCGCCGCCATGTCGCCCGGCGGGCAGCCAGCTGGCAGATCAGGGTCAGCGTCCAGACCATCAGCAGGCTATAGGAAACCTGCAGGCTTTGCAGGGACAGCGCCGGAGACTCGCGATGCAGGAGCGGCCAGGCCGTATAGGCCACCACGGCAAAGGGCAGCACCCCCAGCACCAGCGGGCCATTGCGCCAGGCAGGCAAAAGGGCCGCCGCCGGCGCGAGGGCCGCCAGCAGGGCCAGCAGGATGCCGTCAAGGCTCAGCCCCGGCAGGGGCGCAAAGGTTTCCCACAGGACGCTGTAGGCGCCGATGCCCAGACCGCTGAACAGACATGTGAGCAGCGCGGCGACCCGCTCGCCCGGCCCCATGTCGGACACGGCGGGCGTGGGGGCCTCGTCACGCGGCAGAGCCAGCCCGGCCAGAGCGGACGCAAGGACAAGCGCCGCAAGCAGCGGCGGCCGGGACAGCCCCTCGAGCAGCTCCACCACCAGTCCGCCCAGAAACATGCCGCCGCCAATGGCAACGGCGCAGTGCGGCGGCGGCAGCGCTTTCAGCCTTTGCAGCAGGGAAAGAAAGGTCAGGGCCAGGCCCAAGCCCGCGCAGGCGCAGACCAGCCAGATGCCTGCCGTGCCCGCCGCCCACGGCCAGACAAGGGGAGTCAGGGCCGCCAGCAGGCACAGCGACGGCAGACAGACCCACACCCCCCTGCCGGTCTGCGGCGGCAGACCGCGCCAATCGCACAGCAGGAAGGCTGCCACCGCAAACGGCAACATGGCGGCCAGCGGCCCGCTTTCTCCTATCCAGAAAAATTCCGGACTGTCGATATCCATGTGGAGCAGCAGCCAGGACCAGACGGCCAGGGCGCCCGCACGGCAGATAGTCAGAAGGAGGGAAGGGACATGAGAAAGGATATTTCGCTGCATGACAGTTCTGTTTTTTGAATATGGTATGCGGACTTTTCCGCTTTTTCAAGACGCCTCCCCATGCGCGCTCCGGTAATCTGATCAAGAAAATCAAAGGAGTTGGTGCGGCAATACCTCTTTGAGGTATGCCTACGAAAAAGGGGGATTTTCACCTGACGGGGCAAAATACCCCCCAGACGGATAGCCTTTTTCCGTGGCTTGTGCATATTTGAACAATCATCCCGCTCACGGAACCATCAGGAGGAGCATCATGAAAAAGTGTCTGATTCTGGCTCTGGTACTCGCCGTTTTCGGCGTGACGCTGCCCGGTTATGATCAGGCGGCGCAGGCGGCCTATGACGGGCCGAAGCTCAAGTTTCGCGTGGCGCACACCACGCCTCCCGGCAATCACATCACCCTGGCTTTTGAAAAGTTCAAGGAGCTGGTGGAAGCCAAGAGCGGCAAGAAAATCCGCGTGCAGATCTTTCCCAACGCCATCCTCGGCAGCGACCGTGTGCTGATGGAAGGCGCGCAGAAGGGCAGTCTGGAAATGGCCGTCAGCTCCACGCCGAACATGGCCAACTTCTCGCCCCTTTATCAGGTGTTTGACCTGCCCTACATCACCAGCCCGGCCAAGCAGAAGCAGTTTTATGCCGCCATGGATCACGGCCCGCTTGCGGACTATTTTCACAAGGTAGCCAACGATATCGGCCTTGAACCCATCATGTACGCCGAATACGGCTATCGGAACTTCGTCAGCATCAAGCGGCCCATCAACGGCATTTCCGACCTGGCCGGCCTCAAGATGCGCACCACCGACTCGGCCGTGGAAGTCGAAGTGGCCAAGATCCTGAAGATGAATCCCACGCCCGTGGCCTGGGGCGAAACCTACACCGCCCTGCAGCAGGGCACCGTGGACGGCGAAGGCAATACCTTCCCCCACATGTACGGGGCCAAGCACCACGAGGTGCTGAAGTACGCGGCCACCACCTATCACAATTACGGCATGCAGGTCATGATGGCCAACAAGGCCTGGTGGGACAAGCTGCCCCCCGCGGCGCAGCAGATCATCCGCGAGGCCGCAGCCGAAGCCCTGACCTATCAGCGCGAGGTGCTCTATCCCAAGAATGAGGCCGAGGCCCGCGAAGGCTTCATCAAGGCCGGGATCACCATCATCGATCTGAACGAAGCCCAGCTTGAGGAGTTCCGCAAGGCGACCCGCCCGGTGTGGGACAAGTTCAAGGACGTGCTGCCCGCCGAGCTGGTGCAGATGGTGCTTGATACCCAGAAGTAGACGGATCCCTCCTTCCTTGTCGGTTGGGCGCAAGCCTGACACGGCGAGGCCGCCCTCCTGCTGCCGGAAAGCCCCTGTTCCGGCAGCGGCGGCCACGGCCTCGCCGGAAGGCGGGAGGGAATCGAGAGCGGGCATCCCCGTTGTGGCGGGCGATGCCCGACACTGCCGCAAGGAGACCACATGTCTGCCGAAATTTCCGGCCTGCTGCGCCGCCTTGACAGAGATCTTGAAAAGCCCCTGCTGGTTGTCGGGCTGTTGTTGATGATCTTCATCATCTCCTACCAGACCATTTACCGCTACTGCATCACCAACTTCATTGCCGCGCTGGAACATCCCGGCTTTTTCATGGGCCTGCTGGGGCAGGTCATTGATCTGAACGCCCTGCGCGCGCATGCCTCGGCCTTTGTGGGCGGCGCGGTCTGGACGGAGGAAAGCGCCCGCTACATCTTCATTTGGGTATCCTATCTGGCCATTCCGCTGGCCATCCGCCAGCGCACCAACATCCGCGTGGATGTGCTCTATGATCGCCTGAGCGAACGCGTGCAGGCCGCCAGCTGGATCGTCGTGGATCTTTCCCTGCTTTTGCTCAGCCTGTTCATGCTGCGCGAGGGCACCTCCTATGTCCAGATGCAGATTGACATGCCCCAGATGACGGCCGCCCTGCGCATCCCCTACTTCATTCCCTATCTCATCCTGCCGGTGGGATTCGGTCTCATGGCCCTGCGGGCCTGTCAGAATCTCGTGGGGCAGGTGCGCGCCTGCGGTCTGCGGGACAGCCTGTGCGCCGTGGGCCTGACCATTCTGCTCTTCCTGCCGCCGTTGCTCATGGAGGACGGCAACGCCATTGTGCTGCTGTTCGGCTATTTCATCATTCTGCTGCTCATCGGCGTGCCCATTGCCTTCAGCCTCGGCCTGGCCGGTCTCATGACCGTGGTGGGGGCCGATACCCTGCCCGCCGACTACCTTGCCTCGGTGGCCTTTACCTCCATCGACAACTTTCCCATCATGGCCATCCCCTTCTTCATTGCCGCCGGGGTCTTCATGGGGGCGGGAGGCCTGTCCCAACGCCTGCTCAAGCTGGCCGACGCGCTGGTGGGCGGTCTGCCCGGCGGCATGGCCCTGGCCGCCATTGCCACCTGCATGTTCTTTGCCGCCATCAGCGGTTCCGGCCCGGCCACGGTGGCCGCCATCGGCACCCTGACCATCCCGGCCATGGTGGAACGGGGCTATGATCGCCTGTTCGCCGCCGCCGTCGTGGCCGCTGCCGGGGCCATCGGGGTCATGATCCCGCCCAGCAACCCCTTTGTGGTCTACGGCATCGCCGGACAGGCCTCGGTGGGCAAGCTCTTTCTGGCCGGCATCATCCCCGGCATTCTCACGGGGCTGGTGCTCATGCTCACCACCTTCATCATCGCCAGAAAGCGCGGCTGGCGCGGCGAACGCAAGGAACGCTGGCTGCGGGGCGTTCTGACGGCCGCCTGGCAGGCCAAGTGGGCGCTGCTCGTGCCGGTCATCGTGCTCGGCGGCATTTACGGCGGCATCATGACGCCCACCGAAGCCGCGGCCATTGCCGCCCTGTACGGCCTGCTGGTGGGCATCTTCGTCTACCGGGAACTGAATTTCCGCACCATCTGTTCCTGCTGCCGGGAGGCGGCCTCCACCTCGGCCATCATCATCATGCTCATGGCCATGGCCACCATCTTCGGCAATGTCATGACCCTGGAAAGCGTGCCGGAACGCATTGCCACGGCCATCATGGCCTTTACCCACAGCAAGCTGGCCATCCTGCTGCTGGTCAACATCCTGCTGATCTGGGTGGGCACCTTCATGGAAGCCCTGGCGGCCATTGTCATCCTCACGCCCATCCTGCTGCCCCTGGCGCTCAAGGTCGGCGTTGACCCCATCCATTTCGGGGTCATCATGGTGGTCAATCTGGCCATCGGCTTTGTGACGCCGCCGGTGGGGGTCAATCTCTTCGTGGCCTGCGGCATCACCGGCGAAAAGATCTCGCAGGTCTCGCGCGCGGCGGTTCCCTTCCTGATCGCCATGCTGTTTGTCCTGCTGGCCGTCACCTATATTCCCTCCCTTTCCCTCTGCCTGCTCTAGGCCTGTGGGAAGTCCGACAGGGGAGGCCCCCTTCTTCCCCTGTCCCCCTCACGGCCGGTACAGCCCGTCTGGGGGCTGTACCGGCCTCAGGCAGCCCTCCCCGTGCGGAGAAAAAGGAGACGACATGCCCGCACCGATCCTGCCCGCCGCCGCCCTGCTGCGAGCCGCGGCCACCCTGCTGAACGAGGCGCAAGGCGATGGCCTTGCGCCGGTCTGTCTTGCCGTCTGCAATCGGGACGGGCAACTGGGCCTTTTCCTGCGCATGGACGCCGCTCCCGTGCGTCTCATTGCCATTGCGCAGGCCAAGGCCTATACCGCGGCGCGTCTGGGCGTCAGCACGGCGGACTTTGCCCGCCGCCTTGTCCGGGACGGGCTGACCACGGGCGACTTTTGCGATAGCGGCCTGACGGCCATGCGGGGCGGCGTGCCTCTGCTGCGTGACGGGCAGGTTCTGCTGGGACTGGGCATCAGCGGACGCAGCACCGACGCGGACGAGGCCCTGGCCCTGCGCCTGCGCGACCTGCTGACAGAGGAACTTGCCCGCGCGGAAGGCCCGCAGGGCGAGACGCTGGCCTGAGGCGTCCCGCCGCCCGACAGCTCCCCACAGGCTAGGGCAGGCGCTGATGCGCCCGCAACAGCGCATCCTGCAAAAGACGGAACAGGGCGTCGGGCAGTTCGCGCATTTCCTGAATGATGACACTATGATGCGGGAGAAGATCGCCTATGGCGGCAGACTGCAGGCCGATGCCGAGAATTTCCACCCCCTGAGCCGGGGCAAGGCGGATGGCCTGCCGGCAGGAGGCTTCGTCCTGCGCCTCGCCGTCGGAAAGCACGATGAGGAGCTTGCGCCGTTGGGAAAGGGGCTGCAGTTGCGCCAGCGCCCACCAGAGCGCCGCCCCCAGGGGCGTGCCGCCGTCCGGCATACAGGTGAAGCCCGTATGCAGGCGCTGCCCGAAGCGAACAACGGGGGCCACGGTCATGCCGACGGAAAGCGGCTGCGACCAGCGTGCGCCGGCGGCAGGGAGCGGGAAGGCCTCCCACGCCGGCACCACGTCGTCCCCGCCGGGAAAGACGGTTATGGCCGTCGTGATGCCCGACAGCCCCTGCAGAGCATACATCAGGGCAAAGCAGGCCTGACAGGCCAGCATCATCTTGTCCCCCTCCTCCATGCTGGTGCTGGCATCCAGCAGAATATGCACGGCGGTATCCAGTTCACGCCGTGTGTCATGGCGGCAAAAAATGCGGGTATCGCCGGTACCCAGACGCCACAGGGAGCGGGAATCCAATCTGCCGCGCCGCGCGGGCAGCGTTCGCCGCAGGACATGGGCCTGCAGCAGCCCCCGCAAGCGGGCGCGCAGGGCCGCGCTGGCCTGCAGGGCGGCGAGGCGGGCTGCGCCGTCCAGAGGATACACGGGGCGCGCCGCCTCCCGGGCCATGATCACGGCCTCTTCCGCCTGACAGGGAGGCAAGGCCCACAGCCTTTCCTGCAGCCAGCCCGACAGCGAATCCCCCGCGGCATCCCCCAGATCGAGCGCATCCTCCAGACTGAACGCCTCTGTCAGACTAAGCGCCTCCGCCAGATTCTTTTCGGCCTTTTCGGACGCAGGCGCCGCTCCTTCCGTCGCGCTCTCGCCGGATGAGGCCTCGTCCGCAGCGCACGCTGCGCCATTGTCCGGACATGTCTCCGCATCTTCGCCCTGCCCGGCCTGCCCGCCCGCATCCTCCTCAGCCTCCCCGCCGTCCCGGGCGCGGCTTACCTCGTCCGCCGCAAGATCGGGCAACACGTCATGCAGCAGTCGGACCAGCTCCCGCGCGGTCTGGACGGCATGCCGCGAGTGCGCGCCCTCTTGCCGGAAACGCATGACCACAGCTTCCAGCCTGTCCGGCAGGTCAGCGGCGACGCGCACGAGATCCGCCCGCATTTCACGGCACACCTCGCGCAAATCCGGTACATCCGCGCTCCAGATCAGGATTTCGATATACGGCAGCAGACAGCGAGCCGGATCGTCACCCACCATGCCCCGGCGGCGCATGTCCTCACCGAAGTTCCGCACCAGTTCCCGGATATTGCGGCCGCAGCCGGGATAGCGTCCGGCCAGGCGCGAACTCGTGCGCCAGGTTTCCAGTATGCGGCAGATCTCGCACGTGGCCGGATCCATCCGCGCCCGCACCAGCTCCTGCCGGTCGCTGTAGCGGATGCGGGCGGCTTCCATGTCGATATGGCCGCGCAGCAGCCGAAGGCCGGCGGCGTCAGCCTCGACCGGCAGCGGGGGCAGATGCAGGGTGTCGTCGCCGCCGGGCCAGATCGCCGCCGGGTCCGCCCCGTCCAGAGAGACGGTCAGTCCATGGCGCCGTCCCAGTGCGGTCGCCAGCAGCGGCAGGCAGTGCAGCAAAGCCTGTTCAGGCATGGTCACCTCGGCATGGTGCGGTTTTCAGGGGCACAGACAGCCGTCCGGGCGGATTTGCCCTTGCGGCCTATGCTAGGGGTCAACGCGCAGGGAGGGAAGATGCAGCAGATAGCCCTTGCGCAGCATCTTGGCGGATTGTTGGGCCAGCTCCAGCAAGGGCTTGCGGGCCGCGCAGCTCTCGACCGGCACAAAGCGCGTCTGGCTCTGCGCGCCGGCAGCGCCCTGGTAAAGCGTCACGCCATCGGGCGTCGCCTCGGCCCGCCAGCACTGTTCCTCGGGGGGAAGCGGCGGGGCATCCGGCGTCTGCTCCCGCAGCAGCACCACCGACATCCGGCCTGTGGCCGACGTGGCCAGCATTTCATAAATATGGTTGCGGGCCGCCTCGCCGCCCAGGGTGTCTGCCCCCTCGCCCTCGTCGCGCAGCGCCGCCCCCTCGGGAAAATATCGCTGGGCCAGCTCGTGCAGCATAAGGCGCGTCTCGCGGGAGGCCCGATAGGCCAGCGCCCGATCCAGGGTGTGCAGCAGCGAGGCAACGTCCGTCTGACCATTGCGGACGGCCCGCAGGATCAGTTCCGCCCACCGCACCAGCCCACGAGTGGAAAAGGTCACCTCGATGGTCTGGAAAAGCTCGCCCGCCGTCCCCTCGCCCATGAACAGCCCGCGCACGTCATTGGCATATTCCACCATCTGCCGGCACAGCAGGCGCGGCAATTCCGGAAAACGCCGGTGCAACAGGCCCGTTTCCACCTGCGGCTGCGGGTAACTCATGCTGCTCAGCACAAAACGGTCGGCAAAGGCCAGATTTTGCCGCTGCGTGCCCTGATAGAGGCCGCTGTCGTCCCCGCCGCCATTGGTATTTGCCGTGGCGGCAAAGCGGAACAGGGGATGCGGCGCAAGAATCTCGCCGCCGTTTTCCGCAATGCAGAGGGGGGAACCGTCCAGCACGCCATGCAGCCCGGCCACCACTTCCGGCGACACCATGTCGATCTCGTTGATCAGCAGCAGACAGCCATAGCTCATGGAGAGCGCCAGCGGGCCGTATTCAAAGAACACGCTGCCCCCGCTCAGGCTGTGATGCCCCACCAGATCGGCAAATTCCAGCCGCCCGTGGCCGGCAACCTCAAACACGGGATAGTTCAGGCGCGCGGCCAGCTGCTTGATGCAGGAGGTTTTGCCGCAACCCGCCGGGCCAAAGAGATAGAGCGGCTCGCCGGGGTGCAGGAACCAGTCCGCAATGTCGCGGCTGGACTCGTGGAAAAGGTAATGCTCATCAATGGCGGGAGTAAACAGGCAGGGGGCGTCATAGCCCTGCACCTGCTCGCCGGACGGCCTGCCCGAAAACGCCGTCCCGGCATCCAGCAGGCACGGCGTCAGGGCCATCAATTCATCATGCACGGTGTTCATGGCTTGCCTGTGCCCTCCGGGCAGGGGCCGGAGTCCGGCCTGCGGTTTCCGGCTGCGACAATACAAAAAACAGATATGACGATGAGTTGGCCAATGAAATTTCGCCAGCGGCAAGCATACGACAGCGCTGCGGGCGGCGCAAGTCCCCTGCCCGGAAGCGCCTGCGGCGTCGAACCTGCCGCCAGCCCGGCAGCAATGGCGCACACGCACGAAAAGCCTGTCCGGGGACAGGCTTTTCGTGTGCAATAATGGCCTCAGATGCGACGGCTAGAAGCCGAACCGCAGGCCGACCATGAATTCGTGGTTGTAGGGGCGGGTGCCGATTTCGTACTTGCGGCCGTTGGCCGTGCCGCTCACGCTGTTGTAGCCGAAGTCCACATAGCGGTAACCGGCGTCAATGGTGAAGTTTTCATTGAGATTGTAGGCCACGCCGGCGCCAACGTTCCACGCGAAGTTGGTGAAGCGGTCGTCCATGGACATGTCGGTGCCGCCGTAGTGCACGTCATAGCCCGCATAGGTGAAGGCCATGCCCAGACCGGCGCCGATCCAGGGCGTGAAGGGGCTGTCGTTGTGAATATCCCAATAGAGGTTGGCAAAGAGGGTGGACTGATTCCAGGTGCCCTTCACGCCGCCCAGGTTGCCGTCCCAGGAGGTATGGCTGTTGCCGCGCATGGCGAATTCCACTTCCGC
This sequence comes from Candidatus Desulfovibrio intestinavium, assembly GCA_019118345.1. Lineage (GTDB taxonomy): Bacteria > Desulfobacterota > Desulfovibrionia > Desulfovibrionales > Desulfovibrionaceae > Desulfovibrio > Desulfovibrio intestinavium. Next base: position 27,256 of record DWZD01000041.1, on the reverse strand, counting down.
GCGCAGGGGCACCATGTACATGGGCCAGAAGTCGTAACCGGCGGCCAGTGCGCCGCCCAAGGTGAACTGCGAGTATTCGCTGATGCCGGAACCGGCAAGCCCGGAGCTGCGCTCGGTGGTTCCGGTGTTCTGAATGGACATCAGAAATTTGGGAGCGAGATACATGCCTTCCGCCTTGGCCAGTGCGGGCATGGCCAGCGCCACCAGCAGGAAAAGAGCCACAAGGGTGCGTTTCATGTGTGTTCCTCCAATAAGGTTTGTCGGTCATCCCGAAAGTTAAAGTTTTGCGTAAAGTTGTCAGATTGTCAATAAAAATGCCCGGCAAACTGACCTCCGTGCAAAAATTTGCCCCCCTCCCCGGGAAGCGTCCGCAACGGCCTCCCTGCATCCTTCCTGTCTTATCAACAGATTATGCAACGTGCCGGAAAAGAGGCATAACCGCCCCTACAGCATATTGACGGGATCCAAATCCAGAAAGGGCCGCAGGTGCGCGGCTTCCCGCTCCCTGAGCAGGGCCGCGAACACCCGCCGCACGCCCTGCCAGTCCGCGCCCTTAAGCAGGCAATGATAGCGCCGCCGGCCCCGCAGCAGCGCCAGCGGCGCGGGCGCAGGCCCCAGCAGGCGCACATTTTCCCGCTGGGCGGCCTTCCGCAGCACGCGACCGGCCAGCGCCAGCCGCTCAGGCCCCCGGCTGTCCGCCGCCTCGTACGAAAGCCGCACCAGCGCCAGCCGCACGAAGGGCGGATAGCCGTACTTGCGACGGCGGGCCAGTTCGGCGGCATAGAAGCCTTCGTAATCGGCGCGCTGCACATACTGCCAGCAATAGTGACCGGCGTCGCGGGTCTGGATGAGCACCTCGCCCGGCAGCTCGCCGCGTCCGGCCCGTCCGGCGGACTGCACGAGCAGCTGAAAGGTGCGCTCAGCAGCCCGGTAATCCGGCAGGTTGAGGCCCAAATCCCCGTCGGCCACCACCACGAGGGTCACCCCGGGGAAATGGTGGCCCTTGGAGAGCATCTGCGTGCCCACGAGGATCGGCGATTCGCGCCGGGCAAAGGCGGCCAGGATCTCCTCCATGTGACCGGGGCGGCGCGTGCTGTCTCGATCCAGGCGCAACACGGGCTGCCCGGCCAGCACGGACAGGCATTCGGCCAGCTTTTCCGTGCCCTCGCCCAGGGGCAGAAAGCTCGTGCCCTTGCAGGTGGGACAGGGGGAGGGAAAGGGCAGGCTGAAGCCGCAGTAGTGGCAGACCAGTCGTTCCCGCCCCTTGTGGTAGGCAAGGCCGATCTGGCAATGCGGACACTTCAGCGTGGCCTTGCAGTCCTGACAGAACATGAGCGGCGCATATCCGCGCCGGTTGAGCAGGACGACCGCCTGTTCGCCGCGCCGGATGACCTCGCGCAGGGCATCCTCGCTGCGGGCGGCCAGCAGGCTGCCATCCTCAGGGCGGCAGGAGAGCGCGCCAATGTCCACCAGCTCCACCGGCGGCAGGGGCCGCCCGCCCACCCGCTGCGGCAAACGAAGCATGGGCAGCCGCCCCTGCTCCGCGGCATAAAAGGTCTTGATGTCCGGTGTGGCCGAACCCAGCACCAGCAGGCCGCGCCGCTGCCCTACCCGAAACCAGGCCACTTCCTTGGCCTGATAGGGCAGGCCCTCGTCCTGCTTGAAAGAGCCGTCGTGCTCCTCGTCCAGGATGATGCAGCCCAGCCGCGGCAGGGGCAAAAAGAGCGCCGAACGCGTCCCCACCACCAGACAGGGCCCTTTCTGCCCGGCCAGGGCGCGAAAGACAGCCTCCCGGCGACCCGGCGTCTGGTAACCGTGCGAGAGAAAAAGCGGCACATGCGGCAGCACCCGCGCGGCATCGCGCCGCAACTTGTGGGCCAGCGCCACTTCCGGCGCCAGCAGCAGCACGCTGCGCCCTTGTGCGAGGCAGTGCCGGGCCAGCTCCAGATAAACGGCCGTCTTGCCGCTGCCGGTTACGCCGTACAGCAGGCGCGTGGCGGCCTCATCCGCATCCAGCGCCCGCGTCATGTCCGCCAGCGCGGCCTGCTGGGCCGCGTTGAGCCGAAAGGGCGCAGGCGGAGGCGGCAGCAAGCTCTCGTCCTCAGTCTCCTCATCCCCCCGCTCCAGCGCCACCAGCCCGGCAGTCAGCAGGTTCCGCAGAACGGCGGCGGCTCCGGGCAGACTGCGGCAGAGCTGCCGGCGGCTCACCCTGCCGTGTTCATGCAGAAAGTCCAGAACCGCCATCTGCCGGCTGGCCGAAGGGCGCACGGGCCACGGCGGATCCGTCAGCAGGCGGCAATGCTCCTCCGCCGCCGCATCGACGCCCGGCGGCAGCAGGCGCGCCTGTCCCGCGCACAGGGCGGCGGCAAGGCGGGCCTGTTCGTCTCCGGGGGCGGCGCAGATATCGCGCAGGCTCCAGGTGCGCCCCCCGCGCGCGGACGACTCCGCGCCAATCTCCCGCAGCCGCACGCGCGTCTGCCTGAGGCCCTGCGGCAGCACATGCCCCAGCACGCAGCCGGGGGAAAGCCCTTGCCGCGAAGCCAGATCCTGCGCCAAATCCAGCAGCTCAGGCGGCAGCAGGGGCCGTTCCTCCAGCGGCCAGGCCAATGTCCTGCAGTTCACCCCGGGCGGCAGTTCCGCCGCATCATCCACAGACAGCACGACGCTCGCCCGCAAGGCCCCCTTGCCCAGCGGCACGGCCACGCGCAGACCGGGCTGCCAGAAGGCGGCCGGGAAAACGGACGGCAGCGCATAGGTAAGCGTGGCAAAGGGGGGACTGAACAGGGCAATGCGGGCAAACATGATCTTCGGGTGCAAGGGCGCGGCCTTCGTGCCGCGCGGCGGCTGGGCGGGGCGGCAGCTGACGCGGGAAAAGCCCTCCGGGCAAAGGCCCTGCCGGAGAAGGCGCAAGCGCCGGCGAAAAGGCCCTGCAAACGCGCCTCCGCCGCTGTCCGGCAACGAAAAAGGCGGATACCGCCGTGACGTCCTGACGGTATCCGCCGTGTTTTCCGTGTTGCGGCTTACTGGAACTGAACGAACTTCCTGAGCTGGGCCAGCAGTTCGTAGCGCAGATCCTCGTCCTGCAGGGCAAAGTAGATGTTGGCGGAGAGAAATTCCGACCAGTCGCCCGCGTCAAAGCGCATGCCCGCCATGCGCACGGCCATCATGCCGCGCTCCTGCGCCAGGGTCTTGAGGGCGTCGGTGAGCTGGATTTCGCCGCCGTGGCCGGGCTGCACCTTGTCCAGATGGTCGAAGATATCGGGCGTGAGCACATAGCGGCCCACAATGGCCAGCCGGGAGGGAGCGTTCTCGCGGGCGGGCTTTTCCACCATGTCGTGCACCCGGTAAACCCCGGGGCTGACTTCCTCGCCCTGAATGATGCCGTAGCGGCTCACCTTTTCCCACGGCACTTCCATGACCCCGATGACCGGCATCTTCTCGGCCATGGCCACATCAATGAGCTGGCGAATGCCGGGCACGCCGCTGAACATGAGGTCATCACCCACCATGACGGCAAAGGGTTCGCCGCGCACCAGTTCCCGCGCGCACATGACCGCATGGCCGAGACCGAGCTGCTTCTTCTGGCGCACGGACATGATATTGACCATTTCCGCCACCTTGCGCACTTCTTCCAGCTTCTCCAGCTTGCCCGCGCGTTCCAGCACGCTTTCCAGCTGCAGATTGTAGTCGAAATGATCCTCGATGACGTTCTTGTCGCGGTTGGTGACGAAGATCACGTCCTGAATATGCGCCCGCTGCGCCTCCTCCACCACATACTGAATGACAGGCTTGTTGTAGATGGGCAGCATTTCCTTGGGGATATTCTTGGTCGCGGGCAAAGAACGGGTCCCCCAACCGGCCACGGGAATGATGACTTTCCGAATTTCCTGCATGCCTTACTCCTGTCTCGCGGCGTTTCAGCGCAATTCCCTGTTGACGATTTCCGCCAGCTCGGTGGCGTAGCGCACCACCTTTTCCTCGTCTTCGGCTTCCACCATGACGCGGCACAGCGCCTCAGTGCCGGAATAGCGCAACAACACCCGTCCGCGTCCGGCAAGCGCCCTTTCCACCTCGGCCACAGCCTTGCCGATGGCGGGCCGCTCCTCAAAGGGAAGTTTCTTCTCCACACGTACATTTATAAGTTTTTGCGGGAAAAGTTGCAACTGCCGGGCCAGTTCTGAGAGGGGGCGTTCCTTCTCGCGCATGATGCGCAGAATCTGGAGCGCCGCCAGCAGGCCGTCGCCGGTGGTGCTGTACTGCCGGAAAATGAGATGCCCGGACTGCTCGCCGCCCAGCATGGCCCCTTCGCGACGCATGGCCTCCACCACATAGCGGTCGCCCACCTTGGTGCGCAAGAGGCGTCCGGCCCGTTCCTTCATGAAAATCTCGAGCGCCAGATTGCTCATGGCCGTGGCCACCAGCAGATTGCCCGGCAGCTCGCCGCGCTCCATCATGGCCTGCGCGCAGAGCGCCATGATCTGATCCCCGTCCAGCACCGCGCCCTGCTCGTCCACCACGATGAGCCGGTCGGCGTCGCCGTCCAGGGCCAGGCCCACGTCGGCGCGCACCTCGCGCACCTTGGCGGCCACGTTGTCGGGATGGAGCGAGCCGCAATGATCATTGATGTTGGTGCCGTTGGGGGAGGTGCCCAGCCTGAAAACCTCGGCTCCCAGCTCCTCGAGGGCCAGCGGCGCGACCTTGTAGGCGGCGCCGTTGGCACAGTCAATGACGATGCGCAGACCCGCCAGGGTCAGCTGCGGCGGAAAGCAGCTCTTGGTGTAGACGATGTAGCGCCCGCCCGCATCCTCGATCTTGCTGGCGCGCCCCACCTTGTCCGATGCCGGATAGGGCCAGCGGAAGTCGGGATCCAGCACCATGCGCGAAATTTCATTCTCCACATCGTCGGGCAGTTTGAAGCCGTCGGCATCGAAAAACTTGATGCCGTTATCCGAATAGGGGTTGTGCGAGGCGGAAATGACCACCCCCAGATCCGCCCGCATGTTGCGCGTGAGAAAGGAAATGGCGGGCGTGGGCAGGGGGCCGGTCATGATGACGTGCATGCCCGCCGCGCACAGGCCCGCCGCCAGGGCGGATTCGAACATGTAGCCGGACAGGCGCGTATCCTTGCCGATGACGACCCGGTGCGCATGCGGCCCCTTGCGAAAGCGCACGCCCGCCGCCAGCCCGAGACGCAAGGCCACATCCACGGTCATGGGGGCGATATTCACCGGCCCGCGCATGCCGTCGGTACCGAAAAGACGTTCTGCCATAGGCTCTCCTCGCCGCGCACGGGGCGGCAATCATTTTTTCCGGGAAATGGTCACCCGATTGACCGAGGGATTGAGCAGGGTCATGCCCTCGGGCAGGCGGATGCGGGGAACAACCTGCCGGCTCTGGCCGATCTCCATCGGCGGAGGCACCACGATGACGCCCAGTTTGCGCAGATAGCTCGAATTCCGGGCCAGGGCTTCCGGCACTTCCACAAGCAATTCCAGGCTATCCGGCTCCACGGCATAGTTGCGGGCGTGCTCAGCCTCCACTTCCACCTTCACCTGCCGCGTCACCACGGTACGCCCGCTGGTAATGGTGTATTGCACCTCCACGCTGCCGGGCATGGCATTGACAAGGCTCGGCGTGTCCAGCGGCAGGGTCTGGCGTACGGTCGTCCCGGCGGCGTTGGGGTCAAGGGTGATGATGAGCGGCACATGGGACATGTCCGAAAGCACGCTTTCCGGGCCGCGCAGCGTGACAGAGGCGGGAGAGACGATGACGTTTTCCACGGTGAGCACGCCGCTGCGCAGGGGGGATTCGATCTCCGCCCGTACCGGCACGCTGCGCTCCGTGAGATTGTCCGCCTTGACCACGATGCGCGGCGGCTGCACGTCAATGAGTTCAAAGGCCCGCAGCTGCGGCCCCATGTGCTCGCTGGACAGGGGCACCACCGTGGTGCCCTTCTTGACGCCCGACAGATCGATGGACTGGGAAAGCGTCTGCTGCAGGATGGAACGCAGCAGCAGTTCCGGGCCGCGAATGCGCACATGCACCTTGTTGATGAGGCCGTCGGTGATCACCAGATTGGACGGCACTCCGTGATAATCGATATTGATTTCGAGCTGGGCCTCCAGCCGGTCGCGCACGCTGACCACATACCACATGCCCACCGCCGTGATGATGGCAATGAGCACGGAAGCAAGATGCGGCATCTTCTTGGGATTAAAGGGCATCGTGGAGCACCTGCCTCAGTTTCACGGCATCAAGATTGCGGAGCAGCTCGCCCTTGATGGCCACGGAAATTTCTCCGCGCTCCTCGGAAACCACAACCACCACGGCGTCGCTTTCCGCCGTGGTGCCGAGGGCCGCACGGTGCCGCGTGCCGAAGGACTGCCCGCTGGCCTCGGCCAGCGGCAGGATGCAGGCAGCGGCCAGAATGCGCCCCCGGCTCACCACCACGGCCCCGTCATGCAGGGGGGCCTTGGGGTAAAAGATGTTCATCAGCAGCTGCCGCGAAAGCCTGGCGTCAACGGTCACGCTTTCGCGCTTGACCATGTCCCCCAGCTGCATGCTGCGCTCAAAAACGATGAGCGCCCCAACGCGCAGCCGGGCCATTTCCACGCAGGCGGCCACCACTTCATCCACCAGACCGGCCTGCACGCTTTTCTTGCGAAAAAAATGCCGGCTGCCCATTTCGCCCAGGGCCTGTCGGATGTCGTTCTGAAAAATGACGACAATGAGGATGAAAAGTGAACCGAAAATGTGCTGCAACAGCCAGGACAGCGTATACAGCCCCATGTTGCGCGACATGAAATAGAGCGCCGTCAGCACCCCCAGGCCGGAAAGTACGGCCAGGGCGCGCGTTCCGCGCAACAGCTGAATGACCTGATAGAGGAGCACCCCCACCAGCGCAATGTCCAGCAGGTCGCGCCAGTCAAAGATGATATGCTCAAATATCACGGTTTCCCTTTGCGTTGCCATGCTTGTCGCGGTACATGGCAATGTCCGCCTTGTGCAGCACGGCCTGAAAGTTGTCTTCCCGTTCCGGCCAGAAGGCCAGTCCGCAGGCGAACTCGCAGCGGAGCGCCTCGCCCGTTCTCAATTCAAGCGGCTCGGCATACGTCTCCCGAATGGCGGCAATGACGCGCTTCACTTCCGCGTACGCCACACCCGCCGGGAAAAGGATCACGAACTCGTCCCCGCCGATGCGCGCCAGCAAGGTGCCAGCCGTCACATGGCGGTATACGGCCCTGACAAAAGCCTTCAGCATCCTGTCCCCGGTCTCGTGCCCGTAGGAGTCATTGACGCGCTTGAACTTGTTTAAGTCCACATAGGCCAGAAAGGCCCGTTTGCCGACCGCTTGCCCCTTGCCCGCCAGCGCCTGAAACAAGCCGTGGCGATTGAGCGCCCCGGTCAGCGGATCATGGCTCAGCAGCTGTTCCAGCGCCCGCCGCGTCCGGCGCAGGGCGCAGACCTGACGCACCAGCAGGGCCACCAGCACGCTGCCGGCAAGGCAGCCCAGGGCGATGGGCCAGACTGAGGCATTTTTCCACCAGATGCCCACGGGATAGGCCCACAAGGCCCACCATGTTCCGTCGGTATCAAAGGCATATTCCAGGACATTGCCGGAATCGGGCAGCGTGGCGTTGCCCGGCCTGTAGCGCTCGAAATCCGCATTCCGACTGGTTTGCACAAAAATGGGGGGAGCGGCCATGCCGTCATCCCGCACCAGCCGGATATTGCGCCCCAGCACGGTCGGCGTATCCAGACCGGCCTCGCGCAATACATCCTCAAAACCGAAGCAGAAGGCCAAAACGCCCCAAAAGACTCTCTGTCCATCCTTTCCCGGCAAATACACCAGCTTGTAGCCGCAAAGGACGGACTCGTCCTCAGATACCGGAAACGGGCCGCTCAGGCTGATGTTCTTGCCCGCGCGCACCAGTCGCTGCAGAGCCGGATCCGTGAGCAGGTTCAGCCCCACATAACGCGGTTCCTGTTCGACAGGCCAGGCCCGGCTGACAATCCCATCGGGCGCCAGCAAGATGCCATTGACCGCGGAAAGGCGCTTCATGTTTTCCACGCCATCGGTAAAATGGATGGGCAAGCCGTCGTGCAGCCGCAGCAGCATGTCCAGGGTTTCCAGCTGGTGCAGACGCAGCCAGAGCGCCTGACGGAAGGCATTGGCCCTGTCCGCCAGCTGGCATTCCACTTCGGCGCGCTCAATCTGAATGGCTCTGACGCCGATCAGGCGCACCACGCCAGCGGAGAGCAGCAGGCAAATCGCCAGCGGGATCCAGAAGGCAAGAGCACATTTTTGAAAGGAGCGCATGCCCTTTCCCTCACCAAGGCCTGAACGTCAACATCATTATGGCATGCCCCGGCGCGTCAGCCGCTCAACGCGCAGGCCAGATGCAGACTCCGGCGCGTGGCCGCCACCTCGTGCATCCGGTGCCAGAAAATTCCCCGCTGCCACAAGAGCGCCGTCGCCACCTGGGTCGGGGTTCCCCGTTCGCCCGGCGACAGCCCCAGCAGTCCGCCGAACAGCGACTTCATGGACAGCCCCATGAGCACAGGCCGCCCCAGCTCCAGCCAGTCTTCGACATGAGCCAGCAGGGTCAGATTGTGCTCCAGCGTCTTGCCAAAACCGATGCCCGGATCCAGCACGATGCGATCCTCAGGCAGCCCGGCCCGCACCAGACGCGACATTTCCCGTTCAAAGAACTCCCGCACCTCACGCCGCACATCCGCATAGCGGGGCGCCAGCTGCATGACGTCTGGTCTGCCCTGACTGTGCATGAGCACATAGCCGGGCTTGTACTGCACCAGCACGTCCAGCAGGCCGGGATCAAAGCGGCAGGCGGAAATATCGTTGATGATATGCGCCCCCTGCGCCAGTACGGCGGCAGCCGTGGCCGCATGGTAGGTGTCCACCGACAGGATGGCCGCCGGCGCCCGCCGGCGCAGTCCGGCCAGCACGGGCAAAAGCCGGGCCAGCTCATCGTCGGGCGTCAGCGGCGCGGCCCCGGGCCGGGAGGATTCCGCGCCGATATCCAGAATGTCGGCGCCCTCATCCCGCAGGCGCAGGGCATGCGCCAACCCGCCGGCGGCGTCGGCATGCTGCCCGCCGTCAAAAAAGGAATCCGGCGTCAGATTGACAATGCCCATGACGCCGAAAGGGGCGGACGCACACAGCGCACACCCCCCGGCAATATTCCATGTGTTCGGCTTTTCCCCATTCGTCTGGCGCATCACAAGCCCTTGTCGGGTCGGGAAGCCTCCCGCCGTGCTTCGCCGTCGGCATGGGCGTCCCCTCCCCGTTCATCCGACGGCGACGCTTCGCCCTCCTCCGGCTCCAGCGTGAAGTCCGGGGCGTCATTGGCCTTTTCCGCCTCGGCATCCCCAGTCCGTTCGGCGCCAGAGGCAGCGGGTCGGGCCGCGCCGCCCTTCAGCGGCTTGCCGTTGCTGTCCAGCGGCTGCAGGGGCTTGTCCTCCATGAGCAGATCCAGCTCTTCGCCGCTGATGGTCTCGCGGTCAAGCAGGGCCTTGGCAATGCGGTGCAGGGTTTCCAGATTTTCCTGCAGCAGGGTGCGGCAGCGGGCGTGGGCTTCCTCCACGATGCGCTTGACCTCGGCATCCACAAGGCGCGCCGTGTCCTCGCTGTAGTTCTTGTTCTGCACCCATTCCCGACCGATGAAGACTTCCTCGCCGGTCTCGCCGATGGCCAACGTGCCGATGGCCTCGCTCATGCCCCATTCGCAGACCATCTTGCGGGCCATGCGGGTCACGCGCTCGATGTCGTTGGATGCGCCGGTGGTGATGTCGTCAAAGATGATTTCCTCGGCCACCCGACCGCCCAGCAGCACGACCAGATTGTTGCGCAGATACTTGCGGGAATAGCCGTGGCGATCCTCCTCCGGCAGCTGCATGGTTACGCCCAGGGCGCGACCGCGCGGGATGATGGTGACCTTGTGCACGGGGTCGGCCCCGGGCAGCAGGCGCGCCGCCAGGGCATGCCCGCCTTCATGGTAGGCGGTGATGCGCTTTTCCTCGTCGGAGAGGATCAGGCTGCGGCGTTCGCGGCCCATAAGCACCTTGTCCTTGGCGAATTCAAAATCGTGCATGTCCAGCCGATCTTCATTGAGCTTGGCAGCCTGCAGGGCGGCTTCATTGACCAGATTTTCCAGATCCGCACCGGAAAAGCCCGGAGTACCGCGCGCCAGCACATCCAGATCCACGTCCGGAGCCAGCGGCGTGCGCTTGGTGTGCACTTCGAGAATCCGGCGGCGTCCGCGCAGATCGGGCGTGGGCACCACCACCTGCCGGTCAAAGCGACCGGGCCGCAGCAGGGCCGGATCCAGCACGTCGGGACGGTTGGTGGCGGCAATGAGGATCACGCCCTCATTGCTCTCAAAGCCGTCCATTTCCACCAGCAGCTGATTGAGGGTCTGCTCGCGTTCGTCATGCCCGCCGCCAAGCCCCGCGCCGCGCTTGCGGCCCACGGCGTCGATTTCGTCAATAAAGATCAGGCAGGGCGCGTTTTTCTTGCCCTGCACAAAGAGATCGCGCACTCGGGAAGCGCCCACGCCCACGAACATTTCCACAAAATCGGAACCGGAAATGGAAAAGAAGGGCACCCCCGCCTCGCCGGCCACCGCGCGGGCCAGCAGGGTCTTGCCCGTGCCGGGCGGGCCGACCAGCAGCACGCCCTTGGGGATGCGCCCGCCAAGCCGGGTGAACTTCTTGGGATTGGACAGGAACTCCACCACTTCGGACAGTTCGTCCTTGGCTTCGTCCACCCCGGCCACATCGTCAAAGGTCACACGCACGCTTTCCTCGTTGAGCATGCGTGCCCGCGAGCGGCCAAAACTCATGGCCTTGCCGGCCCCGCCGCTCTGCATCTGGCGGATGACAAAAATCCAGACCCCGATGAGCAGCAGAAGCGGCAACCAGTTGACCAGAAGGCTCATGTACCAGGAGGGTTCTTCCGGCGGTTCGGCGCGCACTTCCACCTTCTTGGCCATGAGCTGCGAAACGAGATTGGCGTCATCCGGCGCATAGGCCTGAACTTCCGGCCCCTTTTCGGCATTGCGGCCTATCAGGGTATTGCCCTGAATGGTGACGGACTGAATCTGCCCGGCATCCACCCGGCCCATGAAATCGGAATAGCTGATGCGCGTGGCCGTGGACTGCGGCTGCTGGAACATGTTGAAGAGCATCACCATCGCCAGACCGATGGCGACCCACAGCAACAGGTTGCGGCTGACTTGATTCAACTTGGAACCTCCCAATAAAGACGCCCCTCGGGCGATACCGGCATTTCTCAAGGTATCCTCCGGCGCACGGCGTGTCAAATGCCCGCGCCGGGGATATGACCCCATCCAAGGATAAGTCCGTTCCCCCGATTGACAAGGGGCGCACTTGCCACCTCAGGACTTTTCTCCTATGCTGCAAAGCGGAGACGTTTCGTCACCGGTGTGGCGCCCGGTCTTCAAAACCGGTGGTGGGCCTGACCGTCCACGGTAGGTTCGACTCCTATGCGTCTCCGCCACACAAGAAACACCGGCGGAAACACCTCGGGGCTTCGCTTCGGGGTGTTTCCCGCCTGACGCCCCTCCAATGCCCTGCCCGGGATCTCCGCCATGAAAATCGCCCTGCTTCTGCTGCTGGTCGCCTGTCTGGCAAGTCTGCTCCTGGCCTGCGATCGTCTTCCCCTGCGCGGCCTGACCGATGATGCCGACGGCCAACGCCCTGTCCTGCTCTCCCGCGCCCGCCCCTCAGTGCTCTTTGCCCCGGCCGCCGACCTGCCCTTCGAGACGGCGGGCTGGCGCAGCCTGTCGCCCAAAACGCAGGATTCCCTGCTCGGCTCGGCGCGCATCTGGTTCGCCCTCTACGAGAGCGACGGGCAAGCCCAGCCCCACAAGCTCGTCACCGCCCTTGTCGAAGCCGAGGATCCCTGGATCTGGGAAAGCGCCGAACACGCCCCCTTCCCCGTGCTGCGCGACCTCGTCTATGAGCATCGCGGTCAACAGCTCTTTGAAAGCCTGTATGTTCTGGAACCGGAAGACAATCCCTTCTACGGCACGGGCATGAGCGATCCCTGCCTCGTCTACCGGGCCAAGTTCCTGCTCGACTTCCGCAAGATGCAGGTCATTGTGGAATACCATGAACCAGTGGACGCCGATGTCGCTCGCGACGCGGCCCACGACGAGGCCCGCCTCAATGCCCTCCGCGACCGCGGCCGCAAGGCCTGCCTTGTCGTCTTCCCGGACAAAAAGGAGCAGGAACGCCTGAAAAAGGACTTCCGCAAGCTGGATGTCGCTGAAGGCGAGATCTCCCGCAACCGCCTCTCCCGCTGGGTCGGCGACATGCAGCGCCACGGACACAATTAGATCGGGCTTTTTTGGGGGGAGGGGAACCCCCTCGCTCTGCTGTCGATGTCCCTAAGGCGCCTGCGTCGTCCAACGGACACGGCCCTACCGGGCCGCCTTTCGGTCGCACCTCGCGCCCCCCACTCCTCCCCAGCGCGCTTTGTCAGGAGAACGACGCAACGTCGTGATGCGCAGGCGCTCCCCCATCAGCCCTCCTTGCTACATGCGAAAAAAAGCATGACGAACAGATAACGCGCGACCGGCAGGCGGTCTCTTTTCCCATTTCACGACGGGCAGCAGCAAGGGAACGCCGCCATGCCGCGACGCCGTACCATCCTCACACGACAGCGCGCCGGCGCGGGGTTCCCCTTCCCCCCTCAAGAAAGCAAACGCGGCCCGTAGGGCCGTGCCCGTTGCGGGGCGGGAAGAGGCGGTCGGGGGGCTTCAATCCTGTTCCAGGTAGGACTGGATGAGATCGGACAGGACTTCCACCAGCGGAGAGGGCTGCCTGTCCTTGTGTTCCACGCGATAAAACGTCCGGGTAACGCGGATGTCGGCCAGCGGCACTTCCCAGAGTTCGCCATTTTCGAGTTCACGGCGGACGATGTGGCGCGAGACGCAGGCCAGGGTGCCGGGCTTGTGCAGAAGAATCTTGATGGGATCGTAATGATTGAACTCGAGGAAGTCCGTGGGTCGCAGGCCCAGCGGCGTAATGGCCGCAAGGAAGGCCTCGCGCGCGCCGGAGCCCTGTTCGCGCAGCAGCCAGCGCCGATGCATGAGTTCCCGCATGGGAACCGGCGGCCCGGCGGCCACTTCCCTGTCGCCTGAAACGACGAGCAGGGTTTCCTCGGCCAGGGCGCGCACATTGAGGGCCAGACTGCGCACCTGTCCTTCCACAAAGCCCACGTCCAGCAGACCGTCTTCCACATCGTGGAGGATGTCATGCGTATTGCCGGACTCGCAGGAAATGCGCACGTTGGGGTGCGTGCTGTGAAAATCGTAGAGGATGACGGGCAGCACGAAGTCCGCGAGGGTGGTGGAGGCGCCGATCTTGAGGTTTCCGGCCAGCGCGGCATAGGAGGTCAGATCGAGCACGCCCTTGAGTTCGGCATACAGCGGGGCAAGCCGTTTTTCGAGCAGCTTGCCTTTTTCATTGAGTACCAGCCCCCGCCCCACGCGCACAAAGAGCCGACTGCCCAGCTCGTCCTCGAAGCCGCGCAGCGCCGATGAGACCGCAGCCTGGGAAACGTACAGGAGTTCGGCCACTTCCCGCATGTTGGGATTGCGCGCCAGGGCAAGAAAAACCTCGATATGCCGCAGGGTCATGCTGTTTTCCCGATCAATAAGAAAAGGTTGTCAAAACGAAAAAATTTCCCCGTTTGTTACCGTTCGTTGCTGGTGGTACCACAAGGCCATGTCATTCACCAACAGGCCCAAAGGGGTAGATACCATGAAGTTCGTCGTACAGGCTTTCCGCAATGACCGCAATGTGCAATTGCTCAATGGACTGGTTTTTGTGGCGCTTTTTGCCAGTGTGGCCTTTCACTTGGTGGAACTGCCCTTTTTGACCGCCCTGGGCATCAGCCCGCTCATCGTGGGCATCGTGGTCGGCATGTGCTATGGCAATACCCTGCATGTCCACATGCCGGTTTACCTCAAGCCCGGCATCCTCTTTTCCTCCAAGTCGCTGCTGCGGCTGGCCATTGTGCTGTACGGCTTCCGCCTGACCTTCCAGGATCTGGCGCAGGTGGGCTTCAAGGGCGTGGCGCTGGCCGCCTTCATGCTGGGTACGACCTTTGTCATGGGTTCGTGGCTGGGCATCAAGGTCTTCCGCCTGCCCCGGCGTCTGGCCCTGCTGACGGCGGCGGGCAGCTCCGTCTGCGGCGCGGCCGCCGTGCTGGCCGTGGAACCCGTGGTCAAGGCCGAAAACCATGAAAGCAGCATTGCCGTGGGCACGGTGGTGGTCTTCGGCACGCTGGCCATGCTGCTCTACCCCCTGCTGTTCAGCCACGGTCTGCTGCCCATGTCCGCCGATGTCTACGGCGCCTTTGCCGGTGCGACCCTGCACGAAGTGGCCCACGCCGTGGCCGCCGGTCAGGCCATTTCTCCCGAGGCGGGCAATACGGCCGTCATCGTGAAGATGATGCGCGTCATCATGCTGGCTCCCCTGCTGGTCATCATCGGCTTCAGGCTGCGCCGCGCCGTGCGCGGGCAGGAAGAAGGCGGCGCCGAGGGCAATGCCTCCCACATGAAGAGTTTTCCCTGGTTCGCGGTGCTCTTCGTGGCCACCATCGGCATCAACTCCCTGGGCATCATCCCCGCCACCATGGTCAATGCCATCAACGCCTTCGACGTCTTCCTGCTGACCATGGCCATGTGCGCCCTGGGCATGGAAACCAGCCTGGAAAAAGTGCGCAAGGTCGGCCCCAAGCCCTTCCTGCTGGCCGGCATCCTCGCGGTCTGGCTGGGTGTGGGCGGCTACTTCGCGGCCAACTTCTTCATCGGGTAATTTCCTTCCTCCCTTCCCGCCTCAAAAGGACGCCCCTGCGGCGTCCTTTTGGCGTATCGGGCTTGAAGCCCGCCGTCCTCAGGGCTATGCTGGGGGAGTTCGCCCCGGCACGATTGCCGGGCAGTCAGCCAGGGAGGGCCGCATGCGCGACGTTCTGCATCGTATCCACATTGCTCAGGGAGACATCACGAAAGAAGCGGTGGACGCCATTGTCAATGCCGCCAACAACAGCCTGCTGGGCGGAGGCGGCGTGGACGGGGCCATTCATGCGGCGGCGGGGCCGGAACTGCTGGAGGCCTGCCGCCCGCTGGGCGGCTGTCCCACGGGCGGAGCCTGCATCACGCCCGGTTTTCGCCTGCCCGCACGTTATGTCATCCATACCGTCGGCCCGGTCTGGCACGGCGGTTTCGAGGGCGAACCGCAGCTGCTGGCCTCGGCCTATCGTTCCTCCCTGCTGCTGGCGGCGGACAATGCCTGCCGCGTGGTGGCCTTTCCGGCCATTTCCACCGGCGTTTACGGCTATCCGGCGGACATGGCCGCCGCCGTGGCCGTGCGCACCATTGCCGAATTTCTGGCCGAACGTCCCGACGACAGCCTGCCGCAGGAAGTCCGGCTGATCTGTTTTTCCGACGCTTCGCGGCAGGCGCATGAAACCGCCCTGCAACGCCTGCGGGAAAAATGTGAGCACTCGGGCCGGGCAGGCTCGGCATAACGGGCACGCGGTGGAGGGCATCACGCCTTTCCCCCCATCAGGGCGCGCCATGCCGTCGCCCTTGCCCCTGGCTGACGCGACCTGGATTCTCGCCTGCCCGCTGCCGCCCGACACGGCGGCCTGCCGCGCCCTGTCCGCACAGCTGGCGGCGAGGCTGCTGCCGTGGCTTTCCCCGGCGCAGGCGGCGCATCTGGCGGCCTTTCGTCGTGAGCGCGACAGCTGCGCGCGGCGCTTGGCCCGGGTCGCGCTGGCGACCATGCTGGCGGCACGTGGAGAACGCCCCGAAAGCCTTTTGCCGCGACTGACCCGCCTGCCCGGCGGCGCGCCCTTTTTGCCGGGCTGGGCTGTGGCCTTCAGCTACAGTGAAGAGGCCGCCTTTGCCGCGCTTCTGCCTGCGGGCGGTCGGCGGCTGCCGTTCGGGCTGGATGCCGAGGCCTGCTTCTCCCCGCCGCCGCACGCAAGCGCCTTCAGTGGGCGGGAACGGCGGCCGGGCGGACAGATGCCCGACCGGGAACGCCTGCGACGCTGGGTCATCAAGGAAAGCCTGCTCAAGGCCGCCGGCACGGGCCTGACCCGCGACCCCGCAATGGTGGACAGCGGGCGCTGCGGCCAGCGGCGCGGCAGGACGGAATGGGCCGACGGGACATTGTTCTGGCACTGCCTTCCCCTGCCCGGGCACTGGCTGGCCGTGGCCGCTGCGCGTCCGCTGCGCATCCGTGCGATCATCCGCCCGCCGGGCGCGCTTCTCCTGCCCTGAGCGGCGGACGAAAAACCCGCTCCGCCCCCTTGCCGGCGGCCGCCGATTGCGGCATGCTGCGCCCATGCCGCGCTTTCATCTGGTCACGCTCTTTCCCGAATTTTTCCGTTCCCCGCTGGAGGCGGGCCTCATGGGCCGCGCCCGGCAGAGCGGCATTGTCAATTGCAGCCTGCATGACCCGCGCGCATTCAGCACGGACAGGCACCGCCATGTGGATGACCGCCCCTATGGCGGCGGCCCGGGCATGGTCATGCAGGGCGAACCGGTGGCCGCAGCCCTGCGTGCCGTCCCGTCGCCGGGCCGCCTGCTGCTCATGTCGCCGGGGGGGCGACCCTTCACCCAGGCCCTGGCCCGGGAGCTGGCGCAAGAGAAGGACATCACCCTTGTCTGCGGGCGTTATGAAGGGTTGGATGCCCGCCTGAGCGAGATTTTTCCGCTGGAGCCGGTAAGCGTGGGCGAGGCCGTGCTCAACGGCGGCGAGACGGCGGCTCTGGCCGTGATGGAAGCCGTGGCCCGGCTCATGCCCGGCTACATGGGCAAGGAGGAATCCGGCGAGGACGAGAGTTTTTCGCACGGGCTGCTGGAATACCCGCATTATACGCGGCCCGAGGTGCTGGAAGGCCTGCCCGTGCCCGAGGTGCTGCGCAGCGGCGACCATGCCCGCATTGCCCGCTGGCGGCGAGAGGAATCCCTGCGCGCCACCCTGCTGCGGCGGCCCGATCTGCTGGACGAGGCCCCGCTGACCCGCGACGATGCGTCCTTTCTGGCCGGTTTGCCGCGCGAGCGCGCAGGCCGCAACCTTTCCTTCTGCCTGCTGCATCACCCGGTCATGCTGGATGCGAAAAATTCCGGAACTTCTTCTTTGACAAATCTGGATATTCACGATATAGCCCGGATTTCGCGCAGCTATGCAATGGGGCCGTTCTTCGCGGTCACGCCGCTGGCGGATCAGCGGGAGCTGCTGCGGGCCATACTCGGCCACTGGACAGACGAACAAGGCCGCAAACACCTGAGCGACAGGGCGCGTGCACTGGATATGGTACGCCCCGCCGCCAGTCTGGACGAGGCCCTGGCCCTGCGGGAAGCGGAATGCGGCGTGCGGCCCGTCCTGCTGACCACGTCGGCGGTCTGGCCGGGC
Source organism: Candidatus Desulfovibrio intestinavium (assembly GCA_019118345.1). Classification (GTDB taxonomy): domain Bacteria; phylum Desulfobacterota; class Desulfovibrionia; order Desulfovibrionales; family Desulfovibrionaceae; genus Desulfovibrio; species Desulfovibrio intestinavium. The sequence goes on along the minus strand of DWZD01000041.1, from coordinate 9,781 downwards.
AAAAAATGCCGCGTGCCCCTGCTGACGCCCCGCGCCGTGCGCGACATGTGCCGGCGGGGGCCGGTCATGCTCTGTCTGGGTACGGCGCGCGGTCTGGCCCCGGAAGTGCTGGCCCGCAGCGACGGCATGCTGCGCCCCGTGCGTTTTTTGAGCGACAACCACCTTTCGGTGCGAAGCGCGGCCGCCATACTGGCCGACAGGATTCTGGGCGACTACGACTAGCCCTCAGTTTTTACCGGCGGCCCGCGTGGCTGCGGACATCAAGGAGTAGAGGCATGGACATCATCAAAAAGATCGAACAGGAAAACATGCGCATGGATATGCCCGCCTTTCGCTCCGGCGATACGGTCAAGGTGCACCTGCGTATCGTCGAAGGCGAAAAGGAACGCATCCAGGTATTCCAGGGCAATGTGATCCGTCTGCAGCGCGGCACCACCGGCGCCACCTTCACCGTGCGCAAGGTGTCCGACGGCGTGGGCGTGGAACGCATCTTCCCCCTGCATTCGCCCTTCATCGACCATGTGGAAGTGGTGACGCTGGGCCGTGTGCGCCGCAGCCGCCTGTACTACCTGCGCGCCCTCAAGGGCAAGGCGGCCCGCATCAAGCCCCGCGGCCGCTTCTGATCGATCCCGCAGGAATTTTCCGGCATTGCTGCACCTCACCCGGGCTTCACAGGAAGAACGGGTGAGGTACTCGAGTTTATGGGCAGAACATGCGCTCGCCCGCGCATTTCTGCCGCAAGGGCCGCCGCATGAGCGCACATCTTCCCCCTTCCCGCCGTCCTGCCCACCCCCTGCCGTCCTCCCGCACGGGGACGGACGCCACCGCGCAGGCCCGGCTGCCCGGGCTGACGGTCGCCCCCTCCGCCGGGGCGGCCATGACCGCCGGGGTGGATGAGGCCGGGCGCGGCTGTCTGGCCGGGCCAGTGGTGGCGGCGGCGGTCATCCTGCCGGAAGGCTGCCGCATTGCGGGGCTGGACGATTCCAAGGCCCTGAGCGAACGGCAGCGGGAGGCGCTGGCTCCTGTCATCCGCCGGACGGCGCTGGCTTGGGGGCTGGGCATGGTCTGGCCGCGCCGCATCGAGACCGTCAACATCCTGCAGGCCACCTTCGAGGCCATGTCGCGGGCCGTGGCCTGCCTGGGCAGGGGGCGTCCCCTTCCGGCCGCCCTGCTCATCGACGGCAACAAAACCATCCCTCAGGCGGTGCTGCGGGCCGCCCTGCGCGGCCTGTCGGATGCGGCCCTGCCCCGGCAGACGGCCATTGTGGGCGGTGACGCCACGGAAGCGGCCATTTCGGCGGCGTCCATACTGGCAAAGACCCAGCGCGACCGGCTCATGCTTGCCCTTGACCGCCGCTGGCCGGACTACGGTTTTGCCCGACACAAGGGCTACGGCACGGCGGCCCATTACGCGGCCCTCCACGCGCACGGCCCCTGCCCCCTGCATCGGCTGACCTTTCGGGGGGTGCCGCCTGCCGATGCGGCGGCTACGCTGCCCGGAAACGCGGCACAGCCCGTCCTTCAGGGGAGTTTGTTGTGAAGCCCGGCGCGCCGCGACCCGGCTCCATTTTCGGCGGTCTGGGCCGCCTGTTCAAACGTCCGCGCCCTCTGCCGCGCATGCGCCTCACGCACGAATTCACGGACAGCGAATTCACGGAAAACGAATTTGCCCTTGACGGGCGGGAACCGCTGCCCGAATGGGACGGCGTGGCCGTGCCGCTGGAAGCATTGCTGGACGCCTCGGAGGCCCGCATGCGTCGCGCCGCCGAGGCCAGGCGGGCGGGCGCAAACGGTTCCGCCCCTGACGAGACGGAGCAGGCATGAAGGCCCTGCTGCACCGCCTGCGGCAGGCCCTGCGGCATCAGGCCCCGCTTTCCCCTGACGGCATGCGCTCCCGGCCCGCCGCCGGTTGGGACAACCTGACGCGGGCCGCCGCCCGCGCCCGTCTGGGCCGCGCGGGGGAGGAAGCCGCCGCCCGCTACCTGACAGACAGGGGCTTTGTCCTCTTGGCACGCAACTGGCGGCAGGGACGGCTGGAACTGGATATGGTCTGCCGCGACCGGGACACGCTGGTCTTTGTGGAAGTCAAGAGCCGCCGCCGGGACGCCGTGGCCCGGCCGGACGAGGCCCTTACCCCGCGCAAGCGCCGCACCCTTGTCCGGGCGGCGCGAGCCTGGCTGGCGGCCACGGGCGAATGGTCGCGGCCCTGCCGTTTTGACGTGGTGAGCGTACTGGCCGACGACACCGACACCCTGCAGCTGGAGCACATTCCCCATGCCTTTGACCTCGACGACGCCGGGACGGCTGTGGATCGTGGCCACGCCCCTTGGCAACCCTGGTGATTTTTCCCCCCGTGCGCGGGAAATCGTGCAACGCGCGGATGCCGTGCTCTGCGAGGATACGCGGCGCACGGGCCTGCTGTTCAGCCAGTGCGGCCTTCATGCCCGGCGGCTGGTCAGCTTTCACGACCGCAACGAACAGGAAAAGCAGGAAGAAGCTCTGCGCCGCCTGCGCGAGGGGCAGGAACTGGCCCTGGTTTCCGATGCCGGGACGCCGCTGGTGGCCGACCCCGGCTACCGGCTGGTGCGGGCCTGCCGGGCCGAAGGCATCCCGGTCTCGCCCGTGCCCGGGCCGTCCGCGCCCGTGGCGGCCCTGAGCGCGGCGGGGCTGCCGCCGCTGCCGTATACCTTTCTCGGCTTTTTGCCGCGCGATGACGGCGGACGCCGCCAGACGCTGGCCGCCTTTGCCCGCACGCCGGGTTCGCTGGTGTTTTTCGAGCGCAAGGATCGCCTCACTGCCAGTCTGGCCGTGGCCGCCGAACTGCTCGGCCCGCGCGAGGCCGCCATTTGCCGGGAATTGACCAAGACGCACGAGGAATTTATACTCTTCCGACTGGAGAATCATGCCGCACTTGCGCCCGATCTGCTGGGCGAGGTGACGGTCATCCTCGGCCCGCCGGAAAGTCCGGCCCGCGCTTCCGAGGCTGAGGCCCGCGCCTGTCTGCGCCGCCTTGCCGCAGAGGGCGGGGCGTCCGTTCGTCCCAAGGCACTGGCCCGTCAGGCACAGGAGCGGCTCACGGGCTGGAGCGTCAAGGAATTGTATGACCTGCTGACGCACACGGCGGAACAGGACGCCTGACCCGTCCGCGCGGCCTGCCCGCCGCCCGTCATTTCCCTGCCGGAGAAGCCATGTTGCCCAGACGAACCGCCCTTGCCTGCCTTGCCCGCACCCTGCTCGTCAACGCAGCCGTCACGGCGCGCGGCATGCAGCTGGTGGGGCAGCTTTATGTGCTGGAACCGGCCCTGCGGCATCTCTATCCCGATCAGGAAAAACGCGCCGAGGCCGCATCCCGCTATCTGGTGCACAGCAACACCCATCCCTACATGCTGCCCTTTTATGTGGGCACGGTGCTCTCGCTGGAAAATCTCATCGCCGCCGGTTCCCTGCCCGGCTCCACCGTGCCCGTGGTGCGGCAGACCCTGGGCAGCACGCTTTCGGCCATTGGCGACGGCTTTTTCGAGGGCGCGCTGCTGCCCTGCTGGGCCTTGTGCTGCGTGTCCCTGCTGCTGTGCGAACTCATTGCCCCGGCGCTGGCCCTGACCATCCTGCTCTTTGCGGCGCTGCTGGCCTTTCGCTGCTGCTCCTTCTTCTATGCGCTCAAGCACGGCATGGCCGGTCTGACCGGACTCAAGCGGCTCAATCTCATCAACTGGGCCGGACGCATCAAGCTGGTGAACGCCGCCCTCATTGTGCTCATCCTCTGGCAGCTCGCGCCGCGCGAAGCGCCGCTCTCGCCCTGGGATTTCGGCATCCTGAGCGTGGGGGCGCTGCTCTGCGCCGCCTGGATTGTGGGACGCTGGCGGCTGCCGCGCATCATTCTCTGGCTGTTGCTGCTGGGAGCGCTGATTTTCATGGACGAACGCCTGCTGGGCGTATAACATAGGGCCGTTGCTCCCCGGAGAGAAGGCCACAGGACGGAAACGAATGAGCATGAGCATCGAGGAAACCCCGGAAGGACTTTGCCTCCCCCTCACCCTGCGTTTGCGGGGGGGGCTGCACGCGCGCCCGGCGGCCCGGCTGGCCCAGGAGGCCCAGCGCTTTGCCGCCGACATCAGCCTGCGCAGCGACGAAGCCAGCGCCGACGCCAAAAGCATGTTGGACATTCTCTCCCTGGCCCTGCCGGACGAGGCCCACGTCACGCTGGTGGCCAGCGGCGCGGATGCCCGACAGGCCCTGGAAGCCCTTGCCGTCTGCCTTGACGCCCTGCGAGACTGATCATGCCGCGCGCCCTGCTTTTCGGAACGCCCGTCTCCCCCGGCATTGCCATCGGCGAATTGCGCTTCAAGCACAATACCCGCCTCATCGAACGCCGCCGCATCAGCCCGCGTGAAATCGCCAAGGAACAGTCCATGCTGCGCGATGCCGCCTCCAGCGTGCGCGAGGCCCTGCGCGAGGCCATGGACAAGGTTCCCGAGGACATGGCCGAATACCGGGAGGTCATTGCCGCCCAGATCGAGCTGGCCCGCGATCCCAAGCTGCTGGACAAGGCGGGCAAGGTCATTGAGAAGGATCTCATCTGCGCCTCCTGGGCGCTGGAAAATACCGTCGAGGAACTTTGCGACATCTTCCGCAAGATGGACAATCCCTATCTGCGGGATCGCGCGCAGGACATCCGGGCCGTGGGCCTGCGCCTGCGGGCCTGTCTGGCCGGCACCGAAAGCGAGGAACTGGAAGCCGCCATTCTGGCCGCCGAGGATCTTTCCCCGGCCGATGTCATGGAAATGGATTTCAAGGGCATTCAGGCCGTGGTCACCGCCGAGGGCGGCCCCACCTCCCATACGGCCATCCTGTCGCGCGGCTTGCACATCCCCGCGCTGGTGGGCGTGACCGGCCTGCTCAATACGGCCCTGCACGGCGACCGCGTCATCGTGGACGGCCTCAAGGGCTGCATCCTGCTCGATCCTGACGAAAAGGACATCAAGCAATACGAAAGCCGCCGCACCGACTATCTGGCCTGGGAAAACCGCACCCGCAAGGAAGCCCGCTGGCCCGCCGAAATGACCGACGGCGTGCGCGTGGCCGTGCAGGCCAATCTGGAGCGGGCCGAGGAGGCCGACGATCTGGCCGCCACCGGCGCGGACGGCGTGGGCCTCTACCGCACGGAATTTTCCTTCCTGCGCGAGCAGCTGCCCGACGAGGAAGCCCTCTTTGCCGAATACGATTGCGTGGCCCGCAAGATTGCGCCCGAACGCGTGGTTTTTCGCACGCTGGACTGCGGCGCGGACAAGATGCTGGCCGCGCAGGAGGCCCTGCGCGAACCCAACCCCGCCCTCGGCCTGCGCGGCATCCGCTTCTGCCTGCGCCATCAGGGCATTTTCCGCACCCAGTTGCGCGCGCTCATGCGGGCGGGCATCACGGGCAATATGGCCATCATGCTGCCCATGATCTCCGGTCGCGAGGAAATCCTCGCCGTGCGCCGCATCATGCAGGAGCTGCACCAGCAACTGCAGGCCGAAGGCCTGCCCCATGCGGATCAGCTGCCCCTCGGCATCATGGTGGAAACGCCCTCCGCCGTGCTCATTGCCGACACCCTGGCCCGCGAATGCGATTTTTTCAGCATCGGCACCAACGATCTGATCCACTACCTCATCGCCATTGACCGCAACAACGCCCATGTGTCCCATCTGGCCGAAGCCCTGCACCCGGCCGTGGTGCGCTCGCTCAAACGCGTCATCGACGCCGCCCACCGCGAGGGCATCGGCGTTTCCGTCTGCGGCGAACTGGCCGCCGACCCCTACGGGCTGGCCATTCTGCTGGGCATGGGCGTGGACTCGGTGTCCGCCTCGCCGCGCTTCATCTCCGGCATGAAGCACATGATCCGGCGGCTGGATGCCAAGTTCTGCGACGAGCTGGCCCACAGCGTGCTCATGAGCACCGATGTCTCCGTTTCGCAGCGCATCCTGCGCGAACGCCTTCAGGCGGTTCTCGGCCCGGAACTGGCCTTTCACACCACAAGCATCCTTACCGAGAGCCGCCCATGAGCAAGAAGACCTCTCCCGCCTCCATCGCCGTCAACAAGAAGGCGCGCCACCTTTACGAGCTTTCCGACTTCCTTGAGGTAGGCATCAGCCTCACCGGCCCGGAAGTGAAAAGCCTGCGCGCCGGGCGCGTGAACTTTCTCGACAGCTATGTGGACTTTCGCAACGGCGAAGCCTTTGTCCTTTCCCTGCACATCGCGCCCTATGCCAATGCGGGCTATGTGCCGCAGGATCCCGACAGGCCGCGCCGCCTGCTCATGCACGCCGCCGAAATCCGGCAATATGCGGCCAAGGTGGAACAGAAGGGCCTGACGGTCGTGCCGGTCAGCCTCTATTTCAAACGCGGCAAGGTCAAGATGGAAATCGCCCTCGGACGCGGCAAGAAGCTCTTTGACCACCGCGAGAGCCTCAAGCGCCGCGCCGAGGAACGGGACGCCGCCCGCGAACTCGCCTGATCCCCATGCGACGCCCGCCGCTGCCCGCGCCATCTCTCCGGCAAGGCTATGCGCTTTGCTGGCTGCTGGGTCTGCTGGCCGGGGCGTGGCTTCTTCCCTGTCTCGGCCTGCTGGCCGTCCTGCTCTGCCTTGAGACGCGCCTTGCCCCGTGGCGGCATCCGCCCCGCACCCTGCTTGCGCTTGTCCTCTTCGGCGCGGGCTGGCTGTGGACGAGCCACCTTCTGCAGCCGCCCGCCGCACCGGACTGGCTGCCCTCGGCACAGGCCGATGCCCCGGCCCGCAATCGCCCCCGCCTCTGCGGCCGCATCTCCCACGTCAATGGCCTGCCGGACAATCGCCTGCGCATCCTGCTGGCCGATGTCCGTCCGCAAACACACCCCGAAGCCGCCCCCCTGCCCGGCCTTGTGGCCTGGACATGGGACGCGGCCCCGTTGCGGCCCGTCCCCGGACAGGCCGTCTGCCTGCGTGGCGCACTGCGCCCTGTCCACGGTCAACGCAACGAGGGCCTGCAGGATTGGGCACTCTGGTGGCGGGCACAGGGCGTGCACTGGCGGCTCTGGAGCCGGGGCGAAAAGGCTGAAGCCGTCTTTTCCGGCCCGGGCACGCCATCTGCCCGCTGGCGGCAACAGGCCTTCAACGCCTTTCTTGAGGCGCTCCTGCCCCCGGCCCTGCGCCAAGCCGACGCCGCAACGCAAGCCGGCTGGCTGACCAGTCATCAGGGCCATGCCGTCCTGCCCGCCCTGCTCTTCGGCGACCGGCACTACCTCAGCCGCAAAACCCTGGACGAATTTGCCGCCGCCAGCCTCCTGCACAGCCTGGCCCTTTCCGGGCAGCATCTGGCGCTCGCCGGGCTGCTGGGCCTTGTACTCGTGCTGGCCGCCGCCCGCCTGCATCCGCAGCTCTATCTGCTGCGCCCCCGCCTCAGCCTCTCCCTCGCGGCAGCCTGCCCGCCCGCCCTGCTGTATCTCTGGCTGGGCAATGCGCCTTCCTCCCTTGTACGGGCGGCAGCCATGCTCTTCTGTCTGGCCCTGAGCCTGCTGCTGGTCACGGGCCGCCGTGTCGGCCCCCTGAGCCGCCTTGTCCCCTATCTGCCGCGCACCACCATCGACTGCCTGCTGGCGGCCCTGCTCGCCATTTGTCTGGCCTCGCCCCTGGCCGTCTTTGACACGGGCCTGCAACTTTCCGTCCTCTGCCTCCTTGCCATCGGCATTTCCCTGCCGGTCATGCGGTGTCTGCTGCCTGCGGCACAGGAAAGCGACGCCCCCTCCCCCGCCCGTCCGATGTGGCGCGCCCTGCCGCGGCGTCTGCTCCACCGGGCGGCACAAATGCTCTTCCTCTCCTTCAGCATCCAACTCCTGCTCCTGCCGCTCAATCTTCTGCTGTTCGGCAATGCCGGACACTGGTTCTTTCTCAACCTGCTCTGGCTGCCCGTACTCGGCTGCTTCGTCCTGCCAGCGGCGGCCTGCGGCCTCTTGCTCGCCCTTTGCGGCGCAACCGACCTTGCCCACCTGCTGCTGACGCTGGCCGCCCTGCCCGCCCAGTGGCTGGCGGACGGCCTGCAGCAACTGGGCACCCTCGGCCTGCTGGAAGCCCCCCTCCTGCCGCGTCCGCACTGGACAGCCATCCCCGGGATGCTGCTCTGCATGGTGGCGCTGGCGCGCCGGCTTTCCTTTTCCGCCGCCAGCCGCCCGCGCGCATACGGCGTTCGCCGCCTTCTGCTCGCCGGACTGCTCCTGCTGCTTGTCAGCCCGCTTCTTGCCCTGCGGCCGCGCCTTTTCCCGGAAATCCGCCTCGACGTGCTGGATGTGGGACAGGCACAGGCCATCCTGCTGCGCGTCCCCGGCCCGCATCCCGGGGCGGCGCAGCTACGTCTGCTCATTGACGGCGCGGGCAGCTTTTCCCCCTCCTACGACATCGGCCGCCAGCTCATTGCCCCCGCCCTGCTCTACAACGCGCCGCCTCACCTGCATGCCGTCATCAGCAGTCACCCCGATCTCGACCATCTGGGCGGCCTGCCCTACATCCTGCGCCGCTTTGACGTGGAACGCCTCTTTGACAACGGACGCCCGGCCCACGGCCAGCTGAACGCCCTCTGGGACACGCTGCGACTCGCGCACCGCAGCCGCCCCCTTGCCCGCGGCGACCGCCTGCCCCTGGGCGACCCCGCTTACGGCCTCGTGCTGGAAGTGCTCCACCCCCCGCGCGACGCGGAAAGCCGCTGGCGCGGCAATGACGCCTCCCTTGTCCTGCGCCTCGCCCGCCACGGGCACGGCCTTGTCCTTCTGCCCGGTGACGCCGAAAAAGCCGCCCTGCGCGACATCCTCGCCAGCGGACAAAACCTTCAGGCCGAAATCCTCATCGCCCCGCATCACGGGGCGGCAGGCAGCTTCCTCCCGGCCTTCTACAAAGCCGTGCAACCACGCGAAGTGCTGGCAAGCTGCGGCTTCATGAACCGCTTTCGCTACCCGTCCCGCACCCTCCGCCACTGGCTGGACGAACACGGCATCCTCCTGCGCCGCACCGACCGCGACGGCCAACTGACCGTGCGCTGGCCCGCCCCCACGGCCCGCTGACGGCAACGCCTCCGCCCTTGCCCGGCACGCAACTTCCGTATACCCTCTGCCCATCAACCCAATGGAGAACCCGCCATGCGCGCCGCCCTGCTCATCATCGACATGCAAAACGACTTTGTCCTGCCCGACGCCCCACTCTGCGTGCGCGGCGCGGCCCCCACCGTGCCCGTCATCCGCCGCCTGCTCCTGCAGGCCCGGGCGCAAGGCCTGCCCGTCATCCACGTTATCCGCTGCCACAACCGCGACGGCAGCGACGTGGAAAAATCCCGCCAGCACCTCTTCCGTGAAGGCCCCGGCATCTGCGTGCCCGGCACAGACGGCGCACGCATCGTCACCGCCCTCACCCCCGCCGAAGGCGAATATATCCTTTGCAAACGCCGCTTCAGCGCCTTCTTCCATACCGAACTCGACCTGCTCCTGCGCCGCCTCGGCGTCGATACCCTGCTTGTCAGCGGTACCCAGTACCCCAACTGCGTACGCGGCACCGCCGTGGATGCCATGAGTCTGGATTATGACGTCATCGTCGTCACCGACGCCTGCTCAGCCCAATCCCCGGACATCGCCGAGGCCAATATCCGCGACCTGCGCAACATGGGCATCCGCTGCCTGCCCCTCAGCGAACTGCCGGATTTGGTGTAGCGTTTTGTTTTTTTTATTTTTTTCTGTGGGGGGAAGGGCCCCTTTGTGAACAAAGTGGCCCTTCCCCCCACACCCC
>DWZD01000040.1 GCA_019118345.1 Candidatus Desulfovibrio intestinavium | reverse complement strand
GGAGAACCGTTTTTCAAAACGGTTTCCCTCGCCCCCTCGCATAAAAAAAGAAAAAATCAAAAAATTACACAAAGATGCCTTGCGTGCAGCGTTCATGCCCGGCGAGGTCGGCGTGGCTGGTCACGTCCGAGAAGCCGGAGGCGGTCAGCAGGCTGCGCACGGCGGGGCCTTGTTGCCAGCCGTGCTCGAGGAGGAGAACGCCGCCGGGGATGAGGGCGTGGCGGGCGGCGCGGCAAACGGCGCGCAGGTGGGCGAGGCCGTTTTCGGGGGAAAAGAGGGCGGTGTGGGGTTCGTGGCGCAGGACTTCGGGCATGACCTCGGGGCGTTCGTCGGGGGCGATGTACGGGGGATTGCTGACGAGCAGGTGGAGACGGCGCGGGGCAAGGGGTGGGGCGAGCATGTCGCCGAGCAGACAGAGGGCGCGGGGGGCGACGTGATGGATATGGGCGTTGCGGCGGGCTATGGCGAGGGCGGCGGGGCTGATGTCCATGAGCAGGGCCTGCCAGCGGGGGCGCTCGCAGAGGAGGGTGATGCCGATGCAGCCGGAGCCGGTGCCGAGGTCGGCAAGGCGGGGCGGGGCGGCGGCATCGAGGAGGGCTTCCTGTTGCCGCATGTGATCAAGGGCCAGTTCGACAAGCCGTTCCGTTTCCGGGCGGGGGATGAGGGTAGCGGGGCTGACCGTGAAATCCCGTCCGTAAAATTCGCGCTGGCCGAGGATATGGGCCAGCGGTTCGCCGTGGCAGCGGCGAGCCACAAGGGCGAGGAAGCGCGCGGCCTGATCTGGGGCGGGGGGGGTATTTCCGGCGAGGAGCAGGCCGGTGCGGTCAAGGCCGGTGGCGGCCTGGGCCAGGGCGCGGGCGCAGACATGCGGACTGTCGTCGCCTGCGGCGCGCAGGCGGGCAATGGCCTGAAGCATGAGGGCGTCGAGGGTGGGGGCGTCGGTTGCGGGCATGGTCAGCGGGACATGGTCGGGGGGCGAGGTTGGGCGGCGTCGCATGGGGCGGCGACCGAAGCAAAAGGGGGAGGGGGCAGGCCCCTCCCCCGGGAGAGCGTGACGAGCCGTGAAAGGCGTTTATTCCGGCTTTTTGGCGGGACGGCGGGATTTCTTTTCCGTCGGGGCATCCTTGGCCGTTTTGCGGGCCTTGCGGTCAGCGGTCTTGGCGGCCTGGACGTGACCGCGCTTGAGGGGGCCTGCGGCGAAGGCGAGTTCCAGCACCTCGTCATAATGGTGGACGGGATGCACGGCAATGCGCTTGAGGAGATCCTTGGGCACTTCTTCGAGATCCTTGACGTTCTGATGCGGGATGATGACGTGCTTGAGGCCGCGCGCCACGCCGGCGAGGATTTTTTCCTTGATGCCGCCCACGGGCAGGACGCGGCCCTGCAGGGTAATTTCGCCGGTCATGCAGAGATCGGCGCGCACGGCCTTGCCGGTGAAGGCGGAAACAAGGGCCGTGGTCAGGGTGACGCCGGCGGAGGGGCCGTCCTTGGGGGTGGCTCCGGCGGGCACGTGCACATGGATGTCATGTTCGGCGGCAAAGTCGGCGGGCACGCCGAGGGCCTCGGCCCGACTGCGGATGTAGCTCATGGCGGCCTGGGCGCTTTCCTTCATCACTTCGCCGAGCTGGCCGGTGAGGAGCAGGCTGCCCTTGCCCTTGACGGCTGAGGCTTCCACGCTGAGGACTTCGCCGCCGGCAGGCGTCCAGGCCAGACCAAGGGCCATGCCGGGCAGCAGTTCCTTGTCCTTTTCGTCCTCGATGAAGCGGGGCACGCCGAGCAGCTTTTCCACGTCGCGGGCGGAGAGGTGGAAGGCTCCCGCAACGCCTTCGGCGCGGCGGCGGGCCAGCTTGCGGCAGACGGAGCCGAGTTCGCGTTCCAGATTGCGCAAGCCGGCCTCGCGGGTATATTCCTTGATGACGGCTTCCAGCGCCGCGTCATCCAGCTGCACGTCGCCGTCCTTGAGGCCGTTTTCCTCCACCTTCTTGGGCAGAAGGTGGCGGCGGGCGATGATCATCTTTTCCTGCAGGGTATAGCCGGGCAGGGAGATGACCTCCATGCGGTCGCGCAGGGCGGCGGGGATGGTTTCCAGATGATTGGCCGTGCAGAGGAACATGACCTTGGAGAGATCAAATGGCACATTGAGGTAGTGATCGCTGAAGGTATGGTTCTGTTCCGGGTCGAGCACTTCCAGCAGGGCCGAGGAGGGATCGCCCCGGAAGTCCGAGCCGAGCTTGTCCACCTCGTCCAGCACGATAACGGGATTGTTGGTGCCGGCCTGCTTGACGGCCTGAATGATGCGTCCGGGCATGGAGCCGATATAGGTGCGGCGGTGGCCCCGGATTTCGGCCTCGTCCCGCATGCCGCCGAGGGAAAGGCGCTGGAACTTGCGGCCCAGCGCGCGGGCGATGGAGCGGCCGAGGGAGGTTTTGCCCACGCCGGGAGGGCCGGCAAAGCAGAGGATCGGCCCCTTGGACTGCGGATTGAGCTTGCGCACGCTGAGGAATTCAAGGATGCGATCCTTGACCTTGTCCAGCCCGTAATGATCCTCGTTAAGGATGGCCTCGGCATTGGCGATGTCGAGGTTGTCGCGGCTGGATTTCTTCCAGGGCAGTTCGGCGAGCCAGTCCAGATAGGTGCGCACGACGTTGGCTTCCGAGGCGTCGGAATGCATGGCCGCAAGGCGGCGCAACTGCTTGTCCGCCTCCTTGCGCACGGCGGGCGGCAGTTTGGCCTTGTCGAGGGCCTTGCGCAGTTCGTCCACGTCGTCGGTCTCGCTGTCGCCGGTATCGCCCAGTTCGTGACGAATGGCCTTGAGCTGTTCGCGCAGGAAGTATTCCTTCTGGGCCTTGTCCATGCCCTCGCGGGCCGAGCTTTGGATCTTGGCCTGCATGGTGGCCACTTCCACCTCGCGGTGCAGCTGGGCATTGACGAGGGTCAGCCGCTCGAGGGGATCGACGGCTTCAAGGATGCGCTGGGCGTCCTGCGTATTCATGCGGATATTGGCGGCCACGAGGTCGGCCAGACGGCCCGGCTCGGTGACGCCCTGCAGGACGCTCATCACGTCGGGCGAGGCCACGCCGCGCAGTTGGAGCACTTTTTCGCTTTCCTCGCGGGCGGTGCGCAAGAGGGCCTCCACGGTGGCGTCGTTGCCCGTGACCGGTTCGCTGATGGGTTCGATATGCGCGAGCAGGTAGGGATCCTGCCGGTAATAGGCGTCGATGCGCGCCCGGCTCAGGCCCTGCACGAGGATTTTGACCCGACCGTTGGGCATCTTGAGCATGCGCATGACCTGCACGATGGTGCCCACGTCATAGAGGTCGGCGGGGGTGGGATCTTCAGTGGCTTCGTCGCGCTGGGTGCAGACGAGCAGGTGGCGTCCTTCCTTGAGGGCGGCCTCCACGGCGGCCACGGATTTGTCGCGCCCGATGAAGAGGGGCAGGATCATGTGGCTGAAGATGACCACATCACGCAGGGGCAGCACGGGCAGCTGATCGGGAATCTGCTGCAGGACTTCGGCCCCGCCCGCGTCGTCCGTATCGGGAGAGACCAGGCCCGAAGCGCGCAGCATGTCGCCCAGCGCCTTTTCGAGATCGGATTTGCTGTCAGACATAGGTATATCTCCTCGACCGCTTAGAGGTACCTGCCCTGCAGGATGCTGTAGCAGTCGGTTTCGGTAACAATGACATGATCCACCATGCGCAGGCCCATTTGCGGCGCAAGATGTTCCAGCCCCTGCGTCAGGCTGATGTCCGGCTGCGAAGGCCGGCTCCGACCGCCGGGGTGGTTGTGAATCAGGATGATGCCGCGCGCCTTGCGCAGCAGCGCCCGTTCCAGCACATCCCGCGGCATGACGGGGACGGTACTGATGTTGCCCTGTCGCAGCCGCTCCCAGCCGATGAGGTAATTGCCGCCGTTGAGCAGGGCCAGCCAGCATTCCTCGTGCGGACAGCCGGCAAGCTGGGTACGCGCCAGACGGGCAATGGCCTCGGGCGTGGCGATTTCCTCGCGTTGCCGCAGGGCCGAGGCCGCGTAGCGCGTGAGCAGCTCGCGCAGCACCTGCCAGAGCGAGAGCAGACCCGGGCCGAAGCCGGGCACGGCCAGCAATTCGTCCGGCCGGGCATCCAGCGCGCCGCGGATGCTGCCGAAGCGGCGCAGCAATTCCTTGGCCAGCGGTTTGGTATCCTTGCGGGTCAGGCCGAAGCCCAGCACCAGTTCGAGGATCTCATAATCTTCCACGGCCCGCGCGTCATGGGCCAGCCGCTGGCGCAGGCGGGTACGATGGCCCGATGTTCCGGGAGGTAACGACGTTCTCTTGTCAGTCATGCCAATATGTTCCCGTCGTCCGTCGGCGCTGCGGCGGCGTGTCTGTCAGGGCAGTCATAGGGTAAGACGTTTTTGCCGCAAGGCAAGGGGAGGTGCGGGAAAAAGACGGAAAGAGAACAACGTCGCGAGCGGCGGGCATGTCAGGCCCGCGCCCGGGCAAAGAGGCGGCAGAGTTCCGCCGCCAGAAAATCCAGACATTGATCCGGGCTGCGGCGACCGCTCTTGATCTGCCATTCGGTATCCATGACGAGAGCCAGACCGCCGCTCAGGCCCTCGACGCCCAGACGGCGGGCCAGCTGCTGCTTTGGCCCCATGTCCGCAGGAGCCATGCGGACGTTTTCGCCGGCATGAAGCTGCCAGAGCTGGCGAAATTCGCGGGCCAGCAGGGCCAGCAGGGAGAAGACAAGGCTGTCCACATCCTTGCGGCCCCGTTCCAGCTCCTTCCAGACGGCGGGAAAATTGGCGGCCTCCAGATGGCGGATCAGGGCAAAGATATTGCAGTCAGGACTCCACGAGGCGGTGGCCAGCATGGACACATCCACCCGCAGCGGCGCTTCCGGCGAGGGCAGGCTGTCCGGCGGAGCCAGCAGGAGGAGCTTCTGCAGTTCGTTTTCCACGGCCTGCGCGGCCAGGGGCACGGAGGCGCAGAACTGTTCCAGCGCGTCCGGGGCAAAGCGCAGGCCCAGTTCCGCGGCGCGCGTCTGCACATGGCGCTGCAGGCCTCGTTCGGTGAGGCCCTCGCTGCGCCAGATCCAGCCCTGCTGTTCGGCGTAGGCAAAGCAGCGCAACTTGGCCAGATGGGCCGGAATCTTGGGCTGGCCGCGCTCCCAGCCCACTTCCAGACAGAAAAAGGGCCAGCATTGGTCGGAGGGACGGCCCAAGGCGGCGGAGATCTTTTTCCAGACCGCGGCGGGCCAGAGATGGGCCTGCCGCGCCACAAGGACGCGCGGCGTGCCGAACAGCCCCTGCAGGGTGAGCTGTTCCCAGAAGCGCGGGGGCGGATCCTCGTCGCCCCAGTAGACGTGCCGTTCCCAGCAGCTGTCGGCCTTGGCGGCGGCCAGCAGGCTTTCCATGCGCGCCTGCAGCAGGCGGCTGTCCTGACAGATGAGAAAGGTGAATCCGGGGTGCGACATGGCGCTGCGGGTCTGCCGGGCCGTTGCCGGGGCATCGGGAGGGCAGGGGATCGATGCCTCCGGGAGACCGCGCACGGCGCGGCCTCCCGGAGGCGGACAGGTTGGGGAATCAGTTGGCCACGATGTTGACCAGCTTGCCGGGCACCACAATGACCTTGCGGATGGTCAGTCCGGCGGTATGGCGCTGCACTGAGGCGTCGGCCCGGGCGGCGGCTTCCAGCGCATCCTTGTCGGCCTCTGCGGGCACGTCGATGGTGCCGCGCAGCTTGCCGTTGACCTGCAGGGCGATGGTCACGCTGTCCTGCTGCATGGCGGCCTCGTCCCAGACGGGCCAGGGTTCGGCCTGCAGGGGGCTGCGGTGACCGAGGCGTTCCCAGAGTTCCTCGCAGATATGCGGGGTGATGGGGGAAAGCAGGGTAAGCACCGAGGCCATGGCCGAGGAGAACACGCGGCGGTCGCCCTCATCCTGTCCCATTTTTTCGCGGGCCAGATACATGGCGTTGACCAGCTCCATGACCGCGGCAATGGCCGTGTTGAACTGGAAGCGCCGGGCCATGTCCTCGCCGGCCTTTTTGACGGTGAGGTGTTCGCGGCGGCGCAGATCGCGGGCCGTATCGTTGTGCACGTCCGCTGCCGTGGAGGAGCAGCCGCGCAGGGGCAGGAAGCGGGCTTCCTCGTCCACAAAAAGCCGCCAGACCCGTTGCAGGAAGCGGGACGCCCCCTCAATGCCGCTGTCCGACCAGTCGAAATCGCGTTCCGGCGGCGCGGCGAAAAGGCAGAACAGGCGCACGGTGTCTGCGCCGTACTTATCGATCATTTCCGAGGGCGCGACGATGTTGCCCTTGGATTTGGACATCTTGCTGCCGTCCTTGAGCACCATGCCCTGCGTAAGCAGACGGCTGAAAGGTTCCTCGAGATCCGCCGGGAAATAGCCGAGATCGCGCAGGGCCTTGGTGAAGAAGCGGGCATAGAGCAGGTGAAGGATGGCATGCTCCACGCCGCCGATATACTGATCGACCGGCATCCAGTAGCGCAGGGCGTCCATGTCGAAGGCGCCGTCCTCCTTGCGGGCCGAGGTATAGCGGGCGAAATACCAGGAGGACTCCACAAAGGTGTCAAGGGTGTCGGTTTCGCGCCGGGCCGGGCCGCCGCACTGCAGGCAGGTGCAGCGGGTGAAGCTCTCCATCTGCGGCAGGGGCGAGCGTCCGTCCTCGTTGATCTGGGCATCCAGCGGCAGGGTGACGGGCAGGTTTTCGCGCTTTTCGGGCACAACGCCGCATTTTTCGCAGTACATGACCGGAATGGGAGCGCCCCAGAAGCGCTGGCGCGAGATGTTCCAGTCGCGCAGGCGGAACTGGGTGGTGGCGCGGCCGTTGCCGTCCTCCTCCAGTTTGCGGGCCACGGCCTGCTTGCCGTCGGTATTGACCATGCCGTCAAAGGCCCCGGAGTTGACCATGACGCCTTCGCCCGTATAGGCCTCGCTCATGGCAGCCGGGTCAAGGGCGGCATCCTTCGGGGCAATGACCACCCGGATGGGCAGGCCGTACTTGCGGGCGAATTCAAAGTCGCGCTGATCGTGGGCGGGCACGCCCATGACCGCGCCCGTGCCGTAGTCGGCCAGCACGAAATTGCCCAGCCAGAGCGGCACGCGCTCGCCGGTGAAGGGATGGCGCACGTAAGCCCCGGTGAAGATGCCTTCCTTTTCCAGTACGTCGGACTGGCGTTCCAGACGATCCATGTTGCGGATGCGGTTTACGAAGGCCCGCACCTCATCGGCTTTTTCGTAGCCGTCGATGAGATGTTCCACCAGTTCGTGTTCAGGGGCGAGGGTGAGGAAGCTCACGCCGAAAACCGTGTCCGGGCGGGTGGTGAAGACTTCGATGCGTTCCTTGCCGGGCAGGGGCTTTTCCAGGGCAAAGGCAATGGCCGCGCCGTGGGATTTGCCGATCCAGTTGCGCTGCATGGCCAGCACGCGGTCGGGCCAGCCGCCTTCCAGCTTGTCGAGATCCGCCAGCAGCTCGTCGCCGTAGGCGGTGATGCGCAGAAACCACTGGGTCAGATCCTTCTGTTCCACCCGGCTGTCGCAGCGCCAGCACAGGCCGTCAATGACCTGTTCATTGGCAAGCACCGTATGGCAGGACGGGCACCAGTTCTGCGGGGCCTTCTTGCGGTAGACAAGGCCCTTTTCCAGAAAGCGCAGGAAAAATTCCTGCTCCCAGCGGTAATATTCGGGACGGCAGGTGGCCGTCTCGCGCGACCAGTCATAGGAATAGCCGAGCCGCTGGAGCTGGGTGCGCATGTTGTCGATATTGGCGTATGTCCATTGGGCCGGATGGGTCTTGTGCTTGATGGCCGCGTTTTCGGCGGGCAGGCCGAAGGCGTCCCAGCCCATGGGATGCAGGACGTTGAAGCCGTGCATGCGCTTGACGCGGGCCACCACGTCGCCGATGGAGTAGTTGCGTACATGGCCCATATGGATGTTGCCCGAGGGGTAGGGGAACATCTCCAGACAGTAGTATTTGGGCTTGTCGCTCTCATGGGAACAGGCGAAGGCGTTTTCTTCCTTCCAGCGGGCCTGCCATTTCAGTTCAATGTCATTGGGGGTATAGCGGTCTTGGCTCATGGCATTTATCGGGCAACAGATTGATGATGGGGTTGTGATGCGGATCAGCGGGCGGCCTGAGGCCCGTCCTCCGGCGCATCGGGGCGCAGGCTGCCGTTTTCGGCGGCCTTGGTCGCGGCATCCAGAATGCCGTTGACAAAGGCGGCGGCATTGTCCTCACCAAACTGGCGGGTCAGATCGAGCGCCTCGGCAATGGTCACCCTGGGCGGCACGTCCGTGCGATAGAGCAGCTCGAACATGGCCAGACGCAGGATGGTACGCTCCACACGGCCCATGCGATCCACGCGCCAGTTCCGCGAAAAGCGGGCCAGATGCTGGTCAAGCTCCTCCGCGCGCGTCCAGACCCCCTGCACCAGTTCCCAGGCAAAGCCGGACGGCGGGGGCAGGAGGCTTTCATCCTCCACCGGTTCCACATCCCGGTTGTCGGGATAGAGGAGGAAAGCCCGGCGCACGTCGCGCAGGGTAGCGCCGGCGGCAAAGGAAAGCCCGTAGAGCACCTGAAAGGCCTGCGCCCGTTCGGCGCGGCGGCTGGAGTTCTTGGCTTTGCTCATGACCTTACAACTGCTCCAGCACGCGGATGGTTTCCAGCATGGCGGCGGCGGCCTCGACGCCCTTGTTGCCGGCCTTGGAACCGGCGCGCTCGATGGCCTGATCGATGCTGTCGCAGGTCAGCAGGCCAAAGCCCACGGGGGTTTCGTGTTCCAGCATGGTCTGGGCAATGCCCTTGCTGGCTTCGGCGCAGACGTAGTCGAAATGGGGCGTGGCGCCGCGAATGACGGCCCCCAAGGCCACAATGCCGTCATAGGTGCGGCTTGCGGCGAGTTTGCGGCAGACAAGGGGCAGTTCAAAGGCGCCGGGGATGCGGACAATGGTCAGATTGGCCGTGTCCAGACCGTGCCGCTCCAGAAAATCCACGGCTCCGCCCACAAGGCGATCGACGATGAAATCATTGAAACGGGTGGCCACAATGGCGATGCGGAGGCCCTTGGCGTCCATCTGTCCGGCAATGACGGTGGGTGTGCTCATGCTGACTCCTGAAAAGCTGCGTTATGCGGACGGGCAAGCGCGCCGTTGCTGGCTGCGGCGGCAGATGCCACGCTGTGTATCCTATAAAAAACCGTTCCGCAGCAGAAAGTCGCGGCTGATTTTCGCCGCTTGCGGCGGACGTTCCCCATTGACGGACGGTTGCGCCTCACCGCATTGCAGGAGGCGGCGCACATATTTGCCAATGACGTCCGTTTCCATGTTGACGGCCGTCCCGGCGCGCCAGTGGCGCATGGTGGTGCGCTTCTGCGTGTCGGGGATGACGTTTACCTGCAACACGTCCCGAGTGCAATCATTTATCGTCAGGCTGATCCCGTCAAGGGCCACGGAACCCTTGGCAATGACTTCCGGGGCATGGGCCGCCGGAAAGGCGATCTCCACCCGCAGGGAGGCTCCCGCCGGAATCAGGCGGCGCACATGGGCCACGCAATCCACATGCCCGCTGACCAGATGCCCGCCCAGACGGTCGCCGATGGCCAGGGCGCGTTCCAGATTGACTTCCGCGCCCACGGCCAGCGCGCCCAGAGTGGTGCGCGCAATGGTCTCGCCCGAGGCATAGGCCACATAGTCCCGCGCGCCGTGCGATTCCACGGAAAGACAGACTCCGTTGTGGGCGATGGATTCCCCGTCGCGCAGATCGGCAAAGCTCTCCGCCGGTTCAATGGTGAAACGGCGTTCATCGCCCCGGCGCGCCACGGCGACGATGCGCCCCGTACACTGGATGATGCCGGTAAACATGCGCTCTCCTAGTCGCGCGGGCGCAGCACGAGCTGCACATCCTCGCCGCAGCGTTGCAGATCGCTGATGCGCATCTGCAGGGCCTCGTCCAGTTGCAGGGGCGTGCGCCCGTCAAAAAGGGGAACCGCCTGATTGTCGCCCAGAATGCGCGGGGCGAGATGCAAATGAAATTCGTCCACCAGCCCGCTGTCCAGCAGGGACAGGGCCAGCCTGCCGCCGCCTTCGCAGAGCACATAGGGGCAGGCAATCTCCTCATGGAGGCTGGTCAGCAGGGCGGCCATGTCCAGACTGCCCTTGGCCGACGGGGGCACGGAAAGCACATGCGCGCCAATATCGCGCAGCTCATGCGCCAGACGCGAGGCCGCCACGGCCGGCGTGGAAATGAAGATGGTGCGGTCGGGGCGTTCCTGCAGCAGGCGGCAATCGCTGCCAATGGCCGGCAGGCGCGAGGTCACCACACAGGCCCACGGTTGGCGCGCGTCGGCGTCATGGCCGTCCGTCCGGGCGGTCAGGCGGGGATTGTCGGCCCGCAGGGTGCCGCCGCCCACCATGATGGCGCCGCCCGCATGGCCGACGCCCGCCCGCAGGGCATGCACTCCGGCACGGGAGGCTTCGCAGCTGATCCATTGGGAATGACCGGTACGGGTGGCAATGCGTCCGTCCAGGGTGCTGGCCAGCTTGAGCAGGAGATACGGGCGTTTTTTTTGCTGCCAGACCAGGAAGTCCGCCGCCAGATCCCGGCATTCCCGCGCGCAGACGCCTTCAATGACCTCCACGCCAGCCGCCCGCAGGCGATCAGCGCCCCCGGCAGCCTGCGGATGGGGATCGCGCAGACCGATGACCACACGGCGTATGCCCGCCGCAAGGATGGCATCGGTGCAGGGCGGGGTCTTGCCGTGATGGTTGCAGGGTTCCAGCGTGACCACGAGCGTGCCGTCAGCCGGGTTGACGCCCCGTGCGGCGGCGTCGCGCAGGCAGGCCACTTCGGCATGGGCTTCGCCGCAGGCCGCATGCCAACCTCGGGCAAGCACCCGCCCGTCACGCACAAGGACAGCCCCCACGCAGGGATTGGGGCAGGCGTGCCAGCGACCGCGCCCGGCCAGTTCAATGGCCTCGCGCATGAAGGCGTCATACATCGTCGGCTCAGTCATGCGGCGCATCCTTGATCCGCATGGGCGAGAAAGACAGGCGCTCCACGCTCACGCCGGCTTCCCGAAACATCTGGGCCGCCAGATCGTCCGGGTAGTCCTGATGGAAAAAGATATGTCGGATGCCGCAGTTGATCAGCATCTTGGCGCATTGTACGCAGGGGTGGGTCGTGCAGTAGAGTTCCGCTCCGGCAATGCTGACCCCGTGCACGGCCGCCTGAACGATGACGTTCTGCTCGGCGTGCAGGCCGCGGCAAATCTCATGCCGCTGACCGGACGGAATGCCGAGCTGCTGCCGCAGGCAGCCGATTTCAAGGCAGTGCGGCGTACCCGCCGGCGCGCCGTTGTAGCCGGTGGCCAGAATGCGCTTGTCCTTCACGGCCACGGCCCCCACCTTGCGACGGGAGCAGGTGGAGCGCTCGCTCACCATATAGGTGATGTTCATGAAATAGTCCGGCCACGGGAGTCTGTTTTGCATGGGAAACTCGCTGAAGGCATGGTACACGGGGCTGCCGCAAAAGCCAAGCACGGCATGGTGACGCCATTGCGGGCCGGGGGTGAGCACGGGGCCGCTTCAGGAGCGGAATACGGCATCGGGCCGCCACAGGGGCGGCCCGATGCGGCAGCAAAGCGCGTTACCAGGCAAAGATGGGGAAGGCTCGGGCAAAGTCCTCCACCCGCTTGCTGATGGCGGCGAGGGCCGCTTCATCCGTATGATGCTGCAGGGCCTCGACCATGAACTGGCCCACAAGGCGCATGTCGTCCTCCTTCATGCCGCGCGTGGTCAGGGCGGCGGTACCGATGCGGATGCCGGAGGTCACAAAGGGGGAACGGGTTTCAAAGGGCACGGTATTTTTGTTGACCGTGATGCCCGCCAGATCCAGCGCGTGTTCGGCGTCCTTGCCGGTAATGTCCTTGCTGGTGAGATCCATGAGCATGAGGTGATTGTCCGTGCCGCCGGACACGAGATCATAGCCCGCGTCCATGAGGGTCTTGGCCAGGGCGGCGCTGTTGTTGATCACCTGCTGCTGATAGACCTTGAAGCGGGGATGCAGGGCCTCGCCGAAGGCCACGGCCTTGGCGGCGATGATGTGCATGAGCGGCCCGCCCTGAATGCCGGGGAAAATCTGGCTGTTCAGGGATTTGGCACGGCTTTCGTCCGAAAGGATCATGCCGCCGCGCGGCCCGCGCAGGGTCTTGTGCGTGGTGGTGGTGGTGATGTGGGCATGCGGAATGGGATTGGGATGCAGACCCGCCGCCACCAGACCGGCAATGTGGGCCATGTCCACGAGCAGAACGGCCCCCACCTCGTCGGCAATGGCCCGGAAGCGGGCAAAGTCGATGGTGCGGGGGTAGGCGCTGGCCCCGGCCATGATGGCCGCCGGCTTGTGTTCGCGGGCCAGGGCGGCCACTTCGTCATAATCGATGCGTCCGGTTTCCTTCTGCACGCCGTAGGCCACAAAGGTGAAGAGCCTGCCGGAGAAATTGACCGGGCTGCCGTGGGTGAGGTGCCCGCCGTGGGACAGGTTCATGCCCAGGATGGTGGCGCCGGGTTCCAGACACGAGAAATAGGCGGCCATATTGGCCTGCGAACCGGAATGGGGCTGCACGTTGACGTATTCGCAGCCGAAGAGCTGCTTGGCCCTGTCCTGGGCGAGGCGCTCGACCATATCCACATATTCGCAGCCGCCGTAATAGCGCTTGCCGGGATAGCCCTCCGCATACTTGTGGGTGAGCACCGTGCCCTGGGCTTCGCGCACGGCGGCGGATACGAAGTTTTCGGAGGCGATGAGTTCCAGTTTGCTCATCTGGCGATTGGATTCAAGGACAATGGCCTGAGACAGTTCGGGGTCTTGCAGCAGAATGTGATCCATTTCTCGGTCCTCTGGGCTGGCGCCTGCGGTTTTCCCCCGAAAACGGGGCTGCCCGGCCAAGCGCGCACGGGTTACGGCAGAATGAAAATGCGCCTTGCGGGCTAGTCAGTCCACTTTTTGAGGATGATGCTCGCGTTGGTGCCGCCAAAACCGAAGGAGTTGCACATGGCGTACTCACAGGCGACCTTTTCGGAACCATCGGCCAGATAGTCCAGATCGCATTCGGGATCCGGTTCCACAAGGTTGATGGTGCCGGGCAGCATCTCGTGGTAGAGGGCAAGGGCGGTAAAGACGGACTCGATGCCGCCGGACGCCCCCAGAAGATGCCCGGTCATGGATTTGGTCGCGGAAATCTTGATCTTCTTGGCATGACTGCCGAAAACTTCCTTGACGGCCCTGTTTTCGGCCCGGTCGCCCAGCAGGGTGGAGGTGGCATGGGCATTGATGTGGCCGATGGCCTCGGGCGCAAGGCCCGCATCGCGCAGGGCATTGCGCATGACGCGGATCATGCCGCTGCCGTCCTCGCGGGGGGCGGTCATGTGATAGGCGTCGTCCGATGCGCCATAGCCCACCAGCTCGGCATAAATGCGCGCCCCGCGCGCTCTGGCGGAGTCCAGCGTTTCCAGCAGGAGCAGGCCCGCCCCCTCGCCGATGACGAAGCCGTCACGATCCTTGTCAAAGGGACGCGAGGCCCGGGCGGGATCGTCATTGAAGTGGGTGGAGAGCGCCTTGAGCGCCGTGAAGCCCGCCACGCCCAGGGGCGTGATGGTCGCTTCCACGCCGCCGGTGATGGCGGCGGTGATGCGCCCGAGCAAAATTTCGCTGTAGGCCGTGCCGATGCCGTGAATGGCCGAGGCACAGGCCGTGGTGGTCACGATGTTCGGCCCCATGGCGCCGGTGAACATGGCGATCTGTCCCGGCCCCATGTTGGAGATGAGCATGGGAATGAGGAAGGGAGAAACCTTGGAGGGGCCGCTCTGCAGGAGCTTGGCGTGATAGGTTTCAATGGTCTGCAAGCCCCCGAGTCCCACGCCCAGAATGACGCCCACATCGTAGGCATTGTCCTCGGTGATGCGGAAGTCGGCGTCCCGCATCAGCATTTGCGCCGCAGCCACGGCAAACTGCGTGAAGCGATCCATGCGCCGGGCCTGCTTGGCGGGAATGACATCCTCGGGGACAAAATCCTTCACTTCGCCCGCGATGCGCGAATCATAGGCCGAGCAGTCGAAATGGGTAATGGGACCCAGGCCGGATTCGCCCGCAACAAGGCGTTTCCAGGTGGTCTCGATATCGTTGGCGAGGGGAGTCAGTCCCGACAGACCGGTAATGACGACGCGGGGGCGGCTCATGTATGCTCCTTCTTGCAGCCCGGCAGGGCGTTGGCCGATCAAGGGCGCGCGGGCAACGAGCCTTGCGGCCCGCAGCCCGCGAATGGCAGGACGAATTAGCCCTGCTTGCTTTCGATATAGCTGATGGCGTCCTGCACCTTCAGGATCTTCTGGGCATCTTCATCGGCGATTTCAATGTCGAACTCTTCTTCCATGGCCATGATCAGTTCGGTCAGATCAAGGGAGTCAGCGCCCAGATCTTCCACGAAGGAGGCTTCGGGCTTCACGTCGTCGGCATTGGCTCCGAGCTGATCCACAATGATTTTTTTCACCTTCTCAGCGACATCAGACATGGTTTCCTCCAAATTGAGTGGTTTTTGCATAGGGGAAGCGGCCATAACGCCGCTTGTCAGCGTGCTGCTAGCAGTACATGCCGCCGTTGACGCCCAGCACCTGACCGGTGATGTAGGCGGCCTTGTCCGAGACAAGGAAGGAAACGGCATCCGCGATTTCCTGTGCCGTTCCCATGCGTTTGAGCGGTATGGCTTCGGCATAGGCAGCACGCACGTCATCGGCAAGCCCGGCGGTCATGTCCGTTTCGATGAAGCCCGGCGCCACGGCATTGACCGTGATGTTGCGGGCCGCCAGTTCCTTGGCGCAGGATTTGGTCAGGCCCAGCAGCCCGGCCTTGGCGGCCGCGTAGTTGATCTGGCCGGCGTTGCCCATCTGGCCGACGACGGAAGAAATGTTCACAATGCGGCCATAACGGTTTTTGCTCATGATTTTCGCGGCTTCCCGGGTACAGAGGAAGGCGCCGCGCAGATTGATGGTCAGCACGCGGTCAAAGTCCTCATCCTTCATGCGCACCAGAAAGCCGTCCTTGGTGATGCCCGCATTGTTGACCAGCGCCGCCAGCCGCACCTTGTCCTTGACCTGCTCGGCAAAAAAGGCGCTCACGGCTTCGCCGTCGCCCACGTTGAGGGCCTCAGCCCGGGCGCTGCCGCCTTCCCGGACAATGGCGTCCACCGTTTCCTGCGCCTCCTCGGGCCGGCTCACATAGGTCAGCAGAACCTGAAATCCGTCCCGGGCCAGAGTGAGGGCAATGGCACGGCCAATGCCGCGCGAACCGCCGGTAACCAGTGCCGTCGGGACGCTGGGGGAAAGTGCGCTCATGCGGATACCTCGTGAAAAAATTTTTTCGAGTCTACACAAAAGGGACGACAAAGGCAATGTGCTGCGGAGGAAGCACCCTGTTCGCGGCGAGCGCGCGGGCATGGGCCTCGCGGCTCGGCTGTCTCTGCCGTCCGGTCGTGGCCGGGGGACGGACAGGGTGCGACAGGGCAGGCGACGGCGCAGACCGTGGCCCGCGACGCCGTTAAAAGCGCAGCAGTGCGGCCCCGACCGTCAGACCGCCCCCGAAGGCCGTCATCAGGACGCGCATGCCCGGCTCAAGGCGGCCTTGCGCGCGGGCTTCGGCCAGAGCCAGGGGCACGGAGGCCGATGAGGTATTGCCATAGCGATCCACGTTGGTGAAGACCTTTTCGGGGGCAACGTCCAGACGGCTGCCCACGGCCTCGATGATGCGCAAATTGGCCTGATGGGGCACAAAGAGATCCACATCCTTGATGCCCATTCCGTTGCGTTGGAGAATTTCCTCACAGATGCCGGACATCTGGCGGACAGCGTGGCGGTAGACTTCGCGGCCCTGCATGTGGATGAAAAAGTCGCTGCCCACGGTGTCGCCCTGCTTGTACTGGGTGGCGGTGCCGCCCCCGACCACGATGAGATTGTTGAGGCTGCCGTCGCTCTTGCACAGCACATCCTCCAGCGCGGCCAGGGAGGGGCGTTCGTCGGCCGTGAGCACGCAGGCTCCGGCGCCGTCGCCGAAGAGGACGCAGGTGCTGCGATCCGTCCAGTCGGAGCGGCGGGTGAGGGCTTCGGTGCAGACAAAGAGAATCTTGGCGGCGGGATCCTGGGCCAGGATGCTGCGGCAGAGGGAAAGACCATAGAGAAAGCCTGAGCAGGCGGCGCTCACGTCAAAGGCCATGACCGCGCCGGCGCCCAGCTTGCCGCTGATGATGCAGGCTACCGAGGGGCAGAGACTGTCCGGCGTGCAGGTGGCGGCAATGATGTGCGTCAGGGCGGAGGCTTTGATCCCCGCTTCGTCAAGGGCCTTGAGCGCGGCCTTGCAGCCCAGATCCGACGCGTTTTCGGTCGCGGCCAGCCGCCGCCTTTCCTTGATGCCCGTGCGGGTGGTGATCCACTCGTCGCTGGTATCGACCATCTTGGCCAGATCGTCATTGGTCAGCACCTGAGACGGCACATGACTGCTCAGGGACAGGAGGTTGCAGCGTGCATTCATAGAGAAAACTCGTGGAGTGGGTTAGATGGCGCGAGAGAAGCGCGTCAGCTCCTCGTTGGCAAGTATGGTTTCCGCAAGACGGGTATTGGTGCTCTTGCGGACAAAGTTGCCGCTCATCTTGATGGCATTCATCATGGCGCGGGAATTGGAGCGCCCGTGACAGACGATGGCCAGGCCCTGCAGGCCCAGGAGCGGCGCGCCGCCATATTCGGCATAATCGATGGTGGTGGCGAATTTTTTGAAAGCGCCCTTGGCCAGCATCCCCCCCAGAGCGGGCAGAAGGCCGGAGGTAAAGACGCGCTTGAGCATACGAACCAGCGAGCTGGCAAGGCCTTCACTCATCTTGACGACCACATTGCCCACAAATCCGTCGCACACCACCACATCCACATCGCCGGTAAAGATGTCGCGGCCTTCGGCATTGCCGATGAAGTTCAGGTTCTGGGCCAGCTTGAGCAGCTCGTACGCCTCCTTGACCTGGCTGTTGCCCTTGCCTTCCTCCTCGCCGATGCTGAGCAGGCTGACGCGCGGCGAGGCATAGTTCAGGAGGTCGCGGGCAAAGGCGTCGCCCATGAGGCCGAACTGAAAGAGATGGTAGGGGCGGCAGTCCACGTTGGCGCCGGCGTCCAGCACCACCACCGGATTCTTTTCCGTGGGCAGGAGGGCGGCCAGGGCCGGACGCTCCACGCCGGGCAGCCGGCCCATGATGAACATGCCGCAGGCCACCGTCGCGCCGGAATGCCCCGCGCTGACCACGCTCTGGGCCGCACCTTCCTTGACGAGGCGGCAGGCCACCTGAATGGAGGCGTTTTTCTTGCGCCGGAGAATGTCCGACGGCTTTTCGTTCATGTGAACCACATCATCGGCGTGAACAATGTCAAACTGCACATTGGCAAGATCGAGCTTGTCCAGTTCCGCTTCGATCTTGGGCGTATCGCCCACCAGCAGAACATGCAGATCGTGAAGCCGGGCAGCCTCGATGGCGCCCGGCACCACCACGGAAGGCCCAAAATCGCCTCCCATGGCATCCACGGCTATGATGGGGCGTGTGTCCATTATTCCGCGTCGTTCTTGGCAACCACCTGACGGCCCTTGTAGGTGCCGCAATTGGGGCAGACGCTGTGGGGAACCGTCGGTTCGCCGCAGGAGCAATAGATGACGGCGGGCACGGCCACGCGGTCGTGGGAGCGGCGCATGCCCTTGCGGGAACGGGATTTCTTGTTTTGCTGGACGGCCATGATCTTCTCCTTCTCCGCCGGAGCGGAAAATGTTATCGGTCATTATGAGGATGGATTGCGCTCAAGGGCTGTAACCCTAGCCTCTTTTTTTGCATCTGTCCAATTATTTTTTCAGGGTCAGACCGCGCAAAACCGCCAGACGGGGATCGCCCTCGTCCCGCGCACAGGCGCAGCCGCCTTCATTGAGGTTGGCCCCGCACTGCGGGCACAGGCCCTTGCAGTCCTCGGCGCAGAGTGGATTCATGGGCAGGGCCAGCACGAATTCTTCCCAGCAGAGGGCCGCCGTATCCAGCAGGGGCACGCCCTTGTCCAGAACGATATGGCTGTCGCCCGGCTGTCCGCCGTCGTCGCCGGTCGTGGCCTCGGGAACATCCTCAAATTCCTCGAAGCGGCTGTCGATGGTCACGGCCACATCCTCGGCGCAGCGGTTGCAGGGCACGACCACCTCGCCGCGCAGTTCTCCCCGCACCAGCCAGCCGTCTTCCAGCGGCATGATGCGCAGCTCGGCGCGCAAGGGGGCGGTCACGCGGCAATCCATCTGAAATTCCCGCAGGTTCGCCGCCCAGAGGCGGGCATCATCAACGACGATATTTCTGCCTTCCGGGGGCAGATCATTGAGGGGGAGGAGAAAGGTGTTTTGCATGTTCATCTCGCGATTGCGTACATACTCAGGCCGGCCCCGCATGTCAAGGCGACTCAGGCTGTGAAGGCAAGGCAGGCCGCCAGACCAACGAAAACCAGTCCGGCCAGCCGGTGCATGATCATCTGCGCCTTCGGGCTGTCGTTGAAGCGGCGGGCCAGCCGCCCGCTCAGCAGGGCCGTCAGGCCGAACACCAGACAGGTCGCCAGCAGAAACAGCAGGCCCAGCTGAATGACCTGCGCGGCCATGCTGCCGCGTTCAGGGGAGCAGAACTGCGGCAGAAAGGCAAGGAAAAACAGGGAGACCTTGGGATTGGTGACGTTCATGAACAGACCGCGCCGGTACAGGGCCGCATAGCCGATGAAATTGCCCTGTTCGCCCAGGGCCAGCATGGCCCCGGCCCGGAAGGACAGCCAGGCCAGATAGAGCAGATAGACGGCTCCGGCGATCTTGAGCAGCAGAAAGGCCGTGGGCGAGTGCTGAAAAAAGGCGGCCACGCCGAGGGCCACCAGCGAGGTATGCACAAAGAGGCCGCTCATGAGGCCAAGGGTGGTGGCAAGGCCCGCCCGCGCCCCATAAAGGGCCGATTGCGTGAGAACAAAAAGGATGTCCGGGCCGGGAGTCACGGCCAGACCGGCGGCAATGACAAAGAAGGTGAGGGCGGTTTGCAGGCTGATCATAGGTCGGCGGATTGCAGAAGAAGATGTTTGCGGGCGCGCGGCGTCCGTTTGACAAGCGCCTCAAGGCGCAGGGCCTCGGACAGGCTGGTGCAGGTGCGGCTGGCTTCCAGACGGACGGGCCGCCGCGAGCGGGTGTAGCGCGCCCCGCCGGATCGCAGTCCGTTGTGCTGGGCCAGACGGCGTTCCATGTCCGTCGTCACGCCGCAGTACAGGCTGTCGTCGGCGCAACGCACAAGATAGACCTGCCAGCTTTGCGGCGTCACAGCAGCTTGCCTCCCGCCAGCCAATAGACCAGCAACAGGCAGACCAGCCAGTTGGCAATGCGCCAGTACCACGGATTGGTGGGCTGGCGGTTCAGGGTGCGGCGCACCTGCAGCAGGGCGCCCAGCACCGCGCCGATGCACCAGAAGACCACAAAGCCGATGGCCGCCAGCAGGCCCAGGCTGAACAGGCAGCCCAGAAAGAGACCGAAGGTGATGGCCGGGGCAAGGCAACCGTCGGCATTGCCCGGCCCGAAACCGACTTGCCGGAAGTGGATGAAGCGCACGCTTTGGGCCGCGTGCCGCCCGCGAGCGTCATCGCCGTGCCGTCCGTCGCCGTATGTGGGCGCATCGTGCAGGATTTCGGGATCATGGACAGGCGTCTGCCGGGGGGCATCCGCATCAGGCCGGGGATCGGTCGGGGTCATGCAATTCTCCTTGCTGCCACTGCCGGACAAGGCGGGCGACGGCCTGTCCCAGGGTGGCGGCGCGTGTGGATGGGGTATAGGGAGTGATGTGCGGCCTGTCGTCCATGTCGGCCAGCTTGACGCCGCGCCGCACGGGAGTTTTGTCGCGCAGCAGGCCGCGCAGCATGCCCGTCATGGGCGCGGGCAGGGCCAGCGTATCCGTGGCGGTATGCAAAAAGCCCACAGGCTGACCGCGTTCATACCGGTCGCCCAACCGGGCGGCGGTTCGAAACAGGCCGTCCCCGGGCGCGTAGAGATGCCGCCGGTCGGCTTGTCCGTCCGCTGGCCGTTGCGGTGCGAGGGCCTGCCCGCTGGACAGGATCCGCCCGCACAGATCGGGATGGGTCTCCATGACAAGATGGGCGTCGCATCCCGCCGTAAATCCGGGGCCGAGGGCCAGCACCAGCGCGGCCAGTTCGCGTCCGAGCGGGGCCGGACGCTTGCGCAGGGTGGCTTCGATGAAGATATCCGGTCGCAGGACGGCCAGGCTTTCCGTTTCGGGGCAGGTCAATACGGGAATCTCGTCATTGCGCCAGCAGGCCGAACAGCCCTGCGGGCCGGGCAGGTGACGCGCCGTCAGCCCCTGAACGCGCCACACGCCCTCATGGACGGCCTCGGAAAAGCTGACGCCCCGGCGCACGGCCGTGGGCCGGGCGCGTTCCTGCAGGGCCAGCAGGCGAAAGCCCGCCGCCTTCAGCCGCAGGGCAATGCCCGTGGCCATTTCCCCTGCGCCGCGTACAAGTATTCTGGGCTGTTGCGTCATGTGAAAAAGCGTTTTCGATTCCGATGCCGGCGGGAAGGTGCCGCGCCCCCCTTGTGAAAGACGCCGCCATGCTTATATGCTGGCGGTGGGCATCATCTTGCCCGCAAAGGAGTATTAGCATGAAAGGGAAAATCCGCAAATATGTCTGCAGGGCCTGCGCGGCGGCGCTGGCGGTCGGGCTGTTGCTGGCGGGGGCGGAGCCTGTGCGGGCCGCCTCGGTGGAGGACACGCTCAATCAGGCCTGGACGGCCTTCAACATCGGTCAGTATGCCAAAACCCTGCGGCTGATCCAGCCTCTGGCCTCGGAGGGCAACCCCCGGGCGCAGGTCATGCTGGGGCGTTGCTACGAAAGCGGTCTGGGCGTCGAGCAGAACATGGAAACGGCCCTGCAATGGTACGCGCTGGCCGCTGAGCAGAACGATCTGGAGGCGCAGCTCCTGCTGGCCTACGCCTATCAGTCGGGCATCGGCGTGCCGCAGGACGGGGCCAAGGCCCTGCACTGGATGCGGCGGGCGGCTGACGGCGGTCTGCCGGAAGCGGCCTATGCCCTGTCGCAGTATTACGCCAAGGGCCGCTTTGTGGAAAAGAATCCGCAGACCGCTTTCGACTGGGCGCTCAAGGCCGCGCAGGCCGGTTACGGGCAGGCCATGCTGTATGTGGGGGCCTGCTACGAGCACGGCGTGGGCGTGAGCGAGGATCCCGCCCAGTCCGCGCAATGGTACGACAAGGCGCGCGGTATGGGCCTTGAGCCGGACGGACGCATTTTCAACGAGGTTCGGGAATATACCATGCCCGCCGGGGAGCAGGGGGGCTGGTAGCCCGCTTGTGCCGTGAAGGCGCATCTCATGAGAAGGGGGAGGAACTTTCTGCGGTTCCTCCCCCTTTGCTATCCAAAGCCGTCAACCGACGCCGTCAGTCGGGGCATGCTGGCCTGCCGGGCGGGCGTTCAGGCGCGCCGTTTGCCCAGCGCAAGATTCATGAGCACGCAGGCCAGGGCGATGATGCACATGACCGGGAAGGTCGTGCCGAGGAAGATGCTCGTGGAGAGCAGCAGGCGATAGACGATGAAGCCCGCCAGCCAGAGCAGGAGATTGGGCACGTTGAGGCTTTGCCCGATGTCCCGCCGCCGGAAAAGGAAGAAGTCCACGAGCAGGATGGCAAAGAGCGGCGCAAAGACCGAACCGATGAAGTAGAGAAAGTCCTCATAGCTGCTCAGGGGCACGAAGAGGGCCACCAGCGTGCCCAGCGCGCAGACGCAGACCCCCACACGGCGTTCGTTGATCCCGGGCAGGATATTGGCCGCGCTGACCCCGGAAGAGTGCGCGTCCAGAAAGGTATTGGTCACCGTGGAAAAGGCCACGATGAAGAGACCGGCCAGCCCGAGACCCGCGCCGAGCAGCATTTCGCTGATTTCTGAGGTGCCGGCCAGCAGGGCCGCGCCGAGGCCGATGGAAAACATGAGCATGCTGCCCAGAAAATAGCCCGTGACGCCGATGATGGTGCCGCTGACCGGCTTTTTGAGAATGCGGGAATAGTCTGAGATGAGCGGCAGCCACGAAAGGCACATGGTTACGCTCAGTTCCACGCCGCTGCCGAAGCTGATGCCTTCTCCGCCCCCGCCGGTCGTGGGCACGGGCGAGCTGATGACCTGCCAGGCCAGGGCCATGAAGCAGAGAAAGAGGGCTGCCACCACAACGGTGTGAATACGGAAAATGGCCTGCAGGCCGCGCGAAATCCAGATGAGGATCAGGCCGCCGATGAAAAGGCACCACAAGCGTTCATTCTCGAAGCCCAGCAGCACCCGGCTGATGCCGTCAATGGCCTTGGAGCCGCAAATGATCATCACCGCCGTCCAGCCCAGCAGCTGCACCATGTTGAGGACGGAAAAGACATAGGAGCCGTAGCGGCCGAAGGAAATGCGGAAGGAGGCCGTGGCCGAAAGACCGCTGCAGGCGCCGATCAGGCCGGCCAGCGTCAGGATGGAGGCGCCGATGACATGGCCGAGCAGAATGCTTTTCAGCCCCTGTTCCAGCCCCAGGGGGGCGAGCAGGGTGCCGGTGACGATTTCGGCGATGGAAATGGAGGCGCCGAACCAGAGAATGAAATGATTGAGGGTGCTGAACTGGCGTTCCGTGTTCTCCAATGGATGCTCCTTTGTGGGGATGCGGTGGCATCGGCCTGTCTTGCCCGCCGGGCCGACGAAAAAAGGGGCGGGTATGGCCCATGAATAGGCAGAGAAACGGGGCTTGTCACCCCTTTTTTTGCGGATGAAGGAAACTTTTTTGCGGATGCCCCGCCTTGAGCGATGACGGTGGGCGAAACGTCCGCATGCGGCCCGGACAGGGGGAGTGCGCACAAAAAAAGGCGGGGTTTCCCCCGCCGGACGGTTTCGGCTCGCGCCGGGTCTAGACGTTCAGGTTCAGGCCGGTCAGCAGGCTCAGGCCGCTCGAGCCGGAATAGGTGCCGAAGCTGCTGGCGGACTGGCTGGAAAACCAGGATGTGGCAATGGTTTCCATCTGCAGGCGGGTGCGCATGGCCGAAGGATTGATCTGCAGGGCGGCCCGGGCGTCCTCGATGCCCGACAGGGCCTGCACCTGCGCATACTGCTTGCTCAGTTCCGCATTGTTCTCGAAAAGTTGCCGCAGCTTGTCGGCATCGGGGTGGGCGCTGTTGATGGTGACGCTGCCGTCGCTTTCCACCTGCAGGGAAAAGGTGATGTCCGGATCGATGCCCACATCGGCAAGGCCGTCATACAGGGCCTTGCCCGTTTCGCTCTGCTGGCTGAGCACTTCCTGAATCCCGGCCGTGTCGTCGGCGGACAGGGCGACGGTCATGCCGCCCCCGGCGGGCAGGGCAAGGGACACATCGGCGCGGTCGATGCCTGCCTCTTCCAGCTTGGCCGCAAGCAGATCCTGCAGTTCCTCATGCTGCCGCAGCCAGCTGTTGATGTCATAAGCCTGCGGATGATCCCCGTCGGCCACGAGATTGCCCGCATCGTCAAAGACCAGCGTGAGATCGTCCAGATTGACGTTGATGCCCTCGAGGCCCGCGCGCAATTCGTTCACGAGTTCCGCCTGTTCGTCGAGCAGGGCCTGAAGATCGTTGGCGGAACCGCTGAGCAGATTCAATGTGCCGTTGGAGGATACGGAGAAGGTCAGTTCTTCCGTCAGCTCGATGCCGGCATCCTGCAGGCGCTGCAGGAGCGTCTGCGCCAGTTCGGGATGCTCGTCCAGATAGCCTTGCGCCTTGGCGGCATCCGTTTCCGTGGCGCCGGCGGCGGTCAGGGTGCCGTCAGGAGCGAGGGTGAAGGTCAGGCCGGACAGATCGCCGATGGAGGATTCTTCCAGCGCCTTCTTGAGGGAATCGTCAAACTGCTTTTCAAGCTGCTGCTGATACTTGGTGATCTGGCTGAAGGTCACCCGGCTGTCCTCGGAAAGTCCCATGGCCTGCATGGCGTATTGCACCAGCTCGACCATGCCCGCAATCTGGCTGGTCATGTCCGCATTGTAGGCGTTGAGGCTGCTGAGGCTGTTTTGGCCGCCGCCTGTGCCGGAGGCGGAATGGCTCTGCAGGGCCTGCCACTGGTAACTGCTGCCGGTATAGAGGCCGAGGCCGGAAATGCTCATGGGGGAAACTCCTGCAATTTTTGCCGCCCGAAACGGCGGCGGCGGATCGCCGATGCCGCCTGCAATACCTGTGCCGGGGAACTCTTTGCCGCCGGGGGGAGGGCGGCATGGACAGGGGAGGGGAAATGGGCTATGTTGGCTGCCTATGGTGTTGCATTCGGAACATGTGGAAACGGTGGATTTTGACGACCCCGTGCTGGCGGCGGCGCTGTTCGGCCCGCAGAACCTGCATCTCGATCTGCTGGCCGAGGCCAGCGGCGCACGGCTGGGCAGTCGCGGTTCCCATCTCTGGGTGGACGCGCCCGACGGGCAGGTGCGGCAGCGGGTCTGCAATGTGCTCATCCAGCTGTACGCGCTGCTGCGCGAGGGCGTGGACATCAGCCGGCAGGACGTGCTGCGCAGCTATGCCATGCTGAGCGGCGATCCGGGCCTTGATCTGCGGCAGGTGTTCCGCGAGGCCGTCTTTGTCAATACGCCGCGCAAGAGCGTGGCGGCCCGCAACACGGCCCAGAAGCGTTATCTGGATGTCCTGCGCCGCCATGAGCTGGTCTTTGCCGTCGGCCCGGCGGGCACGGGCAAGACCTATCTGGCCGTGGCCATGGCCCTTTCCCTCCTGCAGCAGCACAAGGTCAAGCGCATTGTCCTTACCCGTCCGGCCGTGGAGGCCGGGGAGCGTCTGGGTTTCCTGCCCGGCGATCTGGCGGAAAAGGTCAATCCCTATCTGCGTCCCCTCTACGACGCCCTGCATGACATGATGCCGCAGCCCAGGGTGGCGTCCATGCTGGAAACCGGCATTATCGAGGTTGCGCCGCTGGCTTTCATGCGCGGCCGGACGCTCAATGACGCCTTCATCATTCTGGACGAAGCCCAGAATACCACGCATGAGCAGATGAAGATGTTTCTGACCCGCATGGGTTTCGGTTCGCGGGTGGTCGTCACCGGCGACACCACGCAAATCGATCTGCCTGCCCGGGACGCGACCCCCCACGGACGTTCCGGCCTGGTGCATGCCCTGCAGGTGCTGCACGATGTTCCTGGGCTTGCCGTACATGCCTTCAGCAAGGCTGACGTGGTGCGGCATCCTCTGGTGGGGGCAATTGTGAGCGCTTATGACGACGCCGAAAAAAGCTGTTCGCCCCTCTAGCTTCTCCGCGCTTGTCCGCACCATCCGCGCCCGGCATCATTGCGGGCAGGGGCTGCTTGTGCTGGTGGGGGCGCTTTTTCTCCTGTCGCTGCTGGCCGGGGCCAACTTCGAGGGGGGCCGCCATTTCTATGTGGCCGGCCAGGTGGCCGATCATGATGTGGTGGCCGACCGCGACATGCAGGTGGAGGACTCGCAGGCGACCGCCGCCCGGCGCAAGCAGGTGCTCATGCTGCAGCCGCCGGTGTACGATCTCAGCCTCGAACCGCTGACCCATTTTCAGAGCCTTGTGCTGGCCGTGATCAGGGAACTGTCGGGAGAGGGGGGCGTTCGCCCGCCGGAAACCCCGGATGCGCCGCCCTCAGCCGAACGGGTGCTGCAGCGGCTGACCGCCGAAATGTCGCCGGGCGTGGCCGAGGATATCCTGCAGCAGCTGGCTCAGCCCGAAGTGCAGGCCTATCTGCTCAAGACGCTGGTGCCGCTTGCCAGCAGCCGCCTGACCGAGGGGCTTGTCAGCGATATTCGTGTGGCGCGGGTAGGACGGGCCGGGGCCATCATCCACAATCTGGACAACGGTTCGGAACTCCTGCGCCCGGATGTGACCAGCCTGCCGGACGTGCAGTCCTTTCTGGCGGAAGTCTCGTCGCTCATGCAGCGGGAAAAGAGCCTGAGCGCCCATGCCCGCCGCGCCCTGAGCGCCTTTCTGGCGGCCACCCTGCCCCCGACCCTGACCCTCAACCGCGAGGCCACGCAGAAGCGCGGCAATGCGGTGGCCGAAAATGTGGAGCCGGTTTTCTACCAGATACAGAAGGGCGAGCTTATCGTCCGCAAGGGCGCGCGCGTCAGCCGCGAACAGCAGATCAAGATTCAGGCCCTCTATGATCAGGCCACCGAAGGCATGCACTGGAGCGTGGCCGGCGGGGCCTTTCTCTTTTCCCTCATTCTGGCCATCGGCTTTTTCATGGCCCCCAGCGGCAAGCCGGGCACGCCCCTGCGCTGCAAGGACATGCTGCTCATTTCGCTCGTTCTCCTGATCTTCGGCATCGGGGCCAAGGCCTTCTATGGCCTGAGCCTCGTGGTGAGCGATCTCAATCATCTCACGGCCTTTGCCGTGGCCTATCCCGTGGCCGGGGCCGTGGGGCTGGTGGCCATGGTCTTTGCCGCCCGGCGCTACTGCACCATGGGGCTTCTGCTCTGCCTTTTCGTGACCCTCATGTTCCAGCAGGGCTATCAAATCTTCCTGTTTCATTTCCTCGGCGGCATGCTGGCCACCTGGCTCGTGACCAGCGCCCAGAACCGGCAGGACGTGGTCTGGAGCATCATCCCCCTGACCATC
Organism: Candidatus Desulfovibrio intestinavium; assembly: GCA_019118345.1. Lineage (GTDB taxonomy): Bacteria > Desulfobacterota > Desulfovibrionia > Desulfovibrionales > Desulfovibrionaceae > Desulfovibrio > Desulfovibrio intestinavium. Next base: position 236,977 of record DWZD01000040.1, on the reverse strand, counting down.
GGTCAGGCCATCATCTGTCTGGGCCTGCTGCTTTCCTCCAGTGTGCCGCTGGATCTTTATCCGGCCCATGCCGTGGCCGTACTTGTCAACAGCATGGTGTCGCTCATCCTGCTCTTTGCCCTGAGTCCGGTGCTGGAGCTGACCTTCAGCTACAGTACGCGCTTCCGCCTCATGGAACTCATGAGTCTTGAGCATCCGCTCATGCAGGAACTCATGGTCACCATTCCCGGCACCTATCACCATTCGCTGGTGGTGGCCAACATGGTGGAGGCCGGGGCCAAGGCCATCGGCGCCAACAGCCTCTTGTGCAAGGTGGCGGCCCTCTACCATGATGCGGGCAAGATCGCCTATCCCGAATACTTCATCGAAAACCAGTTCGGCGGCCCCAACAAGCACGACAAGCTCGCGCCGTCCATGAGCGCGCTCATCCTCATCTCCCACGTCAAGAAGGGGACGGAACTGGCCGAACGCTACAACCTGGGACAGGAAATCATCGACATCATCCGCCAGCATCACGGTACGCGCATCATCCGCTACTTCTATCAGAAGGCCATCAATCTGGGCGAAAAGCCCCGCGAGTCCGACTTCTGCTATCCCGGGCCGCGCCCCCAAACCAAGGAAGCCGCCATTCTCATGCTGGCCGATTCGGTGGAGGCCTCCAGCCGCACCCTGACCGATCCCACGCCCGCGCGTATCCGCTCGCATATCGACACCATCATCAAGGGCATCTTTTCCGAGGGCCAGCTGGACGAATCCGAGCTGACCTTCAAGGATCTGCATTTCCTGAGCGAGAACTTCCAGCGCATCCTGACCGGCATCTTCCACCAGCGCATCGTCTACCCCGACGACAAGCTCAAGGGCGGTGCGGCGGCCAAGGCCGAGAACAGGCCGGAAAGCCGGACTGAAGCGCGGGTTCAGCCGCAGGCCGCGCCCCGTCCTGCGGCGGCCACGGTGCCCGCGCCGCCGCCTCCGTCCGCCGCCTTTGGGGCCGGGGGCCTCTACGGCACGGATATGCCCGGCCCCGCGCACACGGCGGAACGGGCGGGCAGCGAATCCGCGCCCCGGGGGCCGGAGAGCGGGAGCGCGCCGCGCTAGGAGCGGGACGCACTGGCCAACTGCCGCAAAGCCGTTTTGGCCGCATGCGTTGTTGCCGGGAAAGGTCGGATCCGAAGTCTGCCGATGCCGCTTCGACCGGTTTTTCCGTCGCCTTGCCCGGCGAAAGGTTCAGGTTTTCGCGGGCGGCGCGCGGATGCCTTCTGGCCCTGACGGCGGCCGGCAGGCCGGAGGAAAACCATGACTGTGGAAATCATTGCGCATACCCCCGCCCACGCCTGGCTGTGCGAGCCGGATGTGCGGCAGGTGCGGCGGATGCTGGAGCGCATGCGGCGGGAAATCGAGGCCTGCGGCCATGCCCTGCCGTCGGTGGTTCTGCATCTGGTGGACGACGGCGGCATGGCGCGGGCCAATGCCCGCCATCTGGGCTGCATCGGGCCGACCAATGTGCTGTCCTTTCCGGGGGACGCCTCCCTGCCCGGGCAGCTTCTGCTTTCCCTGCCCACCTGGCGGCGGGAATGTCTGATCTATGGGCAGGATGGCACGGAACATCTGCTGCGCCTGCTGGCGCACGGCATGGCCCATCTGGCCGGGCTGGATCATGGGCCGGACATGGACGCACTGTCCGCGCGCTGCCTGCAGGCCGCCTGCGCGGCTTCGGGATAGGGCGGCACCGCGTCCCTGCGGTCGGAGCGCGCAAGGGGCGCGTCCTTCCCGGCGGTCGCGGCGGGGGGTCAGTTTTTCGTTTCGTCCGTCGTCCGCGCCGCCGCAAGGGCCGCGCAATGCAGGTCGCGCAGATGCCGCGCCGAGTCCGGGCCGCGATTGCGCCATTCGTCCGGCAGACGTACGGCGCGCAGGATGGTCAGTTCCCGTTCCGCCCGCACGCTGAAGGGGGAGCGGCTGTCGGCATCGGTCAGCCGCCAGAAGGGGCGGCTCAGGCCGCGTCGGTCCACCCGCCAGAGCAGATCCCGCCGCGTGCCCGTGCGCAGCTCGTCATAGCGGCCCGCGCGCATGTGGTCGGCGCAGGCCGTTTCTGCGGCCTTGCCATGCAGGCTCGAGAGGGCCAGCCGCTCGCACAGCGCCCGGGCCAGCGGCACGCCAAGGGCGTCATGCCCGTAATGGTGCGGCCAGCTGTCCGGCGGGGTGCGCAATTTGCCGAGATCGTGACAGAGCGCCATCCAGACGGCAAGGGCATCCCCGGCGCAGCGATCCATGACCTCGCAGGTGTGATCCAGCACGGAATTGTTGCCATGCCAGCGGGGCGGCCCGGCGGGGATGCGCGCGGCCTCGGCCAGTTCGGCAAACCACGGCCGCAGGCAGTTGCCTTCCGCCAGCACGCGCAGAAAGCGGCCGGGCACAGGCCCGGCCAGCGCCTTGAGCAGCTCCCTGCCCACCCGCTCGGCAGGCAGGGCGGCCAGTGCCGCCGCCTCCTGCCGGCTCAGCTGTTCCCAGGCCTCGGGTGCAAGTCGCCAGTCCGGCCAGCAGGCGGCAAAGCGCGCCAGCCGGAAGATCCGGCCGGGGTCATCGGCCAGCGCCGACGGGGAGGCCGGACGCAGGACATGATTCCGCAGATCGTCCACGGCCTGCGGATGGGCGTGGAGGCGGCCCGCCGCATCCAGGGCCAGAGCGTTGACGGTGAGATCGCGGTGGTGCAGATCTTCCTGAATGGTTGCGCCGCGCAGGGGCATGAACTCGCGGCCCTGACGCAGGCAGACCTGAACGGCGCCCACGGCGCAGGCATCGGGGTATTCCCGCAGGAAATCGTCCCGGGTTCCTTCAAAGGCATAATCCCATTCACGGGGCAGGCGGCCCAGCAGCAGGTCGCGCACCGCGCCCCCCACAAGATAGATGTTCATGGACGTACTATGACAGAAGTTCATGCCGAATGCATCCTCCCTGTCCACGGGAGGACTGAGGGTGGAGTGCTGGCGGCAGCCCCCCTGACGGACAGCGCGGGCTGCCCCTTTGTCTGGCGCTTGGGGGAAGTGTCCAGCACCCTGGACGCGGCTCAGGCCCTGATGGCCGCCGGGCATCTTGGCCCGTGGGAAAGCCTGCAGGCCGTACGGCAGCGTAACGGTCGGGGGCAGCTGCGGCGGCAGTGGCTTTCGCCGGCGGGCAATATCTACGCTACCCTGCGCCTGCCGGCGAGCGAGCCTTTCCGGGGCACGGAGGCCACACCCGCCCTGAGTCTCATGCTGGCGGCGGCCTTCGCGCAATGGGGGCTTGCCGTGCGGGTGAAATGGCCCAATGATCTGGTGGTCGAAAAAGACGGGGAGGCGCGCAAGATCGCCGGCATCCTCATGGAGGAGCGGGGCGGCATACTGTCCGCCGGCATCGGCATCAATGTGGTCTGGCGTCCTGAACCGGCCGCCCTGCGGGCCGGGGCGGCCATGCCCGCCGCCTGCCTGACGGAAATCTGGCCCGGCGGTGCCGGCCGCTGCCCCGGCGCGGAAAGGCTCTGGCCCCTGCTTGTAAAGTCCTTGTATTCCGCATATAGTAGTCGCCGTTCCCCCATGATCCGCTGTCACGAGGCGGTTTCCCGCCATTTGCTCTGGCAGGGGCGGCAGGTGGTCATCGAGGACGGAGAAGAAAGGGTTTCGGGCATTCTTGCCGGCCTGCACCCCGACGGCGGCGCGCGCCTGCTGTGCGGAGACGGGGAAAGAATATTTTACAGCGGGAGCCTGCGTCTCCCGGACGACAATCACAAGGGCGTACTACATGGCCAACAAGAGCTTTGCTGAGGTTCAGGAGTTTCTCAGGGGCAAGACCATCCTGGTGGCGAACCGCGGTATTCCCGCGCGCCGCATCTGCCGCTCCATTCGCGAACGTTTCGAGGCCGTGGCGGCCATGACCGCCACGGATGTGGACAAGACGGCTCCGGCGGCCTCAGCCGCGCAGGAACTCATCCTGCTGGGTTCCGATCCGCGCGCCTATCTGGATATTGACCGCATCATCGACAAGGCCAAACAGCACGGCGTGGTGGGCATTCACCCCGGCTGGGGCTTTGCCTCCGAGGACACGCGCTTTCCCCAGCGCTGCAAGGAGGCCGGGCTGACCTTCATCGGCGCCACGGCCGAGGCCATGAACCTGCTGGGCAACAAGGTGCAGGCCCGCACCGTGGCCCGCAAGCTGGGCATCCCGGTGGTGCCCGGTTCCGACGGCGCGGTGGACATTCCCACGGCCCGTCGCCTCATCAGCGAAATGGGCCTGCCCATCATGCTCAAGGCCGAGGGCGGCGGCGGCGGCCGCGGCATCTTCGCCATCCACAACGAGGCCGAACTGGACGACGCCTTTTTCAAGGCCTCGACCATGGCGCAGGCCTCCTTCGGCAATCCGCGCCTCTTTGTGGAAAAATTCCTCGACAACGTGCGCCACATCGAGATTCAGGTCATTGCCGACATGTACGGCAATGTCTTTGCCTTTGATGAACGCGACTGCTCGGTGCAGCGCAATCATCAGAAGCTCATCGAAATCACGCCCTCGCCCTGGAAGGGCATCACCCGCAATCTGCGCGAGCAGCTCAAGGACTATGCCCGGCGTCTGGTGCGCGCCGTGGGCTATCACTCGCTGGCCACGGTGGAATTTCTCGTCACGCCCGACGGGCAGCCCTACCTTATCGAGGTCAATACCCGCCTGCAGGTGGAACACGGCATCACCGAATCCCGTTATGGCATCGACCTCGTGGAGGAACAGATCGCCGTGGCCTTCGGGGCCGAGCTGCGCTACCGCGAAGATCAGCTCCGTCCGACCTACTGGGCCATGCAGGTGCGCATCAATCTGGAAAATCCGCAGGACAACTTTGCCCCCAATTCCGGTCTGGTCAGCCGCTATGTCTCCCCCGGCGGCCCGGGCGTGCGTCTGGATTCCAATATCTGCGCGGGCTACGAATTCCCGGCCAACTACGACTCGGCGGGCGCGCTGCTCATCACCTATGCCACGGACTGGGAAAAGACCGTGGGCATCATGGAACGCGCTCTGGGCGAATACATCATCGGCGGCCTGAAGACGACCATTCCCTTCTTCCGGCAGGTGCTCAAGCATCCCCTGTTCCGCAACGGCACGGTCAACACCAACTTCATCGCGGCGCATCCCGAACTCATGCAGTACATGGATCTTGCGCCGGAAAGCGAACGCCTTGCCCGCCTCGTGGCGGAAATCTCCGCCCGCGGCTACAATCCCTTCCTGCAGCTCGGCGAATACCGTTCCAGCACCACGCCGGAACTGGGCGTCTTTGACCCGGTGCTGCCGGCCATCACGTCCCAGATGCGCCGCCAGCCCTCGCCCTATCCGCACGGCGACCGCCTGGCCCTGCTGGACTATGTGCGCGATTCGGGCCGCGTCCACTTCACCGACACCACGCCCCGCGACTTCACCCAGTCCAATTCGGGCAACCGCTTCCGTCTGGCCGAGGATCGGCTCATCGGGCCGTACCTTGACAATGTGGGGTATTTCTCCATCGAAAACGGCGGCGGCGCGCATTTCCATGTGGCCATGATGGCCAACATGACCTATCCCTTCCGTGAAGCCCGCGAATGGAACAGCTTTGCGCCCAAGACCCACAAACAGCTGCTTGTGCGCTCCACCAACGTGCTGGGCTATACGCCCCAGCCGCGCAACCTCATGCGCCTGACCGGGGAAATGATCTGCGATCACTACTCAGTGGTGCGCTGCTTCGACTTCCTCAACCATGTGGAAAACATGCGGCCCATTGCGGAAGTGGTCATGTCCCGCAAGGACGTGGTCTTTGAGCCGGCCCTGTCCATGTCTTGGGCCAGGGGTTTTGACGTGCCCCATTATCTGGGCGTCACCGAGGCCATTTTGCGCATGATGGGCAATATCATGGGCGTTGATCCGCGCGAGGCCTCGCGCCACATCATCCTCGGCCTCAAGGATATGGCCGGGGTCTGCCCGCCCCGCTTCATGACCGAACTGGTGAGCGCCCTGCGCAAGGCCTGGCCCGAACTGGTGCTGCATGTGCATCGCCACTATACCGACGGCCTCTTTGTCCCGGCCTGCGGCGCGGCGGCCAAGGCCGGCGCGCACATCGTGGACGTGGGTCTTGGCTCGGCGGTGCGCTCCTACGGGCAGGGCGACGTCCTTTCGACCATGGCCTACATGGAGGACGAACTCGGTCTCACCTGCCAGCTCAACAAGGACGCCATTCGCGACGCCAACTTCGTTTGCAAGCAGATCATGCCCTATTATGACCGCTACTGCTCGCCGTACTTCAAGGGCATCGACTACGACGTGACCCTGCACGGCATGCCCGGCGGCGCGACCTCCTCCTCGCAGGAGGGGGCCATGAAGCAGGGCTATATCCACCTTTTGCCCTATATGCTCAAGTTCCTTGAGGGCACGCGGCAGATCGTGCGCTACCATGACGTGACGCCCGGCTCGCAGGTGACGTGGAATACGGCCTTCCTGGCCGTGACCGGCGCCTGGAAGCGCGGCGGCGAGGAAGAGGTGCGCTACCTGCTGGAAGTGCTGCACGAGGTGACCAGCCGTCCTGAAAACGAGCTGAGCGAGCAGATGCGTCATTCCCGCCTGAACATCTATCAGGATTGCAACGACGCCTTCCGCAATCTGCTGCTGGGCAAGTTCGGTCGCCTGCCGCTGGGCTTCCCGCCGGACTGGGTGTACGAGAGCGCCTTCGGCAGCGAATGGAAGGGCGCGGTGGCCAACCGCACCGAAGCCTCGCCGCTGGAATCGCTGGCTGACGTGAATCTGGCCGTGGAACACAAGGCCTGCGCGGATCTCATCAAGCGCCAGCCCACGGAAGAGGAATTCGTCATGTACCTCAACCACCCCGGCGACGCGCTCAAGACCATGCAGTTCCGGGCCAAGTACGGCGATCCCAACAACCTGCCGCTGCATGTCTGGTTCGAGGGCCTCAAGCCCGGTCAGGATCTGAACTTCAACGACACGAGCGGCAAGCCGCACCATCTGGCCCTGCTCAGCATCGCGCGCCCCAATGAGGCGGGCGTGTCCATCTGCCGCTATGTGCTGGATTCCGAAATCATGAGCTGCGAGGTGCAGGTCAGCGACAGGGCCGGGCAGGCCAAGCGCGGCCTCACCATGGCCGACCCCAACAACAAGTATCATGTGGCCGCGCCCAGCAATGGCGATTTGTGGGTCATGTACGTCCATCCCGGCGACATCGTGAAGGAGGGCGAGGAACTCTTCAACGTCTCCATCATGAAGCAGGAAAAGGCCGTGCTCGCCCCTGCGGACGCCATGGTCAAGCGCGTGCTCAAGACGGCCGACTTCAAGGAGAACAAGCAAATGGTGTCCGTGCGGGAAGGGGAGCTTATCGTGGAGCTTGGCCCCGTGCCGCGCACCTGCCGCAACGAGGCCTGCGGCCAGCCCATTCCCATGGACAACATCTCCTTCTGCCCCTACTGCGGTTCGCCCGTGTAAGCCTTGCCGCCCGCCCGCCCGCAACAGTGGACAGTTGCGGGCAGGCGCGCTAGGATAAAAAGGTCATCCATCCCATACCCAACCGGAGGACGTCATGCCCAACAAGACCCCTGTCACCAAATCAGGCGGCAAAAACGACAAGGAAAGCCTTGACGCCATTCGTCAGAAGCTGGTTCTCACCGGCGCGGACATTGTTGCGCTGGGTGAAGAAGCCGAGCTGCTTGTGGGCGGCAAGAACTATAATACGGCGCTCATCAGCCAGATTGAGGGGATTCAGGCTCCCTATTTCCGCGCCATTTCGTCGCGGGCCTTCCATCAACTGCTGGATGAAACCAAGGTGAGCGGTCGTGTCGTCCGCAGCGTGGTGGACAAGGAATACGGTCGGATCGACTGGAATGACCCCGAAATCAATCAGGATCCCGATTTTCTGCAAAAATTCGTGCGCCAGCTCGGCCGCCAGATTCACGACGCCGCCAAGGCCGAGGCCGAGCAGGGGCATACCAAGCTCAGAACCTTCATCAACAATGTGGTGGACGGCTTTGCCACCTCGCCGGAAGGCATCGACCAGCTGCGCAAGCGCTCGGTCATGGTGCAGGCCGCCATTCTTTCCGTGGATCTGCCCGCTGACGTGAATGCCGCCGTGCGCGGAGCCTACGAGGCCATATGTACGGACAACGGCGACGACATGACGCCCGTGGCCGTGCGTTCCTCCGCCGCCGGCGAGGACTCCCGCAAGAAAGCCTTTGCCGGCCTGCAGGATACCTATCTCAACATGGTGGGCGGCGACAGGGTGGTGGAAGCCTATCACTGGGACTGCTCCTCGGCCTACAATCTGCGTTCCATGACCTATCGTCGCGAAGCCATCCTTGATGCCGTGGCCCGCGCCGAGGAAACGGGCGACGAGTCCATCGCCGAAACGGCCAAGAAGGAATGGGCCATCGAAAACACCTCCCTGTCCGTCTGCATGATGCAGATGATCAATCCGGTGGTGTCGGGCACGGCCTTCTCCGCCGATACGGCCACCGGCTGCCGGGGTACGGATCGGCGGGATCTCGTGAGCATCGACACGAGCTACGGCCTCGGTGAGGCCGTGGTGGGCGGCAAGGTGACGCCGGACAAGCTCTATGTCTTCCAGCGCGACGACGGCAGCGACGTGGTCATCCGTCAGATGGGCTGCAAGGACATGAAAATCGTCTATGACGAGAAGGGCGGCACCCGCGAGGTGGAAGTGCCCGAGCTGGAAGCCCTGCGCTGGGCCCTGTCCCTCAGTCAGGCCGAGCGCGTGGCCAAGGGCGTGCGCGCCGTGAGCAAGGCCTATGGCGGCATGATCATGGACACCGAGTTCTGCATCGACGCCAACGACAAGCTCTGGTTCGTGCAGGCCCGGCCCGAAACCCGCTGGAATGAGGAACTGGAAAATCATCCCACCACCATCTTCATGCGCCGGCGCGAGGTGGATCCCAAGGCGGCGGCCGCGGCGGAAGTGCTGGTGGAAGGCAACGGCGCCTCCCGCGGGGCCGGTCATGGCACGGTGCGCTTCCTGCGTTCGGCCCTTGAGCTGAACAAGGTGGAAAAGGGCGACGTGCTGGCCGCCGAACGCACCGACCCGGACATGGTGCCGGGCATGCGCGTGGCCTCGGCCATCATGGCCGACGTGGGCGGCGATACGAGCCATGCGGCCATCACCTCGCGCGAACTGGGCATTGCCGCCGTTATCGGCATTCAGCGCCTGGATGTGCTGCGCGCCCTGGACGGCGCGGAAGTGACCGTGGACGGCACGCGCGGGCGCGTCTATCGCGGCCTGCTGCCCCTCAAGGAAGTGGGCGGCGAGATGGACGTGGCCCAGCTGCCCGAGACGCGTACCAAGGTGGGCCTTGTGCTGGCCGACGTGGGGCAGGCGCTCTTCCTCTCGCGCCTGCGCAACTTCCCCAAATTTGAAGTGGGCCTCCTGCGCGCCGAGTTCATGCTGGGCAACATCAGCATTCATCCCCAGGCGCTGGAAGCCTTTGACAACGGCGAGCTGGAAAACATCGTGCAGGCCAAACTGCGCGAGCTGGCGGGCAACCTCTCCAAGGTTCTGCGCGAACAGATGGCCGCCGGTCTCATTGCCTTCAATTTCAACCTGCGCGAATATGTCGGGGAGATCACCGGCCTGTCTGCCGAAGCGGCAGCCCTGGCCGCCACGGACACCAGCGCCAATGCCGAGGAAGTGCTCCTCCTGCACCGCAAGATGCGCGAACTGGATCACAAGATCGACCAGCACCTCGAAATCGCCTCGCGGCGTCTGGAAGTGCTGAAAACTTCCGACGATCTGGCTGATCATGTGCGGATCATCATGGGCTATGACGATGAGCTGGCTCTGCTCAATCCCTCCGATCCCGAAGCGGCCAAGCGCATGGCCGAAATCGAGGCCAGCGTGGCCGACCGCGTGGAAAAGGTGAAGGATCTGCCCGCTGTCCGCGCCCTGCTGGACAATATCTGCCGCCTGCGCGAGGAAGTGAGCCTGCGTGCCGGCCTCAAGAAGGAAATGGACGATGTGCGCAATCTGCCCAACAAGATTCGCGGCATCATCAAGGCTCGCGGCTACCGCACCGGCAAGGAGCACTATGTGCAGACCCTTGCCCAGAACCTGGCCCTCTTTGCCATGGCCTTCTACGGCAAGAGCATTGTCTACCGCACCACGGACTTCAAGAGCAACGAATACCGCAACCTCATCGGCGGCAGCCTCTTCGAGCATCACGAGGCCAATCCCATGCTGGGCTATCGCGGCGTGTCCCGCAATATTCACGACTGGGAAATCGAGGCCTTCAAGCTGGCGCGCGGCGTGTACGGCGGCAGCAACCTGCAGATGATGCTGCCCTTTGTGCGCACCCTTGAGGAAGCCCGCTCCATGCGCAGCTATCTCGAGCAGGTACACAAGCTCAAGAGCGGCGAGGACGGACTCAAGATCATCCTCATGTCCGAAATTCCGTCCAATGCCATTCTGGCCAAGCAGTTCATCAGCGAGTTTGACGGCTTCTCCATCGGCTCCAACGACATGACCCAGATGGTGCTGGCCACCGACCGCGACAATGCCCGCCTGTCCCACATCTACGACGAGGAAGATCCCGCCGTGGTCTGGGCCATTCTGGTGAGCATCTTTGCCGGTCAGAAGTACCGCAAGAAGGTGGGCTTCTGCGGTCAGGGGGTTTCCAACAGCGTCATCCTGCGCGGTCTGGTGGCCATTGCGGGCATCGTCTCCGCCTCGGTGGTGCCGGATACCTACTTCCAGACCGTCAAGGACATCGCGGCCGTGGAAGCGGAGAACATCCCCACCTCCCGGCTCGGCGAATGGCTCGGCAAGCAGCATCACAAACATCTGGCCGCGCTCATGGAAGAAGCCGGCTACGGGCACATTCTCAAGAAGTACACCCTGCCGCAGGACATTCAGGAGTGGTACGAAGGCGAATTGCAGCGCCGTCACGAACAGCTGCGCGAGCATCTGGACACGCCCAAGGAAGACTTCTACCGCACCGAGCTGGAAGGCTTCCGGGCCATGTTCCACAAGCCCGTCATCTACGCGACCTGGGACTGGAGCAGCACGGTGGAGGATGCCCTGCATCAGGCCGGTTTCGCCAATTTCGACGAACAGGCGGCGGCGCTGGAAGAATGCCGCAAGATGGACTTCTAAGCCGCAATTGATAATCTGGCACAACGGGGGAAGCGGGAACCGCAACAGGGTTCTCCGCTTCCCCCTTTCCGCATTTGGCTGCGCTCAGCCGTCTCCCTCTTGGCGCGTGGCCGCTTGCGTGGCCGCGTTGCCCCACAGGGCGCTCTCCGCGTGCGCGTGCGGCATCGGGGCACGGCATGCGCCCGCCTTTTGCCCGCATCGGGCGTGGCGGCAGCATCAGGCGTCGGGAGGCAGCCGGAAAAGGGAAATGCGCGGGCGGCAGGGGCGTGTCCGCAGCCTTGGCAGGGCGCTTTCCCCGCCGGCTCAGTTGTTCAGGGCCAGTTCTTCCAGACGGCGGGCGTCGCTGATCCGCACTTCCTTGCAGGAAAAGGCGGCAATGATGCCCTTGTCCTTGAGCTGGCGGAGAATGCGGGCCAGGGTGGCCCGATGGATGCCCAGCAGGGCGGCCACATCCTGCTGCCGCATGGGGCAGGGAAAGCGCGGGGCATTGCCGTTCTGGCGGGAGAGATTGAGAATGAAGCGGCAGACGTGGGATTCGCGGCTGCCGGTGCCCATGTCGGCCAGAAAGGTATAATGGATGAGAATCTTGATGCCCATGGAATGCAGCAGGCTGGCCACCTGCCGGGGGTAGGCGGAAAGAAAATCCGTATCCTGCAGGAGTTCTTGCGGAAAACGCCAGATTTCCGAGGGCTCCAGACACTGGAAGACAACGCCCGGTTCATAGTTCGACACGCTGCGGGCCTCGTTGAACAGACAGCCCGGGCCGACGCGCAGGGTCAGCCGCTCGCGCCCGCAGGCGGCAATATAGGCGATGGACACGCTGCCCCGCGCCAGATAGTACATGCCGCGCCAGCGGGTATGGGGGATGACGGCATCCTTTTCAAAATCGCGCCGCGTGGCATGATGCAGAATTTCCTCCCAGCAGCGATTGAGTCCGGCAATGCGGCCGGTACGGGCGAGGATGGCGTCATAAGGGGGAATATCGGGATGTTCCGGTGTTGACATGACTTCGTTCTCTCCTGGGATCGCCGTCCGGGGCGTGGCGTGCCCGTTCATCCGGGCTGAGGCAAGGTTGCTGCCCTACAGGAAGCGCCGCAGCAGGGCTTCCAGCTCCTGTGCCGTGGCGCTGCAGGGGTTGCTGTCCATAAGCCGGTCATAGGCCGCGCCGCGACGGGCAATGCCCGGCAGCTCTTCCGCCGGGAGACCGTTGGCCGCAAGGCCCGGCGTGATGCCCAGATCCCGCATGAGCGCGCAAAATCCTTCGGCCACGGAGGCCGCCTTGACTTCCGCGGGCGCATTGTCCGGCGCGCTGCCGAAGAGTTCGGCCATGCGCGCAAATTTCTCCCGGGCGAACGGCGCATTGAAGGTCAGCCCGGCCGGCGCGAAGATGGCCATGACCAGACCGTGCGGCAAATGATGCTCCTGCGGAACGGACATGCCCAGCGCGTGGATGATGCCGTTTTGGGTATTGGAAAAGGCCATGCCACTCAACGCCGCGCCATAGAGCATCTGTTCCCGGGCTGCCATATCCTGTCCGTCCGTCACGGCGCGCCGGATATTCCCGAGGATCATGCGCATGGCCTGCAGATTGAGCGCATCGGTAAAGGGCGTGGCATGGCGGCTGACAAAGGATTCCACGGCATGCACCAGCGCATCCAGACCGGTGACGGCTGTCTGGAAGGACGGCAGGCTGCGGGTGAGTTCCGGATCGAGGATGACGCTGCGGGCGTACAGATAATGGCTCACCACGCCCACCTTGCGCTGGACAGCCGTGTCGCTGATCACGGTATTGGAGGTCATTTCGCTGCCTGTTCCGGCTGTGGTCGGCAGCAGGATGGTGGGCAGGCAGGGGCCGGGCACCTTGTCCACGCCATAATAGCGTTCGATGGGGCCGTCGTGGCAGGCCAGCAGGGCAGCGGCCTTGGTGCAGTCCAGCACGCTGCCGCCGCCGATGCCGATCAGCAGATCCCGTTCATTTTCTCTGGCCCACTGGCCGCAGCGGGCGACACAGTCGGGATCGGGATCCGTCTGTGGGGCGTCAGAGGGCAGGGCGGCAATGCCCGCCGCGGCGAGGGCCGAAAAAAGATGGGCCAGCCGTCCCGAGTGCAGGGCTTGCCTGCCGAGGAGGATGCCGACGCGCCGTCCGCCCAGACGCCGGATTTCCTCAGGCAGGCACAAGGCCGCGCCCCTGCCGTAACGTACGCGACTGACACTCTGAAAGAGGGAAAACATGCGCTCATTCTCCGATGTCGCCAAAACGGCGGGCTGTGCCGGGTATGCGGTCGTAAGCCCACCGTTGCCCCGTCTTGCAAAAAAATGGGGCATGGCATACGACAATCCGACACATTGACCATCTTACCCGCGCAAAAAAATATGCCACATCTTTCCTCCGCTGTCTCTGCCGAAATTTTGAGCGGCGCGGCCACGCCCGCGCAGGCGCTGCAACTGCTCCAACTGCCGGATGAAGAACTCTTCGCCGGTGCGGAACGCCTGCGGCGGGCCGCCTTTGGTACACGGATCAGCCTCTGCGCCATTATCAATGCCCGCAGCGGCAATTGCGGCATGGACTGCCGCTTCTGCGCGCAAAGCCGCCATAATGACACGCCCATCGATCGCTTTCCCCTGCTGGACGAAGGGCTTTTGCGGCAGCGGATTCTGGATTTGGCCCGCTGGCCGGTCGGGCATATCGGCATTGTGACCAGCGGCGGCGCTCTGCAGGCCGAGGAACTGGCCAGCGTGCTGCGCGTGCTCGCCGCCTTGCCGGAAGCGGTGCGGGGCCGTGTCTGCACCTCGTTCGGGCGTCTGTCGCCCGATGCCCTGCGCTCGTTGGCCCGGGGAGGCGTGCGGCGCTTTCATCACAATCTGGAAAGCTCCCGAGCCTTCTATCCCCGGATTTGCAGCACGCAACAATGGGAACAGCGGCGGGATACCGTGCGCCATGTGCGGGAGGCGGGTCTCTCCGCCTGTACGGGCGGCCTGTTCGGTCTGGGCGAGAGCTGGGAGGATCGCATTGATCTGGCCTTCAGCCTGCGCGAGCTGGGGGTGGACAGCGTGCCCATCAACTTTCTGCATCCCCATCCGCAAACTCCCCTTGCCGACCGTCCGCTCCTGGCGGCCAATGAGGCCCTGCGCATCATTGCCGTCTTTCGACACATCCTGCCCACGACCACCCTGCGCGTCTGCGGGGGACGGCCCGAAACCCTGGGGGATCGGCAGCCGGACATCTTTCGCGCCGGGGCCAACGCCCTGATGACCGGCGACTATCTGACCACCCACGGCTGTGCCGTGGAGCGGGATTGCGCCATGATTGCCGCCGCCGGTCTGGAGGTGACAGCGCCATGCGCATAAACGCCACGCCCGCCGCATTTGCCGACGCGGCCTTCTTTGTCAGCGGCACCGGTACGGACGTGGGCAAGAGCGTGGCCACGGCGGCGCTCCTGCGCGCCCTGCGGCAGGCCGGGCTGGCGGCGCAGGCCGTCAAGCCCGTGCAGACCGGCGTGGAGGACGCCGCCCGGCAGGGGGACGCCGCCCTGTATGCGCAGGCCGTGGCGGATCTGCCCGCTGCCGCGCTTGCTCCCGCTGCCACCCTGCACAGTTTTCGCCTGCCTGCCTCGCCCCATCTGGCCGCCGCCCGCGAAGGGCGCTGCCTGAGCGTTGCCGGCTTGCGGCGGGACATTCTGGCTCACTGGCAGGCCGAGACGGCCCCCCTGTCCGGCGAGGGGGCGGCCTGTGCCCTGCTGCTGGAAGGGGCCGGCGGCGTATGCGTACCGCTCAATGAGCGGGAAGACACGCTTGACCTCATGGCCGCGCTGGCCGTACCGGTGCTGCTGGTGGCGCGCAACGGTCTGGGGGCGCTCAACGCGGCGCGCCTGACGCTGGACGCCGTACGCGACCGGGGCCTTGTCATGGCGGGTTTTGTGCTGGTGCAGCCGCCGGAAACGGACAATGAGGGCGAGCGTCTTGTCCTTGCCGACAATGAGCGGACGCTGCGGAACTGGCTGGATGATCTGGGCGCGCCGCTGGCCGTCCTGCCGTGGGTGGAGCTGGATGCCGGGGGCTGGGACAGGCTGGCGCAGGCCGTGCGGCCTGTGGCGCAGGCCCTGCTGGCGCTGCTGCGCACGCCCGCCGTCGGGCCGGACGCCCTGATTCGGCGCGACACGAAGGTGCTCTGGCATCCCTATACTTCCACGGTGGCCCCCCTGCCGGTCTTTGTGGCCGAGCGCAGCCGTCGCAACCGGCTGGTACTGCGCGGCGGAAAGGAACTCATTGACGGCATGTCCTCATGGTGGGCGGCCATTCACGGCTACAACCATCCGCGCCTGCTGGCGGCCCTGCGGGCGCAGGCCGGGCGCATGCCGCACGTCATGTTCGGCGGGCTGACCCATGCTCCTGCCGTGGAACTGGCCGAACGTCTGCTGGAAATGCTGCCGCGCGGGCTGGCCCGCGTCTTTCCGGCGGACTCGGGTTCCGTATCCGTGGAGGTGGCCATGAAAATGGCCCTCCAGTACCAGCAGGGCACGGGACAGAGGCAGCGCACACGCTTTCTGACGCCGCGTGGCGGCTATCACGGCGATACCACCGGGGCCATGAGCGTCTGCGATCCCGTGAATGGCATGCACGGCCTGTTTGCGCGCTTTCTGCCGCAACAGCTCTTCATGGAGCGACCGGCCTGCCGTTTTGATCAGCCCTTTGATCCCGCCAGTCTGGACGATGCCCGGCGCATGCTGGCCGCACACGGGCACGAGGTGGCGGCAGTCATTCTGGAACCCGTGGTGCAGGGAGCGGGCGGCATGTGGTTCTACCATCCCGACTATCTGCGCGGGCTGGCGCGGCTTTGCCGCGAGGCGGGCGCGCTGCTCATTTTTGACGAGATCGCCACCGGTTTTGGCCGCACGGGCAGGCTTTTTGCCGCCGAATGGGCGGATGTGACGCCGGACATTCTCTGTTGCGGCAAGGCGTTGACCGGCGGCGTGCTGACCCTGGCCGCCACGGTCTGCACCGACGAGGTGGCCGGGGGCATCTGCCGGGATGGGCAGGCCTTCATGCACGGGCCGACCTTCATGGGCAATCCGCTGGCCTGCGCCGTGGCTCTGGCCAGTCTGCGCCTGCTGGAGGAAGAGAATTGGCGTGAACGGGTGATCGCGCTGGAAGACGCTCTGCGTCGGGGGCTGGCCCCCTGCCGCGCTCTGCCCGGCGTGGCCGATGTGCGCGTGCTGGGCGGCATCGGGGTGGTGGAAACCGTGGATCCCGTGCCCGTGGCCCGTTTGCAGGCCTTTTTTGTGGATCAGGGCGTCTGGATTCGCCCCTTTGCGCGCCTCATCTATCTCATGCCGCCCTATGTGACGCCCGAAGCGGATGTGGAGCGGCTGTGCGCCGCTGTCTGCGAGGCCGTGCGACAGGGCCTGCATCTGCCCGCCTGAGCTGAGGCCCGTGGCGGCGGTCAGGGCCGGGCAAGCCTGTCGTGACGCAGTTGCCGGGCGGCCTCTTCGGTCAGTTCCTTTACAAGGCGCAGCACAAGGTCGATTTCTTCCGCCGTGATGGCCTCATAATGAATGCCCGCGCAACAGCAGACGGCGCTTTCGCCAGCCTCTGCCAGCCGATAGGCCACCTGCTGCGCCAGCGCCGCTTCCCGGTGTCCGGGGCGGCCCAGCGGGGCGGGAAAGGCAGCGGCGGCATGCCGCTCAACCGGCGGCAGACCCAGTGCCGTCGCGCCGATATGGGGCGCGCCCCCTCGCAGCAGGGCCAGCCAGTCCGCCCCCTGGGCGTACAGGTCAAGACGCAGGTGCAGACGGCCGCACTGTCGTTCAAAATGCTTTTCGCAGGGCATCTGAGGGCGATTGTGAATCATCATGGTTGGTTTTGCCGGATAAAGGGTGGTGGTGAAAGGCGCCAGCCCGGTTGAAAGTTCGTGCATGAATCAATGTATTTCATCCGCTTCAGCTCAGCGTTCAAAACGGCTATCCTGTACCCGACAGTTCTGGCAAATTTCCTGATACGGCGAGGCTGCCGGGTGGCGTCCGTTCCGCGCCGCATGTACCCCCATCGCGACCGGAGGATCAAGCCCTCATCCTTGCTGAAAGCCCGACGCGCGGCGCGGCATTGCTCCGGAAACGCTTCCGGTAAAGGAGTACGTCATGGTTCTTGATCCCACCCAACACCCCGACTGGGAAATAGCCCAGGATGCGGAAACGCGCATGAAGCCCATCGAGACGCTGGCGCAGGAGTTCGGCCTGTTGCCGGAAGAAGTGCTTGCCTATGGGCGGCATATGGCAAAAATCGAGCAACATGCCGTGCTGCGGCGTCTGGAGAACCGGCCTGACGGCAAATATGTGGATGTGACGGCCATTACTCCCACGCCTCTCGGGGAAGGCAAATCCACCACCACCATCGGGCTGGTGCAGGGCCTTGCCCGGCGCGGACAGCGCTCCTCGGCCGCCATCCGTCAGCCGTCGGGCGGCCCGACCATGGGCATGAAAGGCTCGGCGGCGGGCGGCGGGCGCGCCCAGTGCATCCCCCTCACGCCCTATTCGCTCAATTTCACCGGCGACATGCACGCCGTCACCGCGGCGCACAATCTGGCCATGACGGCCCTGACCGCGCGCATGCAGCATGAACGCAATTATGATGATGAGGCATTGGCCCGGCTGTCCGGCATGCGGCGCCTCAACATCGACCCCACGCGCGTGGACATGGGCTGGGTCATGGATTTTTGTGCCCAGTCGCTGCGGCATGTCGTCATCGGTCTGGAAGAGAACGGTCGCCGCAATGACGGCTTCATGATGCGTTCGCGCTTTGACATTACCGCCGCTTCGGAAGTCATGTCCATTTTGTCCGTGGCGCGCGATCTGGCCGATCTGCGGGCGCGGCTGGCCCGCATGGTGCTGGCCCGCGATCGGGACGGCAATCCGGTCACCGCCGCCGACCTGGAGGTGGCGGGGGCCATGACGGCCTGGCTCGTGGATGCTGCCAAGCCCAATCTCATCCAGACCATCGAGGGGCAGCCCGTGCTCGTGCATGCCGGCCCCTTTGCCAATATTGCCCTCGGCCAAAGCTCCATCATTGCCGACCGCGTGGCCCTCAAATTGAGCGACATTCATGTGACGGAATCCGGCTTCGGCTCGGAAATGGGCTACGAAAAGTTCTGGAACGTCAAATGCCGCATCAGCGGGCTGGTGCCCGATGCGGCGGTCATCGTGGCCACCATCCGCGCGCTCAAGAATCACGGCGGCGCGCCCCAGCCCCAGCCGGGACGGCCCCTGCCCGAGGCCTATACCCGCGAGGACGTGGGGCTGGTCGAGGCCGGTTGCGCCAATCTGCTGCACCATATCGGCATCGTGCGCCGTTCCGGCATTTCGCCGGTGGTCTGCATCAATGCCTTTGCCTCGGATACGGCGGCGGAAATTGCGGCCGTGCGTCGGGCCTGCGAGGCTGCCGGCGCGCGTGTGGCCCTGTCCGAACACTGGCGCAAGGGCGGCGAGGGCGCGCTGGAACTGGCCGACGCCGTGCTGGACGCCTGTCAGGACGAGCGTCGCTTCACGCCCCTGTATGACGGCGCGCTGCCCTTTGCCGAGCGGGTGGAACGCATTGCCATCGAGGTCTACGGCGCGGATGGCGTGGACTTCAGCTCCACGGCCCGCAAGCGGCTGGCCGAATTGCAGGAACGCCCCGATGCCGCCGAGCTGGGCATCTGCATGGTCAAGACCCAGTATTCCCTGTCCGACGATCCCTCCCGCAAGGGCGCGCCTCGCGGCTGGCGGCTCGGCGTGCGGGATGTGCTCTTCTACGGCGGGGCCGGTCTGGTGGTGCCCGTGGCCGGGGATATCAGCCTCATGCCCGGTACCGGTTCGCGACCGGCCTTCCGCAAGGTGGATGTGGATGTGGAAACCGGGCAGGTCATCGGCCTGTTCTAGGGCCGCGCGTCCATGAGGCGGCATTGCGAGGGAGCAGCCGCGACTTTCTTGCCCGCTGTCCGTTACGTCGCGGGACGTAATGGACGCGGCGCACGGACGCTGGTCTGCTGAGCGCCTGACAGACGCGAATCACAACCGCCCGCCTTGCAGGCGGTTGTGATGTTGGGGGCATTGCCGCCCATGCCTGCCCGGCGAACCGTGCGCGCACGGGGCGCGCATATCAGATATGGTGCAAGGCCGTCTCCAGCCCGTGCAGCAGATGCTCCTGTTGCTGGCGGGATCCCTGCTGATTTTCCAGCCACATCTGGCAGAAGCCCGCCGCAAGACGCAGAAGCGGCGGATGGGCGCGCCAGTAATTGCCGGGCAGGGCCTGCCTGCCGGCCGTATGCCGGGCGCAGGCGGCGTATATCTGGTGCAGGCCGCTCTGGAGGCGTTGGTGCAACGCCGGGGCGCTATCGGCCAGCGGAAGCATGGCGGCAGGCAGTAGCGGGGCAAGGGCGGGCTGATAGAGGCCCAAAAAGAAGGCCTGCCAGAAATTTTCCAGCAGGGGCCGCACGGATTGACGGTGCGGGCCGACAGGGCGCAACTGGTGCAGGCCGAGGTCATTGCGTTCCGTGCGGAAGAGTTCCAGCCCGGGCGGCAGGATGTCGGCATGATGCTGGAGGGCGTCGCCGTAGCGGATGATGCTCAGGGCAATGTGCGCCACGGCGTTGGGGGCAAAGGCGCCGTGACAACGGAGCTTGGCATTGCGGCACTGCCAGCAGCCGGTACAGCTGAGGGCGGCGCGCAGAATCCACTGTCCCGGTGAGCTTGGGCCGGTTTCACGCGCATGTACCGGGCCGAGAGAAAGATTGAGGACAGGCACGCCCAGCCAGTTGGCCAGATGCATGGGGCCGGTGTCCGGCGTGATGCAGAGATCCAGGCGGCGCATGACGGCCACCAGACTGTCCAGCGGGAGTTTGCCGCAAAGATTGGCCTGCGGTAGCCCGCTGAGCCGGGCGGTTTCCTCCCCGAGCGCCTTTTCCGCCTCGCCGCCCAGAAAAAGGGGCATGCAGCCGGCAGCGGCCAGTCGGCGGGCAAGGCGCGCCCAGAAGCTGGCCGAAGGATGCTTGGCGCGTTCGCTGGCCCCGAGAACGAGGCCTACGCGGCCGGTACGCGCCGGACGCGGCAGGCTGTGGCCGCTCTGGTGGATGTCGGCATCCGGTGCGAGATCCAGCAGGTTCAGATCTGACCAGTGAAAGGGATTGCCTCGGTTGTTCTGGGTCAGGGCCTGACGGTACAGCTGCCAGAAGCCGTGAATGTGCATTCCCTCAGGGGTGATGGCCGGGCCGAGGCGCTGTTTTGTCCACATGGCGGCCAGGCTGCGGGCGGCCGCCGGGCGCGTGCTGAGATTGATGCCCAGGGCGTAGGGCTGGGAAACGACAATGGCTTCGCACTGATCCGCCGGAAAGAAGACGGCGGTCGGCGCAAGGCGCATGAGCGGCCGGAAGAAGGCGGGTTCGGCCACGACCCATGTGGCCTGCGCGGGATAGCGTTTGCGCAGGAAGTGCAGCAGCGGAAAGCTCAGGACAAGATCGCCCAGACGCTGCATCTGGAGTACGAGAACGGGAGCCATGTCAGCATGTCCGGGGGGCATCGACCGCCGGCGTGGCGTAGATGCGGCGCATTTCGTCCAGCATGTCCTTGAGCCTGTGCGCCCAGGTGTGGCAGCGCAGGACGCGGCGGCGTCCGGCATCGGCCACGGCTTCGCGCTCCCGCGGATGGCTGAGGTAGTGGCGCACGAGATGGGGAATTTCCTCCTTGTCGTGGTAGCAGGCCATTTCGCCGGGATCGAAGAGGGCCTCCATTTGCGGGCGCCAGTCGGTCAGGACAAAGGCTCCGCTGGCCGGGACGTCGAAGATGCGCTGATTGACGGCCCCTTTCATCTGTTTGCTGGTGCAGTTGAAATTGATGGTCGAGCAGGGGTAGAAGCGCGGCAGATCCGTATAATAGGTGATGGGCGGCAAAAGGCGCGGCTTGCGGGCATCATGGCGAAATTCGATATTCCAGCCGCTGTCGCCCACAATGAGCGGCGAAAAGGGCAGAAGCTCGCGCACGCAGCCGTTGCGATAGAGGCGTGTGGCCTGCCAGGTGATGGCGGTTTCGTAGGCGAGACGGGCCTCGTTATCCGGCAGGGCCGCATAATGGGCGTAAACCTCGGGCCGTTCTTTGCGCAGAAAGTCGGCAACGGAACGGGTGTCGCTCTGCATGAAGGCGGCGGCGCAGCGGTAGAAGGCAAGGAGCAGCGGGCGGGGGAAACGGCCTTTCTTGAGGCGGGCGCCCACCTTGTGGATCATGGAGTTGCCCACAAAGGAAACCTCGCTGCGCCAGGCGGCGGGCGCCTGCCCGGCATGCGGGGAGAAGCGCCGCGGGTCGGTTCCGAGCGGCAGATAGGACACATGGCGGAATCCGGCGGCGCGCAGGCTGTCCACGTTATCGGCATCCCAGGTGAAGAGGGCCGTCCAGGGGCTGACGCAACGGCTGTAGAGGTGGATGATGAGGTGGGGATTGTCCACAAACCAGGAGGCCAGCGGCAACTGCAGCCGGGCCAGCAAATCCATGAGCACGCCTTCCACGTCCACGCCCATGTGGTTGAGCGTGATGCAGCAGTCGGGCCGGAAGGTCAGCACGGCGTGCAAAAGCTGCTGCACAAAGTCGGCTTGCGCCAGGGTGTCGTCCTCGAGCTGAAGCAGGTGATAGTCGATGCCCAGGGCCTGACAGGCGCCGATGATCTCGCCGATGAGAAAATATTTGCTGGCCAGCAGGAGAACGCGCGGCGTGGGGCCGCGAAAGCGGGGCTGAACCGCGCGACGCCAGAAGTCGAACTGTTCGCTGGCCGTGAGCTGTTCGCGCAGGTAGCCATAATAGGCCCGGTCAAGGCGCAGGTAGAAGGGCAGGGCGATTGGCAGAAAGCGTTTGCCCTGCTGCTGGGCCTGCCAGCGGGAAAGACGGTTCAGGGCCTTGGCGGGATCGGCATCATCCACCAGCAGGATGCGCTCGCGCTGCTCGGGCGTCAGGGCGGCCAGCACGCCGCTGGCCCGCTGAATGTCCGTTTCCTTTTCCACAACGGCCAGCGGGCCGGGCAGGCGGGCCAGCAAGGCGCGCAGGGCATGGCCCATGCCGCAACCCAAGAGTACCGGCAGGCCGTCAGGCCCGGATGGGGCCGGTGCGGATGGGGTATGAGCGCCGCCTGTCCCGGCAGCGGCAAAGAGCGGGCGCAGGGCATCCAGCTCGCGTTGCGCGCCGCCCTCGCCCAGCATGGTCAGACTGCGGGAAGGCAGATGCACACGAATGTCGGCGGGGCTTCCCGGGTCGCCGATGACTTCCACGCGCGACGCGAGCGCCGCATCCTCCGCCGGCGTGTTCGCGGCAGGCGGTGCGGCGCGGCCTGCGGAGGAGGGGGCGCCTGTGCTCACAGGAGGTCGTCCCTGTTGTTGGGCACGACAATAATGTCATCCTGCGAGAGCATGAACGTCACGTTCTGATACATGCGTTCCACTTGCATGAAGGTGCGACCGATGGAAATTTCCACACCGGGATACACCGTGCCGGGCACGATAAGGCGGCAGGTGGACATGCTCGCCTCGTCATTGCTGAGCTTTTTCCAGAGGCTTTCCCGCTTTTCGATGAGCTGGGCACGCTGTTTCTGCGTTCGCACGAGCTTGCGGCTGGCCTCGGTGGCGTCGGGCGGCAGATGACCGGCCACGGCCCGCAGATGCACCAGGGTCTGTGAAAGCGTGGATATGGCGGTATCCAGTTCTTCCAGTTCCCGGATATTGTCGGGATCATAGCCCAGAAAGACACGAGTGCTTATCCCGGCCCGGTTGCCGAGCTGCCGCCCCACAAAAACGCTGCCGTACGCATTGGCCGTGGTGCCATAGAGACTTTCGCGCACCACAAGGTTGCCGCCCACATAGGTGGTGCAGTAGAGGCAATATTTTTCCGTGATGACATGGCTGCGCGAGCGGATTTCCACCTTTTCCAGAAAGGGGCTGAGAATCTTGCCGCCGGCATCCAGAACGCAATGCTGCCCGGTGCCGCCGCGCGCGCCGACGTCAATGACGAGATCGCGGCGAGCCTTCACACAGCCGCCTTCCACCATGCCCATGATGCGCACGTTGTTGGCATGCACGCTGAAGCCGGCCCGCACCGAACCGTGAACGCACATATCCCCCACAAAGTGGATATTGCCCGTCTGAAAGCTCACATCCTGCCGGACATTGAGCAAATGTTTCACGGTGATGCGGCCTTCGCTGTAAAAGACATAGCCGTTGACGGCGGCAAGTATGTAGTTGGGGTGGGCCGGATCCACAACCGTGTTGAAGCCCAGCGGCGGATCCTCGCTTTGCAGGACAAAGCGCGGATCCGGATCAGGCCCGGCTTCGCTCAGCGGGATGACCTCGGCCAGCACCTGCCCTTTGACCACATTTTGCACATAGCCGAGATTGTACAGATCGCTGCCGGCACGCGGTGTTTCCCTGCTGGGCTTGAGATTCAGGTAATGCTGATCCGGGTTGAAAAAGTGCTTCAGATAGAATGACACGGGATCCCCTCCCTTCTTCCTTTTCTGTCTGACGCCGGACAGCGGGCCGCCCGCGGATTGCGGCGGGACAGCCCATGCGGGAGCTGCACGCCCTTATTCCAGCACGTCGGGAAGCTGACTTTCCAGTTCGTGCTCATTGGCAAGCGAGGGCAGGAAACCCTCGATGTCCACATCCTTGAGAATCTGCTCAACCTGTTGGGACGGGGACAGCAGGATGAGTCCCCGCCCGCGGCTCCGCCCCAGGGTATCGGCGCTGACCAAGGCCCCGATGCCGGAACTGTCCACTTCATGCACCTCGCTCAAGTCAATGACAACCTGGGCAACATTGTCGGCAAGCAGGAGTTTTTCCAGTTCGTCACGCAGGGCAATGGCATCTTGCAAGAGCAGCGTTCCCTGGTAGCGAACGATAATCGTCTTGTTGTGGCTTTCTGTGTCCAGCGTGAACATGCCGCCTCCTAAACAGGGGTGGGAAAGAGTTCCGCGGAATCCAGCCAGAGGGTCACAGGCCCCCAGTTGCAGAGAGATACCCGCATATCTGCCCCAAATATACCTGAGTGTACGTTACCCGGCATGAGTCCGTCAACACGCTGCACAAAGGCGGCAAACAGCTCCCGTGCGGCATCGGGCGCGGCGGCGCCGGCAAAGTCCGGGCGGCGACCGCGCCGGAAGTCGGCATAGAGGGTGAACTGCGGCACAAGCAGGACGCTGCCGCCGGCCTCGACAACATTGCAGTGCATCTTGTGCTCGTACGGGCCTTCACCGGGAAAGACGCGCAGTTCCGCCAGCTTGCGGGCCATGCCGGCAAAGGCCGCGCTGGCGGCAAAGGCCGGCTCCTCCCCGCGTCCGAAGCCCACCAGCACCACAAGCCCCGTGCCGATGGCGGCGACGCATTGGCCGTCCACGCTGACGGAACCCTCAAGAACCCGCTGGATACAGAGACGCATCAGGCATCCGCCTCCGGCGAGGCGGAACGTTCCGCTCGTTCAGAACCCGCCCGGCGCGAGGCGCGAGAGGCGGCCTTGCGTTCCTCCTCCTCGCGCAGCGTGCGGCGCAGCACCTTGCCGATGGGCGATTTGGGCAGCTCCTGGCGAAATTCCACATGACGCGGCACCTTGTAATTGGCCAGTTTGCTGCGGCACCAGGCGATGATTTCGCGCTTGTCCAGGGTGGCCGCCGCCTGGGGACGCGGCACCACATAGCATTTGAGCACCTCGCCGCGCAGGGGATCACGGAGGCCGATGCAGACGGCTTCCTGCACGCCTTCATGCTCCATGACGACTTCCTCCACCTCACGCGGATAGACGTTGTAGCCGCCCACCAGCACAAGATCCTTCTTGCGATCCACAATGTAGAAAAAGCCGTCTTCATCCATGCTGGCCAGATCGCCGGTTCGCAGCCAGCCGTCCCGCAGGGTGGCCGCCGTGTCTTCCGGGCGATTCCAGTAGCCGTGCATGACCTGTGGCCCGCGGATGAGCAGCTCGCCCACCGTATGGGGCGGCAGGGGCGTCATGTCGTCCTCAGCCACGATCATGGCGTCGGTACCGGGCATGGGCATGCCGATGGAGCCATCCTTCTGCTGCTCCGGGATCAGGGGATTGAGATGGGTCACCGGCGAGGCCTCGGTCAGGCCGTAGCCTTCCAGCAGCGACGCGCCGGTCAGGGCATGGAATTGCCGGCGCAGCTCCCGTGACAGCGGAGCGGAACCGGAAATGCAGAGCCGGATGCTCTTGAGGTCGAATTTCGCGAGATTCTTCTGTTGCAGAAGCGAAGCGTAGACCGAGGGCGCGCCGGGGAAGATGGTGGGCTTGTGCCGGTTGATGAGGTGCAGCACGTCCTGCGGCACATAGCGCGGCAGGGGCAGGCTGGTGGCGGAGAGCACGGCGGGCAGGGTGATGCCCAGACAAAGCCCGTACACATGGAAGAACGGCAGCAGGCCCACCATGCTGTGCCGCTCGTGGCGCAGATCCCGGATGACTTCCAGCACCTGCAGGGCATTGGAACCGAGGTTGCCGTGCGTGAGCGGCACGCCCTTGGGCAGACCGGTGGTGCCGCCGGTGTACTGGAGCAGGGCGGGGGTCTCGTCGGGCGTGGCGATATTGGTCACATAGGGGTCGCTCCGCCCCATCACGTCCTTCCAGCGCAGGACAGAGGGGCCGTAGTCGATGCGGGGCGCCTGCCGGCCACGCCAGGCCTTCAGGCGGTAGAGGACGTTGAGGGGGAAGGAGAGCGAATCGCCCACATCGGTGATGCAGAAGGTTTCCACCGGCAGCCTGTCCCGCAGGACGCTGACCCGGGGCCAGAGCAGATCCAGCAGGAACATGTGGCGCGGCCGGGCATCATTGAGGATGGTGAGCAGTTCCGACTCCATGTAGAGCGGGTTGAGCATCACCACCACGCCGCCGGCCTTGAGAATGGCCCAGAAGATGAGAATGGTCTGCGGCAGGTTGGGCAACATGACCGCCACGCGGTCGCCGTCGCCCACGCCCATGTCGCGCAGTTTGCCCGCCATCTGTTCGGCGCGACGCTTGAGCTGGCGGTAGGTGATCAGCGTGTTCTGAAAGCGAATGGCCGCGCGATCCGGATACCGTCGCGCCGCTTCGTCCAGAAAGTGGAAAAGCGGTTTGCCGTAGGCGGGAATATCGGCGCTGACGCCTTCTTCGTAATGGGCCAGCCACGGACGGGGAAAATCAACAGGCATGGCTATCTCGTTCTGCGTCGGATGTTGCGGAGGAAGCGCCCAGCGCGCTGACAACGGCATACGCCTTGATTCCCTCCTCGCGCCCGGTAAAGCCCAGACGTTCTTCAGTGGTGGCCTTGAGGTTCACGGAAGTCGGAGGGAGGTGCAGCAGGCGCGCCACGTTCTTGCGTATGGCATCCTTGTGGGCGGCCAGGCGGGGCTTTTGGGCCACAATGGTCAGATCGGCATGGCAGAGCTGCAGGCCGCTCCGGTGAAAGAGCGTCAGCACCCTGTCCAGCAAAAGGGCCGAGGAAATATTGTCGAACGCGGCATCGGCATCGGGAAAATGATCGCCGATGTCGCCCAGGCAGGCGCAGCCCAGCAGCGCGTCGCACAGGGCATGCAGGAGCACGTCGCCGTCGGAGTGGGCCAGCACGGCCGGGGCCTTGTCGATGAGCAGGCCGCCCAGCTTCATGGGGCGCGCCCCGGGGCCGGTCGGATCCGGGGCAAAGCGGTGCACGTCATAGCCCATGCCCGTACGGGGCAGCAGGGCTTGCGGGGGGGCAAGGGCAGCCATATCTTCCGCCGTGGTGATCTTGAGGTTGGTTTTTTCTCCCGCCACGATGCGCACCGTATGGCCCGCAGCCTCCATGAGCATGGCGTCGTCGGTGACCGGCGCGGCCCCGCCCTCGGCGGCGGCAGCCGCATGGGCGGCATGGGCGGCCTTCAGCGCGTCCAGGGCGAAGCCCTGCGGGGTTTGTACCGCCATGAGGCGATGCCGGGGCAGGGTGGCGCTCACGCGCTCGCCCTCCACCAGCTTGATGGTATCCGTGACCGGCAGGCCCGGAATGACGGCTTGCGCGCCGTCGGCCAGAGCATCCCGCACCTCGCGCACAAGGCGGGCGCTGACAAAGGGGCGGGCCGCATCGTGCACCAGCACATGCGTCGCCTCCCGGGGCAGGACGGCCAAGCCGTTGCGCACGGAATCATGGCGTTCCGCGCCGCCGCAGGCGACCTTCCACGGCAGGCCCAGGGCGGCGTGAGCGTCGAGCGTGCGCAGTTCGGCTTCGCGAGCGGGCAATTCGTCCGGGGGAAAGACAAAGACCACGCCCGCCACCGCAGCGCTGCGGCTGAAGGTCAGCGCGCTGTGCCAGTAGAGCGGCAGGCCTTTCCAGAGCAGGAACTGCTTGGCCGTGCCGCCGGTGGCGGCGGCCATGCGCGAACCGCGTCCCGCTGCGAGCAGCAGCGCCCAGGGGCGCAGGGACGAAGCCCGGCAGACAGAGGTCGGGGCGGAAGGCTGGTCGGTGTGTTCTGGCATCATGGTTGTTTCGACACGTTTCACGCAAACGGGAGTCGGCCTGTAAGCCGGGTTCTGTCATGCGCGGGCGCATGAGGCCACCATTCCTCTAGGAGTGCGGTTGCCCGCACCCTCAAGCAACCTACCCGGAAGGATGGGCCGGGCCAGCCTCCTTCCCTATTTGGTCTTGCTCCAGACGGGGTATGCCGAGCATGCCGCGTCGCCGCGGCATCTGGTAGGCTCTTACCCTACCGTTTCACCCTTACCCCCCGAGGGGGGCGGTTTGCTTTCTGTGGCGCTGTCCGAAGGTCGCCCTTCCTGGGGATTACCCAGCGTCCTGCCCTGCGGAGCCCGGACTTTCCTCCCCGAATCGCTTCGCGGCGGTGGCCCGGCCGACTCCCGTGTGCCTGAAATTTCCGACGGCAGGCAACCGTCGTGCGGCGCGCGGCAGGCGCGCCCGCAGACAACGCGCCGGACACGGGGCAATCGCGCCGCGCCCGGTGCGTACGGCATCGGTTAATCCACCAGCGTTTTCGGCTTTTCGGGAATGACGGGCGTTTCGGGGAAATCGAAGTGCTCGTTCCAGAAAATGAGCCGCTGACAGTTGGGGCAGCTCAGAATTTGCTGACCGCGCTGCAGCTCGATGTAGGACTGCGGCGGGACGGCAATGTGGCAGCCGGAGCAGATGCCTTCCCGCACGGCTACGATGACGGGATGCTCAAGGCGTTTGCGGATGAATTCGTAACGCACGAAAATGGGGTGGGGAATGGCGCCGGCGGCGGCGGTGCGCTTGTGCTCGAGATCGGCCAGCCGGGCGCGGGATTCGGCCAGCTTTTCTTCCAGACTGTCGCGCCGCACTTCCAGCTCGGCCTGCAGACCGGTGTGGGTGGTGTCGATCTGGGCCAGCCGTTCCTTCTGGAGCTGCAATTCCTCCATGAGGGCCATTTTTTCTTCTTCGCGGGAACGGATGACCTTTTCGATGCTGTCCATTTCACGCATCATGGCATGGTGTTCCCGCTGATTCTCCACCTGCATGAGCTTGTTCTTGCTTTTCTTGATGCGGGCCGTGTCGTCGTCGATTTCAAAATCAAGGCGCTTCTGCTGTTCCTGCAGATGGGTCAGCTTTTCCAGCACCCGTTCACGCTGGGTATTGCTGGCGTCAAAACGCTGCTGCAGTTCTTCCAGCTCGCGGGGAGCGCGCTCCAGTTCCTGCCGCACGGCAAAAATGGCATCATCTATTTTTTGCAGCTCCACAAGCTGCCGGATCTGGTCAAGATAGACGGCGGTACTCATATTTTCCTCCTGAGCATGGCATGGCGTCGCAATCAGGCCGTCAAGGGGCGCAGAGGCGACTGCGAAGGCACGAAAAAAACTTCCATATGCGGCAGCGCATGTTGCAGCAGGGCGCACATGCGGCGCATCATCTCTTCTTCAAGACTGTGATGTCCCACATCTGCCGTGCAGATTTCCGCATCCAGCGCGCTGTGATATTTGACATCCCCGGTAATGAAAAATTCCACGCCGCAGCGGCGGGCATCATCCAGCAGGGAGGATCCGGAACCCGTGCAGTAGCCGATTCGTCGAACGCCGGCAGGGGAAGGCCCGCACAGGGTGGCCGTGGTCAGATCTATCCACTTGCCGAGACGGCGCAGAATGTCCGCCGGCGCCTGCGGCGCGGGCAGATCGCCTGCCAGCCCGAAGCCCAGCGGCAGTGCCGCCCCGTCCGGCGGCGGCGCGGTGGGTTCGATGACCGTGCGTCCCGTCAGACCCAGCTCGTCCGCGACCCAGGCGGCGGGGCCGGCGCTGTTGACATCCAGCGAGGTATGGCAGGCATAGAGCGGCACATCCGCCGTCAGCAGCAGGCGCAGCACCTCGTGGTAGCCGTCCAGGCGGCGCGGCAGGCGCGGCTTGAGCAGCAGCGGATGGTGGCTCACAATGCACTCGGCCCCCTTGTCCAGCGCCGCGGCCACGGAGGCAGGAGACGGATCAAGGCAGACGCCCAGACGCACCGCCTCGCTGCGCCGGGCAGCCACCTGCAGGCCCGAGCAATCCCAGGAGGCCTGGGCGGCAATGGGGGCAATTTTTTCAACGGCATCAATAATTTCAAATAGTTGCATGGATATCTCGCAAAATAAAAAGGCACTTTTTCCAGTTCGGGAAAAGTGCCTCATGCAGTGCTGAATGCGTTTGACCCCGCCGCAGGAGCAAGGATCTTGGCCCAGTCTTGCTTGCACACAAGCAGAGGAAGGCATCCATCACGCAAAAATGCCTCAAGAAAAATGCTTTGTCAAGGTATGAGGCGGCAGGGACGCATGGATAATCCGCGCCGCTTCAGCCAGAGCGGCGGGTGGGACGGAACGGGCCACCGGAAAAGAAAAAAACGTTGATTGTTCAACGGGCCTGCTTTCTTGCTGGCTGTGAAGGGGAGAGGGGATGTCATCCCAGCAATGAGTGAAACGATATTGCGCTGTTTTTATTCTGTCATGTTGCGTGCAGCCATTTTCCCGGGTGAACGGTCGCGCCCATGACAAGCAGCCGCAGGCGCATGGCCATATCGAGCGCCGCCCGGCTGATGCCGGAGTCGTGTGTCATGTCGTGCCTGCCTTGTCTCGCCGGGGAGTCATTGCCGGGGCTGTTTTGCTTGTTCCGTCGTCAGGGTGGGCTTGCGGCCCTTGTACTCTCCTTCTGCCCGGACAATGGCAATTCTTCCCTCTGGCGTTCGCGTAGCATGGCGGGTGCAAACGGGGCCACGGCGCGGGCGTTTGGATTTTCAATGAGTCGGCCAGGCCTTGCAGGCTGAGATGTCTGCGGCCGCTTGCCGCTGGCATGCGGCCTATGCTAAGGCGTGGAATGCCGTACAGGGAGGGCTGAAGGGGGACGGCATGGGGAAATGTCTTTGCATGCCGTTACGCTTTGGTCATGCGGATGTGTGCCATGTGAGCAAATCTTTTTTCAACGGAGGTTGTCATATGCGGGGATTCCGTGCTGCCTTTTTGTTGGCCTTGTTTGTTACCCTCTGTGTACCGCTCAAGGGAAATTGCGCGGATCTCAGTGCGCGCGATGCCAGAATGGGCGTGACACCCCTGATGGCAGCGGCAAGGGAGGGCAACAGCCAGGCCATTCAAGCACTGCTGGACAACGGGGCCGACATCCGTGCACAGGCCAAAAATGGTATGACAGCCCTGCTGTTTGCGGTGGCAAAGGGCCACAGTCAGGCCATTCAAACGCTGCTGGATAACGGGGCCGACGTCAATGCACAGGCCAAAAATGGCATGACAGCCCTGATGGTTGCGGCGAAGGAGGGGCACAGTCAGGCCATTCGGACGCTGCTGGACAACGGGGCCGACATCAATCTGCGGGAAAAGGATGGCCTCACAGCCCTGCTGCTGGCGGCTGCCTCGGGTCACAGTCAGGCCATTCAAACGCTGCTGAGCAACAAGGCCGACATCCATGCGCGGGATAAAAAAGGCAGGACAGCCCTGATGGTGGCAGAACCCTCGTATCGCGGCCCGAACGTCCTGTCCCTGCTGAGCGACAACAAGACCACCCCCAACCAGGCCATGCAATTGTTGCTGGACAACGGGGCCGACATCAATGCGCAGGACAAGGACGGCCTCACCGTTCTGATGCTGGCGGCAGAAAGCGGCAATGTCGAAGCCATGCAAACGCTGCTGAACAACAAGGCCGACATCCATGCACGAGACAAGCAGGGCCTCACAGCCCTGATGTGGGCGGCAAAACGCAGCAACAACGAAGCTGTGCAACTGTTGCTGGACAACGGGGCCGACATTCATGCGCGAACCGGGAATGGCGCGACGGCCCTGATGCTGGCGGCAGAGCGTGCCTCCATCCAAACGGTCAGGATGTTATTGGAAAACAAGGCCGATCTTCGTGCAAAGCGAAATGATGGGACGACGGCCCTGGATCTGGCGCGTAGCCGGGAACGTGCGGAAGTCGTCAAGCTGCTTGAACAGTACGGTGCGAAGTAGAACGGCATACCGCCAATGAGCACAAAAAAGCCCGCCCGGGAACTGTCCGGGCGGGCGGAATCCGGGCGAGATGTCCGCTGGTCGGCGCGTCACGCTTTTCCTGCTGAAGATTTCGTGGCTGCGCCCCCTGAAATTCCTCCCTGTCCATCCTCTCCGCAACGTCGTGCCCGTCATGGGATTTCACACTTCACGCCGTCAATGCGCTGAAAGATGAAATCCTCGGAGCTGTTCCCGGGAACGCCCGGCGCTTCCTCTTTCCCGCTTTCCTGCAATGCTCCTCCCGCCGCTTCCACCGCCGCCTTGTTGGGCATAACGGAAGCGGGCCGGAATGTGCGGCGAAATCGCAGGCGCAGCCGTGCCGGAGACGGGCAATCGCCGCCGCCATTCCCGCCCGGCGCAGCGCAGAGCGTAGCCCCATCATGTGCGGGTATGCAGTGGGAAAGATGCGTGCATGTAGAGCGTGAAGAAAGAAAATTCCATGCGGAAGTAAAACATTGCCCATAAGGACAAAGACGGAATTTTGCCGTCATGAACAGAAGGGTCATTGGCCCGTGGTATTCATAATCTGCTGTTTCTCTTGTGCCTTTAGCCGGGAAGCAAATTCCGCCTGCCTCATGTACTCGGGGTAATATTCCGGCACTCCTCCGGCATCCACAAATTGCTCCAGAGTCTTTACGCTCTGAAAGGTTCCGTCCAAGAGGCCCATGTGAGAGGCTCGAGTAAAGCTGGGGGGCAGGTCTCTTTTTTTCGCTGCCTGCAGCAGACGGCTGAAATCTTCGCTGGTAAGCCTGTCCTTGTAGACTGGCAAGGTTTCGAGGCCGAGGGTGCCTGTGCTCAGATCGCTCTCCAGTTCGGCGATTTCCTTCATGCCAAGGGGGTTTGTGGGCAGGGGATTGGCTTGTGCCTCCGAGGCAAATGTAAAGGCAGCGATGTATTCGCCATAGGCCAGTTCACTACCGCCCGCCGAAAGAAACTGCTCTCTTGTCTTGGGCGTCTGGGCGTCTCCATCGGCAAAACCCATCTTGCGGGCTTCCTCCACAGCGAGCTGTCGGGCTTGCTGTCGCCGCGTCCAGGCCCGCTGCTCCGCCTTCCATGCCCTATCTGCGGCAATATCTTTTTGCCTTTCAAGCTCCTCCAGAACACCGGGCTGGGAGAGCAGGGAGACATTCCCCCCATCGAAGCCGGGGACGGCGCCCGTCTCCATCTCCACCGTATGCGGTTCGGCAAAAGCTGAAGCTGTGATAGCCAGTAGAGCCGCTGCGACACAAAGAGTTTTTATGAACATATCCCACTCCTTGATGGGCATTGAGGCAGAGTCATAAAGCGTGATCAAACAGAAATGGCAAGGCGTTGGGAGCCGTTGCCGCATGGCCCCGGCATCCCTGCCCGTTGGCTTCCCAAAGGCGGGGCTTTTCCGCCCCGCGCTCACAGGAAAGGGCTGGGGCGCCTGCCGTTCCGGCGGCATGTCCTACCGGGCAGGGTTCCGGGGTGCCCCGCGACCCATTGCAGCCCAAAAGAAAAAACCCGTTGATTGCTCAACGGGTTTACTTTCTTGCTGGCGGAGAGGGAGAGATTCGAACTCTCGGTACGCTTTTAACGTACACACGATTTCCAATCGTGCTCCTTCGACCAGCTCGGACACCTCTCCGCGCTCAAAGCCCACTTCATATACGCCTGCTTGTCCATGATGGCAAGAGAAAAAAGCGCAAAAACAAAATTTTTTGCCGAAGCGGGAAAAATGGCGGCAGGGAATGCGGCGGCGAATAGAGCAGGATCGGATTTTTCCCGCGCAGACCCGGCAGGAGGTGTCAGGGGCGTTTGCCGGGCGTCGGGTCGCCGCCGGCAACGGGAGGGGCGCAGGGCGGCTGCTCCACCTGCCGGGCGGCGTCGGACGCCGGCTCTGCCTTTGCCTTCGCATGGCCTCGTGTCTGCGGGGGCGGGGCGGCGGGCTGTTCCGCCTGCCCGTCATCCTCATCCTCCTGCTGGTTGCGGGCCGTGCGACGCAGAAAGATCAGGAAGGCAGCCGCCGCACAGGTAATGCCCAAGGCATTGGCGAAGGTGTAGAAGGAAATATCCATGCGTTTTCCTTGTGGACGGGCGCAGCCGGTCTTTCAGGCCTTGTGGCTGTCGGGGCAGCCGCTGTCAGGAGGACAGGCCCAAAGCGGAGCGGGCCGCGTTTTTCGCGGCCCGACCTTGCCATGCCGCCTGCACTGTGGTCAGCGCGGCATGTTTAGATGCCCATCTGACTGAAGCCGCTGTCGGCGTAGATGACGCTGCCGGTGACCCCGTGCGCAAGATCGGAGGCCAGGAAGGCGGCCAGACCGCCCACATCGTGGGTGGTGACGTTGCGGCGCAGGGGGGCGGATTCCTCCACCCGGTTGAAGATGTTTTTCAGGCCGGAAACTGCGGAGGCGGCCAGGGTCTTGATGGGGCCGGCGCTGATGGCGTTGACGCGCACGCCCTTTTCGCCGAGTTCAAAGGCCAGATAGCGCACCGAGGCTTCCAGGGCCGCCTTGGCCACCCCCATGACATTGTAGCCGGGGATGACCTTGGTGGAGCCGTGATAGGTCATGGTGAGCACCGAGGATCCTTCATGCAGGAGCGGCTCAAAGGCGCGGCAGATGCCGGTCAGGGAGTAGGCGGAAATGTCCAGCGCCAGATGGAAGCCTTCGCGCGTGGTATCCACAAAGCGGCCGGTGAGATCCTCGCGGTTGGCAAAGGCGATGGAGTGAACGATGATGTCCACGTCGCCCCATTTTTCCTTGACGAGATCGGCGGCGGCGGCGATCTGGGCGTCGTCGCTCACGTCGCACTGGAAGGTGAATTCACCGCCCAGTTCCTCGCTCAGGGGTTCCACCCGCTTCTTGATGGCGTCGCCCACATAGTTGAAGGCCAGACGCGCGCCCTGTTCCTTGAAGCAGGAGGCAATGCCGTAGGCAATGCTCTTGTTGTTGGCAAGACCGAGGATGAGAGCTTTTTTTCCTTGCAGCAGCATGGTAATTCTCCTTGGAGGCCGGATGGTGGCCGGCCTTTCATTGCGTTGCCCCGTCCGGCACGACGGAACGGATTAGACGGTAAGGCGTTTGCCTGTCAGAATTTCGTAGGCTTCCCGGTAGCGGGCCGCCGTATTGTCGATGATCTCCTGCGGCAGGGCCGGCGCGGGAGGCTGCATGTTCCACGGCTGGCTTTTGAGCCAGTCGCGCAGGTATTGCTTGTCGAAGCTGGGCTGGCCCTGACCGGGAACATATTTGTCGGCGGGCCAGAAGCGGGAGGAATCCGGCGTCAGCACCTCGTCGATGATGTGCAGCTTGCCGTCGATGAAGCCAAATTCGAACTTGGTATCGGCCACGATGATGCCCCTGCCCGCGGCATAGGCGCGTCCGGCCTCATAGATGCGCAGGGAGACGTCCTGCGCCTGTTGCGCCACCTCGCTGCCGAGCAGGGCTGCGGCCCGGGCCACGCTGATGTTTTCGTCATGTTCGCCCAGTTCGGCCTTGGTGGACGGGGTAAAGAGGGCCGGTTCCAGCTTGTCGGATTCGCGCAGACCGGCGGGCAGGTCATAACCGCAGAGCTTGCCCGTGGCCTGATAGTCCTTCCAGCCGGAACCGCTCAGATAGCCGCGCACGATGCATTCCACGGGCAGGGGTTTGGCCTTGCGCACGAGCACGGCGCGGCCTTCCAGCTCATCGGCCCAGGGCGCGAGGATGGACGGAAAGCGGTTCACGTCGCTTTCCACCAGATGATTGGGAATGATGTCCCGGAATTTCTCCATCCAGAACAGGGTAATCTGATTGAGGATAACGCCCTTGTACGGAATGGCCTCGCCCATGATGACATCATAAGCCGACATGCGGTCGGTGGTGACGATGAGCAGGGTTTCCGCGTCCACGTCATAAATGTCGCGAACTTTGCCGCGGGAACGCAGGGGGCAGGCCGTAATGGCGGTTTGGGTGACGATGCGCATGGCAGCTCCTTAGGCGCGCGGCAGATGCTGGCCGCGAATTTCGGCGGAACGGGCGTGGGCTTCCAGACCCTCCATGCGGGCCAGGGCGGCAATGGCCTCCCGGCTTTGCTGGAGAAAGGCGGCGGAAGTGGCCACGATGCTGGTTTTTTTGCAAAATGTCTGCACCGACAGCGCGGAGGAAAAACGCGCCGTCCCCAGGGTGGGCAGCACATGATTCGGCCCGGCAAAGTAGTCGCCCACCGGTTCGGGGCAGTGATGCCCCATGAAGACGGCCCCGGCGTGCCGGATGCCGGGCAGGACGGCCCAGGGATCGCGCACGCAGAGTTCCAGATGTTCCGGCGCGATCATATTGGCTACGGCCACGGCCACATCCATGTGGGGGACGGTGATGACCGCGCCCCAGTCCTGCAGGGACTTGGCCGCGATCTGCGCCTTGGGCAGGCTGGCGCATTGCCTGTCCAGCTCCTCGCGGATGCGTTCGCCCAGGGGGATGTCGGTGGTGAGGCAGAGGGCGGCGGCCAGCGGATCATGCTCGGCCTGGGAGAGCATGTCCGCCGCCACCCAGTCCGGGCGGGCAGAACTGTCGGCCAGGATGAGCACCTCGCTGGGGCCGGCAATCATGTCGATGCCCACGATGCCCTGCAACAGGCGTTTGGCCGTGGCCACATAAATATTGCCCGGCCCGGCGATAACATCCACGGCGGGCAGGGAGGGCGTGCCGCAGGCCAGGGCGGCAATGGCCCAGGCGCTGCCCACGCGGTAGACCTCATCAATATCCAGCAGGTGCGCCGCCGCCAGAATGGCGGGATCGATGCTGCCGTCGGCGCGGGGCGGCGTGCAGACGGCAATGCGGCGCACGCCGGCCACCTGGGCGGGAATGGCATTCATGAGCAGACTGGAAATGAGCGGCGTGCTGCCGCCCTGTCCGCCGGGCACATACAGGCCCACGCTGTCCACGGGCAGCACGCGCTGGCCGAGAATGCTGCCGTCGGGCAGGGTCTCGAACCAGGACTTTTCCTTTTGCGCCTCATGAAAACGGCGGATATTGCGGGCGGCGTCGCCGATGTGGGCGTGGCATTCGGGAGAGACGGAAGCCGCGCTGCGGGCGATGTCCTGCTCGCTGAGGCGCAGGGGCGGCGCAAAGTCCGCACAGTCAAAGCGCCGGGTATACTCCAGCAGGGCCTCGTCACCCCGGGCGCGCACATCGTCGATGATGGCCCGCACGGCATGTTCCACATTGTCGCCGGGGTTGCGCCGGGCTGCCAGCCATTGGGCGGCCCGGGGCCAGTCCTGCGCCGACTGGAGCGAAATGCTGCGACACGTCATAGGCTTCCTCCCATTGAAAAGCGATCAACCATAGCCGAGGTTCGCCAGAATGTCGAGGCGGGAAAAGTGCCTTTCGCTCTTGACAGGGCCACGGGGCGAACTTACCCATAAGCGCATCTGCAAGAAATTTCCGCCAAGCATTCGCTGCCTTCGCACGCTGTACCGGCGCGGGCTGGCCTCGGGAGGATATATGCATCATCATAACAAAGTCCATGATACCTACAAGAAAGCCGCCGAAGCCGCTGAAATGGAAGCCGCCGCCGAGGCTGCCGCAGCCGCTGCTGCAGCCGCCGCCGGTCAGGATGAGGCGGGCGCCGAAGCCCCGGCAGAGGCCGGGCCGTTGTCGCCCGAGGAGCTGGCCGAACGTTGCCGTGAGCAGCTGTGCCCCGACTGTGAGGAAAAGAAGGCCGCGGATGAGGCTCGTTTGCGCGCCGTGGCGGAAATGGAGAATTTCAAGAAGCGCCTTGCCCGCGAACACGAGGAGCAGATGCGCTATGCGGCGGAAAAGATCCTGCGGGACATGCTCCCCGGGCTGGACAATCTGGAACTGGCCCTGCAATACGGCAGCCGGGATGCGGCCTGTCAGGATATGCTGACCGGGGTGGCCATGACCCACAAGCTCATGCTGGAGGCCATGAACAAGCATGGCCTGACGCCCGTGGGCGAGGAAGGTGAGGATTTCACCCCCGAGCTGCACGAGGCCGTCGGTTTTGATGCCCGTCCCGAGCTGGCGCCCGGCTGCGTGGCGCGGGTGCTGCAACGCGGCTACAAGCTGGGCGAACGCCTGCTGCGTCCGGCCAAGGTCATGATCAATCAGGTCTAGGGATCGCTTCCGGGACTGGCGGCGCATGGGGCCAGAAGGCGGCTCTGCTGTTTGCGCGTTCCGGCGGTCATCTCCGGCAAATGAGGCGCCGCCGTATGGTTTTTGCGACCGTACGGCGGCGTGTTTTGCGTTCGGCTGGCGGCATGTCCGGCAGGGCATGCCCGCGCGCCGTTGTCCGGCAGGAAGCGGCCGGCTCCGGAACCTTGCCCCGTCGGGGCTAATCGTTCGTGCGCCGCAGCGAACGCATGGCCCGGACGATTTCGGGCGTCAGGGCCTGCCCCAGGCGCTGCACAAGCAGGCTCTGGCTTGCCACGAGCTTGCCGGTGGCCGCCGCGCCGGGCTGGGCTGCCGGGCAGTCGGCGCTGTCGGCAAAGCTGCCGCGCGCCAGCACATGGTCCTTGCTGTCCAGCAGGCTCCAGCGCGCTTCCAGATGCACGGCTTCGCCGGGCGCGCCGTCAAGGCGCAGCACATCCACCACCAGCGCCATGAGCCAGCCGCTGTCGTCATTGTTCTGCACGGCAATGCCCTCGCCCAGCAGATCGGGGCTGAGCACTTCGCGCAGGACGCGGCGGATGCCCTGATCCAGCGGTTCGGCCCAGATATCGAAATTGTTGACTTCAAGAAGGGGATCGCCGTCCCGGCGGCTGACCACGCCCTGCCGATCCAGATAGCCGGGGATGCCCACATGGGCGATGCGCAGGCCGGCGGTGGGCAGGCTGGCGGCGGCAAGGCCCGGCCGGCCGCTGTCCAGCACATAATACCGCGTGGGGGCGCTCTGGCCGCAGGCGGCGAGGGTCAGCGCAAGGCAGCTGAGCAGCAGGACGGGCAGGGCGGGGCGGCACAGCCGCGACAGACGGAACGGAAGAATCATCGGTTACCTCCGGGACGGCCCTTGAGCAGGGATTCGGGGTTGCGCTCAATGGTATCGGCCAGCGACCGCAGGGAGCGCATGGCCGCCGTGGCTTCACGCAGCAGGCGGCGCAATTCGCTCACCGCCGGGGAGTCGCGGCCCACCAGCGCCTGCGTGGAATTGGCGACCGTGGCAAAGCTGTTCATGGCCGTGGTCATGGCCGCGAGCGCCTTGGGCAGTTCCTGTGATGCCACGCCGCTGGCCTGCGAGAAATTGGTCATGGTCTGGTTGATGAGCCGCTGCGTTTCGCGTCCCGCCACCAGCAGGTGGTGGGCTTCCTCAAAGGTGTCGGCAAATTGGGTGATGGCCCGCTCGATGTCGGGCGAGGCAAGGATGTCCGAAACGCGCTGCAGGGTCGCCTGGAAGGTGGCGGTCAGTTCCTTGAGGGGCAGGGCCGCCAGATTGCGCTGCAGCTGATCGATGGGCGAGGGCAGGGTGGGGATTTCCAGCGTGGGGTCTGAGGAGCGGTAGAGCGCCGGCGAGTCGGGGTAGAAGTCCAGCTCAATGCGGTATTGGCCCGTGATGAGACTCTGAAGCTGCAGACGACCGCGCAGGCCCCGCTGCACCAGCCGTCCCAGAATGTCCATCCGCTGTTCTTCGGAAAGTTTCCGCGTGGAGCTGGCGTCGTTGATGGCGCTCTCGTTGATGCGGACGCTGACCGGAATGCTTACGCTGCCGTCGCGGGGATTGGCCTGCAGCTGGATGCGCGTCACCGCCCCCAGGGGCACCCCGCGGAAAACCACCGGTGCGCCCACGGAAAGGCCGCTCACGGAGCCGTCAAAAATCAGGGTATATTCCAGATCGTCGCTGAACAGATTGCCGCCGCCCAGCAGCACAATGCCGATGACGAGGAGAAGCAGACCGCCGAGGACAAAGCCGCCGACAGCCACGGAGGAACGTGTTTGACTCATGCGTCCATCCTTGCCGTCCCGTCTGCGGGGGCGGCGGAAGCGTCCGGCGCGCCGCGTGTGAGGAAGCGCCGGGCCTGTTCTTCAGTATGGGGATCCTTTACCAGCAGGGAAGGATTGCCTGCAGCGGTCACGCGGCGGGTCTGGGCATCCAGAAAAATGCTGTTGCTGGCCACGGTGAAGATGCTGGCCAGCTCGTGCGAGACAATGACAAAGGTGGTGCCCAGCGAATCACGCAGCTCGAGAATGAGATCATCCAGCAGGCGCGAACTCACCGGATCAAGGCCGGCCGAGGGTTCGTCCAGAAAGAGGATTTGCGGGTCAAGGGCCAGGGCGCGGGCCAGCCCGGCCCGTTTGCGCATGCCGCCGCTGATTTCCGAGGGGTAGTAGTCCTCGAAGCCCGCCAGCCCGGCCAGGGCCAGCTTGAGCGAGGCCTGTTCCCGCACCTCTTCCGGCGAAAGATTCGTATACTGCTGCAGGGGCAGGCCCACATTTTCGGCCAGGGTCATGGAACTCCAGAGCGCGCCGCCCTGAAAGAGCACGCCGGTGCGCTGCATGAGGCGCCGTCGTTCCTCGCCGTCGCAGGCCCAGAAATCCGTGTCGCCGTAAAATACCTGACCGCTCTGCGGTTCCTTGAGGCCCATGAGCACGCGCAGCAGGGTGCTTTTGCCGCAGCCCGATCCGCCCATGATGAGAAAGACATCGTCCGCCGCCACGTCAAAGCTGACATCCCGCATGAGCACATAGGAACCGTAGCCCACGGTGAGATTGCGTACCCGGATGCGCGGCGGGCTGGCGGATGCTGTGGAGGGGAGGGCGGATTGGCTCATCTTCTCTAGACCCCGATCACGTTGCAGATCACGGTAATAATGGCGGTGGCCACGATGATGCCCACAATGCCGTGCACCACGGCGGTGGTGGTGGCCCGGCCCACGGCCTGGGCGCTGCGTCCGCAGCGAATGCCCTGATAGCAGCCGGTCAGGGCGATGATGATGCCGAAGACCGTGGCATAACAGAGACCGATGACGCCATGCTTGAAGGAGACCATCCGCACCGTGGCATTGAGGTATTCCAGCGCATTGAGATCAAGCATGCTCACCCCCACCAGAAAGCCGCCCAGAATGCCCATGAGATCGGCATACAGGGTCAGCAGGGGCACCATGACGGTCAGGGCCAGCATGCGCGGCAGCACAAGGAAATCCACGGGCGAGATGCCGAGGGTGGACAGGGCGTCCACTTCCTCGTTGACCTGCATGGTGCCGATGAGGGCCGCAAAGGAGGCTCCCACCCGGCCCGACATGACCACGCCCACCATGATGGCCCCCATGACGCGCAGCATGCCGATGCCCACCAGTCCGGCCACATAGATCTGCGCCCCGAACTGGGCAAGCTGCACCGCCCCCACAAACGCGAGAATGAGGCCGAACAGCAGACTCGTCAGGGAGATGATGGGCAGGGCCAGCACGCCGCATTCATACATGGCGGCCAGCAAATCCTGCCGCCGCATCTGCGAGCGCCCCAGCGGAACGCGCAGGACGGCCAGGGTGACGTCGCCCAGAAAGGCGGTGAATTCCCGCAATTTTTCGGGCAGGGCCAGGACGGCCGAACCCACGCAGGCCAGCAGCCCTTCCGTGCGCGCCGTGCGGGAGGCCCCTTGCTTGGCGGGCACGGCAAAGGCCAGCTGAATCAGGCGCTCCAGCCCGTGCGGCAGATCGCGCCGTACGGTCAGATGTGTTTCCTGCGCCGTCCGCACAAGCTGCACAAGAAAGACCAGCAGGCTGGAATCCCAGTCCGTCAGCCCGTCGCAGGCAAGGATCAGCGTTCGCGCGCTGCCCTCCCGCACGGCGGAAAGCGCCTCTCCGGCCTGCGGCGGCAGGGTCGCGCCCATTTTCCAGGCGCCGCCCACGCGGACGGAAAGTTCCTCCCCCGCACGGCGAATGTTGACTTGCGGACTTGTTTCCATCCTTTTATCATACGCGCAGGCGGCATTGCCTGCAAGCGTCAAGAATTGTCCCCTCGTGACCTCAACCCTCGAAAATCCATGTCGCTGCAAGAACGTCTCGGCCTTGATTCGGCCCCCCTTTTTCTGATGGACGGCTCCGCATTCATCTTTCGCGGGTTTTTTGCCAATCGCAACATGCAGCGCTCGGACGGCTTTCCCACCAATGCGCTGGTGGTGGTCAGCCGGGTGCTGCTGCGCATTCTCCGCGAGGAAGCCCCCTGCCGCTTCGCCTTTGTGCAGGATGGGCGGGGCAAGAACTTCCGGCATGAGATTTTCCCGCTCTACAAGGCCAACCGGGAAGCCACGCCCGAGGATCTCGTGCGGCAGATCGATCCCATTCAGCGCATGGTGCGCGCGCTGGGCCTGCGCCTCATCATCTCCGAGGGCTGTGAGGCCGACGACTGCATCGCCTCGCTGGCCGCGCGCTTTTCCGCGCAATGTCCGGTGGTCATCGTGAGCGGCGACAAGGATCTCAAGCAATGCCTCGGCCCCAATGTGTATATGTGGGATCCCGGTTCGCGGGAGGAAAAGCTCGTCACCGCCGAGGACTTCCGGCTGGAAAGCGGAGTGTCGCCGGAACAGTGGGCCGACGTGCAGGCCCTGATCGGCGATACCAGCGACAATATCCCCGGCGTGCCGGGCATCGGCCCCAAGAAGGCACAGCAGATTTTCGAGGTCTGCGCCTCCCTTGAGGACATTCGGGACAATTTTGAGAGGATTCCGCCAAAATTGCGGGAAAAATTGCAGGATCATCTGGACAAGATGTTCATCTGGCGGGAGCTGACGACCCTGCGCCGTGATTTCTGTCAGGACATTTCGCTGGAGGATATGCGCGTGCAGCCGCCGGATGCGGCGGCCTGCGCGGAACTGGCCGCGGAGTTCGAGCTGCATGCCCTGCGCCGGGACATGGATGCCCTCTTGCGCCGGGCCGGGCAGGGGCGGGCGGCGCTTGCCCCGTCCGCCCGGCAGGACGCGCCCGCCGCAGGTGAGGCTGTCGCCTCAGGATCGGAGAAGAATGCCCCGGCGCGGCAGCTGAGCCTGCTGGACATGGGCCTGCCGGACGAACCGCCCCTGCCGCCGCTGGTGCGCAGCGTCCAGCAGCTGCCCGCCCCGGACGGGGCGCGGGTGGCCGTCATCTGGGCGCAAGGCGCGGATGACGCGCCGCAACTGGCCGTGGCTTCGCCCGACGGCCCGGACGAAAGGCCGCCGTGGACGGCCCGCTGGGGCGGCGAGGCGCAGGCGCTGGCGGACTGGCTGGCCCGGGCCGGGCTGGTGGTGAGCGAGGATGCCAAGCAGCTCTACCGACGGGGCCTGTTGCGGGAGGAGGGCGGCCCCCGGGTTTTTGATCTGGGCATTGCCGCCTATCTGCTCAATCCCGAGGAAAACGACTACGGCTGGCCCCGTCTGCTGGTGCGCTGGGGCGCGGCCCTGCGGCAGGGAGCCGCCGCCGCGCTGGCACTGGACATGGCGCGCCTGCTGGAAAACCGGCTCGCCCGCGACGGCCTGCTGGAGCTGTATGCGGCTCTGGAAATACCGCTGGCCCCGGTGCTGGCGCGCATGGAGGCCGCGGGCATCGCCATTGACGCGCGGGCCTTCGGCAACTTTCTGGCCGATGTGCAGGGCGAGCTGGATGAACTGACGGCAACGGTTTACGCGGCGGCGGGCAAAACGTTCAACATCCGTTCCGCGCAGCAGCTTGGCGAGATCCTGTTCGGGGAGCTGGGGCTGCCCGCGCCGCGCAAGACGCGCGGCGGGCAGGCCTCCACCAGTCAGGAGACGCTGGAACGTCTGGCAGGCCGTCATCCGGTGGTGGAAAGCATCCTGCAATTCCGCAAGCTGGAAAAGATGCGCTCCACCTACCTTGATCCCCTGCCGCGGCTGGTGGACGCCGGGGGCCGCCTGCACACCACCTTCAATCAGAAGGCCACGGCCACCGGGCGGTTGTCGTCCAGCAATCCCAATCTGCAAAACATTCCGGTGCGCGGGCCGCTGGGCAAGCGCATGCGCGCCTGTTTCGTGGCCGGGCCGGGCCGGGCGCTGGTCTCGGCGGACTATTCGCAGGTGGAATTGCGGGTACTGGCCCATATGTCGCAGGACGCGGCCCTGCTGGCGGCCTTCCGCGACGGGGAGGACATTCATGCCCGCACGGCGGCGCTGATCTATGACTGCCCGCCCGAGGCCGTGACGCCGGATCAGCGCCGCAACGCCAAGACCATCAATTTCGGCCTGATCTACGGCATGGGCGCGCAAAAGCTGGCGCAGGAACTCAAGATCAGCAGCCATGAGGCCAAGGATTTCATTGCCCGCTACTTCGAGCGCCTGACCGGCCTGAAAGCCTTTTATGAGGATGTGGAGGCCGCCGCCCGGCGGCAGGGCTTCGTCACCACGCTCGGCGGCCGCCGCCGTCTGCTGCCGGACATCCATTCCGCCAACGGTCAGGCTTCGGCATTGGCCCGGCGGCAGGCCATCAATACCGTCATTCAGGGGTCGGCGGCGGACATCATCAAGCTGGCCATGCTGGCCGTGGATGCCGACGCCGTCCTGCGCGGCATGGAAGCGCGCCTGCTCTTGCAGGTACATGACGAACTCCTGCTCGAAGTGCCGCAGGACGCGGCAACGGCTGCGGCCAGCCGGGTGGCGGCTCTCATGGCCGCCGTGGCTCCGGGCGGTCAGCGGCTTTCCGTGCCACTGCTGGTGGATGCCGGTACCGGCCCGGACTGGGGCGCGGCGCATTGAGGCTGCTCGGAAGCGTGCGGGGCCTCAGGTCATGGGGCGCGCCCGCCCCCCTGCCGGGGCCGTG
This sequence comes from Candidatus Desulfovibrio intestinavium, assembly GCA_019118345.1. GTDB lineage: Bacteria > Desulfobacterota > Desulfovibrionia > Desulfovibrionales > Desulfovibrionaceae > Desulfovibrio > Desulfovibrio intestinavium. The sequence continues at coordinate 192,649 of DWZD01000040.1, read as the reverse complement.
CGTACATTCGTTTCGGGGCCTGGTCAACAAACTGTGGCGAGGGGCACGCACATGGCTGGGGATAAACGGAAACGCCTGCACATGGTCCTTGGCCTGCTGGCAGGACTTGCCGTGTATCTGGCCTGCGTCAAGGCGACGTTTGCGCCTTCACAAGCCTTCATGGGCGACATGTTCTATGACGCCGGGGACAATAGGCAAGACGCCGTGCTGGGAACGGTCTGCACGCTCCTTTCCCTCTGTCTCGCGGGCTTTGCCAGGACGCCCCGGCGGGCCGTCTGTCATTTCTGGCTGCCCTTCGCGGCCTCGGCCCTGCTGACCCTTTACGAGGGGCGTCCCTGGGTATCCCTCAAGGATGATCCGATTTGGTGGATTCCGCTGGGCATTCTTCTGCGGTATGCTTTCTCCGCTTTGTGGATCATGAGTCTGACAAGCGCCGCCGCCGACTGGCTTCTGGCCCGGTTTTTCCTCGGCAAAACCTAGTACGGTCATGCTTTGCCCCTGCGATGGGGCGTCGTGGGCGGGAAGGCCGCAGGGCCGCAGCCTCTCAAGATGTTTTTCGCCTGACCGATAGGAATGGCAGGAGAATTGCCCCGCTGACCGGCGGGGCCGGGACGTTTCGCCGCCGGCGGCAACAGGAGCCTGCCGCGCGGAAAGAGCGATTTTCCGGGAGGGGATATGCGGCCCAGATGCATCAGGGATGCGTACGCGTTTCGACGCATTCTCGGCGACATGACCGGTCTGTGCAATTTGCGCTGCCGCTTCTGTTCGTCCGATTTCCGGCAGGCCAGCCGGGCGGTCATGCCGCTGCCGTTGGCCCGCGGCCTGCCCCGTCTTTTCGATCTCGTGCCGGAGGCCTCGTTCTTCCTCTCCTTTTTTTACGAGCCGACCCTCCATCCGCATTTCGGGGAAATTTTGGCCGGCTTGCCGCCCCTTGCCAGGCAAAAGGCGGTTTTTTCCACCAACATGGCCTGCGAGATGGATGATGCGGCCATTGCGGCCCTGGCGGCCGCGCCGGTGCGGCGCATCATCATTTCCCTGCATACCCTGCAGCCGGAGCTGTATGCCGGGCTGTGCGGCGGACGGCATGTGGAACGGCTCCTGAGCAATCTGCTGCGCCTGGGCGAAGCCTGCCGCGCGCGCGAGGCCCGGGGCGAGCATGCGCCGCCCCTGCAATTTCACAGTCTGGTGTTGCGCGACAATTACGAGGAAATCCCCTCTCTGGTGCAGCTGGCCGCCGAGCGTTTTCACGCTGCCGCCCATGAAGTGCGCACGCCGGTCTATGGCGAGCATCCGGGCTTGCCGTATACCGTCCGGCAACTCCTGACCCGCGCCGAGCTGGAAAGCCTGTTGCCGCGCCTTTCGGCCGCGCATGGGGCGGTGAGCTGCGATTTCAGCCTCTGGCGGGAGCTGTTTGAACAGCGGCAGGCCGTCCATGAGCCGCTGCCCAACATGCGCAGCCGCAACAGCCCCGGGCCGGTGGCCGTGGGCAAGGTGTTGCCGCAACGCTACTGGGACGTGCGGCTGGATGCGGACGGCAGCGCCTTTTTCTACGGCCTTGGCGAGACATGCGATCTGCGGGAGCTGAACCGGGGGGACGGCATGGGGCAGGCCCTGCGGGAAGCGTTTGAGGGGCGTCTTGAACGCCTTGCCGCAGCCCTGCCGCAGCGTTTTGCCTGCGATCAGCAGCAGGCGGGGCTGGTCATGGCCGCGCAGCGCGTCTTGTCCCCACCCAGCAGCGGGACGGCGCGCCTGCGCCAGTTCCGGCTGGGCACGCAGGCCTGTCGGGTGCGGGGCGTTCTGGATCTGCCGCACGGGCTGGAACCGGCGGATGTTCTGGTCATGCAGTGGGGCGGCATGATGGCCAGAATGCAGCGGCATGCCCTTGCCCCGGGCCGGGATGCGGGCGCTTCGCGCTGGGCGCTGGAATCGGTGCTCCCGCCGCAGGATGCCTCCCTGCTGCCGAATGAAGGGCATCTTCTTGTCCTGCGCGGAGATTCCGTACTCTGCCGCCTGCCCTTCCTGCCCGACGACGGCAGGGAGGGCGCGCCCTGAGGGGCGAAATGCCGTTGACGGCAATGGCCTGTGCGCGGGCAGCGGCAGGCCGCGTGCGCTTGCTTCGGCCCCAAAATCCGTTTACAGTTTTTGCGGTTCTTTTTTGACAGGCGGTTGTCGGACAGGGCCGCAAGGAGCAAGCATGGACGTTTCCCTTGGCGAACTGGCGGATATTCGCCTCGGCTATCCGTTTCGCACCCGCGTCATCCCGAATCCGCAGGGAGAAACGGCGCTGGTGCAGCTGGCCGATCTGAACGGCGGCGAGCTGTCCCCCGACGGTCTGGTGCGCGTGCAGCTTGGCTCCGTGAGGGCGCATTTTCCGCTCAGGCCGGGGGATATTCTCTTTCGGGCGCGCGGGCAGGTCAATGACGCCACACTGGTCAGCGCCGTGGAGGCCGGGGCGGGCATTGTGCGCGTGCTGGCCGCAGCGCCCATCATGGTCATCCGGATGCGGGCTTTGGGACAGCCGCCGAACGGACGCGGCGGCGCGCCTGAGGTGCGTCCCCGCTATCTGCACTGGCTGCTGAATCATCCGCATACGCAGGCTGATCTGCGCTCGCGAAGCACGGGGCACAGCGCCGAGGTGCTGCGCAAGGGGGATCTGGAAGGGCTTTCTCTGCCTGTGCCGCCGGTCGAGGTGCAGGATCTGATCGTCGAAACCGCCACGGAGCTGGCAAGAGAAATGCGGCAGCGCCGCCGCCTCATGGAGGAGCGGCGCGATATGGTGCTGTCGCTGCTGCTGCATCAGGCCCGGACGCCGGATCGCTCCCGGGATACGCCGCCCGCGCCCGAAGGACGATTGCTGCGGCAGGGGCTGCTGTTCGGCGACATGGCGGACGGCAATGCCGCCAGCGGCGCGCACAGGCCGCAGGAGGAGGATCGGTGATGGACAGGCGCACGGCAGGCGGTGCCTTCCCGGTTGGGGAAAACCTGCTGCGCGGGGCACGGGAGAGCCTTGATGCGGCATGCGAGCGGGTGGGGAGCCTGTTTTGCGGCCGTTGTTCCGCCGAACATCCGGATTCTGCCCTTGCCCACAGTCGGGAAGCGGAAACCGCGCTGGCCTTTTTTGCCCTTTCGCAGCTCTGCCCCCCGGGTTTTCTGGCGCGGCAGCTGCGGCTGCTGGAGCAGGGCAACCTCCCCCGCCCGCTGCGCGAGGCCTCAGCGGCGGAAGACGGCGCTCCCTGGACGGAAGCCCAGTGGCCGCAGCTGGCGGCCCTGAGCCGCACGGCCCTCGGGCGCGCGGGCACAGGCCTGTTCCGTCCGGAGCATGTGAGCGGGCCGGAAGCGCTGGCCGTCTGCCTGCGGGCCTTTCAGGACATGCCGCTGCTGGACAGGGATCTGGCGGCGCGCCTGCTGCTGGACAAGCTCAACGACTACGCCGCCGCACGCGGTCGTTCGCTGTGTTTTGGCGTGACGCCGGCCTGGCTGGCACAGCTCATGATCGGTCTGGCCGATGTCCGGCCCGGGGAAAGCGTCTGCGATTGTCAGGCGGGCGAGGGCAGTTTGCTGGCCGAGGCGGCCTTGCGGCTGCCGCTGGCGGATCGCGTCTACTGCCGGGCGCATGAGGCCAGCGCGCCGCTGGGTCTCCTCCTGCTCCTGCTGAGCGGGGTTCCGGCCGTTTTTGCCGCACAGGGCGGGAGCATGGGCCTGCTCCCGCCGGATGCCGCCACCGAAGGCGAGATCGGGGACAGCGGCACCGCCCATGTGTGCCTCAGCGCCGGCCCGGCCTTTGTGCGCGCGGCGGATGACGAGGCGGATGCCGGCGACATGTGCCGCCACATCAGCGAGGCCCTTGCCGCCACGGGCAGGGTCGTCCTCCTGACGCGGCTCGGCCCCCTGTTTCGCGAAAAGGGGGAAGGCCTCGTGCGCTCGCGTCTGGTGGAACGCAATCTGCTGGATGCCGTCATCCAGTTGCCCGGGAATGTGGTGCGGCAACACACGGCGGCGCTGGCCCTTCTGCTGTTTGATCGCCGTCGTGAATCCCCGGGGCCGCTGGCCGGCCGGGATCAGGTGTTCATGGCCGATCTTTCCGGTCTGGGCCGTCACGGCAGGAGCCTGACCCATTTTGAGGAAGCGCATGTGAGGCAGGCGCTGGCATTGGCGGCAGAGCGCCGGGAGATGCCCGGCGTAAGCCGTTGCGTGCCCTGCGCCGAACTGCTGGCCCGCCATGTCTGGTTGCCGTCGCGCTATTTGCTGCCTGCCGCGGGCAGTCTGCTGAGCCGGGCACAGCGCTGTCGGGAGCGGACAATCGCCCTCGAAAGCGACGTGCAGGCCACGCAAGCCCGTGTGGACGCACTTCTGACCCGGCTGGAAGCGATGCGCTCCTGAGCTGGGGCAAGGGACAGGCGGCAGGCCGCCGCCCCGGTGCTTGAGCGGCCCGCGCTCCGGGGGAGTGGCGCAATGGACGGAACCGGCCAGACCGCCGCTGCCGGGCCGGCGGCGGAAGTTCGGCTGTGCGGGGCACGCGTGGCGGCCCGGGTTCAAGCCTCCTGCTTCGGCTCCTGCTGCATGTTCTTGATGAATTCTTCGCCCTGCCTGCTGTTGAGGAAAGCCTCCAGCGCGTCAACGACTTCCTGATCATACTTGAAGGGCTTTTCCCGCAGGATGGCCAGCGCCGCGCCCACTTCGAAGTGCGTCCGGTAGGAGCGGGGGCGCACCAGGGCGCAGAAGGTATTGGCCACGGCCAGGATGCGTGCCTGCGGCAGAATGGCGTCGCCCTGAAGGTGCCGGGGATAGCCGGAACCGTCCAGACGTTCGTGCATCTGCAGGATGGTTTCCTGAACGGGCAAACCGAAATCGAGGCCGCTGATGGCCTCGGCGGTATATTCCACGTGACGTTCCATCTGGCGGCGTTCTTCCGGCAGGAGCTTGCCGCTCTTGGTCAGCAGATTATGCGGCAGGCGGATCATGCCCAGCTGCGAGAGGCTGGCGGCAATGCGCAGGGTGGCCACCGTGTCCGGATCATCCTTGCCGAGCCAGGCCAGCAGTTGCAGGGACAATTCCGCCATCTTGCCGGAATGGCCGCGCAGGTAGGGGTCAACCCCCTCCACGGCATGGGTGAAGGCTTTTACGCATTGCTGCAGGGCGGCAGAGGCGCGCTTCTGGGCTTCCACGCGCTCGGTATCGTCCCGGTAGACGACGATCACGCTGCGGAGTTCGCTCTCTCCCAGTTCGTAGGGCAGACAATGGACATAATAATGCCGCAACTGCCCGTCAATGATGATGTCCTCGGTATCCGTCATTTCCTGCCCCGAACCCAGCACGCCCATCACGTGCAGTTCCAGGCTGCGGGCCAGAAAACCCGGAAGATGGTGCACCGGCAGGTTGCGAATATCGCCCTCATGCTGGACAAGGCGGAGAAAATCGGCATTGGCGAAGGCGATTCTGCGCTCGCTGTCAATGAGCACCAGTGCCGAATTCATGGCGCTGATGACCGTATCCAGCAAGAAGCGCTGCTGGGATAGCCGGGTATAGAGCCGCCGTATGTCCTGCTGCTCCTGCCGGAACTCTCGCGTGAGGTTCCAGCGGAAGATCAGCAGCAGCACCACGGTCAGGCAAAGGTAGAGGGCGCCGGCAAGGGCCAGATACTGCCAGTGCAGGCCGCCGTTTTGCTGATAGAGAACAGCCTTGTCGCAGGTCGTCACGGCAAAGAGGTCGCTCTCGGGAACAGGCTTGCCGATGGCCACGATTTCCCGTTCTTCGTCGGTGTCCTTGAGCGTGATGCCGACAAGCTCCCCCTTTTCCAGGCCGGAAGGCCAGACGCCTTCGCGCATGACCGGGCGCGTTGTCCAGTAGACCGTCTGCACCGAATTGCCTTCCCGGCGCATGAGGATGTTGCGGGTATCCGGCCCGGCGGCCTTCTGCAAATCCTGCAGAAGAAAGGAAATGTCGCAGGTTATCCACAGGTAGCCCAGCGCCTTTCTGTCAGGCGAGGCGTCTTCGGCATCCATGAGCGGGTAAACGATATCGAGGAGAATGCTGTCGTCCAGCAGGCGAATGGGCAGGATGCGCATAAGCGTCAGGGGCGTTTGCTCATGCCGCTGGCGCAGGTTGCGCTGCAGGGAGGGCAGGCATTCCTGCCCCGCCTGAATCAGGGGCGTGAAATTCTGGTCGAGCAGGGCCGCCCCTGCCAGATCCTGCTGGATCAGGAAGGCGGCAAGCCGGCGCTGGAACTGGCTGATGAGCGGGGCCAGCGCCCGCATTTGTTGCAGCTGCTGTGCGTCGGCCAGTCCGGCAAGATTGCGGATTTCCCCCTGCCATGCTTCCCGGGCGACGGTCTGGATCAACAGGGAGGGCAGGGCAGCCTCCTTGATCCGGGCCGCCAGCAGGCGCGGATTGTCCTGCCGGATCAGGGCCTGGACGGCATTGCGCCGCGTGTCCAGCCAGAAGCGCGTCAGACTCTGCCCCGCCGCGGCATGGGCAGCAAGCTGCTGTCGGGCCTCGGCCAGCGCCTGCGCGCGGGCGTCGTCCCGCAGTTTGAACATGAGGCCGTAAAGCACGAGCAGCATGACGCCCAGAGCGAGCAGCAGGGGCAGGAAGGGTCGGTAACTCCATTTCCGCATGGGTTCTCCGTGTGGCGATAACGCGATTCGGATGCGAGATCGGTTGCAGGGCCGGCCTAGCGTTCTCGCATGGCGTTTTGCTTGGCCTTCATGACCGGCTTGAGAATATAGTCAAGGACGGTTTTCTTGCCGATGATGATGTCGGCCATGACAAGCATGCCCGGAATGATGGGCAGCACTTCGTCATTGTGGCGTATGGTCGTCTCACGGGTACGCACCTTGACAAGATAGTAAAAGTCCCCCTTCTTGTCCTCGATGGTATCCGCGCTGATGGATTCCAGCTTGCCGGCAAGGCCGCCATAGATGGAAAAGTCATAGGCCGAAACCTTGATCATGACCGGCTGGCCGGGACGCAGGAAAGCCACATCCTGCGGGCGCACCCGGGCCTCCACGAGCAGGGTTTCGTCCATGGGCACAATGTCCATGATGGCTTCGCCCGGCTTGACCACGCCGCCCACCGTATTGATGAGTATCTGCTTGATGCTGCCGCGTACCGGGCTGCGCACCTCGGTACGGGTGACCCGGTCGCCGCCGGCGGTCAGCGTTTCCCGCACTGAGGCCAGCTCGGTGCGCCGCTTGTTGATTTCCTGACTGATGGTCAGCTGTTCCTCGGCCTTGCGGCTGTTGATGCGCAGGCGGGCTTCCTCCAGCATGGCCTGCGTCTTGGGAATGGCGGCGGCCAGCATGGCGATTTCCCCTTCGGTCTGGGTGACCTTCTGTTCCAGCCCCAGATAATCCATGCGGGAATAATTGTTGCGATCCAGCAGACGCTTGGCCGTGTTGCGTTGTTCCGTCTCCAGCGCAAGGCTGCTTTCCAGCTGCGTTTTGCGGGCCTGCTGCTCAGCCGCTTCCTGCTGGCGCTGGGCGACCTGGGATTCCAGCACGGCAATTTCGGACTGGAACTTGGAGGACTGGGCCTTCCAGGTATTGCGCTGATCCTCGATAATTTGGGCGGTGCGCGTCGCCAGTTGATCGTCCGGCGTTTCCCCCAGTAATAGATTCAGAAATTCCGCAATATTGCTGGGGAACTGGGGTTCGGCGTCCTCCAGCATGGCTTCCAGGCGCAGAATGGCAAGGCGATGCTCCACCAGCTTGTACAGGGCGTCCCGGTAGGAACTCTCGGCCATGACGTTTTCCAGCTGGGCAATGATCTGCCCCTTTTCCACAATGTCGCCTTCATTGACCAGTATGGCCCGCAGGATGCCGCCTTCCAGATTGGAAATGGACTGGGTGCGGCGCGAACCCACCACGGAACCTTCGGCATGGGTGACCTCGTCAAGCGACGCAACGGCCGCCCAGACGAGCAGCACCGCAAACAGCAGGGCAACGGCCACGGACAGGGCACGTGCGCTGAATGTGGGGCGGCGGGACATGGCCGCATCCACCTCGCCGGCGTACTGGATGTCATCCGGCGACAGTCCGTTGAGCGGGGCATCCAGCGCGGCAAAGAGTTCCTTCTTGCTCATGCGCTGGCCCGAGGCCGCCATGCGTCTGGATCCTTCCTTCAGGCGCTCACCCAGCGTGCTGGACGGCTGCTGTTCATGCCCGGCATCGCCTATGAACAGCAGTTTCAGAAAGGCCGTGAACCGGCGCAGCAGGGACGGGCGCGTCCTTTCTTCGGGTTCGTCCGCCCCCGGCAGGAGATCAAGGGGAATGGGGGCAAAGATGTCCCCGGGGGAAGGCCTGTCGGGCTTTCCCGCATCGGGGCGTGCATTATCCCTGGGCATGGGCGACCCTCCTTTGCGCCTGTTCGTCCTTGAGGCGCTTGAGAATGGCGTCACGCGGGCCGAACATCCGCACCCGGCCGCGATCCATGACCAGCAGCTTGTCCACCATGCGCAACATGCTGAGCCGATGGGTCACCAGGATGAGGACGCGTCCCCGGGAAGCCTGCATGAGGCGTTGTTGCAGGCGCAATTCCGAATCCGTGTCCATGTTGCTGGTCGGTTCGTCCAGCACCAGCACGTCGGGGTCACGCACCAGCGCACGCGCCAGGGCCACGGCCTGCCGCTGGCCGCCGGAAAGGGCCTTGCCCTGTTCGCCCACCTGCGCGCCGAAGCCCGCCGGATTGTTGCGCACAAAATCCATGATTCCGGCCAGGGCCGCTGCCCGGAATACCATGTGATCATTGATGGAGGGATCGCCCAGGACGATATTTTCCCGGATGGTTCCATAAAAGAGCACCACATCCTGCGGCAGCACGCCGATCCGGCTGCGCAGCTCCGTGGTGGGCAGCTGGCGCAAATCCACATTGCCGAATTTGATGCTGCCTTTCTGCGGCAGGTAGAGGCCTGTCAGCAGCTTGGCCAGGGTGCTCTTGCCCGAACCCATGCTGCCGATGATGCCGATGCGGTCGCCCGGGCGGATGACGAGATTGACATCCTCCACGGCCATCTGCATGGCGTTGGGATAGGCGAAGGAAACGTCGCGTAGGGTGAAGGACGGCTCCAGCTCGCCGAAGTCCATGTTGGATTGCTCGCTCTGATTCTCTGAGGGCAGTTCCATGAGCAGATCCAGGGCCTGCAGGGCCATGCGCGAATTCTGGAAGCGGGTCAGCAGGGAAGCCACCTGCATCAGGGGCGCCATGGTACGCCCCACGAGGATATTGCAGCCGATGAGCGCTCCCATGGTCATCAGGCCGTCGGCAATGCGGTAGACGCCCCAGATGATCATGCCTACGGTGACTAGCTGGGTCACAAAAAGGGAGCCGGTAACGGCAAGGCTGTTATAGCGCCGGGATTCCGCCGTGGAGCGGGCGGAAAGGCCGACCACGGCTTCCCAGAGTTTCTGCATGCGGCTTTCCGCCTGACAGGCCTTGATGGTTTCGAGTCCGTTGACCATCTCCACCAGCAGGGCATTTTTCTGCATGTTCTGCTTGTAGGTCTGTTCCGCGCAACGGCGGGCCAGGGTCTGCAGGCAGATGCCCCAGAGAATGAGGGCGGGCACGGCGGCCATCGGCAGCAAGACCATGGGGCCGGCAATGAAGGCAATGAGCAGAAGGAAGATGATGAGGAAGGGCACGTCGATGCAGGCCAGCAGCGACGATGAGCTGAAAAATTCCCTGAGCTGTTCAAACTCGCGCAGATTGTTGACCAGTGCGCCCGTGGACTCGGGCTTGTTTTCCAGACGCATGGTCAGCACCTTGTCCATGAGCCGGCTGGAAAGCACGACATCCGCATTGCGACCGGCCACATCCACAAAATGAGTGCGCAGCGTCCGCAGGAGAAAGTCGAAAAGATAGATGATCAGCACCCCGGAAGCCAGCACCCAGAGCGTTTCTATGGCATTGTTGGGCACCACGCGATCATATACGTTCATGGCGAAGAGGGGGCTGGCCACGGCCACCAGATTGATGATGACGCTGGCTAGCGCCACATGCCGGTAAATGGGGGCATAATAGCGCAGCACATCCCAGAACCAGCGCTTGCCCCGGATCAGGCGCAGCTTTTCCACATGCTGCTGCGGGCGGGTCAATACGGCAATGTAAAGAGCGTAGCCTGAATATTCTTCCTGCAGGGTTTCCAGCGCCACTTCCTGCGGCGTTTCCCCGGACTCGGGAAAGATGACTTCGGCAAACCAGCGGGCCGTCGTGGCGCTTTCGCCGGTCGCGTCGTGCTCGGTCTGTTCCGCCGGAGCGGGGGCAACGTCCTTGCGAAAAACCCGCGTCAGCACACAGCTGCGGTCATGAGCGAGCAGAAGCATGCAGGGCAGCGTCAGATTGGAGATTTCCTCCAGACGAGGCCGGTAGAGAATGGAACCGCCGAGACCCGCCCGCCGGGCAACGCGCAGGCAGGCCTGTGCGGAAACCCGGCTTCCCGAGAGGTTGGCCAGCAGGTACTGGGGCGACAGATGCCTGTTGCGAAGGCGGCAGAGCGTGGCCAGGCTGTGCAGCAGGGGCGGCATGAAGTCAACGTCGGAAGGGCGCAGACCATCAACCCCCTGTTCCCATGTTTGTGCGCTTTCAGTAGCTGGTTCCGGCATGGCTGACTCCTTCCCGGCGGTCATGCGTGTCTGTGGCAGGGTGACGTGCGTGGCGGCGCGGCATGCCGGCCCAGGCGGCGAGGGCACAAGCGCTGCCGCCTACGCCAATGCCGTGGGTTCGGAGCGGGATTGGCGGTCTGGGTGCACGGCGCGGCACTAAGCATGTGCCGGACTGCCTGACGGCGGGGGACGCCCCCCCCGCACGCCATCTTCTTCGGTCGGAAACAAGCGCGGAACCAGCCATGACAGGCTGACGCAGGCCGCTACTTGAACCAGCCGAGATCAAACTCTTCACCCTTGACCGGCGCAGCGGTCTTGGGATCGTCGGCAATCAGTTCCGCCGGAATGTTCAAGTGCGGCAGAAGCGTTCCGGAAAGGGCATAGAGGCGGTAGGCGCCGATAAGAATGTTGCCGCGCGCGGTTTCAGCCGAGGTCGATGAGCTGTAGAGTTCGTTTTCCGAGTCCAGCACGTCCAGCAGGCTGCGGCTGCCCAGCAGGAACTGCTCGTAATAGGCCTGACGGGTCTGCCGGTTGGCCGTCATGGCATCCGAGTAATGGCGGTACTGCTCCTGCGCAGCCTGATAGTTGCTCCAGGTGGACTCCATGTCCAGGCGCAGGGTATCCATGTAATCGTACAGGTTTTGCCGGGCCTGCCGTTCACGGGCCGAGGCCGCGCGGATGCCTTCCACGTCGGCGCCGCTGTTAAAGATGTTCCAGCGCACGGTGCCCAGCACGTCAAAACTGTAGACCCAGCGTTCGCGGTTGCCGCCGCGGTCGCTGTAATCCGGGCCGGCTTCCAGCTGCACCGAGGGGTACATGTTGGCTTCGGCCAGTTCCTTTTCGCCCCGGGCGGCACGAATGTCCTGCAGGTAGGCGGCCAGCTTGGGATTGTTCTTTTCGGCCAGCATGAGGAATTCTTCGGGGGTTTTGGGCATGTGCGGCGGCATGGCGACCTTTTCCAGACTGGTCACGGGATCAATGCCGGTCAGGCGGGCGTAGGTGGCGGCGGCCACCCGCAGCTTGTCCTGCGCGTCGGCCAGCGAGGAAAGGGCGCGCTGCAGACGCGATTCCGCCTGGGTCACATCGGCCTGAGTGTCGGCCCCAAGGGCGACCCGGTCGCGCGCCTGCGCGAGAATGGACTGATGCTGCTCCACATTGACGCGGGCCAGCCGCACCAGCTCGAGGCAGCGCAAGAGATCAATATGGGCAATGATGCCGTCCAGGCTGAGCGTTGTTGCCGTATCAAAGACGCGGTGGCGGACGGAATCCAGGGTGGCCTGCGAGGTGCGCACCCGGCTGCGGGTGGCAAAGCCGTCCCAGATGGGCTGGACGAGTTTGGCAGAAACGCTGCCGACGCCCAGCATCTGGTTGTCCAGATTCATGCCGCGCGAGGTGTTGTCGCTGAGGATGCCTACGCCGGCGCTCCCCTCGACGTCCACGCGAGGGCCGAAGCCCGCACGTGCCCTGGATAGTTCGTGCTCGAGGGCCGTACGGTTTTCCTTGATGCTCATCAGCGTGCGGTGATTTTTCAGCACGCCCCGGACAGTATCGTTGACGGTCAGGAGCGGGCCTTTCGCTTTCCCCCTTTCTTGACTATGGGCCATGCCGGCGCCAAGGCCGAATGCCGCCGAAGCCATGACAAGCATTACCAGGCATTTGAAAAACCGATACTTCATTTCAACCCCTTTTTTTTAGGGTGGCATACTATTGTGAATAATCCTTGATGTCAATAATGCGTGACGGGAAATTTTTGTTACGAAAGATATGCAGCAGATGACAAGCGTACAATATGCGGGAAAGAATAATCATGCTATGTGGTTGGACAAGAAGAAAGATACGCCTGCGGCAGAGGGGCAGGCGAAAATTGCCAAAGCCGCCGGACGGGCCTCCCCCCGGCCTGCCAATACGGCCCGCGTATGGGCACGGTATGGCCTTGCCGGGCAGATGCGACGGACGGGCGGGGCGGAGTGCCCCGGCTCAAGGTGTTGTGGTGCAGGGGCAGAGGAGGCGGGCGGCAACGGGCGCCCGTCAGGCGCGGCAGGCGCGTACCGCGGCTTCCAGCCCCTTGTCGGCAAAGGCGCAGACCACCTTGACGGCCCGGGCGAGGGCGTCCTCGATGCGGGGGGCGTCTTCAGGAGAGGGGCGGCCAAGCACCCAGTTGCTCACGTCTCCGCGCACGGGCGGGCGACCGATGCCGATGCGCAGGCGGTAAAAATCCGGCGTGCCCAGCTGCTGCTGGATGGATTTCAGGCCGTTGTGTCCGGCATTGCCGCCGCCGAGCTTGAAGCGCAGTTCCCCCGGCGGAATATCCAGCTCGTCGTGGGCCACCAGCAGCCTGTCGGGGCTGACCTTGTGCCAGGCCAGCAGGGGCTGCACGCATTGTCCGCTCAGGTTCATGAAGGTCTGGGGCATGGCCGCCAGCCAGACGCCGCCGAGCAGGGAGGAGCGTACTCGCCAGAGATGGCAGGAAAATTTGTTGCCGCTGACTTCCTGCGCCTCGCCGCCTTCCCGCCGGACGGTTTGCAACAGATGCTCCACAAGGGCGAATCCGCAATTGTGACGCGTGCCGTCATAGGTGGGGCCGGGATTGCCCAGACCGACAAGGACACCGGAAAAGTCCATAACTCATTCCTTGGCAAGAGGATGGAGGGCGTGGTGGGGCAAGCCCAGCTCACGGCAGCGCCGGTCGAGAAAGGCGGCGCAGGCCTGTGCCGATTCCCGCTGCATGAGCAGCATATGCCCGCCCGAGGGCAGAAGATAAAGTTCTTTGCGCGGGGCGGCAAGCCGTTCAAGCGTTCGTTCCAGCAGCGCGGGCCGGAACAGGGCGTCGTCCCGCGCGCCCAGCAGGAAAAAGGGGTGCGTCGTGCTTTCCCTGATGCGCAGGGCCAGCAAATCGCTCAGCAGGGCCAGCGGATAGCTGAGCCTGCGCCCGGCAAGGGGCAGGTCAGGCCGTTGCATGCCGGCCAGCAGGCGGTATGGCGAAAGGTAACAGGGCAGGGGCACCGGCAGGCCGGGCAGGCGATGGGCCAGCGCCCGAGCTGCCTGCGCAAGGCGGGCACGCTGCCCGGCAAACGGGGCAAAACGGGTCAGGGAGAGCAGCTCGTCATGCTGGGGAAAGACGGCGCAAACGGCAAAAAAGGCGGCCATGTCCGAAAGCGGGGCAAAGGCGACGGACGCCTCTCCCTGCGGGCAGCTTCCGCCGCAGGCCAGGGCCAGGGTCAGAATGCCGCCCTGACTGTGACCGCAGAGCACAATCGGCCCGCCCGCGTGCGCATGCAGCCAGCGGGAAGCCGCCTGCGCATCCTGCAGCAGATCGTGCAGCCGCAGCCGCCAGACATGACGGGAAGCGCCGTGAGCGCTGAAATGCAGGGCCGCCACGGAAAATCCCTGTTCGTACAGGGCCTGCAGAACGCACCGGTATTGCAGGGGGCAAAGCATGGTGCCGGGCAGAAACAGCACGGTTGTCGCTCCCGGGCGCTCCCACCAGTCCAGCAGGGGGCCTTCGCGGCGCGATGCGAGCGGGATGCGCCGAAAAGGGGGTGAGGCGGGGGCGGGAGCAAAGGCAGCGGGGACAGGCGCGGCTGACATGAGTGGAAAAAGGGCCGATTCCCGAAAAGGAACCGGCCCGAAAAGGCGCTGCGGGGAGGATTAGGCTTCTTCGCCTTCGGCGTCGTCGCCCTTGACCTTGGACTTGTCGATGATGCTCACCAGCGCGTAATTCTGATCATAGACGGCAGACACGTTGGCGGGCAGGGGCAGGGTCTCGATGGTGACGCTGCTGTTGATGTCCATATCGGTCACATCAATGGTGATCTTGGCGGGCATGTCCATGGGCTTGGCGCTGAGGCGCACCACTTCCCGGTAGGTTTCCATGATGCCGCCCAGCTTCACGCCGCGGGAAACGCCCACATATTCCACGGGCACATCGACCTTGACTTCCTTGTCAAGATCCACGCCGTAGAAGTCGATGTGGGTAAATTCCTTCTTGTAGGGGTGCATCTGCACCTGCCAGAACAGGGCGGGGTATACGGTCTTGCTGCCCTTGTCGTCGATTTCGAGGTTGAAAACGGACGTGCGGCCCATTTCGCCGTACAGCTTTTCCACGGGCAGGGAAGGAACCTGAACAGCGATATTCTTGCCATCGGCAGCGTAAAACACGCCGGGAACGAGGCCCTGGGCGCGCGTACGACCCGCCGGGCCCTTGCCGCTCTCTTCACGTTTCTGCACGCTCAACGTCTTTTCAATGCTCATTGCTTTCTCCTTCACTGTCTGCCGCTTCGAAGCGGAAACATTCGTATTTTTTATGAAACGGGGCAAGGGCACCCGCAATTCACTAGATGAACAGCACGCTTACCGAGGAACCGGTATGGATGTTGTGAATGGTTTTGCCCAGCAGCGCCGCCACGGACACCACTTCCAGCTTGGGACAGGCCGCCAGTTTTTCGCCCAGCGGGATGGTATCGGTCACGATGACGCGATCCAGGGCTGCCGTATTGTTGATGCGCTCAATGGCCGGGCCGGAAAGCACGGGATGGGTGGCGCAGGCGATGATGCGGGAGGCGCCGTACTTGAGCAGCACTTCGGCTCCGGCGCAGAGCGTGCCTGCCGTGTCGATCATGTCGTCCACAATGATGGCGACCTTGCCTTCCACCTCGCCGATGACGTGCATGGCCTGGGCCTGATTGGGCTTGTCGCGGCGCTTGTCCACAATGGCCAGCGGGGCATTGAGGCGCTTGGCATAGGAGCGGGCGCGCTCCACGCCGCCGGCATCGGGCGAAACAATGACGATGTCGTCATTTTCGCTGTATTTGCGCAGGGGATCCATCATGACGGGCGTGGCAAAGAGATTGTCCACCGGGCAGTCGAAAAATCCCTGAATCTGGCCGGCATGCAGGTCGATGGTCACCACGCGCTCGGCCCCGGCCGTGCTGATGAAGTCGGCCACCATCTTGGCGCTGATGGGCGCGCGCGGGCTGACCTTGCGATCCTGACGGGCATAGGCATAGTAGGGAATGACGGCGGTAATGCGCCCCGCGCTGGCCCGCTTGAGGGCATCCAGCATGAGGCAGAGCTGCATGAAATTGCGGTTGACGCTGGGCGGACAGGTGGGCTGCACCACAAAAACGTCGTCCCCGCGCACATTGTCGCCGATCTCGATGCGCAGTTCGCCGTCGCTGAACGTGGTGGCGAGCGTCGGGGTGAGCTGACAGCCCAGATGGTTGCAAATGGCCTTGGCCAGTTCGGGATTGGACGAACCCGTGACAATCTTCAGATCGCTGAACATCATCTGCGTGCCTTTACGCCGAGTAAAGTTGTGTGGCTGGGATGGAAGGGTTCGAACCTTCGCGTGACGGAGCCAAAACCCGTTGCCTTACCACTTGGCGACATCCCAGCAAGTGTCAGAGCGTTTGCACATATGTGCGCCAACCGTCCCTCATCAGTGCGGCATGAGCTGCTTCCGCCTTGGCGGCGGGCACAAGCCCCACAACCGCAGAACCGCTGCCGCTCATGACAACGGCCCATGCCCCGCAGCGCGTCAGCGCCTGCCTGGCGGCGCCGATGATCGGACGGTGCCGGGCAACGGCCTCTTCCAGATCATTGCGCATGACAAGAGCGTCGCGACGACGGAAGCAGGCCGTGGCCGCTGCGCGTGTATCCGGCATGGTCGAGAGAGCAGTTCCATTATCCTGCATCTCTTTTGTTGTCAAGCCCCCCTGCGCAGGCTCGCGCTTTTTCTCCGCCGCAAGTGCGTCATAGGCCCGATAGGCCCAGGGCGTACTGATGCTTTCCTCGGGGCAGACAAGCACAAGGCTCGTTTCCGGCAGGTCAAGCTCCAGCGGTTCGATGATTTCCCCGATGCCGCGCACCCGGCAGGGGCGGTTCAACAGAAAGAAAGGCACATCCGCGCCCACGCTCAGGGCCGCCGCGGCCAGCGTCATTTCGTCAAGAGGGGCGGGCGAAACGCTGTTGAGCCAGCGCAGCAGGGCGGCCGCGTCGCTGCTGCCGCCCCCGAGGCCCGCGCCGGAGGGGATGCCCTTGTGCAGCCGTACCTCCAGAGCGGGCGGCGGTACGGCGGCCAGCCGGCAAAAGGCCGCGTAGGCTTTGGTCAGCGTATTGCGGGCCGGGTCAAGAATGGCGGCATCGCAGCGCACGCGGATGCCGGGCGCGGCCTCGGGCAGGGGGGCAATGTCCAGCCGGTCGTTCGGCGCGGCCAGCGGCACGAAGACTGAGTCCAGCTCATGGTAACCGTCGGCCCGGACGCCGGTGATGCGCAGGCCCAGATTCACCTTGCAGCCCGCGGTCAGGCTGGCGCCCGGAGCGGTTGCGGCCGAGGACGGCGGGAGATCGCTGGCGGGCATCAGAGCTGTTCCACGATGATGTTGTCGTTGGTGTAGACGCAGATTTCCGCGGCAATGCGCATGGCCTCGCGCACAATGTCCGCCGCTTCCAGATCGCTGTGGCGCAGCAGGGCGCGCGCGGCGGCAAGGGCATAGGGGCCGCCGCTGCCGATGGCCGCCACGTCGTCATCAGGCTCGATGACGTCGCCCGTGCCGGAAAGCAGGAGCAGGTGTTCGGCGTCGGCCAGCAGGAGCATGGCTTCCAGCTTGTGCAGGTATTTGTCCTTGCGCCATTCCTTGGTCATTTCCACGGCGGCGCGCACGAGGTTGCCGCGAAATTCCTTGAGCTTGGCCTCGAAAAGTTCAAAGAGGGTAAAGGCATCGGCCGTGGCCCCGGCAAAGCCGGCCAGCACCTTGCCGTCATGCAGACGTCTCAGCTTGCGGGCCGAATGCTTCATGATCATGGATTGGCCCAGGGTCACCTGACCGTCGCCGGCCAGGGCCACAAGGCCGTTCTTGCGCACGGCCAGTATGGTGGTGGCATGTGTTTCCATCAGTCGTCTTCCCACATTTCCTTGCGTTCCTTGTAGACATTCTCCAGGCGCTTGAGCAGGGCCGCGTCAGCCCCGCCGCGAGCCTTGGCGCGGGCCTCCTCCACATAGCGCTTGGCCTGCTTGCGCCGGTTGGCGTAAATGGCGCTGTAGGCCATGTGGATGTACGCGGCCCCGGTGCGGCCCGCCCGCCCCAACGAGCGGGCATAGGCCTCGTGCACATCGGCTTCTTCCGGCACCTGCCGCAGCACGTCGCGGTAATGGCGGTCCGCCTGTGCGGCCCGCTCCGTCTCGTCCAGCAGGCGGGCATAGAAGAAGCTGGCCATGTAATCGCGGGGATCAAGGCGCATGGCCTCGGTGAGCAGCCGTTCGGCCTTGCCCATGTCGCCCTTGCGGTAATGGAAGGCTCCGGCTTCGCGCAGCACGAGCGGATCGCGCGGGGAGGCGGCCACGGCCTCGTCAAAACTTTTTGTGGCCGCAACAATGTCGTTGCGGCGGGCATGAACCATGCCCCGCCCCATGCTCGACAGCCCATCCTTGCCCCGGAAGCGATGCAGGGCGGCCTGTTCGTCGCCGTAGCGGCCCCAGAGCAGGGTCTGCACACGCAGGAAGCGGTTGTTGTTCACGCTGCGGTTGCGGACGGATTCCTTCATGCCCGTGACGCGGGCCATGATGCCGTTGATGCGGTCGCCGATGTCCGGATGGGTGGAAAGGTAGGCCGGCACGCTGGCCCCGCTCATCCAGCTCTTCTGCCGCAGCACCTTGAAGCCGCCCGCCATGCCCGCGGGCGGGTAGCCCGCGGCGGTGAGGTATTGCAGACCGATGTGGTCGGCTTCGTTCTCATCCATGCGGCTGTAGTTGAGCATGGCCGACTGGCCGGCCCCCAGCGCGCCCACGGCCAGCGCGCCGCCGCCCGAGCCGCCCGCCGCGATGCCGGCCACGGCCAGCAGCAGCGAGGCGATGCTCACCACCTGTGCGCGCTCCAGGCGGCTGGCCACATGACGCTGGGTTACATGGGCCAGCTCATGGGCCAGCACGCCCGCCAGCTCGCTTTCGTTGGTGAGATTCATGATCAGGCCCGTGAAAACATAGACGTAGCCGCCGGGCACGGCAAAGGCGTTGAGCTGCGGATGCAGGATGACCCCGGAACGGAAGGTGAAGGGCTGGGGCGGAATGGCCTTGACCAGCCGGCTCACCAGACTTTCCACATAATGGCTCACTTCGGGATCCTGCACCATGATCAGGTTGGAACGGATCATGGTGTCGAACTTGTGTCCCATTTCCTTCTCATCCTTGAGGGAAACACCCCCGAAAAAGAAGGCATGGGCCTGCCCGACCGCCAGCTGCAGGGCGAGCAGGGCAAGGAGGGCCACCCGCAGCCCCCGCCCGAAGCGGGACAGGATCATCGGCATGACTCCTCCTTTAATGTGATACATGAAGTTTTGCACGCTCTCAGGCCAGATCCCACTGCTGGCCCTGCGGGGTGTCGCGCACCAGCACGCCAAGGGCGGCCAGTTCGTCGCGCAGGGCGTCGGAACGGGCAAAATCCTTGTTGCGGCGGGCCTCGGCCCGCTGTTCCATGAGGGTTTCCACCTGTGCCGTGTCAAGCTGCCTGCGCCGGGCCTTCTGATCGCGCATGGCGGTCAGGAAGGCGGCGGGATCCTGTCCGAACAGGCCGAGGCGGGCGTTCCAGTCCGCAGCGCGGGCCAGGAAGTCGTCAAACAGGGCCTTGGCGCCGTCGCCGGCCCGCAGGCTCTTGTCTTCCAGCAGACGGTTGACCAGTCTGACCTGGGTGAAGATGTGCCCGAAGGCCTGCGCGCTGTTCAGATCGTCGTCCAGCGCATGGCTC
The DNA here is from genome assembly GCA_019118345.1 of Candidatus Desulfovibrio intestinavium. Lineage (GTDB taxonomy): Bacteria > Desulfobacterota > Desulfovibrionia > Desulfovibrionales > Desulfovibrionaceae > Desulfovibrio > Desulfovibrio intestinavium. The sequence continues at coordinate 173,316 of DWZD01000040.1, read as the reverse complement.
ACGGAAGGCCCGAGGTCATCCCACTCCCGGGCCACATCGGCGGGCAGGGCGATTTTCTTCCAGTTGGCACGTTCGCGGGCCGCATGAACCTCACGCAGGCATTCATAGACCCGCTGCAGGGCGCGTTCGGCCTCGTCCATGGCCTCGGGGCTGAAGTCGATGGGGCTGCGGTACTGCTTGCCCAGCAGGAAGAAGCGCAGGGTTTCCGGCAGGTAGCCGTCCAGAATGTCGCGGATGGTCTTGAAGTTGCCCAGGGATTTGGACATCTTCTCGGCATTGATCTGCACAAAGCCGTTATGCACCCAGAAATGCGCCAGCTCGCAGCCGCAGCAGGCTTCGGTCTGGGCGATTTCATTTTCATGGTGGGGGAAGACAAGATCCTGTCCGCCGCCGTGAATGTCCAGCGGCAGATAGGGTTTGCTCATGGCCGAGCATTCGATGTGCCAGCCGGGGCGGCCCTTGCCCCACGGGCTTTCCCAGAAGGGTTCGCCGGGCTTGGCGGCCTTCCAGAGGGCGAAATCCAGCGGGTCTTCCTTTTCCTCGCCCGGGGCCACGCGCGCCCCGGCCAGCAGATCGTCCAGACTGCGGCCGGACAGCTTGCCGTAGGGCGGATAGGCCCGCACCCGGAAATAGACATCCCCCGACGGGGTGGCATAGGCCTTGCCCTGCTCGATGAGGGCGGTGCAGATGGCCTGCATTTCCGCGATGTAATCCGTGGCCCGGGGTTCGTGATCCGCGCGCAGGACGTTGAGGCGATCCATATCCTCGTGGAAGGCGCGGATATAGGTTTCGGCCACTTCCTTCCAGTCGCGGTTTTCCTCATTGGCGCGGCGGATGATCTTGTCGTCCACGTCCGTGAAGTTGCGGACAAAGGTCACCTCAAGCCCCTGCGCGCGCAGGTGGCGCACCAGCAGGTCAAAGACGATGGCCGAGCGGGCGTGCCCGATATGGCAGTAATCATAGGCGGTAATGCCGCAGACGTACATGTTGACCCTGCCGGGGCGCAGGGGGGTGAAGGTTTCCTTTTTGCGGGTCAGGGTATTGTAAAGCTGCATGATGACTTACCGTGCGGGCTGCGGGTTGAGCTGATCAATGCGGCGCTGGTGGCGGCCGCCTTCAAAGTCCGTATCCAGAAAGGCGTTCATGATGGCCAGGGCCAGCTCCACGCCGGTCACGCGCGCGCCGAGACAGAGCACATTGGCGTTGTTGTGCCGGCGGGTGAGGCGGGCATGCAGCTCCGTGGTGCAGAGGGCGGCCCGGATGCCCGCGTGGCGGTTGGCGGCCATGGACATGCCGATGCCCGTGCCGCAGATGAGGATGCCGCGACCGTTTTCCGCTTCCACGGCGGCGCAGAGGGCATGCGCGTACTGCGGATAGTCGCAGCTTTCCGCGCTGCGGGTGCCGTGATCGACAAGATTGAAGCCGCGCGCGGCCAGCGCCGTCTTGAGGGTTTCCTTCAGTTCGAGGCCGGCGTGATCGCAGGCGATGTGCAGGGTTTCCATCGGTTCTCCTTGGGATGGGCGGGCTATTCCGCCGGGGCGCGATAGCGCGAAATGGGCAGCAGGGGCGTGTCTTCCGGCAGGGTGAGGGCAAGCTGATCCGGGGAGAAGGGATCCTTCACGCTGTCGCGCTGCTTGACCAGCACAATGGCCTTCTGGCCGTCGGCATGGGTGAGATCCAGACGCCGGGGCAGGCCCTGATCATCATACAGAATGCCCATGACCCAGCCCTTGGCGCCGTTTTCCGTCCAGCGCACGGGCAGGCCCTGTTCGTCCACGGTGAGCACGCCGCCGAAGCGCTTGTCCAGACTGAAGGCTGCCGCGCCGTCCCCCTCGGGGGCCACGGGCGTATGCCCCGTGCCGAAGGCCCGCGTGTAGCGCCCGTTGAGCAGGGCGGCCAGATCGGCCAGCGCCAGCGGCACGGGCACGCCCACCTTGAGCAGGGGCTTGGTGCTGCCCTCGTGGAAATAGGCCACGTTTTCGCGCGGACTGTAGACGAGGAAACGCTGCTCGCCCTCCACGATATTGGCAATGACCGCGCCCACGCCCGCCATGACGTCAAGGCGCAGGTGACTGTCGTCATTGCCCCAGAACAGGGCCGTGACCCGGCGGGTATTGCCTTCGCTGCCGAAGCGCAGGCTCAGGCTGAGGCGCCAGGGGGCGGCAGCGTGCCGGGCGCTTTGCGCTTCGAGCGCCTGCCAGAGGGCTTCGCTGCGGGCGGCGGCTGCGGGGCTGTCCAGGGGTGGAGGCGTTTCCCGGCCCTTGCCGGCGCAGGCCGCCAGCAAAAGGGACAGGCAGACGGGAAGGACAAGGCGGGCGGTCAGTTTCATAGCGTTGACAGACGTTGCCGCAATGCGTCGGCATTGGCGGGTTTGTGCTCAAGGGCTTTCAGATAGGCGTTGCGGGCCTCGTCCTTCAGGTTCATGGACAGGGCAATGTCGCCGTAATGTTCCCAGATGGCGGGATCAATGACGTCCCCGGTACGGACGGCGCGCCGGATCTGCTCCAGGGCTTCGGGCAGCTGTCCGGCCTTGTAGAGCGCCCAGGCCAGGGAGTCAATGATATAGGATTGATTGGGGGCCAGGCTGTCGGCCTTGCGCAGCAGGGTAATGGCCCGATCCAGCTCGCGTTCGCTCTCGGCCAGGGAATAGCCGACATAGTTGAGAGCCTGCGCATTGTTGGGATGATTGGCCAGCAGGACTTCCATGGCCTTGAGGGCACCCTCCTTGTCGCCCATGTCGTCCAGCAGGCTGCCCAGCAGGAAGGAGAGATCCTCGTCGGCGGGCCATGTCCTGAGGCCGTCACGGATGATGTTCAGGGCCTCCTTCTTGCGCTCCAGGCGCACGAGAATGCGGGCTTCCAGCGAATAGAACTCCGGCATGTCCGCATAATGGTTGCGCCCTTCCTGCACCAGACGCAGGGCATCCTCGTTCCGGCCGGTTTCGGCAATGATCTGGACGCGCAGGAGCGCGCCGCGCGGGGCGGCGTCCCCGTCGGCCGGGACGCGGTTGAGCCAGCCCAGAGCCTGCGAAACGTCGCGACGCTGCTGATAGGCCAGATCCGCCAGCAGGAGGAAGACTTCCGGCGGGGCGTCCTCGCTTTCGGCCACCTGTTGCAGGAGGGTTTCAGCCTGCAGATAATGCCGCGCCTCCATGAAGAGGCGCGCCGCCGTCAGCTTGACGGCCAGGGTGTCCGGCCCCTTCTTCAGGTATCTGAGGGCCATGTCCGGCTGGTTGAGCTGCAGGGAAAGGTTGATGAGCCGCTCCGTCACCTCCTGCGGGGAAACGTCCAGCTCCATGAGGCGTTCATAAATGGCGCGGGCTTCCTTCCATTCGCCGCGCTGCTCGTGCAGAAAGGCCAGCTCGCCCAGGGCTTCCACAAAGTTGGGCATTTCTTTGACGGCGCGCTTCAGCCTGACGATGGCTTCCTCCTTGCGGCCCATGCCGGACAGGGCGCGGGCATGGCTGTAATCCACAAGCGGGGTGCGCGCCTTTTCGGGCAGGGCATTGAGGCGGGCGTCGGCCTCGTCGAAGCGCCCGGCCTTGACAAGCAGCAGGGCCAGTTCCACCTGCGCGTCAATTTCGTCGGGGTGGGCGGCAATGTAGGTCTGCATGACGGCCAGGGCCTTGTCCGTCATATTGCGGTCGGCCAGCGTTTCGGCATAGAGCATGGTCAGGGAGAGATCCCCGGGGTGGGCCTGCAGGGCATCCTCAAGGAAGGGCAGCACATGGCCCGATTTGCGGCTGAGCAGCCAGACGGCGCCGTCCAGCCAGACGCTGGCGGGAACGCGGCTGCTCTTGAGCAGGCCCACGTTCTCGATGAGTTCCTCCTCGTTGTCCTTGCTCATGGCCTGCATGAAGACGAGATAGGCAAAGGTATCCTGCGCCTCGGCCGAAAGGGTGTCGGCAGGGGGACGCTGAATGGCGTCGGTCTCCCGGCTGGCCGGGGCGGCAGCGCCGTTCTGGTTGGCACAGCCGCCGCACCCCAGCAGGGAGAAGGGAAACATGCCGCCCACCAGCGCGGCGCACAGCAGGAGAGAATTAGCGCGTTTCATCTAGGATTGGATCCATTCGTCTGAAAAGTCCTTGACGTCGCCCGCGATATGCCGACGGATTTTTTCCAGCAGGCGTGCCTCCAGCTGGCGGACACGCTCGCGGGTCACGTTATACCGTTCGCCGATCTCGCGCAAGGTAACGGGATCGTCCGTGAGCAGGCGATTCTGGAGAATGTAGAGTTCCTTCTCGTTGAGGGAGGGCAGCAGCGTCCTGATCTTGTCCCGCACGATGCCGGCCATTTCGCTGCCGGCGAGATCGTCCTCGATGCCGGGGCCGAGAGCGGGGAGAAAGTCCATGCGGGTGGCCCCGCCCGGATCGTCGCCCACCTGGGCGTTGAGCGACAGATCGTTGGCGGCAAGGCGCTGATCCATCTCGTTGATCTGATCCTCGCTGACGCCCAGACGTTCGGACAGCATGGCCGCATCCGGGTCAAAGCCCTGGGCAATGAGCTTCTGGCGCTCCCGGTTGAGATTGTAGAACAGCTTGCGCTGCACCTGGGTGGTGCCGATCTTGACCATGCGCCAGTTGTCCATGATGAACTTGAGGATGTAGGCCTTGATCCAGAAGGAGGCATAATAGGAGAACTTGATGCCCTTGTCGGGATCGAACTTGTTGACCGCGCGCATGAGGCCCACATTGCCTTCCTGCACGAGATCGAGCACGTTCTGCATCCAGCGGCGCTGAAAGTCCATGGCAATGCGTACCACAAGCCGCAAATGGGAGGAAACCAGCCGGAAGGCGGCATCGGGATCGTTGTTGTCCCGGACGCGCAGGGCCAGTTCATGCTCCTCCTCGGGCTTGAGCAGGGGAAAGCGGCTGATCTCCCGCAGGTAGAGGTGCAGGCTGTCCCGGCTGCCCGCCTGCACGGGCAGGCGGCTTTCGGACGGTGCGGGCAGGGACTCGTCGTCGTGCGTGGCTTCGGTCAGAAAGAGCGGATCGTCGTCATAGGTGTCGGTATCGAGGGCATCGGCATCCGGTTCGCCGTGCTCCAGATCGTCGTCCGGTTCCGTCCCCTCATCCGGCTGCCCGGCCTCGACCACGGCGCCCGAGGGCAGCTTTTTTTCGGAAGCGCCCGTTGCCCGTGCGCCTGAACGGGATGCGCGCCCGGCATCCGGCAGGGGAGAGAGTATTTCCACTTCGGGCCGGCTCGCCACAGGGGCGCCGGCGTCGGTCTTGGCCTTGTCTGGCATGGCTGATGTCTTGGAGGTTGGGGCGTTGCGAGGAGGGAGGTTTGCTCCCGGAAAGGCAATCCTATAGTTTTGGTTTGTCCTTTTCAATGTTTTTCAGTAATAAAAACCTGTCCGGGGAAATGCCCGGAGCGTCGTGACTTTTTGCAGCCCAGCACATAAAGGATTTGCCATGTCAGTATCGCCGTTTCTGGCCCGCATCAGGGAAAAACGTCCGCTCATGCTCGATGGGGCCATGGGTACCATGCTTCAGGCCGCCGGATTGCCCCTCGGCGTCAGCCCCGAGGAATTCTGCATGCAGCGTCCCGACATCCTGCAGGGCATTCATGCCGCCTATGTGGATACCGGGGTGGACATCATCACGTCCTGCACCTTTGGCGGCAATCCCTGCAAGCTGCCCGCCGGGCTGGACGTTCATGATTTCAGCCGCCGCATGGTCGAGACGGCCCGGGCCGCCGCGGCCCGCGCTTCCCGCAAGGTGTTCGTGGCGGGCAACATCGGCCCCACAGGGCACTTTGCCAGCCCGCTGGGCGACATGGAGCCGGCGGATCTCATAGCGGCCTTTGCCGCCCAGATTCGCGGTCTCGTTGCCGGGGGCTGCGATCTTTTGCTGGTGGAAACGCAGTTCGATCTGGCCGAAGCCCGGGCCGCCGTGGTGGCCGCGCGGCAGGTCTGCGATCTGCCGGTCATGGTCTCCATGACCTTTGAACAGGGGGTGAGCCTCACCGGTTCCTCGCCGACCATCTTTGCCGAAACCATGCAGAATCTGGGCGTGGATGTGGTGGGAACCAATTGCAGCCTCGGCCCGGATCAGATGCTGCCCGTGGTGCGCGAGCTTCTGGAGGTCTGCGCCTGCCCGGTCATGGTCGAACCCAATGCCGGCCTGCCGGAACTGCGCGACGGCGTGACCGTCTTTCCGCTGGGGCCTGAGGAATTTGCCGCAAAGACGGCGCACTTTGCCGCGCTGGGCGCGCGGGTGCTGGGCGGCTGCTGCGGCACGACGCCGCAGCACATGGCGGCCCTGCGTCAGGCCCTTGACCGGGTGGAACTGCGTTCCGCAGGTTCGGCTCCCGCCCCTCGCGGCATGTGCCTGACCAGCCGTTCGCAGCTGGTGCGCTTTGCCCCGGACGCGCCCTTCGTCATCATCGGCGAGCGCATCAATCCCACGGGCAAGAAGGAACTCACCGCCCAGCTGCAGGCCGGGCAGTTTGATGAGGCCCTGCGCTTTGCCGACGAGCAGATCGCCGCGGGCGCGCAGGTGCTGGATGTGAATGTGGGGGCCTCCCTCGTGGACGAGAAGCAGCTTCTGCCCGAGCTGACGCGCCGCCTCGTGGGGCGGGTGTTGACGCCGCTCTCGCTGGACTCCTCCAATGCCGAGGCCATTGCGGCGGCCCTGCCCTATTGTCCGGGTTCCTGTCTGGTCAATTCCGTGAGCGGGGAGAGCGGGCGCATGGAAACGCTGGGGCCGCTGTGCCGGGATTACGGCGCGCCCTTCATTCTCCTGCCCCTCAAGGGGGCCGAACTGCCCGTGAGCGCCGCCGAGCGCATCGCCATCCTGGAAAAGCTGCTGCTCGAGGCCGAGGCCCTGCGCATTCCGCGCCGTCTCATGCTGGTGGACATTCTCGCGCTGGCGGTTTCCTCCAAGCCGGAAGGGGCGCTGGCCTGTCTGGACATGATCCGCTGGTGCCGCGAACAGGGCCTGCCTACCACCCTCGGCCTTTCCAACCTTTCCTTCGGCCTGCCCGCCCGGGATCTGCTCAATGCCTCCTTCCTCTGCATGGGGGCCGGGGCCGGTCTCAGCTCCTGCATTGCCAACCCTTCCGCCGCGCGCTTGCATGAAGCCTTTGATGCCCTTAATGTGCTGCGAGGTCATGACGCGCATGCGGCGGGCTTCATTGCCCGCTATGCCCAGTGGAAGGCCACCGCGCCGCAGACGACGGGCGGCGCGCAGGCCTCGACGCGCGCCCGCACGCTGGGCGAGGCCGTCCTGCTGGGCGACAGGGAAAATGTCCTGCCGCTGCTGCGCGCGGAGCTGGAAAAGGGCGCGCAGCCCTTTGCGCTGGTCAACGAGGTGCTCATTCCGGCCATAACCGAGGTGGGCAACCGCTACGAGCGCCGGGAATACTTTTTGCCCCAGCTCATCCGCGCCGCCGAAACCATGCAGGCCGCCTTTGCCGAACTCAAGCCCCTGCTGGAAGAGAGCCGCGGCCCGGAAGAGCGCCCGGTCATCGTGGTGGCCACGGTGGAGGGCGACATTCACGACATCGGCAAGAACATCGTGGCGCTCTTGCTGGGCAATCACGGCTTTGACGTGGTTGACGCCGGAAAGGATGTGCCCGCCGAAACCATTGTGGCTTGCGCTCTGGAACACAAGGCGGCTATCATCGGCCTGTCGGCCTTGATGACCACGACCATGGTGCGGATGGAGGACACCATTCGCGCCGTCAGGGAGCGGAACCTCCCCATCAGGGTCATGGTGGGCGGAGCGGCGGTGACGCAGGCCTTTGCCGACGCCATCGGGGCGGACGCCTATTGCGAGGACGCCGTGAGCGCGGTGCGCGCGGCCAAAAAATTCATCAGTCAGGGGTAATTCATGAAACGCCTTTCTCTTGCCTTCCTTCTTGTGTTCCTGCTTCCGGCTCTGGCGGGCGCGGCTCCGCTGGACACCCTCGACCAGAAGGGGCTGGACAAACTGGTGGCGGAACATCAGGGCAAAGTCATCATGCTGAACTTCTTTGCCACCTGGTGCCCGCCCTGCCGCATGGAAATCCCTGACTTGCAGAAGGTGCACAAGGCCTATGAAAACAAGAACGTCGTCGTCATCGGCCTGTCCGTGGATGAGGACAAGAGCGCTGTGCCCGCCTTTCTGCAAAAGCTCGGCGTGACCTATCCCGTCTACATGGCCACGCGCGATCTGACGCGCACCTTCGGCATCAGCAGCATTCCCTTCAATGTCTTCTTTGACCGGAAGGGAAAGGTCGTCCTTGCGGGTACCGGTTTGGTGGAATACAAGGATCTTGTCGAAATTTTTGATAAACTTTTGGAAGATTAGTCATGGCGTATGATTGGCCCGTGCGCAAGGCGCACATGGATGACGTGAAGGACATGCACGCCCTGTTGCTGGATTGCGCGCAAAAGGGGCTGCTCCTGCCGCGCGCGCTCATTTTCCTGTACGGACATGTGCGCAACTTCTGGGTGGTGGAGGCCCCGGACGGCAGGATTGCGGCCTGCTGCGCCCTGGCCCCGGTCTGGGAGGATCTGGGGGAAATCTGTTCCCTTGTGGTGCGTGAGGAGCTGCGGCGGCACGGCCTTGGCCGCAAGGTGGTGGAAGCCTGCATGTCCGACTGCGAGGCTCTGCATATCCGCCGCGTCTTTTCGCTGACCTATCAGGTGGTGTTCTTCTCCCGGCTCGGCTACGAGATCATTGACAAGGGGGCCTTGCCGCAGAAAATCTGGTCGGATTGCGTGCACTGCGCCAAGTATCCCGATTGCTGTGACGAAACGGCGGTTTTCAAAGATCTGGGGAGCAGGAAAGAATGACGGCCAAGCTCTTGTTCAGCGCCGAGGATATTGCCGCGCGTGTGGCGGAAATGGGCGAGGAGATTTCCGCCGCCTATGCCGGGGAGCCTCTGGTTGCCGTATGCGTGCTCAAGGGAGCGGTGCATTTTTTCAGCGATTTGACGCGCGCCATCAGCCGCGAGGACATGGAGCTGGATTTTGTGCGTCTTGCCAGCTACGGCCTCGGCACGGTTTCCAGTCGTGAGGTCAAGCTGACCAAGGATCTGGAATGCGATGTGCGCGGCAAGCATGTGCTGGTGGTGGAAGATGTGGTGGATTCCGGGCATTCCCTGCGCTTTCTGCTGGATGTGCTGACCGGTCGCGGCGCGCGCAGCGTGCGGGTGGCGGCTCTGGTCAACAAGACCGAACGCCGCGAAGTGGAGGTTCCGGTGGCTTTTGCCGGCTTTTCGCTGGATTCCGGCTTTATTGTGGGGTATGGGCTGGATCATGCCGAGCGCTACCGCTCCCTGCCGTCCATCTATGAACTGCTGTCCGTGTAGTCCGGTGTCGAGGTAATCGCATGGAAATCCAATGCCCGCATTGTCATAGCCGTTTCAATCTGCCGGACAAGTTCGCCAAGGCCGGCGCCAAGTTGCGCTGCTCGGTCTGCAAGAACGTCTTTGCCCTGCAGCTGCCCGAACAGAAGGGCGCGACCGAGGCCCCGCCGAAAAAGGTTCCGGCCAAGGCCGCCGCGCCGCGCAAGGAAAAGAAAGGCTCGTCCATCCTGCTCTGGATCGGGCTGCTGATCTTTCTCGGTCTGCTGGGCGGTTCCGGCTACTGGTACTATATCCAGTTTCCCTCCGGCGACAAGAAGGCCTCCTTGTCCGATGACGAATTGGCGCGGCGCGTGTCCATGCTGACCATGCGCAATGTACGACAGTTCTTTGTCTCGAATGAGAAGGTCGGCGAGGTCTGCGTCATTGTGGGAGATGTGCGCAACGAATTTCCGCAGCCCAAGGCCCTTATCCGGGTGGAGGCGGGCATTTACGATGCGAACAAGAAACCGCTGGTCGTCAAGCAGCAGCTGGCCGGGGCGAAACTTTCCCCGTTCCAGCTGCAGGTGCTGGGCGAGCAGGAAATGGAATCCTTCCTGCAGAGCAGCCCGGATATCTATATTCGCAACGGCAATGTGCCTCCGGGCGGCGAGGTGCCCTTCATGGTGCTCTTTTATGTGCCGAGCGGGAAGGTGGCCGAATTTGGCGTGCGTATCGTGGGCGTGGAGGATGCCACGCCCCAGCCCGGCATGCCCGCCGCCCCCGCCGCACCGGCGGCTCCCGCCCAGCAGGCGCCTGCTCAGGTTCCGGGCGCACAGCAGGCCCCGCCGTCCGTGCCGGCTGTCCAATAATATGCTGTGATGACGAACATGAGGAGAAGGTTTCTTCTCCTCATTGTTATGCGGTCTCGTGGTGGTGCTCCGCTGTACTTTTTCGGAGGTTGCATGCCGCTGCTCTCCCGTATTCCCTTTTTCAGGCTGCGTATGCCGATGGTGGTGGCGGTGTTTTTTCTGTGGCAGGGGCTGTCTTTTGCCGTGTTGCCGCTGAAGAGTGGCAATTGGTTCGGCGAGAACCAAACGGAGGCCTCGCGCGCCAGGGAAACACAGGAAATGGAGAAGAGGCAGGCCATCGTACGGCAATGTCTGGAAGAGGGGAAGGAAAAGTCCGAGCCCCCCAGATATAGCCATGCGAACTACCCTGTCTGGCATGCCGTTTCGCCCTCGGACGGTCTGTCGCCGGCTGCGCCGCTGAAATGGCTGGCGGATGATGTGGTGATGGCCTTTGCCTGGGATGATACCAAGCCGGAAGATGCGGCATATGAGGGCTTTGTCACGCTTTTCGCGCCGCCGGAGCGATTTGTGGGGCTTGTCCCCACGCAAGATGCCCGGGAAGAATTTGCGCGCGCGGTGTTGGACAAGATGAGGTGCGAAAAACCCTACTGGTCGTCTCTGTACGGCACCTCCTATCATTCCTGTTGGCGGAAAGGCCGTGCATTGGTGCCGCAGGGCGCGAGGGATGCCCTGCAGGTCTTTACCGTGGCGGTCATATATGACGTGCCGGTATTCTGGTTTGGCCAGCGTCTGCCGCGCGGTGGGGATGCAAAAGAGGAGGCGCGCGAGCTGCGGGCCGGGATGTCCAAGCAGTTTCAACCGCTGGTTGAGCAATTCTGGCTGAAACATATCGGGAATGAGATCAGGCGGGCCTTCACCAACCCCTTTCTTCTGTTGCCCGCCCTGCTGATTGGCTGGTGCTTTGCGCTGGAATGCGGCTTTGCGTTTCTGTGGGCCGTGCAGTTGAGCGCCGTATGGACGTTTCTTTCGTTGTGCCTGGACTTTTCCGGATTTCCCGTCAGTGTTGCCAGACCGTACCTGCTTGCGGCGGGCGCCAACAGCCTTGTCTGCCTGACGGCCGTCCTGGCGGCGGCCTTTCTGCGGCGCAGAATTTCCGGGAAGAAGGTGCTGGAAGCCCGTTTGCGGGCGCGTGAAGACGCGCTGGTCGCCCGCCTTGAGAGAGAAAGGGAAAGCCTGAAACACGAGGAAGGCAGTCCGAGCCATGAATTCCATAACCGGCGGGAAAACAAGCGCATTGCCTACATCCGGGATCGTGGCAGGCGGAACTTTGGCTATTTCATGTTGGGGCTTCTGCTGCTGGGCTGGCTGCTGCATGAGGGAGACCGCCAGCAGTACTGGTGGGAAAACGCCTTCATAAGGGAGACCGAGGGAATCTCGTATCTGAAAAAAGTCGTTACGCGGCGGGTCGAAGGGGAGCATTGAGCGTTCTTTTGGGGGGCGGCCATATGGGGCCGCTCCCTCGCATTTTGCCATGCTTTTTCGGGATGTTCCACCCATATGCCGCCATGACGCGCAAAAGGAGGGGGAGAGAACTTCTCTTTTTTGGGGGGAGGCTTTGCATGCGAATAGTTCATGTTCCTTTTTTCATACTGCGTTTTCCGCTTGTTGTGGTGCTGTCCGTGGCGCTTCCGGTGCTTGGCCTTGTGGCCGCAAGCATGGACATGCCCCGCAGCGGGCCGCAGGCGGAACGGGAGCTTGCCAAAGAAAAAGAGGAAGCGGAACTCAGGCAGGAAACCCTGCGGCAGTGCCTCGTGGAGGACATGCAAGAAAAAAGGCGGGCAAAAGCCGTCTTGTCGGCCGCTTCCAGGGCGAGCCTTGCATGGCGTGCCGTTGTTCCGCCGGACGGACTCAGGCCGCCGGAGCCTCTGACGCGACTGGCGGATGACGTGGTCGTGACCTTGACGTGGGCGGATACGAAGCCGGAAGAGGCGGCATACGAGGGGCTTGTCGCGCTTCTGGCGTCGCCGGAACGCTATCTGGGGCTTGTGCCTGCGGAAGAATCCAGAAAAGACTTTCTGCAAAGCGCGTTCGAGAAGCTGGGCTGCTCCTCGTCATGGAAGGAGAAGGACGGCTTCGGCATCTGTCTGCGGGAAAGCGTCGTACAAGGCCCCGCTGGAGAAACCAAGGCCATACAGGCCGTCGCCGTGACGATCATGTTCGACATGCCGGTATTCTGGTTTGCCCAGCGCCTTTCCCGTGGAGATATGTCGCAGGAAACGGAGGAGGTGGAAGCTGCCCTTCAGGCTCGCTTCGATAGCCTGTCCGCGCTGTTCTGGGAGAAACACGGCATTGCCGGGATCGTGCGGGCCTTCCGCAATCCTGTTCTTCTGTTGCCTGCGCTGCTCCTGGGCTGGTATTTCGCCTTGGAATACGGCTTCGGCCTGCTGTGCGCCGTGCTGCTGAGCGGCGTATGGACATTGCTTTCCCTGCCCCTTGAACTTGCCGGCTTTGACGTCAGTGTTGCCAGACCGTACTGGCTTGCGGCAGCCGCCAACAGCCTTGTGGCCATGACGGTCGTTCTTCTGGTCGGTTTTCTGCGACGCAAGGTGTCCGCTGAGGTGCTGGAAGACCGTCTGCGGACGTGTGAAAGTGAACTGGCTGCCCGGCTTGTGCAGGAGCGGGACAGGACGCAAAGCCAATGGCAGAAGCGCCATGAGGAGAAGCTCCTTGCCGTTGTTCAGGATCGCTCGCTGCGGAACTGGCGGTATCTGCTGACGGCGATCTTTCTGCTGGCCTGGCTGCTGCTCGAGGGCGCTTGGCTGCAGGAGGCCTGGGAATCCGAGAGAATATTCAGCGACACGCAGCAGGCTAGAGCATTTTGCCTTTGAAAAAGGCAAAATGCGAGGCGGCGGCACAACGCCGCCCGGCCGAAAGTGAGCGGAAAAACCGCGTTTTTTCCGCGAAATGCCAGGCCGTATGGTTTGAAACGCAAAGCGTTTCAAACGGAAATGCGCTATTGAAGCCCTCACGCGGCATCCCGACCGCCAAGGCTGTTCCGTTGCCCGCATCTCTGAGGAGAATGTTCGCCCACCGGCGTTTTCTCCGTTTTCGTTTCAGGCGTCGGTTTGCGGCGGTACGCGCTCATGTGCCGCACGGGCGACGCGCGCATCGCCGCCCATTGGCGGAGAGACGGCAGACGCAGGAAGCGGAAAAGCCCCCGCCCGGGCAGGGCAGGGGGCTTTTCCCAAAGCGTGTTCGGCATCACGGCATGAGCGCGCTGCGAGGCCATGCCCGTCCGGGCTGAAACTTCATCCTATACATTAAAGAGGAAGTGCATGACATCGCCGTCCTGCACGACATATTCCTTGCCTTCCACGCGCAGCACGCCGTCGGCGCGGCAGGCGGCCTCGCTGTCGTGGCTCATGTAATCGGCATAGGAGATGACTTCGGCGCGGATGAAGCCGCGTTCAAAGTCCGTATGGATGACGCCTGCGGCCTGCGGGGCCTTCCAGCCCTTGCGGATGGTCCAGGCGCGCACTTCGTCCGGCCCGGCGGTAAAATAGCTGCACAGGCCAAGGGTGGCGTAGCCGGTGCGGATGATGCGCACGAGGCCGCTTTCGTCAATGCCGTAGGAGGCGAGCATTTCCGCCTGTTCCTCGGCGGCAAGGCCCTGCAGTTCCTCTTCCAGCTTGGCGCAGATGCGGGCAAAACCGGCATGGCGTTCGGCGGCCAGCGCCTCGACGCGAGCGGAGAGGGCATTGCCCTCGGCCACGGCGCCTTCATCCACATTGGCACAGTAGATGACGGGCTTGGCGGTGAGCAGGCCCAATTCCCGCCAGGACTGCAAAAAGGCTTCGTTTTCCGGCAGGGGGAAGGCCGAGGCGGCCTTGCCGTCGTTGAGGGCGGCCAGCAGATCCTGCATGATTTCCGCCGCGGCCTTGGCATCCTTGCTGCCCTTGGCCATCTTCTGCAATTTTTCCAAGCGCTTTTCCACGCTCTGGATATCGGCGAGCAAGAGTTCGGTTTCGATGGTGTCGATGTCGCGCAGGGGATCGACCGTGCCGTCCACATGGGTAATGTTTTCGTCCTCGAAGCAGCGCACCACCTCCACAATGGCAGCGCACTCCCGGATATTGGCCAGGAACTGGTTGCCCAGGCCTTCGCCCTTGCTGGCCCCGCGCACCAGACCGGCAATGTCGATGAAGTCCACGCTGGCATGGATGGTCTTTTTCGGCTTTGCCTTGGCGGTCAGGGCGTCCACGCGCGTATCCGGCACGGCCACCGTGGCCTTGTTGGGTTCGATGGTGCAGAAGGGATAATTGGCGGCCTGGGCGTTCTGGGCCTTGGTCAGGGCGTTGAACAGGGTGGACTTGCCCACATTGGGCAAACCGACGATACCGATGCTGAGAGCCATGCGTTCTCCTTGTGGCGGGGGTGCCGCGTGAATGGACGGGGCAAGCAAAAGCCCCGGACGTGCCGGGGCATTTTATAGTCAAAGAGCGGCCCGAGAGCAAGGGTTATTGCAGCCGGGTATAGGAAGACGGTACGCCGCTGTTGGAGCGGGAGGGATTGTAGGGATCCCTGAGCAGGGGATAGATGTCGTCGGTAATGGGGACGGTGGCCGTGCCCATGGCCATGACTTCATTGCTCGGAATATGGATGAGACGGATGCTGAAGCGTACCTGATCCCGGGTGACCACATAGGTGCCGGCCATGACGGCCTGCCCCTTGGCGGTGCGGCTTTCCAGCTTCTTGACATCGCGGGTCAGCAGAAATTCGCCGGAATCCCGGTCAAAGCGGACATAACTGCCGGTGCGCAGTTCCTTGAAGCGGTAGCCCTTCTCGATGAGGCCGCGGGAAATTTCTTCCATCATCTGGCGGGCCAGGGGGCTGCTTTCGGTCAGATCGTTGATGTTGGCCGGTGAGGTGCCCAGGATCATGATGCCGGCGCGGGCCACGGCCTCGCGGTTGGCCTTGGTCATGCCGGGATCGCGCCCGGCGTAGCGCATCATGAGCTGCTTGTCGAGCTGTTTGGTAATGTCGTCCGCCGCCGAGGGCACATTGCCGCCGAAAAAGGCGGCAGCCGTCAGGGGCAGGAGGCTCAGGCCCAGCATGAGAAGGAGAAGGCAGAGACGTTTCATGGCCATATCCTAGCGCATGGTGCGCAACAGCATTTCAATGCCGTTGAGTTCCTGCTTGATGGTTTCGTATTGCTTGGGATTCTGGCAGACGGACAGGGCCTGCACATAGCTTTGCCGCGCCAGCTCGAAGCGGCTGGCCTCGCGGTAGGCTCGGGCTTCCTTCAGGTATTGATTGGCCAGGGAATTGGTGCTGCCCGAAGCCTGCGCTGCCGAACAGACGCCCGGCAGCATGACGGGCGCAAGCAACAGCAGGCAGGCCAGCCCGTAGCCTGCCGTGGCGGTAAGGATTCTTTTGCTGGTGGTCATGGGATTCTCCCGGGCCTCACTTGCCCTGTCGAATGGTGAGCGAACCGCTGCTCAAGCTGGAATCGGGGGTATACAGCGGCGGATAGTAGCCGTTCTGCCCGTACTTGCGCGGCTTGGGCGCGGCAGCGGCGGCCGCCCTGGCCGAGGCGACGGCATCCCCCTCGGACATGCGCTGCACGATGCCGGTATTGACCAGCACGAGCTGGCCGGTGCGCAGCACCAGCCCGTCAGTGGCGCGCACAAGGCGGGCATTGACGAAGGTGGCGTCCTTGTCGACATAATAGGTGCCCACGATGAGGGCCGCCCATTTCTGGCCGACCGGAATGCTCACGTTGTTGAGGAAGGCCAGGTCGTTGCGGTTGCCGCTGATGGTGATCTTGCCCGCCAGGCGGTATTCCTGCACCGGAAAGCCGCGCTGGTTGAATTCATAGATGAGGGCTTCGGAAATGAGACGCCCCAGCGGCGAACTGGCGCTGCGGTTGTTCTCTTCCACAAAGGCGGTCGGCAGGGCGACAACCCCCTGCAAGGCTTCGTTGGGCAGGGTTGCCAGCATCTGGTCGGCCAGTTCCCGGCATTTGAGCTTGAGTTCCACCGCATCCACATAATCGGGATCATTGGCGCCCGAAGAGCGGGCGCCGCAGGCCGTGAGCAGGACAGCCGCCAGCAGCAGAAGCAGCAGGTGGAGACGCGGTTTTGACAGGGGGCGCATGTGGAGCATAGACACCTCGGAGGTGATGTTCTTGCGGATCGTATCGGCAAGACGGGAAAAAACTTGAGTGGGCGCAGCGGCACGGCACTGCCGCTTTTGCCGCCCGCGATCCGCGCCAGAAAACATGCAAGTTTCGTTCCGCGCGGCATTGCCGGGCTGAGGGCGGCAGGCGCGGGCGTTTTCCCGCTGAGACAAGGACTATATAGCGGAAAAGCTGATAAAGGGAAAGCCGCCCCACCCCGGCAGCCGCATGGCCGCCAGCCCTGCTCCGGCCCTTGGCTTGTGCGGCGAAATAGCATACAACGTGACGCGCGCCCTGTGCGCTGCCCGGGGGCGAGGACGATCAGCCCTCCTGCAACGGGACATTTTTTCCCGTGCCGTCCCCCGCGTGCGATGGGGAACCTTGTGGAGAACATGATGATCAGGCGTCGAAAAACCCGTTCCCTGCGTCTGGGGGGACTGCCCATCGGCGGGGATGCTCCCATTGCCGTCCAGAGCATGACCAATACCGACACGCGCGACGTGGCGGCCACGCTGGCCCAGATTGCCGCCCTTGCCCGGCGCGGTTGCGAGGCCGTGCGGCTGGCCGTGCCCGACGAGAGGGCCGCCGCGGCCCTGCGGGCCATCCGGGAGGCTTCGCCGGTACCGCTCATTGCCGACATTCATTTTGACTACCGGCTGGCGCTGGCTGCCCTTGAAGCAGGACTTGAAGGTTTGCGCATCAATCCCGGCAACATCGGGCCGCGCGCCCACGTGGATGCCGTGGTGGATGCCGCCAGGGCGCACGGGGCCGTCATCCGGGTGGGGGTCAATTCCGGCTCAGTGGAAAAGGGCCTGCTGGCCAAGTACGGCGGCCCGTGTCCGCAGGCGATGGTGGAAAGCGCGCTCGGCCATGTGCGCCTGCTGGAGGCGCGCGGCTTCTACGACACCAAGATTTCCCTCAAATCCTCCTCGGTGCCGGACACGCTGGAAGCCTATCGCCTGTTGTCGGAAGCCTGCGATTATCCCCTGCATATCGGCATCACCGAAGCGGGCGGCCTTTTGCGCGGCACGGTCAAGTCGGCCGTGGGGCTGGGCATCCTCCTGCATGAGGGCATCGGGGACACGTTGCGCGTTTCCCTGACCGCCGATCCGGTGGAAGAGGTGAGCGTGGCCTATGAAATCCTGCGCGCCCTCGGCCTGCGGCGGCGCGGGCCGGAAATCATTTCCTGCCCCACCTGCGGCCGCACGGAAATCGACCTCTTCGGGCTGGCGCGCGCCGTGGAGGAACATCTTGCGGAATCGACCGCCGACATCAAGGTGGCGGTCATGGGCTGTGTGGTCAACGGCCCCGGCGAGGCCCGCGAGGCCGATCTCGGCCTGGCCGGTGGTCGGGACAAGGGCATCATCTTCCGCAAGGGACAGGTCATACGTTCCGTCAGGGGGCAGGACGCCCTTCTGACGGCCTTTCTCGAAGAACTGCAACTCCTGCTCAAGGAAAAGGAATCCGCCTGATGCGTTTCAGCTCCTGCTATATTCCGACGCTCAAGGAAACCCCGGCCGAAGCCGAGGTGGCAAGCCACAAACTTCTGCTGCGCGCGGGCATGGTGCGCAAGCTGACCTCCGGCGTCTACATTTATCTGCCGCTGGGCCTGCGGGCCATCGACAACGTGGCCCGCGTGGTGCGCGAGGAAATGAATGCCGCCGGCTTTCAGGAACTGCTCATGCCCTCGGTCATTCCCGGCGATCTCTGGAAGGAGACGGGCCGCTGGGAGCATTACGGCAAGGAGCTGCTGCGCTTCAAGGATCGCAACGACCGCGATTATTGCCTCGGCCCCACCCATGAGGAGGTCATCACCGATCTGGTGCGCGGCGAAGTGCGCTCCTACCGGCAGCTGCCCGTGCGGCTCTATCAGATCCAGAGCAAGTTCCGCGACGAGATCCGGCCCCGCTTCGGCCTCATGCGCGGACGCGAATTCGTCATGAAGGACGGTTATTCCTTTGATGTGGACGATGCCGCGGCCGATGCCAGCTACGCCATCATGTACGAAACCTACATGCGGATTTTCCGCCGCCTCGGTCTGCGTTTCCGGGCCGTGGAGGCGGACACCGGCTCCATCGGCGGCAGTTTCTCGCACGAGTTCATGGTGCTGGCCGAAACCGGCGAGGATACCATCGCCGCCTGCACCGCCTGTCAGTATGCCGCCAACGTGGAGCGGGCCGAAGTGGTCTGGAAGGGCACGCCCTGCACGGAGGCCTGTCCGGCCCGCGAGCAGGTGGCCACGCCCGGCGCGCACAGCGTGGAGGAAGTGAGCGCCATGCTGGGCGTGACGCCGGATCGCGTGGTCAAGACCATGCTCTTTACCGTGGACGGCAAGCATGTGGCCGTGCTGGTGCGCGGCGACCGCGAAGTGAACGACATCAAGCTCAAGAATCTGCTCAAGGCCCAGGACGTGCAGCTGGCCGCCGCGCCGGTGGTGGAGGCCCTGACCCGTGCCCCGGTGGGCTTTGCCGGGCCGGTGG
Source organism: Candidatus Desulfovibrio intestinavium (assembly GCA_019118345.1). Lineage (GTDB taxonomy): Bacteria > Desulfobacterota > Desulfovibrionia > Desulfovibrionales > Desulfovibrionaceae > Desulfovibrio > Desulfovibrio intestinavium. The sequence goes on along the minus strand of DWZD01000040.1, from coordinate 154,574 downwards.
GCCTCGATGTGCCCATCTATGCGGATGCGGAACTGCAGGGCGGCACGGATTATGTGGTGGGAGCCAATGCCCCGGACGCCCACCTGCGGCATGTGGATTTGACGCGCGACGCCGTGGTGACGGCCTATGCCGACCTGCGGGCCATTACCGCCGAGGATTGCTGCCCGCGCTGCGGCGCGCCCATCGAACTGCCCAAGGGCATCGAGGTGGGGCACATCTTCAAGCTGGGCACCAAGTACAGCGACGCCATGCATGCCGTCTTCCTTGACGAGAACGGCAAGGAGCGCGTCATGATCATGGGCTGCTACGGCATCGGCGTTTCCCGCGTGGTGGCGGCGGCCATCGAGCAGAACAACGACGAGAACGGCATCATCTTCCCGCCGCAGATTGCGCCCGTGCAGTGCATTCTCCTCAACCTCGATCCCGGCAAGGCGGACATTGCCGCCAAGGCCGATGAAATCCATGATCTGCTGGAAGGGCAGGGCGTGTCCGTCCTGCTGGACGACCGCGAGGAACGGCCCGGCGTCAAGTTCAAGGATGCCGACCTCATCGGCGCGCCCATGCAGCTCATTGTGGGCGGCAAGGGCTTGGGTCGCGGCATCGTGGAATGCAAGGATCGGCGTACCGGCGAAAAGGGCGAACTGCCGCTGGACAATCTGGCCGAGGCCCTGTCCGCCTGGATGGACGGCGTGCGGCAGGGCTGGCAGGCCCGCATGGCCTGATCCCCTTGCTCGGGCGCGCGCAGGCCGGGGAGGGGGCGTGACTGAGGATATGAGCATCCAATCCGTCAGCCAGTTGACGGATCAGCTCAGGCGCATGGTGGAGCGCCATTTTCCCTTTGTCTGGGTGCGGGGCGAGGTGGGCGATCTCTCCCGCCCCGCTTCCGGGCATTTGTATTTCACGCTCAAGGATGCCGGCGCGCAGCTGCGGTGCGTGTGGTTCCGGCAGCAACAGCGGCAGCGCGGCGCGTTTGACCCCCTCACCGGAGAAGTCTTTGCCACCCCGCCTCCCGCCCCGGAAGAGCTTGTTTGCGAAGGGACGGAACTCATCTGCGCCGGACATGTGGGCATCTATGCCCCGCGCGGGCAGTATCAGCTGGTGGTGGAACTGGCGCAGGCCGCCGGGCGGGGCGGGCTGGCGCAGGCTTTTGAGGAGCGCAAGCGCCGGCTGGCGGCCCTCGGCTACTTCGCGCAGGAGCGCAAGCGCCGTCTGCCGTGGAATCCCGCGCGCGTGGCCCTGCTGACCTCGCCGCACGGCGCGGCCATTCACGATTTCTGGCGGCTGGCCGCCGGACGCGGACAGGCCGCGCATATCCGGCTCTTTCCCGTGCCCGTGCAGGGGGAGGGAGCCGCGCCCGCCATTGTCCGGGCGCTGGCCGTGGCCAATGCGCAGGCCGCCGCCCCGGACGGGCCGCAGGTCATTGTCCTTGTGCGCGGCGGCGGTTCCCTCGAGGATCTCTGGGCCTTCAACGAACAGGAAGTGGCCGAGGCCATCTTTCATTCCCGTCTGCCCGTGCTGGCAGGCATCGGGCATGAGGTGGACGTGACCCTGGCCGATCTCACCGCCGATGTGCGGGCCGCCACGCCCTCCCATGCGGCCCAGCTGCTTTGGCCCTCACGGCAGGAATTGCTGCAGCGGCTGGATGAGGCTGAGCTTTCCCTCGGGCGGGTCATGCGCCGGAACGGGGAGCGGCTGGCCCTGCGGCTGGAGCATCTCATGCGCATCCTGCGCGTCAACACGCCGCAACGGCAGGTGGAACGGCTGGAAACGACCCGGCAACGCCGGGCTGAGGATTTGCGGCGCGCCTTGCGCAACTATCTGGATGATCGGGACGTTCGGGTGAAGGCGCTGGCGCAGGCCCTGCAGGCGGTCTGGCATCCCGCCCGGCTCAGCCTGCGGGAGGCGGAGCACGCCGCATGGGACGCCCGGCTGCGGGCGGCTCTGCCGCGCTTCCTTGTCCGGCAGGGGCAGGCCCGTACCGCCTTGGCCCGCCGCCTGCACGCGGCGGGACGGCAGCTTGTCGCCGGGGCTGAGGAACGGCAGGCGCGGCTGGCCCTGCGTCTGACGGCCCACGATCCGTTGGGGCCGCTGCAACGCGGATATGCCCTTGTGCAGGCTGCCGGAGGCGAACTGCTGCACAGCGTGGGGCAGGCGCACTGCGGACAGGATCTCAGCATTCGCTTGCAGGATGGGGCGCTGGGCGTTACAGTTTGTCAGATTCACCCCCGACCGCCGGAACCGGCGGAGGGCGAAGGAGGCTCGTAATGGCCCTGCATTCACTCCCCAACGGCCCAGTTTTCCGCCGGAAAGCCTTGCGCCTTGCGTTGTGCTGTCTTGCGGCCTGTCTTTGTTCGCTGTGGGCCATGACGGCGCGCGCGGGGACATTGCGCCTCGACGTGCCGGAGCAGGTGGCTCGCGGCGACGCCTTTCTGGCGCTGGCCGTGGCCGACACGCCCATGCGGGAAGTGGTCTTTTCCTGGCGCGGCAAAGCGTGGCGCGCCCGGGCCGAAGCGGTCATGACCCCGCAGGGGCAGGTCTGGCAGGCCGTGATCCTGCTGTCCGTGCCGCTGGAAACCAAGGAAAAGCGCCTGACGCTCGCCGCCTCGGCCGCCGGGGAAAATCTGCGTTCCCCGCAGGCGGCGGTGGCCCTGTTCGACAAGAAGCGCCCGGTACAGAAGCTGAGCGTGGACAAGAAATATGTCGATCCTCCCGCCAAGGTCATGGAGCGCATCCGCAAGGACAGGGAGACGGTCAGGGCGGCGCTGGCCCATTATTCGCCCGACCGGCTCTGGACGCTGCCCCTGACGCGCCCCGTGCCCGGCGGCATTTCCAGCCTCTACGGCCTCAAGCGCGTCTTCAACGGGCAGGCGCGCGGCTATCACCGCGGGCTTGACCTGCGCGGCGCTGCCGGAACGCCCATCAAGGCCTGTGCCGACGGGCGCGTGGTGCTCTGCGACGACCTCTATTTCGCGGGCAAGAGCGTCTATCTGGATCACGGACAGGGCGTGTTCACCGCCTACCTGCACATGTCCGAACAACTTGTGCAGAACGGTCAGGAGGTGCGCAAGGGGCAGATTATCGGCAAGGTCGGGGCTACGGGCCGTGTCACCGGGCCGCATCTGCATCTTTCGCTCATTGTGCAGGGGCAATCCGTGGACGTGGAGCCGCTGCTTGCCGCCGGGGAAGATGCCGCGCCTCAGGCCGCCGCTCAGGCTGCCGGGGCGGCTGTCAGTCAAAAGTTGAAGTAGTACATGAAAAATTCCCATCACAAGATCCCGGCTGATTTTGAAGGCCGCATGGAACGCCTGCAGGCCATTGTCAACGCCCTGGAAGACGGCCGCCTGCCGCTGGAAGAGGGCATGGCCCTGTACAGGGAAGGCGTGGAATGCTCGCGCCTGTGCCGGGAACAACTGGAAAAGGCCCGCCACCAGCTGACCGTCTGGCAGGACGGCGAGGAACGGGAGATGGTTCTCACGGATACCGCGTCCGGCAGCTTGCCGGATGAGGAGGATGACGCATGACGCCTCAGGAAATGAAACAATTGCTCAAGGAACGCGGCGCGCAGGTGGAAGCCTGGCTTGCCGGCTGTCTCGATGGCCGCGATCTGCCGCCGCGCCTCAGGGATTCCATGCTCTACAGCCTGCAGGCGGGCGGCAAGCGCCTGCGCCCGGTGCTCTGCATGAGCACGGCGGCCATGTGCGGTCTGGAACCGGAACGGGTGCTGCCCTTTGCCGGGGCCATTGAAATGGTACATACCTATTCCCTGATCCATGACGATTTGCCCGCCATGGATGATGACGACCTGCGGCGCGGCAAACCCTCCAATCACAAGGCCTTTGATGAGGCCACGGCCATTCTGGCCGGCGACGGCCTGCTCACCGACGCCTTTTTCGTCATGAGCGGTCTTGATCTGCCCGCGCCCTGCGTGCTGGCCGCCCTGCGGGAATTTGCGCTGGCGGCGGGTTCGTCCGGCATGGTGGGCGGTCAGGAATGGGACATGATCTTCACCGGCATGGAATCCATCACCCTGGATCAGCTGCGCCTCATGCATGCCATGAAAACCGGGGCCATCCTGCGCGCCTCCTGCGTCTGCGGGGCCATGCTGGCCGGGGCCGATGCCGCCGCCCTCAAGGCCATTGGCGACTTTGGCGCGGCGCTGGGCGTGGCCTTCCAGATTGCCGACGACATCCTTGACGTGGTGTCCGATACCGAAACCCTCGGCAAGCCTGCGGGCAGCGATGAGGAGCAGGGCAAGAACACCTATCCCAAACTGGTGGGGCTGGACAAAAGCCGAGAACTGGCGCGCGGCTATGCCGACAGCGCGCAGGCCGCCCTGGCTCGCTTTGACGGGCGGGAAGCCGCCTTCCTCGCGGCGCTGGCGGACTACACCGTCAACAGAACGGCCTGATGATGGATACGGAAAGCACAACACCCCTGCTGGACGGCATCAGCGATCCCCTGCAAGTGGGGAATCTGACGGACAGTCAGCTGCAACAGCTGAGCGGCGAGTTGCGCCGGCGCATCATCGAGGTGGTGGCCCGCAACGGCGGCCATCTGGCGCCTTCGCTGGGCGTGGTGGAACTGACCCTGGCCCTGCTGGCCACCTTTGACATGAGCCGGGACAAGCTGGTCTGGGATGTGGGGCATCAGTCCTATGCCTACAAGCTCCTGACCGGCCGTCATGCCGCCTTCGACAGCCTGCGCAAGCTGGGGGGCATCTCCGGCTTTCCCCGGCGCGAGGAAAGCCCCTATGACCATTTCGGCGTGGGCCATTCCTCCACCTCCATCTCGGCGGCCCTCGGCATGGCCGTGGCCCGCGACTACCAGCATCAGAAGCATCATGTGCTGGCGGTCATCGGCGACGGTTCCCTGACCGGCGGCGAGGCCTTCGAGGGACTCAATCTGGCCGGGCACATGGGGCGGCGGCTCATTGTGGTGCTCAACGACAACGAGATTTCCATCTCGCCCAATGTGGGGGCGCTTTCCCGCTTCCTCAGCCGTACGCTTTCACGGCGCTGGGTGCGGCAGATGCGCAAGGACGTGCTTGCCTTCCTGCGCACCGTGCCGCGCATCGGCAACCATCTTGCCACCTATGCCATGCGCGGCGAATGGAGTTTCAAATCCTTCTTCACGCCCGGCATGCTGTTCGAGGCCCTGCATTTCACCTATATCGGGCCGGTGGACGGGCACGATCTCCCGGCCCTGCGCACCCATCTGGAAATGGCCGCCGGCGTCGAGGACGGCCCGGTGCTGCTTCATGTGCGTACCCGCAAGGGCAAGGGCTATACGCCTGCGGAGCTGGACCCCACCCACTATCACGGCGTGGGGCATTTCCTGCCGGAAACGGGCAAGGCCGTGCCCCCTGCCACCGCGCCGGCGCCGTCCTATACCGGCGTGTTCGGCAAGACGCTGGTGGAGCTGGCCGAAAAGGATGTGCGCATCATGGCCATTACCGCCGCCATGCCCGAAGGCACGGGCACGCAGCTCTTTCAGACCCGCTTCCCCGACCGCTTCGCCGATGTGGGCATCTGCGAGCAGCATGCCGTCACCTTTGCCGCAGGCATGGCCAGTCAGGGGCTGCGGCCCGTGGTGGCCATCTATTCCACCTTCCTGCAACGGGCCTATGATCAGATTGTGCATGACGTCTGTCTGCAAAAACTGCCCGTGACCTTTTGCATCGACCGGGCCGGGCTGGTAGGCGAGGACGGGGCCACCCATCACGGCGTGTTCGACATGGCCTATTTGCGCCATATTCCCAATATGCATGTGCTGGCGCCCCGCGACGAGAACCGCCTGCGTCACTGCCTTGCCACGGCCCTTTCTCTCGATGCCCCCTGCGCCCTGCGCATCCCGCGCGGCGCGGGCGTGGGCGTGCCGCTGGAAGGCGATCCCGCCCTCCTGCCCCTGGGACAGGGGGAATGCCTCAGGCAGGGCAGGGATGCCGCCATCATCGCCGTGGGCAGCTGCGTCCATCCGGCCCTGCGGGCGGCAGACAGTCTTGCTGCCGAGGGCATTGAGGTGGAAGTGTTTGACGCCGTGTGGATCAAGCCCTTGCCCGAAGCCCAGCTGCTCGATCTGGCCGCGCGCTTTTCCGTGCTCGTGCTGGTGGAAGAGGGCGTGCGCGCCGGGGGCTTCTCCTCCGCCGTGCTGGAGCTGCTTTCCGACAAGGGGGCCTTGCGCGGGCAGCGCATCCGCCGTCTGGGGCTGGGCGACGCCTTTGTGGAACACGGCACGCAGGCCGAATTGCGCCGTCTGGTGGGGCTGGATGCCGATTCGCTGGCCCGGGCCGTGCGCGAGGCCCTGCACGCCTGAGGCTCATCGGACGATTGTTGCGGAAAAACGGGGGCATCACCCGCGGCGGGAGGGCAGGCCGCTGTCCTCAGCCGGGGGTGATGCCCCTTCGTCGTCTGCGGCATGCGCAAAGGTGACGGCCCCGGCGCGCAGGGTGGCCATGAGGCCGCCGGGAAACTGGAAGCGGGTATTGCCGCGACCGGCCTGCCAGGCGGCATCCAGCGCCAGCAGGCGTTCGGCGCGTGCCTGCCCGCCGTGCTGCCGGTTCAGCAGGCGCAGGGCGCGCAGGTAGAGGCGCAGGCGCACGGCGGCGGGCTGCTGCCGGAGCAGATCGCGGGGGAGGGTGATGACGCCGCCGCCCATCTGCCACGGGCTGACGGCAAGGGCGGCATCGAGCGTCTGTTCCCAGTAGGCGGCATCCACCTGCGCCAGCCGCCAGAGGCGGGAGGCGTTTTCCCCGTAGGCGGGGTTTTCCGCTTCCAGGCGGGGCAGCAGGTCATGGCGCAGGCGATTGCGCAAAAAGGCGGCATCGGCATTGGAGCTGTCCTCGCACCACGGAATGCGCCACTGGGTCAGCCATTGGCGGAGCGTCCTGCCCGATACATGGAGCAGGGGTCGCAGCAGGCGGCGCTGGGGATCGCAATCGACCATGCCGCCCAGGGCGGGCCAGCCCGTGCCGCGCACAAGCCGCATGAGCTGATCCTCACAGAGATCCTCGCGCTGATGCCCGGTGAGAATCCATTGACAGTCCGTGAGCTGCCGCACGTCCTCCAGCAGGGCATAGCGGGCGGCGCGGGCGCTTTCTTCCAGACCGGTTCCGGCCTTGCGGGCCAGCTCCCTGACCGGAGCGTGACGCACATGGCAGGCCATGCCGAGCGCGGCGCAGAGGCCTTGCACATGGCCGCATTCGGCGTCCGCTTCCGGGCGCAGGCCATGATGGATGACGCAGGCATGCAGCCGCCAGCCCTGCCGGGCCGCCAGCAGGGAGAGCAGAACGGCCAGGGCGGTGGAGTCCGCACCGCCGGAAACGGCCAGCAGCAGCCCGTGCCCGCGGCAAAGCCCGTGCGCGAGCAGGGCGCGTTCCAGACGCAGGCAATGGCGGGCCACAGCGGGGGAAAGTTCCTTGAGGGAACGGGGCGGCGCGGGGAACGGGGCAGGGTTGTCCGGCGTCATGGCGGCGTTCTTCATGGGCGGGAGGCGATGTGCCGCAGGGAAGAACTGGGGGACAGGGCTTCCCGCGCAAGCGGCTTAGTGGGGCAGGTCACATTGGGCGATCAGTTCTTCCAGACGGTCAATGAGGGCCTGCCGCGTGGGGCTGTCCGCCGGTTCGATGCAGGCGCAGTGCAGGCGGTTGCGGGCGCGCACCAGCAGTTCCAGCCGCAGGAAGTCCTCCCCGATTTCCAGCGAAACCGCATAGGGGCCGCAACGGGCGGCGTGCTCGCGTTGCAGGGGCGTCCACAGGCTCTCGGGTACGGGCAGCCAGTACAGGCCATCGACGGCTGAGGCGTAGTTCCTTTCCCGCAAAAAGGCCGTCAGGCGGCGGCAGCATTCCGGCGGCAGATCTTCGGCGAGGTAGACGCGCATCATGGCTTTCCCCGTGATGCGGCGCGGCTACAGGTGCCGCTGTCCAGATTGAAGATGCGCCGCATGAGGCTGATGCGCGAGGCGCTGTTTTCGTGCGAACCGGCGCCCTCCTTGAGAAACATGATGGGGTCGTGGTTCATCTTGCGCACCAGGGCCTGCGCCATGACTTCCAGGGCCTCGCGCACCTCGTCGGATACCGGCCCCAGGCGCTTGAGGGTTCGGGCGGCCTCCTCCCCGGCAAGGCGTTCGCCGCGCTGGATGAGATCCACGATGGTGGGCTGCATGTCCAGGCTCTGCACCCATTGGCTGAAATAGCGCATCTCCTCATCCACGATCTCGGCGGCCTTGCGGGCCTCGTCGCGGCGGGTGGCGAGGTTTTCCTCGACCACTTCCTTGAGATCGTCGATATCGTACAGATAGACGTTGTCCAGTCCGTTGACGTCGGGATCAATGTCGCGGGGCACGGCAATGTCGATGAAGAACATGGGCCGGTTCTTGCGGGCCTTGAGGACGGTGCGGATGTCGCGGGCGCGGATGACCGGTTCCGGCGAACCGGTGGAGGCAATGATGATGTCCACATCCACCAGATGGGCGGCGATGGACTCGAAAGCAATGGCCCGCCCGTTGAATTGCCGGGCCAGCTCCTCCCCGCGCGACAGGGTGCGGTTGACCACGAGAATTTCCGCAATGCCCGCCTGCAGGAGGTGTGTGGCGGCCAGTTCGGCCATTTCCCCGGCGCCCAGCAGCATGGCCCGGTGGGAGGGCATGTCCCCGAAAATGCGCTTGGCCAGCTCCACCGCCGCGTAGCTGATGGACACGGCGCTGGAGGCCACGGCGGTTTCCGTGCGGACGCGCTTGGCCACGGAAAAGGCCTTGTGCAACAGGCGGTTGAGGATGAGTCCCGTGGCGTGGCAGGCTGAGGCCTTGCGATAGGCCGTCTTGAGCTGGCCCAGAATCTGCGGTTCGCCCAGCACCATGGAATCCAGGCTGGAGGCCACGGTGAAGAGGTGCCGCACGGCCTCAGCTCCCTCATAAATATAGACATAGGGGCGCAGATCGTCCACCGCTGCCTTGCAGGTACGCGCCCAGTCGCTCAAAAGGCGTTCGGAAACCGCCCCATGCCCTGCGGCCAGCAGTTCCACGCGGTTGCAGGTGGAAAGGATCATGGCCTCGCTGACGGCGCCTTCGCAGGGGACGGCCCAGCTTTCCGGCGAGCAGTGATTGACCAGGGCAAAGCGTTCGCGCACATCGACGCCCGCCGTGCGGTGATTGAGTCCCACGAGTACAAGGTCGCAATTCATGGTCGTAAATCAGCCTCTGATGAAGGCGTGGTGCGTTTCCATAAAGGTGTTCACCACGATGAAGGAAAAAAGGCACAGCACAAAGATGAGTACCGTCAGGCGGGCGGGCTTGCGGCCCCGCCAGCCCCGCGCCAGACGGTTATGAAAGAGCACGGCCAGCAGCAGCCAGACCACGAGGCTGATGACTTCCTTGGGATCGCCGTTGAAGGTGGCCCCGTAAACGGACTTGCCCCAGAAAAGCCCGGCCACGATGCCCAGGGTATAGAGCGGAAAGGCCGTCATCACCACCAAGGCATTGACCCTGTCCAGCAGGGAGAGGGCGGGCATATCCTGCCAAAAGCCCTTCATGGCCTGCTTGCTCTTGATGCGCCCCTCGAGAAAGAGAAAGATGCCGCCCGCGGCAAAGGCCAGGGTCAGCAGGCCCAGACTGAGAAAGAGCGCGCCGATGTGCAGGGTGAAAAAGGGGGCGCTGAGCTGGCGCGGGATCCGGATCACGGCCGTGAGGTAGGGCGCGGACATGATGAAGAGGATGAGCGCCAGCGGCGAGGCCAGCAGGAGCATGGCCTCCTGCCGGAAGCGCAGGAGGGAAATCAGGCCGCACAGCAGGACGAACCAGGCCAGCATTTGCAGGTAGGCCCCCAGGCTGAGGCCGTCCGGCAGGGAGGAATGGAAACCCAGCGCCAGCATGAGCGTCTGGACAAGAAAGCCGAAACCGGCCAGCCAGCAGCCGGCCCGGCGCAGCAGCGCACTGCGCAGCATCATGCCGCTCATGCCGGCAATGCTGGCCGCCCCGTAGAGGCACAGGGTCAGCAGGGTGGAAAATTCAGGCGAGATCATGCAAAAACTCCGCGATACGGGCGTGCAGCTCGGGCGGCAGGGTCTGCGCGAGATAAGCATGGCAGGCCGCGTTGTCGCCGTGCTGCAACCAGTGTTGCAAGGGGGATTCCGCCAGCGTGCGGAACAATTGTCTATTTTGCCCCGAGTCGTGGGACAAGGCAAGCACACAGGGCCGAATGCGCCCCATGAGGCGGGCCATGCGCACGCGCGGACTCAGCCAGTCCTCCAGCTCGCGCCGCCAGCGGCGCGCAAGGGCCGGACTGGCTCCGCCGGTGGAGAGCGCCAGCATGAGGTCGCCCTGCCGCGCCAGCGCCGGAACGATGAAGCTGCCCGCTTCCGGGGCGTCCACACAGTTGCAGAGGATGCCCTCGGCCCGGCAGAGCGCGGCCAAGCGGGCATTCTCAGCACGGTCGCCCGTGGCCGCAAAGACCAGACGGCAGCCGCGCACATCCTCAGGCGAGCAGGGGCGACGCGCAAAGCGCACCTGCGGCGCGGCCAGCAGGGCTTCCGCTTCCGGGGGGGGCGCGGCCACATCCCGCACCAGCACCTCGCCCGCGCGGGCGTCCAGCAGGCTTTGCAGCTTGCGGCGGCCCACCTCGCCAAGCCCGGCCACCAGGCAGCGGGCATCGCGCAGGTTCAGAAACAAAGGATAGAGGTCGGATTTCATAGCTTTCCCAGCGGCAGTATACGCAAGCCGACGGCACGCGCAAGAGGAAAGCCGCAGGCTTTTCTTGCCTCGCCGCACGGCTTGGGCTATTTTTTTCGTGCCGTGGCCCCGGTTGCGTCCATTGTCCCCAAGGAATCCCGCATGTTCCGACAGCTTGTGATCCAGTCCGCCCGTCTGGGCGATCTTGTCCAGACGCGCCGTCTGCTGCTGAGCCTGGCCGGGCGCGGCGAAACGCATCTGGCCGTGGACGCGGGCCTTGCGCCGCTGGCCCGCGTACTCTATCCCTTTGCCCATGTGCATGCCCTGCCGTTCTACACGGCGGATGCCGCCCGAGCCGCTCAGGAAGTCAGCAAGGTGCTGCACCTCTGGCATGAGCTGGATTTTTCGGCCGTCTACAACGGCAACTATTCCTCGGCCGGGACGAGCCTCTGTCGTCTCTTTCCGCCGGAACGGGTGCACGGGTACCGGCCCGGCCCCGGGGGGCCTGAGCGATCCCCCTGGGCGCGGCGCGCCTTTCGCCTGACCGCCCATCGGGCCTGCGGCAGTCTCAATCTGGTGGACTATTGGGGCTACTTTGTCCCTGATCCCCTGCCGCCGGAAGCGGTCAATCCTCCGGCACGGGGAGGCGGGGAGGGCCTTGGCGTGGTGCTGGCCGGGCGGGAATCGCGGCGTTCCCTGCCAGTGCCCCTGCTGGCCCGCATCGTGCGGACAGTGCATGATCTCATGGGCGGGCCGCGCGTGCGGCTGTTGGGTTCCGCACGGGAGCAAGCCGCTGCGAGGCGTCTGCTGCGCGAATTGCCCGGGCGTATGCATGATCATGTGGAAGATCTGAGCGGAAAAACGGATTTGCCCGCGCTGGTGGAAGCCGTGCGCGGGCTGGATCGGCTGCTGACGCCCGATACGGGCATCATGCATCTGGCTGCTGCTCTGGGCGTGCCGGTGCTGGCCTTTTTCCTTTCCTCGGCCTTTGCCCACGAAACCGGGCCGTATGGACTCGGGCATACCATCATTCAGGCGGACGGCCTGTCCTGCCTGCCCTGTCTGGAATCGGCTCCCTGCGCATTCGGGGTGCGCTGTTTGCGCCCCTTTGAGGAAGAAGGGCTGTTGGGCGCCCTGTCCGCCCTCATCGAAGGCCGGGCCAGCGCGCGCCTGCCCCGTGGCCTGCAGGGCTGGGCCAGCGATCTGGATGCGTTGGGCGGCGTCCTGCGGCTAGTGGCCGGTCAGGATCGCCAGGGCGGGCTGCGCCGCGCCATCCGGCGGGAACTGGCCAGCCAGACGAATGTTGCCGCCGCCTTTGCGGCAGCGGATGCGCAGGCCGCTTCGCCCCTTGAGGCGGAAGCCGAGGAAAGCGCGCGCCGCTGGCTGCGTGCCGACAGTGACTGGATGTTGCCGCCCCGGAGGTATTGCTGAAATGACACCCGCCCTGCGCATTCTCGTGGTTCTGCCCATGTACGGCGGCTCCCTGCCCATCGGCCGCTATTGCGCCGCTGCCCTGCGCCATCTGGGGCATACGGTTCGCGTCTTTGACGCGCCCGTGTTCCATTCCGCCTTTACCGGCCTCAAACGGCTGGAACTTTCGCCATCACGGCTTGGCCCGCTGGAAAACGGCTTTTTGCAGGTGCTCAATCAGGGCATCATGGCACAGGTGGAGAGCTTTGAGCCGGCCCTTGTGCTGGCCCTGGCCCAGGCTCCCCTCAACCGCCTGAGCCTGCAGAAACTGCGCAAGGCCGGCGTCCGCACGGCCATGTGGTTTGTGGAGGACTGGCAGGTTTTTGACTATTGGCAGACCTATGCCCCGCTGTATGATGTGTTTGCCGTCATCCAGAAAAGCCCCTTTGCCGAAAAGCTGGCGGCCATCGGCCAGCCGCATGCCCCGTATCTGCCGCTGGCGGCCCTGCCGGATTTTCACAAGCCGCTTGCGCTCTCGCCCGAGGAAGAACGGGAGTTCGGGGCCGACATCGGCTTTCTGGGTGCGGGTTATCCCAATCGGCGTCTGGCCTTCCGGCAGCTTGTCGGACGCAATTTCAAGATCTGGGGATCGGACTGGGAAGGGGAAAGCCTGCTTGCGCCCTGCATCCAGCGGCAGGGACAGCGCATCGGCGAGGAAGAAAGCGTGCGCATCTACAATGCCACGCGCATCAACCTCAACCTGCATTCCAGCCTGCGGACGGATTCGCTGATCAGTCACGGGGATTTTGTCAATCCGCGCACCTTTGAGCTGGCCGCCATGAACGCCTTTCAGCTGGTGGACAGGCGCAGCCTGCTGCCGGAGCTTTTTGCCGAGGACGAACTGGCCTGCTTTGACAGCGAGGCGGAAATGCACCGCCTGATCGATTATTTTCTGGCGCACCCCGAAGAACGGGCCGCCTACTGCCGGCGCGCCCGTGCGCGGGTGCTGGCCGACCATACCTATGAGCAGCGCATGCAACAGCTGCTTGACTATGCCGCCGAGCAATGCGGCCCGTGGCAGGCCGAAACGCCCGGCCCGGAGATTGCGCCCCCCCTGTGGGAGCTGTTGTCCCGGCTGGAACTGGGCGCGGGGGCTTCCTTTGAAGATGTGATGTATCGGCTGCGGCAGCAGAGCGGCGCCCTGAGCGAAACCGAGACCGCGCTGCTTTTTCTTGACGAGTGGCGGCGTCAGTACCGGGGCGAGTAGGGCGCTTCTCTCCCCCGGAGCTGGCGCTGGCGAACGGGGAGACGCGGAGAAAGCCCCGCAGGCCGCAACAGCCGTGTCGATCCGGAGGGCCAGCGGTGGGCGCGGCGGGCGATGCCCGAGGTCGGACACATTTTTTTTCAAAGAAAATGCCCGCGTCAGAAGAAAGAAAAGAAAATTTTAAAAAATTTCTAGACAAGCTATAAAGTTTTAATATGTTGATAATGTTGAATAAAATAGGAGTGTTCCTTGCGCGTATCGCGGAATATTTTTTTTAATATGTTGAATATATTAAAAAAATGCCTTTGCTGGTCATTTTCCGCAAAACTGCGTAAGGTGTAAGAAACTCTTATGGGAGGGAGTTATGAACATCAACAGCTTGGGCATGGCCCGGCCTCTGTCGCTTTCAGAGGCAGCACGTCTGCGGCAGGCTGCGGGGGGCAGCTCATTCGCACAAACGCTTGAGGCCAAGCTTGATCAGCCGGTGACGGGAAAGGCAGATTCCCGCGGCATCGCGGTCATGGGAGCCGGCAGTGTCCAGTCGTTGGAACAGGGGATGGTGTCAGAGGATCCGTCTGCCGTACTCAGTCAGGAAGAAAAGAACTTCTTTGACCTGTATACGGCTCGGAAGTATCTGAACGAAAGTGAAATGCAGTTTTTCAACAGCGCCATGTCCGGAGGAAAATCGATGCTGCGGGGTGGTGGGTACAGTCAGATCTGTGCTCAGTCCGCGCAAGGAGGTTTGTCCCTCCAGGCCTGAAAGGGCACGGCTTTCGCGGTAGCCAGCGCATCCCGTCCGATCATGCTCAGGGGAAGGCATGCCGCTTCCGCATTTCGCTTGCGGAAGGGGCTTTTCCCCGGCACGATGAATGCGCGGTACGGCGTGTGGGAAAAAGGGGAGGCGTCTCCCCTTTTTTTGACGGTTGGGCAGGCTGCCTCTGCAGCGGGAAACGGAGCATGCGCCGCCGTGCCCTTGCCCCTTCTCACGAAAAAGGCTTCGCCCGCGGGGCGGCCGCAGCGCCAGATGGAGCCGGCATCAGGGGCGGAATGCACAGGATCCGGCTGCCGGGGGACGGGCTGCCGCCCTGACGGCGTACCGGGCGGTGCGGCCCATGCCATGCATGCTGCTTCTGCCGCGACATGTCGTGTCGTGGTGCGGAGCTGGGGTCGGATATAATCCATGCACGTTGGAGCAAAGAATGGCTTTTGCAGATTTTCAGGCAAAACAGAAACAAAACAAGCAAAAAACGATTATCCGCGAATACTTCACCAAGCGGCACGGGCAGCTGCTCTGCCTGTCGGATGATCCGACCATTCTGAGTCTTCTGCGCGCCACGGTCAAGGAGATGGCTTTGCCCGCCGCAGAACTGGTGGTGTTCGTGCCGGATCCGAGCCGCCTGCTCAAGGCCATTACGGATTCCTTTGCTGCCGGCAAACGTCCGGCGCTCTTCATTGAAAGCGTCATGAGCGGTTCCGGCGAAACCAGTTTCATGGTACGGCAGTTCAAGGAGAGCTTTCCCGATTTGCGCATCTTTGCCATGACGACCTCGTCGGAAAAGGCGCGCATCATGCTCCTCTACGAATCCGGCGCGGACAATTTCATTCTCAAGCCCATCAGCAGTATTGACCTCATCGACAAGATGGCAATCACCCTGCGCGAGCCGAGCGTCATCCGGCAGTTGCTGGACAAGGCCCGCAAGTTCGTTGTCCGCAATGTGGGCAGCGAGGCCATCAAGATCACGCAGGGGGTGCTCAAGGTCAAGCCGGACAGCGCCTCGGGGTATGTGGTGCTGGGGGATGCCCTGCGCGTCTCCGGCAGCAGGGACAAGGCGCAAATTGCCTACGAACGGGCCTGCAAGTATTCGCAGGACTATCTTGAACCCCTGCAGAAATTGGTGGATCTTGCCAAGGAGGACGGCAAGACGGATATGCAGCTTGAGTATCTCAAGCGGCTGGACGAGCTTTCGCCCATGAATGCGCAGCGCAAGGTGGAAATGGCCGAGCTGCAGATGGAAATGGGCAATATGGACGAGGCCAAGAAACTTTTTGACGGGGCCGTGAACCGCGCCTACAAGAACGCCATGCAGCAGGTGGCGCTCATGTCGGAAAAGATCGCCATGTCCCTGCAGGAAAAGGATCCCGCGCAGGCCGAAAAATATTTGCGCAAATGCCTTGAACTCAAGGGAAAGGATCTGACGGCCGACGATTTGACCACGTTCAATCAGCTGGGCATCTGCCTGCGCAAGCAGGGACGCTGGCTGGACGCCATTGTGGAATACAAGCGCGCCCTGCAGATTGCCCCCAATTCCAGCGAACTCTTTTACAATATCGCTATGGCCCATGCCGAAGGCAAGGAGTATGAAAATGCCAATCGTTTCATGCTCAAGGCCCTTGCCCTCAATTCCAGCCTGCCGCGCACCTCGCCCGTGGTGGCCTACAATATGGCGCAGGTGCTCTCCTTCGGCTACAGCAAGGACAAGGCCCGGCAGGCGGCGGAAATTTCTCTGGAACTGGATCCGGATTACGAACCGGCCAAGAAGCTGCTGGCTCAGCTCAAGGCAGCGGAAAGCGGCGCGGCCTCCTGAGACGGTGCGGCATCTGCGATGGTTGCGACCCGGCGTTCCTGCGCCGGGTTTTTTTGCGCCCGAAGATCGTGTGGATGCGCGGTCTGGGTCAGGCCGCCAAGGGCTGGGAGCTTGCGGGACAAGGCCCAGCCTGCTGACCCGGCATGGGGGGCCGTATGGCCCCAGCCCGGGGGCGTGCCGGTCGAAGGCCTGAAAACGGTTTGTGCCGCGGCGCATGTGCGGGAGGCCCGCATCTGCCGGCGCGGGCGGTGCGGAACCAGAAGGCCTCCTTTCTGCCATGCCGGCAGATGCTTGCATGCCGGCAGATTCGCGGAAGGGCGTGTTGCGCCATGCGATCCTTCGCCCAGGCGGAAGGCCGCGTTGTCAATGCGGCCCGGAACGCAATCGGGGGAAGAACCGCACGGCTCTTCCCCCGGCAAACGGCGACGTCCCGCTGTCGTTTGACGCCCGTCAGGGCTGGGGCGTCCAGCTTGTCAGTCCCATGAAGCAGGGCAGCATGAAGGCGCAACTGATGAGCAGGGCCAGCACAAGCCCGGCCTTGTGGCGCATGGGGGTTGCGCTGCGCGTTGCCATGAGCCAGAGCAGGGGGGGGATGAGCCAGAGCAGGACGCGGATGCCGGCCGTGACGCCATCCGCAGCGGCAAGGCTGCCCGCCTGCAGCCGCCCATAGACTTCCAGGCCGCTGAAGACCAGCAGCAAAAGCCAGATCAGCCCCCAGGCATTGCGCGCCCAGCAGGCGCACCACGGCAATACCACATTGTAATGATCGCGACCGTAATCGTCCCGCTTGCGCCGCATCAGCAGCCAGACGCAGGCAAAAGCGGCAGGCATGCCCAGCAGGAGCAGGGGAGCATAGCAGAGGGTCGTGGCGTAATCCGTGCCCCAGACGGGCAGCAGCACATCGCCCGGCACAATGGTCGTCTCCTTGTCAAGCGGCATGTTGATAATGGCGCTGAGGCGCATGCCGGCCAGCACCAGCAGCAGGGACAGCACGCCTTGCAGGGCGCTCACCATGCCGAGGCCGATATGGACAAGGGGAAACTGCTGAGCCAGCGTTTTCCACAGCATAAAATAGATGCAGCTGAAAATGACGGCAAGGCCCAGCACCATCCAACAGGCTTCATGCACCGAAGTCAGGAAGTTCTGCTCGGGCAGGCCCTTTTCCATAAAGTGGAGCCAGACGCGCCCCCCTACCAGCAGGGCCCAGCCAAGCCCCTGCCCGAGCAGGGCCAGCTGCAGGGCGCATTTTCCGTAAAAGGCGCGACGGCGGCGCAGGGAGAGGATTTCGCCCGTGACGCACAGGATGTTCATGCCGCAGAAGGCAAAGAGGACTGCCAGCGGAACAGCGATGACCGTCATGTCCAGCACAGACTGCAATACGGGATTATGGGCGAGAAAGTCCTGCATGCCACCGCCTTCTCTCGAGCTAAAGGTGAAAGGGGAGAGCCTGCCCCCTGTCATGTCGGCCGCAAGGCCGCGCGGAACGCGCGCAAACGCAGGAATCTTGTGCCTGAAAAAACGCATGGCCGCAAGTCAAGAATGCGGCCTTGTCCAACTTTGTCCGGCGCAGCGTTTTTTTCAGGAAAATGCGGAAGAGTGGACATTCTGGACTTGCCTTGACGGGCGAAGTTCTTTATTTTTTACAGGAAGAATATCTTGAAGGGCAGAGAGTTCTTCATGTTTCACATTAATTTCGAGTTTTTCCTGATGAAGAGGAGCGAAGGAAAAATGAATAAATTGACACTGTTGTCATTGCTGTGCCTGGTGACGGCCAGCGGGTGCGGTTATCGGCAGTTGGAAGATGCCACCGTGCAGAATCGAACCGGGGTGCTGGAAAACGCGCAGCGTATTTCCCAGCTGGAACAGCGCATGGATTCACTGGATCGGCGCCTCACCACTCTGAGCGAAACGACCTATGAAGTGCGTACCCGTCGCGGCGGCAAAACGTCCATGGTGGCGATTCCCGTCTATAATCCCACGCCCAGCGAGCTGAAAAATCCCGGTGGGGAACCCGCGCAGCCGGCGCCGCAGCCGCAGGACAACAGCAAGGCCGCAGCTCCCGCATCGCGCAAGATAGATCCTTCCGCCAAGCCGACGGCTTTCCCCGGTTCCAAGCCGGCAGCCAAGCCTGCGGCACAGCGTCGTTCAGCCGCTCCGGCTGCCCCGGCATCGCCCGCGCCTTCCGCACCTCAGGCGCCCGCTGACGCCTCCCAGCTTGGCATGCCTCCGGCAGCCATGCCCGCCATCACACCGCCCCCGGCGGCAGCTCCCGCAGTCACTCCGGCTGACAAGCAGCCGGCGTCCACGCCGTCGTCCGCCACGCCCGGCACGCCGGCTTCCCGCAAGGGAGATGCCAATGTGCCCGTGCCGCAATTGCCCAGTATGAGCGGCGCGCCCCTGCCCGCTCAGGGGTCGCCGGCCAGCGCCGTTCCGGCCGTGCAGCCCCAGTCCTATCCCTCGCTTCCCGCCGGGCCTGCCCAGTCCGCTTCGCCGCGAACGGAAAATGCCGAATATCAGGCGGCCTTGCAGGTCGTGCGCAGCGGTCGCACCGAAGAGGGGATTCAGCGTTTCCGTCAGTTCCTGCAGCAGTATCCGCAGGGCAAGCTGGCGCCCAATGCCGAATACTGGATTGGCGAAGCCCTGTATTCGCAGGGCAAGTTCCGCGAGGCGCTGGGCCAGTTCCAGGTGGTCAGCTCACGCTATCCCGCACACCACAAGAGCGCCGATGCCATGCTCAAGGCCGGCATGACCATGAGCCGCCTTGGCGATCAGCAGGGCGCCCGACAGCAGTATCAGCAGGTTCTGGCACAGTTCCCCAATTCGGAAGCGGCCGGAAAGATCCGTACCAGCGGGATCGGTCGCTAGCAGAGCAAAACTTGATATCATCCGCATCAGCGCACTGCCCGACGTGGCAGGATTTGGACGAGGCTGGCCGCAAGGAATTCTGGGCCAGCCTCGCCTTGCGTCATTGCCGCGGGCTGGGGCCGAGAACTCAGGCCAGTCTGCTGCAGCGTTTCGGCAACGCCTTTGCGGCCTTGCAGCAACTTGAACACTGGCGTTCCTCGGGCATGGACTCGCCGCTGGCAACGAATATGGCCTCGGGATCGTGGCGAACCACGGCCCGACGTGAATGGGATGCCGTGCGGCAGCTCTCGTGCGGCATTCTTCTCTGGAGCAATCCGCTCTTTCCCGCCTGTCTCAAAAGCCTGGTCGATGCGCCCGCTCTGTTGTACTGCCTCGGGGATGTGAGACTCTTGCGAGCGCCTGCCCTGGCCGTCGTCGGGGCGCGCAGGGCTTCGCCGGAAGGTTGCCGGGTGGCTGCGCACATGGCGCGCTGCCTTGCCGCCTGCGGCATCGTCATCGTGTCGGGCATGGCGCAAGGGGTGGATGCGCACGCCCATTCCGCCGCGCTGGGCGAGATTGGCCGCAGCATCGGCGTGCTGGGAACGGGCATCGACAGGACGTATCCTCGCTGCAACGCCAACCTGTTTGAACGGATGCGGCAGCATGGGCTGCTGCTGTCGGAATTTGCCCCGGGCACGCCGCCTTTGCCCGAGCACTTTCCGATTCGCAACCGCATTATCAGCGGCCTGTCCCTGGGGATTCTGGTGGTGGAGGCCGCCGCCCGCTCCGGCAGTCTCATCACCGCGCGCACGGCACTGGAGCAGAATCGGGAAGTGTACGCCGTACCCGGCCCGGCGCTGGACAGGCATTGCGGCGGCGCGCAGGAGCTGATTCGGCAGGGGGCGCACCCCGTCTTCAGCGCCGAGGATATTTTGCGGGACTTGCAGGATCGCCTGCGGCCCTATGGCATTGAGCGGACGATGCTGGATGAGGAAGCCATGCTGGCGGCGGAAGAGGCGTCCGGGCCGCAGGATCAGGCCGGGCGGACGCCGGTTGCCTCCCGGACGGCTGCCGCTGCCCCGCCTGCTGGCGGCGCGGCTGCCGGGATGTCGCGTCCAGCCGCCGTCACGGTCGGTGCCGCGGTCGAGGAGAGGGCGGCCCCGGCCAATGCCGCCTCCGCGCCGTCTCCGGCTGCGGCGCATCTTTCCGGCGATGCGGCGGCGCTGGTGGGGCTGTTGCAGGCCGCACCGCAGCATGTGGACGATCTCGCCGCGGGGCTGCAACTGACTCCGGCGGCGCTGGCCCCTTTGCTGTTGCGGCTGGAACTTGCCGGACAGATTCGCCGTCTGCCCGGTGCGCGCTATGAGGTTTCGGCATGAGCGGGCGCAGGGCTGATGCACGTTGCGGGCCGCGCCGGGGGCGGCGGGAGGAGCGGCTTGCGCCCGCGGGCATGGGGCAGGCACTCTCCCGGGAGGCTGTCGGACGCGAAGTCGGCCGGCAGGCGCTTGCCCTGCTGGAAGCGCATGAAAGCTGGCTGGAAATGCAGCGGGGCCTTTCGGCAGCCACCGTGCGGGCCTATGGGGCGGATTTGCGGCAATTTGCCGTCTTTCTCGCGGGCCGCGGGCGGGATCTCGGCCAACCGGACGATATTGACCGGCGGGATGTTCAGGCCTTTCTGGCGGAGCTCTTCCGCCAGGGCGAGGCCAAGTCCTCCATGTCCCGCAAGCTGGCCGCTGTGCGGAGTTTCTTTCAATATGCCCTGCGCGCGCGGCTGGTCAGGGAAAACGTGGCAAAATCCGTGCGCAATCCCCGGCAGGAGATCTACCAGCCGCGTGTGCTCAATGTGGATGAGGTCTTTGCCGTGCTGGACGCTGAGGAAAAAACGGCGTCCGACCCCTTGCGCCATTCGCGGGACAGGGCGCTGGCCGAACTGCTGTATGGTTCGGGACTGCGCATTTCCGAAGCCCTGGGACTTGATGTGGACGACGTACAGGCAGCGGCCGGGGTGGTGCGGGTCATGGGCAAGGGCGGTCGGGAGCGCATGGCTCCCCTGTCCGACACCTGTTTGAGCGCCTTGCGGGACTGGCTGGCGGATCGCGCCCTGCTGGCGGCCAATGGCGAGCATGCCCTGTTCGTGGGGGTGCGCGGCAGGCGTCTGCAGCGTCGGGAAGCGGCGCGCATCATGGAGCGGCTGGCCGGTCTGGCGGGCTTGTCCGGGCGTTTTTCCCCCCATGCCCTGCGCCATTCCTTTGCCACCCACCTTCTGGATGCCGGGGCGGACTTGCGCAGCGTGCAGGAATTGCTGGGGCACAAGCGGCTGACCACCACCCAGCGGTATACGCAGGTCAGCCTGGAACACCTGCTGCATGTGTATGACGCAGCCCACCCCAAGGCCCAGCCGGCGAAACATGCCGCCGGCAGCGAAGAACACGGGGAAGCGGCGGCACCCGGGGCGGAGGAGTCTGCTGCGGGTGAAGACAAGGCCCCTGAGCGGGCAGTTCCCCTCGCGCCTGCGAAGCGGAGTGGGGGCAAACGGGGCAGGGCATCGTAAGCTCCTTGCCCGGGATGCATCGGAAAACGCGGGGATTTGCAATCCGCGCCAAAATATTGCAAAGACGTGGGACGGGCACGGAACGCTGTCCGCCGCATACCACCCATATCGCTGTCTTCGGACAGCGCTGCAAGGAGTCATCATGTCCGCCTATGTTCTTGGTCACAAGCATCCTGATACCGACAGCATCATTTCCGCCATTGCCGCCGCTGATCTCTATGCCAAGCGGGGCGTTGACGTTGTTCCCGCCGCGCAGGGCAAACCCGCGCCGGAGACGGCCTTCGTGCTGGAACGTTTCGGCCTGAGCGCGCCGCAGATTGTGGAGACGGTCGCCGGACGGGAACTCTATCTGGTGGATTATTCCGATCTGGCGCAAGCCCCCGAGGGCATGGACAGCGCCACGGTGCTGGGCATTGTGGATCATCACAAGCTCGGCGACATCACCACCTCCCTGCCGCTGGAAGCCTGGATCTGGCCCGTGGGCTGCACCAATACGGTGCTGACCAGCATGTATGACTTCTATGGCATCGAGATTCCCCGCGCCATTGCGGGGGGCATGCTTTGCGCCATTCTGTCGGATACGGTCATGTTCAAGTCGCCCACCTGTACCGATGCGGACAAGAAGGCCGTGGAAAAGTTGGCCCGCATTGCCGGTGTGGACGATGTCATGGCCCTGGGCATGGAAATGTTCAAGGTCAAGAGCGCCGTGGACGGCGCCGACATGCGGGATCTGGTGTTCCGCGACTACAAGGATTTTGACATGAACGGCCACAAGGTCGGCATCGGTCAGCTGGAAGTGGTTGACCTTTCGCTGCTGGACGGGGTCAAGGACGGCCTCAAGCAGGAGATTGCCCGCGTCAAGGCTGAAGGGCGGCACAGCGTCTTCCTGCTGCTGACCGACATCATGAAGGAAGGCTCGGAAATGCTGCTGGTTTCCGATGATCCGTCCGTGGTGGAAAAGGCTTTCGGGGTCAAGGCCACGGGCGACAGCGTCTGGCTGGACGGCGTCATGAGCCGCAAGAAGCAGGTCGTGCCCAATTTTGAAAAGGCTTTCAAATAAGTTTGCTGCGCCGTGTGTTGACAGAACATGAAAAAAGGCCTCCCCCTCCCGGCGGGGAGGCCTTTTTTCATGCGGCGACAAGGAGTTATGCTGCTAGCACGAGAACGCCCCCGAAGGCCATCCACCAGGCCAGCAGCAGCAGAAGGGCCGCGAGACCGGCAAACAGCCATTGCGGCAAAGCGTATTTCGAGGGGTTTCGGCGTTGCCGGCCTTCCATCAGACCCAGCAGGAAGCCCACGCCAAAGCCGCAGCAATGGGCAAGGTAATCAACGTCCTCATTGCCGGTTCCCAGCATGGCGAGTATGCCCAGACCAGCACCCAACGTAATGAGAGACTTTTTTCCCTTCTGGATGGTGTACATGCCGTAATTGATGCCGATCACCGCAAAGAAGGCCGTGGAAAAGCCCACACTGGCAAAGGCATGCGTACGAAAGAGGTAATCGAGCAGATTGCCCAGACTGCCGCCCAGCAGGCAAAGCCAGAGCGCGCGCCCCACGCCGATGGTTCGGGCCAGAATGGGCAGAAAAATCAGGGTGAACAGGACATTGCCCCACAGGTGCGGCGTGTCGTTGTGCAGCGTAAGCGCGGTGACGACACGGTACCATTCTCCATGCTCGGCGATGCGGACGCTGGAGAGTCCCCCCAGATCGCACCAGTCTGCGGGAGAGGGCCGCAGAATGGGGCAGGGCCACCAGCCTTCGCGCCAGCCATGCCAGATGACGAGAAAGAGAGGCAAAAGGGCCGCCCATCCGGCATGGGGCTGGGGTGGCGGCGGGGGCGCTTCCGGGGGGCGTCGTTGCTCACGGGCAACGGCCTGAAGTTCGTGGAGGGCCACGTCGGCCAGCAGCGGCGGGACGTACAGATGTTCCCTGCCGGCAAACTTGTCGAAACGGTAGGGAATGCCGCGCGCACTGAACACCAGTTCCCATTCGCGTTTGTGCAGCAGAGTGTCAAAACCGGAAGGCGGCGTCAGGCGACACCAGTAAGGCGGCAGGATCGATGGACGGCGACGCAGGCGAAAGCGCCGGATGCGGCAGAGGCGTGGGGAAGGCGGCGAAGAGGGCAGGCGGGCCATGCAAAAAAAAACCCCGGCATTGCTGCCGGGGGAAACGTCTACAGCGGAAAACTAGGCGTCGGCCTTCTTGCTGACCACCGGCTTGATCACCTTGCCGGAACGGATGCAGCGGGTGCACACGGAAAGGGTGCACACCGTGCCGTCAGCGTACTGATGGCGCACGCGCTGCAGATTGGGATTGAAGCGGCGCTTGGTCTTGATGTTGGAATGGCTCACAAGATTGCCAACCTGGGGCTTTTTGCCGCAGAAAGCGCATTCTTTGCTCATGGTGTCCTCCGTATATGCAGAAGAAAACTGAAGTT
Source organism: Candidatus Desulfovibrio intestinavium (assembly GCA_019118345.1). GTDB lineage: Bacteria > Desulfobacterota > Desulfovibrionia > Desulfovibrionales > Desulfovibrionaceae > Desulfovibrio > Desulfovibrio intestinavium. The sequence continues at coordinate 130,824 of DWZD01000040.1, read as the reverse complement.
GCAAACGGTGTGCTGATCGTGTCCTCAGGCGCGGACATGGCGCAACGGGAAAACCATGACCACGCAAGGGGTGTATATAGGCGAATGCGGGAAAAAAGGCAAGAATATTTTACGGGGACTTACTTTTTTTCATCCGTGCCCAGAGCGGCAAGCTGCGCAAGGTAGTGCGGCAAAGCCGCATGGGGGGATGCCGCCAGTTCAGGACAGAGGATGTCCGCAAAAGGGGACGACCGTGCAGGAGCGCCCTCCGGGGGCAGGGCATTCGACATGGTTTGAGCGCGGGGCAGGGCAGCCATGTCCTGCGGCAACACCCGCACATGCAGCGGACAGCCCACGCCGTAAGGCGGAAGGGGCGCACCGGGCCTGTCCGGCGGCCAGGCAAGCCGGCAGCCTTGCCGTCCGGCGCATGAGCAGCCGGACAGAGGCTGACCGTCCACCACGCCGATCAGATCCGATCGATTTTCCAGCCTGTCCATCACGCTCAGCACCGCTGCCATCTGCCGGAAAAAAGCGTCCATGAAGGCTTCGCACTGCGCGTCATCCAGACCGAGTTCCTCAAGAAACAGCCAGACACTTTCTCCCGAAAGCCGGCGATACAGCGGATGGCGGTTGCGCAGTTCCTTGCTGCGGGCAGGGGAAAGGGCAGAGGATTCGTTCATGGGCACAACAGGGGGTTACTGAGAACAGGCAGGCACAGTATGCATACAACAACGGTTTCGTCAAGTCTGCTGTTAAATAGATTTGAGAAAACTGTATAGTATAGCAATGAAAACTGTATTTATCATGCCTTTCTAGCAGTTGTATAAAAACTATTGTTTGTGTTGTACAATATGCGCTGGCAGTCGTGGGGCAACATGCCGGCAGGGGACACAAGTTTGCAGAAGGTTTCGGGCAGGCGCGGTGCCGTATGGTTGCGTCAGGCCGCTTGCGTGCCTTGCCCATCACGCCCGACCTGTGGTGGTGATTTTGCCCAAGTCACGGACGGCGGCGCACAACCGTCGTGCCATCTGCGGGCCGCCGGCTTCGTTGGCGTTGTTGCGTTGAGCTGTTCCTGCGGTTCATGACAGTTCCTGTCGGCTCCAGATGTCTTCGCGCCGCGGTTTTCGGTGCACGGTCGTTTTGCCGTTGTGCGGGATTGAGGGGGGGGATGAACCATATTTCTTTTTGTCTCATAATGATAATTATGTAAACTTTTATGCCAAAATTTACTGAAAATACCATGTATTGCATCTGAGGCTTTTGCCCTTCCTCTGCTCCGCCGCAGCTTTCGCGCATCTGTCCCTGATTGGTTGTGCGACGGTTGCGTGGTTGGGGCTTCGAGCTGCCTCAAGGACGGCCCCGGCAAGTGCGGCTTTTGTGGCCGCGTGAGCACCCCCGTGCGACTTGTCGGTTGCCGTGCATGCCATTCCGGCGGTTGCCGTCCGTGCGGCGGCAGACCGCAACGAGTTGCGTGCCTTTTCTTGACCTGTGCGCCAAGTTGGGCAAACATCATGGCGCTTGTTTCCGTGACAATGAGCCATTTGGGTTTTGTTGAGCGATTGTATTTTGAGGTAGCCGATGTCGCCTTTCGTCAAATGTTCTCGTCATGGCCGCAGAGCCGCTGTGCGGGCTGCGTCCCGTGCGGCGGGCAGTCCTGCGGAATGGCCTGCTGATGCTGCGTTGATTGATGCCGGGTCTGAAGAAAGGCCTTTTCCCGCCGCCGGTCAGCAGGATGTACGGCCTGCGGCGGCCCGCGAGCCGCAGCTGGGCGGCAGCCCCGCGAAACCTGTTCCGCGAAACGCTGCCAAGGGCTGGCACGGCGATCTGCCGCGGCACCGTGGCGGCGATGTGCAGGCCGCGCATCAGGGCGATGGCGCATGGTATGCCACGCTTGTGAAGGCAGGCTCGTCAGGTGGCGAGGCCGATGCGTCGCGACCGCATGACCGCGCCGGCGGGCAGCGGCAACCATACGCTCAGGGCCGGATGAAAAATCGGCGTGCCGCAGGCGATGGGCGTGCGAATACGGACGCCGCTGGCCGGCACGGCGCCAAAACTTCCTGCAGCGGGCGACGGGCGGAAAGCGCGACGCGCCTGCCCGAGGCCGGCATGGAAGATGCGTCATCCGGCGGCACGCCGTTCGCGGCCGCTGGGCGGCCGGCTGCGCGGGACGAGTTGCGGGCCTGGCAGCGCAGTCCGCGCCTGCCCTCCCCTCCTCCGGCTGAGGCCGTGCCGTCACCTGATCCGTCGGGACAACGTTTGAACAGGGCCATTGCGGAATGCGGTTTCTGCTCCCGGCGGAAGGCGGACGAACTCATTTTTGCCGGTCGGGTGAGCGTGAATGGCGTTGTGGAAACCCATGCCGGGCGGCGCGTTTTGCCCGAGGACAGCATTGCCGTTGACGGCGCTCCCCTGCCCGGCTCGCAGCGCAAGCTGTACCTCATGCTGCACAAGCCGGTGCAGGTGGTCAGTACGGCGGCCGATCCTGACGGACGACCGACCGTCCTCACGCTTCTGCCCGCCGAGTATGCGGATACGCGCCTTTTTCCGGTGGGGCGGCTGGACTATTTTTCCGAGGGGCTTATCCTGCTGACCAATGACGGTCAGCTGTCGCAACGCCTCATGCATCCCCGGCACCATCTGCCCAAATGCTATGAGGTGATTGTTCGCAACATCGTGTCGCAGAAGGCGCTGCAGATCATGCGTTCCGGCATGCGGCTGGCCGAGGGCGACGTTCTGCGGCCGGTGGAGGTCACGGCGCGCAGCATGGCATCGGGCTGTACGCTGTTGCGCATGGTGCTGCGTCAGGGCGTCAACCGGCAGATCCGGCGCATGTGCCGTGATCTGGATCTGACCATCCTGAGATTGCGGCGTGTGGCCATTGGCCCGTTGCAACTGGGGGATTTGCCGCCGGGCCGCTGCCGTCCGCTGCGGGAGGCTGAGCTTGCCGCCCTGCGGCAGGCCGTGAAGGGGCGCTGAGGCGGCAGCGAGCCGCCGGGCCGTTAGTGAGTGCATGGAAAAGAGGCCGCCCCGTGGAGCGGCCCCTTCTCAGTCCTGCGGGCATCAGGCATTTTGCAGCAGGCGATCCAGAAAGTCGATGGCGTCCTTTTGCAGGCGGCGCAAGTGCTCCTCGTCGCCGAAACTCTCCGTGTAGACCTTGCAGATGGGTTCCGTGCCCGAGGGGCGCACGGCAAACCAGCCGCGCCTGCTCGTGATTTTGACGCCGCCGATGGGGGCGTCGTTGCCGGGCGCGCGGGTGATGACGCTCTCCACGGGATCCCCGGCCAGTTCGCGCAGATCGATGTGCGCCGCGTCAAGCCCCTTGAGCAGACGCCGCACCCGGTCGTCGGCGGGCGCGTCAAGGCGCTGGTAGCGGGGCGCGCCGTGACGTTCCGTGAGACCGGCATAAATCTCAGAGGGGGACTTGCCTTCGCTGGCCATCATTTCCGCTGCCAGCAGGCAGAGCAGCGGGCCGTCCTTGTCCGTGCTCCACGGACGGCCGTCCCGGGTGAGGAAGGACGCGCCGGCGCTTTCCTCGCAGCCGAAGGCGCAGCGGCCGCTGTAAAGATAGGGCACAAACCACTTGAAGCCCACGGGCACTTCCACCACCGGGCGACCGAGTTCCTCCCCCACCCTGTCCAGCATGGCGCTGGTCACGAGCGTCTTGCCGATGCCGCAGCCCTTGCCCCACTGTGTCCGGCTGCGGAAGAGATACCAGCTTGCCGCGGACAGGAAATGATTGGGATTCATGAGTTCGCTGCGCGTGACGATGCCGTGGCGGTCGGCATCCGGGTCGCAGGCAAAGGCCAGGTCAAAGCGGTCGCGCAGCCCCAGCAATCGGCTCATGGCATAGGGGGACGAGCAGTCCATGCGAATCTTGCCGTCCTTGTCGCAGGGCACGAAGCGGAAGGAGGGATCCACCTCCGTGTTGACCACGGTGAGCGCAAGGCCGTATTTGTGGGCAATGGGTTCCCAGAGGGGCAGGCTTGCCCCGCCCAGCGGATCAACCCCCAGCGAAAGGCCCGAGGCCGCAATGGCCTCCATGTTCAGCACGTCAGCCAGATCGTCCACATAACGGCTGGTGAAGTCATAGACCTTGACCTGCGCGGCCTGCCTGGCCGCCCGATAGTGCATGATCTGCACGGCGCGGTTGCTGGTTTCCAGGTGCTCATTGGCGCGGCGCTCAATCCAGCTGGTGACCTCGGTTTCCGCCGGGCCGCCGTGGGGCGGATTGTATTTGAAGCCCCCGTCGCGCGGCGGATTGTGCGAGGGCGTGATGATGATGCCGTCAGCCTGCGCGCTGCCCGTATGCTCAGCGTTCCAGCTCAGAATGGCATGCGAGATGACCGGGGTGGCCGTATATTCCCCTTCGGGCGCCATGAAGACATGCACGCCGTTGGCCACCAGCACTTCCAGCGCCGAACGGAAGGCCGGACAGGAAAGGGCGTGGCTGTCGCCGCCGAGAAAAAGCGGCCCCTTGATGCCGTGGCTGGCCCGGTAGTCGCACACGGCCTGGGCAATGGCGTAAATGTGTTCCTCGTTGAAGCTGCAGTCAAGCGATGACCCCCGGTGCCCTGAGGTGCCGAAGCTGACCCGCTGGGAGGGTTCGGTCGGGCTGGGAAAGTCGGTATAGTAGGCACTGACCAGGGTGGGCACATCGGTCAGCATGTCAGGCGTGGGCAGTTGCCCGGCGTGGGGATGCAGGGACATGGTGATTCCTCCTTTGGCGGAATAATCAGTATAGCCCGCCCGTTGGGCGGACGCAACCGTCCGCGACCGGCATGACCCGGCCTGCCGGGCCGGGAGGGGCAGACACGCCTGCCGTGTGCTTCCGCTTCCGGCAGCAACAAAAAAAGGAGGCCGAAGCCTCCTTTTGGTTTTTGTGCGCAGCCTGGGCCGCGTCTACTTCTTTTCGAGCGTAATGGCCTTGAAGAGCGTATCACCGCGCCGCAGAACCTGCAGCATGATGGCCCCGCGCTTCACGCCCACTTCCTTGACGATCTTCGAGAGCGCCTCGGGCGTGTTGACCGGCGTGCGATCCGCGCGCAGGATGACGTCGCCGGGGCGGATATCGGCTTCGGCGGCGGCCTTGTCAGGATTCACGTCCAGCACGAGGATGCCTTCCTTGTCGGCAATATCCATTTCCTGCCGTTCCTCGGGCTTGAGGGCACGCACGGTCAGGCCCAGCAGACCTTCGTCCTGCTTTCTGTCTTCCTTGCCGGGCGTGGCGCTCTGGGCGTTCTGGCGTTCGCCCAGCGTGACGGACATCGTCTGTTCCTTGCCGTTGCGCCAGATGCCCAGCTTGACCACATTGCCGGGCTTCTTGGCGGCAATGGCCCGCAGGAGCGCGGAGGAATCGGCAATGTTCTCGCCGTCCACGCTCACGATGACGTCGCCGGCCTCGATGCCGGCCCTGGCCGCGGGTTCGCCGTCCAGCGTGCTGGCCACCAGCGCGCCGTGGGGCATTTCCATGCCGATGGCCTTGGCCATGGCTTCATCCACATCCTGAATGGTCACGCCGATCCAGCCGCGGCTGACCTTCTTGCCGCTCTTGATCTGTTCGATGATATTGGCGGCCATGTTGCTGGGAATGGCAAAGCCGATGCCCTGTCCGCTGGCGATGATGGCGGTATTGATGCCGATGACGTCGCCGTCCATGTTCAGCAGCGGCCCGCCGGAATTGCCGGGATTGATGGAACAATCCGTCTGCAGGAAGTTGTCGAACGGCCCGGAACGGATGTTGCGTCCCTTGGCGGAAAGGATGCCGGAGGTCACCGTATGGTCAAGACCGAAGGGATTGCCGATGGCCATGAGCCATTCGCCCACCTTGAGCGCGTCGGAATTGCCGAACTTGAGGAAGGGCAGATCCTTCTTGGCCTCCACCTTGAGCAGGGCAAGATCCGTTTCCTCATCGGCGCCGATGAGCTTGGCCTCCAGCGGCGTGGCCTTGCCGTTGCTTTCGTCAAGGGTCACATGGATCACGTCGGCATCGGCCACCACATGGTTGTTGGTGACGATGTAGCCGTCAGCCGAGATGATGAAGCCGGAGCCGAGGGATTTCTGCTTTTTCTGCGGCATGCGTTTGCCGCCGCGCGGCCCGCCCATGCCGAACTGATCGAAGAACTGCCCGAAGCCCGGAGGCATGTTGCGGAACATTTCCCCGAAAAATTCCTCGGGGCCGCCGCCCTGCGCGGTGCGTTCGGTGCCGATGTTGACCACCGCCGGGCCGCATTTGGCGGCCAGCTCGCTGAAATCGGGCAGGGACGCCGCCTGTGCCAGACCGCTCATCATGAACAGGGCGGCCAAGGCCAGTACAAGATGTTTTCTGATTCGCATGGGAATCTCCTTAGGCTTTCTTTTGCAGAGCCTTTTGCAAAGCCTGTGCCATAATCCCCATGCCAGCGCCCTGAGGCGTGCTGCCCGCCGTGGCATGCTGCTTCCAGTCGTTGTCGCGGCTCTTTTCGCTCACTTCCACGCCTTCGGGGGCCAGGCTGATGCGGCGGGCGGCAATGTCCAGATTTTGCACAACCAGCTTCACCGTATCGCCCTTGTCGAGGCTCGTGAATTCGCTTTTCTTGGCATTCTTGATGACGCCGGCCGGCAGCAGGCCCGTGATGCCCGGGGCCAGCGTGACGAACACGCCGAACTTGCTCTGGCTTTCCACCGTGCCTTCCACCAGCGTGCCCACGGCAAAGCGGGCGGCGGCATCCTGCCACGGGTCGCCCTCGGCATCACGCAGGCTCAGGGAGATGCGGCGGGTTTCGGGATTGACGTCCTTGATCTTCACGGACACCGTATCTCCGGGGGCCACCACGTCCTCGGCCTTGTTCACGCGCTTGGTCCAGGACATTTCGGAGAGATGCACAAGCCCTTCCACGCCGGGCAGCAGCTCCACGAAGGCGCCAAAGGGAGCCAGACGGGTGACCTTGCCTTCCATGATGCCGCCCACGCTCAGGCGTTCGGCGGCCTGCGCCCAGGGATCGCCCTCGGCCTGCTTGCGGGAAAGGGAAATCTTGGTGCGGCCCTTGTCGTCCGTGCTCACGGAAAGCAGCTTGGCGCGCACCATGTCGCCCGGGGAAACGGCCTCGTCAGCCGCGCCCACGCGCGACCACGACAGCTCGGAAAGATGGATCATGCCTTCCACCGCCGGGGCCAGCTCCATGAAGGCGCCAAAGGGGGCCAGGCGGGTGATGCGCCCTTCCACGGTATCGCCCACCTTGACGCTGGCCAGCAGCTTTTCCAGATTGTCCTGCCGTTCGCGTTCCAGCAGGGCGCGGCGGGAAACCACAATATTGCGGCCGCGATTTTCCACGCGCAGCACCACGAAGGGCATGCTGCGGCCCACCACGGATTCGGCATCGCCCGTGGCCGCGGCATCCATCTGGCTGCCGGGGCAGAAGGCCGTCTTGCCGAGGACTTCCACGGTATAGCCGCCCTTGCAGGAGGCCACCACGCGCCCGTCCACCGGAATGCCGGACTGGCAGGCCTCTTCCAGTGCGGCCATGCCGCTGCCGCTCATGGAGCGGGACAGGCGGATTTCGTGGGGCGCGACGCCCACGACCCACACGTCGATGCTGTCGCCGGGGGCCGCCATTTCCTTGCCTTCCGCGTCAAGAATGTCCTTGCGATCCATGACGCCGTCCACTTTGATGCCCACGTCCACAAAGACGGAATCACCATTGATTTCAATGATCTTTCCGGTCACTTTCTGGCCTGTCTGCAGACGGGGCGCAGCCGCTTCCTGAGCGGCGAAAAGGGTGGCGAAATCTTCCTGGGCCTCGTCCTGACCCTGCTGGGGCTGCAATTCCTCGGTCATGTATTTCTCCTTGAAAGGTGTGGTCTCAAACTCAAGGGGAGGACTTTACCTCATTATGTTACAGAAGACAATCAAGAGGCGGCCACCCGGGCAGAGCGGCGCTGTGCAAAAATTGGACGCCGTATGATTTTTGGACAGTCCGGCAATCGGAACGGAGGCAAAACATGTCCGGCGGCGGGCCTGGCCTGCTCCGCAGCCTGTCGGGGCCGGCAGGAGTCTCTGCGGGCAAATCAGTACATGCGGCGCATGAGGCGGGAGGACAGGCGCTGCACCAGCGGCGAGCGCGGACTGCGCTTGAGGGGCGCGGGCAGCATGACGGCCAGTTGCGCGGCCTCCCGCTTGCCGAGGGCCGCCGCCGACTTGCCGAAATAGTGCCGGGCTGCGGCTTCCGCGCCGAAGATGCCCTGCCCCCACTCCACCACATTGAGGTAAATTTCCAGAATCCTGTCCTTTTCCAGCCACCATTCCAGACGCATGGTCATGAGGGCTTCCTTGAGCTTGCGCAGGAGTGAGCGCTCGGGGGAAAACCAGAGGTTTTTGGCCAGCTGCTGGCTGATGGTGCTGCCGCCGGCGGCCAGCCTGCCCTTTTCCCAGTTGCGCTCGGCGGCCTGCCAGAGCAGTTTGAAGTCAAAGCCGTGATGCTCGTAGAAGCGATCGTCCTCAGAGGCGACCACGGCCTGCCGCAACCAGGGGGAAATGCGTTCCAGCGGCTGCCAGCGTTGACGCATTTTCCATTCCTTGCCGGGATGGGCATCCTCAAAGGCCTCGCGGCGCAGTTCCATCATGGCCGTCTCGCCGGGATTGATGCTGGTCAGATAGGCCACGGGCGGCAGGGCCAGATAGCGGAGCGTGTCCAGCAGGATCAGGGCAATGGCCCAGCGGACAAGGCTGCGGACAGGGTGCTGGCGCAGATGGGCCGCATAGCGGCGCAGACTTTCGCCCCAGCCGCATGCCGGCAGGGCGGCGGCACGACGCGCCGGAGGCCGGCCCCCCTGCCCTGCCGACGGGATTTCGGGCGCGGGCCGTGCCATGCGGTCGTGAGGCGGCATGATTGGCCGGGAGGACGCAGGGGCGTGTTCGGACGGATGATGAGCGGGCATGACGCACCTCGCGGAAAGGAGGCCGGCACAGCTGTGACGCGCGGTTCCATACGCAAAGAAGTCCGGGATTTCCCGGACTTCCTTTCATTCATGTGGTAGCAAGGGAGGGATTTGAACCCCCGACACTGCGGGTATGAACCGCATGCTCTGACCAACTGAGCTACCTTGCCATGTGTTTCTCTCAATCGCGGAGAAGAATCTATCCCCTTTCCGTGCTCATGGCAAGCATTTTTTTGCCGGAAAAATTATTTTTTCGGATGTTCAGTAGACCATGAAATAAAAGACAAAGGGCGCAATAATGAGGCGGTAGACGGCAAAGGGGATGAGGGTGATGCGCCCCACCAGGGCCACAAAGGCCTTGATGGCCACCAGCGCCGAAAGGAAGGCCCCCACCATGCCCACGGCAAAGAAGGGAATGTCCGCCGCGCTGAACAGATGCCAGCTCTTGAGCATGTCGAAGCCCGTGGCCGCCACCATGATGGGCACGGCCGCGATGAAGGAATATTCCGCGGCCACATGGCGCTTGGCGCCCAGAATCATGCCGCCCATGATGGTGGATGCCGAACGCGAAAAGCCGGGCCAGAGGGCAAGGCACTGGAAAAGGCCGATGCCGAGGGCCAGACGCGGCGTCATTTCATCCAGCGTCACGCAGGAGGGGCGGTACTTGCGACGCTCCACCACGATCATCATGACGGCCCCGGCCACCAGAGCCAGCAGTACGGTGGTGGGCGTGAACAGATGCTTCTTGATGGTGGAATGCAGCAGCAGGCCCACGATGCAGGCGGGCAGACAGGTCAGGACAAGCAGGACAATGCCGCGCAGGCCGGCAAAGCGCACATAGGGTTGCGGGCGCACCAGTCCCAGGAAGCGTTCACGGTAGAGCACCACCACGGCCATGATGGCCCCGAGCTGGATGACGACGTTGAAGGTGGCGGCCTTTTCGCCCACAAAATGCAGCAGATCTCCGGCCAGAATGAGATGCCCCGAAGAGGAGACGGGCAGAAATTCCGTGAGGCCTTCCACAATGCTGAGAATGAGGGCCACCAAAAGATTGTCCATAGATTCCCCGCGTGCGCCCGCACGGATTGCCAAGGGGCGCAACATTGGCTAGTGGTTAGAGGGTACGTCCCTGCACATCATAACTATGCGCCGAAAGCCGCGAGGCGATTCCGCGCAAGGGAGAGGTTCATCATGCCGACCATCATGCCGCAAAATGAGCTGGTGCGCCGGGCCGCCGCCCATGTGGCCGCCGAATGGGCCGACAAGGAGGACAAGAGCCGCAGTGCGCTGCTGCGCCTGCTGGACGATGCCGCCATGCGTTTCAATCTCACGCCCCTTGACCAGCAGGCCCTGGAACGTCTTTTCCTGACGCCGCCCGACGACGGCGCGGCAGCGCCGGGCCGGTGAGCGCACGGGCCGTGCGCCTCCCTGCGCCCTGCCCGTCTGTTCCCGTCTAGCCGATGCGGCTGCCGTCGGGCATGGGGCCGCCGGGCTGGAGCAGGACAAGCCTGCCCTCCTGTTCGGCCGTGAGCACCATGCCGTGGGACACAAGGCCGCGAATCTTGCGCGGGGCCAGATTGAGCACCGCACAGACCTGCCGGCCCACCAGTTCTTCCGGGGCAAAGTATTCGGCCAGGCCGGAAAGGATCTGGCGCGGCTGTCCCTCCCCGAAATCAATTTCCAGCCGCAGGATGCGGTCGGCATTGGGGTGGCGTTCGCAGACGCGCACCGTGCCCACGCGCAAATCGGCGGCCTTGAAGTGCTCGAAGCTGATTTCCGCCGCCGGTTCGGCGGGCGCAGGGGCCGCCTTGGCCTTTTGCGCGGCCTTTTCCGCCTTGTTTTTTTCCTTTTCGGCCCTGGCGGCGGCTTCGGCGGCCTTGGCCCGGGCCGCCACGTCAATGCGCGGGAAGAGGTTGGAGGCGGCCGCCAGCGGCGCGCCTGCCGCAAGGCCGGCAAATTCCCGGCTTTCCTGTTCCAGATCGCAGGCGGGCGGGGTGTCGCCATCGGCGGGCTGCCCCAGCTGGCTCAGCATGGCCGCCGCCGACTGCGGCATGACCGGCCAGAGGCAGAGCGCCACCTTGCGCATGGCCGTGAGCAGGACGTGCATCACCGTGTTCAGGCGCGCCATGTCGCCCTGCTTGAAAAGCGCCCACGGGGCCTGCGAGTCCACATATTTGTTGCAGGCCCGCACCAGCTCCCAGAGGGATTCCAGGGCCTGCGAGAACTGCGTGCCGCCGAAAAGCTGCACAAAATTCTGCAGGGCCGTGAGGCAGAGATCGGCAATGGCCCTGTCGTCTTCGTTGAAGGTGCCGCAGGCGGGCGTTCTGCCCTCGCAATACTTGGCGGTCATGGACAGCACGCGGCTGTAGAGATTGCCCAGATCATTGGCCAGATCCGCATTGATGCGGGTGACGATGCTTTCCTCGCTGAAGCTGGCATCCGAACCGAAGTGCATTTCCCGCAGGAGGAAATAGCGGAAGGCGTCCAGCCCGAATTCCTTGCTCATGGCCAGCGGGTCAACCACATTGCCCAGCGATTTCGACATCTTGGTGTCGCGCACCAGCCAGTAGCCATGCACGTTCAGATGCCGGTAGAGGGGCAGGCCGGCGGCCTTGAGCATGGTGGGCCAGAACACGGCATGCGGCTTGAGGATGTCCTTGGCCACCAGATGCTCGCCCGGCCAGTAACGGGGGTAATCCGGGCCGTCCGGCCAGCCCAGGGCGCTGATGTAGTTGAGCAGGGCATCAAACCAGACATAGCAGACATAGTCCGTGTCAAAGGGCAGTTCGATGCCCCAGGTCAGGCGGCTCTTGGGCCGGGAGATGCAGAGATCCTCCAGCGCGCCGGATTCCAGCATGGCCAGCACCTCATTGCGGTAGCGTTCCGGCCGGATGAAGTCGGGGTTGGCAAGAATGTGCTCCCTGAGCCAGGGCAGGTATTTGGACATGCGGAAGAAGTAATTTTTCTCGCTGATGAATTCCGGCTTGGTGAGGTGCTGCGGGCAGAGGCCGTTTTCCAGCTCCTTTTCCGTATAGAAGCGTTCGCAGCCATAGCAGTAATGGCCGCCGAACTCCCCGAAATAGATGTCACCGGCATCGTAGACCTTTTGCAGGAACTGCCGGACGCGGGCCTTGTGGTCGGCGTCCGTGGTGCGCACAAAGCGGTCGTTGGCAATGCCGAGTTGCGGCCAGAGCGCGCGGAACTGCGCGCTGATGGCGTCCACGAATGCCTGCGGACTCTTGCCCTGCTTTTCCGCGGATTGCACGATCTTGTCGCCGTGCTCGTCCGTGCCGGTCAGAAAGAGGGTGTCCTCCCCTTTCAGACGGTGAAAGCGGGCCAGACAGTCGGCCACAATGGTGGTGTAGGCATGGCCCAGATGCGGCTGGGCGTTCACATAATAAATGGGCGTGGTGATGAAGAAATGGGACACCGGGTGCGCTCCTTACTCGTGTTCGGGGGAAGGGGCCTCGCCGCCGCGGGAGGCCGGTTTGCGCCGACGCCTGCGGCGGGATTTACCGCTCTCGCCCTGCCCCGCCGCTCCGGGCGGTAGGGCGTCGTCCGGGCCGCCTTGCGAGGTCTCAGCCTCGTCGGGCTGTTCGTCCGGGGGCAGGAGGTCGTCAAAGCGGGACAGATCCTCGTCGATGGTATCCGGCGTGGCGGAAACCACCAGCATGCCGTCGCCGGAAGCGGCCGGCTGGGCCTTGGCCTGCGGCTTGCCCGGCGCGGCCGCCTGCTGCGGCGCTTCGGGCCGGTGCGGATCAAGGGCCTGCCATTCTTCAAGCGTCAGTTCAAGTTCTTCATTGTTTTCATTGAGCACGGACAGGCTGTTGCGGAACATATTGGCCCGCAGAACCTTCATGCTGCCCTGACTGGTCTGGTATTTCTTGCCCAGCCGGGGGCAATGGTGATGGAAACGATCGTAATTTTCCTGTTCATAGGCCAGGCAGCACAGCAGCCGCCCGCAGATGCCGGAAATCTTGGCCGGATTGAGAAAGAGGTTCTGCTCCTTGGCCATGCGGATGGTGACCGGGGCAAACTTGCGCAGATAGCGGCGGCAGCAGCAGACCATGCCGCAATTGCCCACGGCGCCCACCATCTGCGTTTCATGGCGCACGCCGATCTGGCGCAGTTCGATGCGGGCACGGTATTCGCGCACGAGATCCTTGACCAGCTCCCGGAAGTCGATGCGCGCCGGGGCGGTGAAGTAGAAGATGAACTTGCTGCGGTCGAAATAGATTTCCACTTCCACAAGTTTCATGTCCAGACGGCGCTGGCGGATGCAGCGGCGGCAGAAGGCTCCGGCCTCGCGGGCCAGTTCCTCATTGGCGCGTGCGCGTTCCAGATCGCCCGCCGTGGCCGGGCGCAGGATTTCCTGACCGCCATCCACATAGGGCGCGGGCAGGGATTCGTGCGGCCCGGAGACCACCTCGGCCAGCGCCTCGCCCTGTTCCGCCGCCATGATCACATGATCGCCGGGGCGCAGCGCATCCGGGCCGGAATGGTAGCTCGTTTGTCCGAGGGTACGGAATCTCAGGCCATAAAGGGGCATGGTGATGATGAACCTCATGAAGAATTTGTTGCGACAAGCAGGGACTTTCCGACATATTCCGCGTGCTGTCAACATGGGCGGGGGCCGCCTTGCCAAGCGGCCCGGCCTGGCATATCCTGAAAGGACGTTCTCTTTGCGAGGTAACAGCATGATGACATATTCCGATGCCCTGGGCCTGCTGGCGAAAAACGGGGTGGAAGGCGGCCTGCTGCAACACAGCACGGCCTCGGCGGCTGTCATGGCGGCTCTGGCGCGGCACTTCGGCGAGGATGAAGATCTTTGGGCGCTGACGGGCCTGCTCCATGACGCGGATTATCCGGCGACCATGAACGAACCGGCGCGGCACGGCCTTGTTGCGGCGGAAGCGCTGGCGGGCAGCCTGCCGGAAGAGGCGCTCACGGCCATTCGGGCGCACAACGGCGAAATGACGGGCATCATGCCGCAAAGCCGTCTGGATTATGCCCTGCGCTGCGCCGAAACCGTGACCGGACTGGTGAGCGCGGCGGCGCTCATGCGGCCCACGGGCTATGAAGGCATGGAGAGCAAAAGCATCAGGAAGAAGATGAAGGACAAGGCCTTTGCCGCCAGCGTCAACCGCGACAATATCCGGGAATGCGAGAAGATCGGCCTGGAGCTGGATGCCTTCCTGACGCTGGTCATTGCCGCCATGAAGGCGGAGCACGATGCCCCGCGCACGGCCTGAAGCCGTGCCGGCAATGCGGTGTGGCATTCTTGCATCGAGCCTGTAACCGGAGGGGAAAACATGACCCGGCACACGAAGGATTCCGCGCATACCATGACTTCCATCTGTCATGAGGAATACAACGGCATTGATACCGGCATCCGGCTGCTCGGCCCGGCCAAGCTGGACTCTCCCCTGCCCTTCCGCGCCTGGGCCGACGAGCGCCGCGTGCCCATCCATGTGGACAGGGAATTGTGCGACGATTTCGACGAACCGGTGTGCCTCTGTTTCGAGGCCGCCGGGCCGCGCCGCAAGCTCTATTTCGATCCCCGACGGGCCAAGTGCGCCATTGTCACCTGCGGCGGCCTCTGCCCCGGCCTCAACGACGTGATCCGCTCCATCGTGCTGGAGGCCCATCACGCCTACGACGTGCCCTCAGTGCTGGGCATCCGCTACGGGCTGGAAGGCTTCATTGCCCGCTACGGACATGAGGTCATGGAACTGACTCCCCGGAGCGTGGGCGACATCCACCGTTTCGGCGGCACCATGCTGGGCACGTCGCGCGGGCCGCAGTCGCCGGAAGAGATCGTGGACATGCTGGAGCGCAGCAATGTCAACATCCTTTTCGTCATCGGCGGCGACGGCTCCATGAAGGCCGCGCAGGCCATTGCCGACGAGGTGGCGGGCCGCAACCTCAAACTTTCCGTCATCGGCATCCCCAAGACCATCGACAACGACATCAACTTCATTGCCCAGTCCTTCGGCTTCGAGACGGCGGTGGCCAAGGCCACCGAGGCCATTCAGTGCGCTCACACCGAAGCCTGCGGCGTGCACAACGGCATCGGCCTCGTCAAGCTCATGGGGCGGGAATCGGGCTTCATTGCCGCGCGGGCCGTGCTGGCCCTCAAGGAGGTGAACTTCGTTCTCGTGCCCGAGGCCGTCTTTCGGCTCGAGGGCGAGGGCGGCCTTCTGCCCGCGCTGGAACAGCGGCTGGCCGCCCGGCATCATGCGGTCATCGTGGTGGCCGAGGGGGCCGGGCAGCATCTGCTGGATCAGCGCGGCGAAACCGACGCCTCCGGCAATCCCGTGCTGGGCGACATCGCCTCCCTGCTCCAGAAGGAGATAAAGCGTTACCTCAAGGAGCGGGGCATGCCCCATACCCTCAAGTTCATCGACCCGAGCTACATCATCCGCTCCGTGCCCGCCACGCCCAACGACAAGGTGTATTGCGGCTTTCTGGGGCAATACGCCGTGCATGCGGCTCTGGCCGGCCGCACGGAAATGGTCGTCGGCCGTTTGCAGGACAAGTTCGTGCATCTGCCGCTGGCCCTGGTGACAGCCAAGCGCCGCAAGCTCAACATCGCCTCCGACCTGTGGCGTGCCGTGCTGGAATCCACCGGACAGGGGACGCTGGCCGGCATGCTGCCGCCCGGAGTTGCCCATGCCGACGCGCAGCGCTAGCCGGCAGACGATGGACATTGACGCCATGTTGCGCTCGCCCGGGCGCATGCTGCAAATCAAGGCCTCGGCCGGTTCGGGAAAGACGTATACCCTGACGCGCCTTTTCCTGAACCGGCTGGCCGGTTGCAACCTTGCCGCCGGAGAGGCCGGTTCGGCCTGCCTGCTGCGCCATGACGGCCCGGCCCACTGGGGAGAAATCCTGGCCATCACCTTTACCAATGCCGCAGCCACGGAAATGCGGGATCGCGTCGTCACGACCCTGAAAAGCGTGGCCCTCGGACAGCCGGCCCCGGACATTCCCCTTTCGTCCGCAGAGGCGGCCCGCTGGCTGGACATCATCCTGCGGGATCTGGCCTCGCTCAACATCCGCACCATCGACAGCCTGCTGCACCGCATCGTGCGGGCGGCGGCGCTGGATCTCGGTCTGCCGCCGGATTTTCAGCCCGTCTTTGCCAGCGACGAGGCCATGCAGCCCCGGCTGGACAGGCTGCTGGACGAGGCCTGGCACGGCGACGCGGGCAAGCTGGCCCTGTTGCAGGGCGTTTATGACGAGATGATCCGGCAGTCCAACCGCAAGGGCTTTGTGGCCGGCCCGCATCTGGTGCGGGGCCTGAAGGATTTGTGGGACGGCATGCTGGACGGCAGCTTTTCCCGGCTCAGCCCGCCGGAAGCGCTGGAGGCGCGGGAAGAGGCCATTTGGACGGCCTGCCGCGCCGCGGCCGCCGCCTTCCTGCGGGAGGCGGCAGCGGCGGGTGCGGAGGTTTCCGTCAACGGGCGCAAGGCCTGCGACAAGATTCGGGACGGCAATGCGAGTTTTTGCGTCAGCGCCATGTTTGCCGACGGCGGCGGCAAGATGCTCAAGGGCAAGGCCGCCCGTCCCGCCCCGCTGCTGGAGGCGCTCGCCGGACTGGTGCGGGCCGTGGAGGATGCGCGCCTGCTGCCCTTCCTGAAGGAGGCCCGCAAGTACGCCCGCACGGTGCATCTGGCGCAGCTGCTGTGTGAGGATTTTGTCGGCGACAGCCGCCGCGACGGCAATATCCCGGCGGTGCTCATTCCGCTCAAGGCCGTCGAGGCCCTTTCCGGGGAATACGGCGTGCCGGAGGCGCTCTGCCGTCTGGGCAGCCGCCTGCGGCATTTCATGCTGGATGAATTTCAGGATACCAGCCGCCGGCAGTGGGAAGCCATGCTGCCGCTGGTGGTCGAGGCCCTGTCGCAGGGCGGCTCCCTTGCCTGGGTAGGCGACGTCAAGCAGGCCATTTACGGCTGGCGCGGCGGGGAAACCGCATTGTTTGACGAAATTGCGCGGGACGCTGAGCTGCTGGGCATGGCCGGGGAGTGCCGCCGGGAATCCCTGCCTTTCAACCGCCGCAGCCGCCGTGGCCTGGTGGCCTACAACAATGCCCTGTTTTCCCGACTGGCCGATCCGGATGCGGCCCGTGAGGTGCTCACGGCCATGCTGGGGGCCAGCATCCCGCCCAAAGTGCTGGAAGACGGCGTGACCAGCGTGACGGAGGCCTATGCCGATGCCGCGCAGGCCTGTCCGGACAACGCGCCCGGGGGCGGTTTTGTCCGGGTCTGCGACGCGCAGGCCGTGGCGGGGGATGATGCCCTGCCCGCCGATGAGGACGGCGAAGACGAGGAGAAGACGGAAGGCGGGCAGGCCGTGGCACAAAGCCTGCTGCGCATGGTGCGGGAGATTGGCGCGCGGCGGCCCTGGTCGGATCTGCTCGTGCTGGTGGAGACCAACGACATGGCGCACGATTACGCCGAACGCCTCATGGAAGATGGCATTCCCGTCATTACCGAAAACAGCCTCCTCCTGGCCGAACACCCGCTTGTCATCCAGCTGGTGGCCTTTTTGCGCTTTCTGGATCGGCCCGGAGATGATGTGGCCCTGTGGACAGTGCTCAACGGCAGCCTGCTGGCCGGGCATCCGGCTTACGGGCTGGATGCGGCGGCATTGCATGACTGGCGGGTGGGCCATGTCCGCGCCGCCGGGCAGCTTGGGCAGGCTTTTCGCGCCTTCCGGCCGGACATTTGGGAATATTTTTTGGCCCCCTTCCTCAGTCGCGCCGGACTGATGACGCCCTATGACGCCCTGATGGAATGGTGCCGCCGTCTGGACGTCTGGCGTCGCTTCCCGGAGGCGGACATCTTTCTGCGCTGCTTCATGGAGGTGCTGTCCACGGCCGAGGAAAACGGGCTGGACTCGCCCTCCGCCTTTCTCTGCCACTGGGAGCGGAAGGGCGCTCTGGAAAAGGTGCCCATGCCCGACAAGCTGGATGCCGTACGCGTCATGACCATTCACAAGTCCAAGGGGCTGGAAGCCCCGGCGGTCATCCTGCCCCTGTCCGCCAGAGGCTTCAAGGGCGACAGCGTGATGCTGGTAGATCGGGGCGGCCTGCGCATGGTCTGCAGGACTCGTGCCGCAATGGGCGACCCCTTTTACCGCGAACGGACGCGGCAGGCTGTGGAACGCATCAACCAGCTCTATGTGGCCTTTACCCGGGCGCGCGAGGAGCTGCATGTGATCCGGCCCCCCGCTCGCGACAGCGGCGGCGTGGCGGCCATGAATTGCCTGTGGCGGCTGTCCGGCCGGGACGTGCCCCATGCCGAGGGCGACATGCCCCTGCCGCTCTGTCCGTCCCCTGTCGCGGAGGCCGATCTCGTCGATGCTTCCGCGCCGCCGCAAGCGGAAGACATGGCGCTTGCCGGCTCCGGCCCGGACGGGGACGGGCCGTGGCGGCCCATGCAGTGGCTGCCCACGCTCAAGATTTTCCGCAATCCGCTGGTCTCGGCCTTCCGGGCACGGGACAGGGGCGAATTTCTGCATCTCTGTCTGGGGCATCTGGGCGGAACGACGGGGGATGCCGCCGCACGGGCCGCCACGGCCCTGCAGCGCGGCGAGGAACATTTTGCCCGCAGCCTGCCGGATGATGCAAGCCTGCGCCAGGGCGTGCTGGCCGCCCTGACCTGGGTGGCGCAACAGCCGCCGTTGCTGGACTGGCTGGAGCGGGGCCACACGGAACAGGGCCTGCTGGTGCCGTGGGGCGACGGCCTGCGGGCCGGACGCGCGGATGTGATTGTGCCGGGCAGGCGGCGGCATCTCATTCTGGAGTTCAAAAGCGGACGGCCTGACGAGGCCCATCTGAGCCAGCTGCGCGGTTACCTCGCCTGCCTGCCCCCCGATCTGCCCGCCACGGGTCTGCTGGTTTATCTGGACGAGCGCTGTTTCCGGCGCGTGGAGGCGGACGGAGCATCGGCTGCGCAGGCGGAACTGGAAGCGGTCTTTCCCCTGTATCACGAGGTGTAGGCATGGCCGGAAGTCCCTTTCTGCTCTTTTCCTGGCGACGCCCCTTTCTGCCCGCGCTCAAGGACTTCATTGCCCGGCGCACAGAGGGCTGCCCCGGTCGCGCCCTGCTCATCGTGCCCCACAACCGGCCGTGGCGCTATTTGCAGCACCTCTATGCCCTGGAGGGCAAGCCGACCCTTCTGCCCCGGGTCATGACCTTCAGCGAGGTCGTGCGGCTCTGGCGGGAACAGCTCGGCGGCCCCCCCGTGCGCACGGCCAACCGGCTGGATCAGGTGGCCCTGCTGCGGGAGTGCGTGAACGGGCTGGCCCGCTCAGACAGCGCGCTGGCCGCGCGCTTTGCCCCTATGGACATGGAGGAATTTCTGCCCTGGGGCATGCGGCTGGCCGGCCTGCTGGACGAATTGTTCAGTCACGGCGTGACCGCCGGGGACATTGCCCACATGGAAGGCGAGGTTTCCCCGCCCGCAGCGGCCCTGCTCAATGCGCTGGGGCGTCTTCAGGCGGCGTACGCCCGGCGTTTGCGGGAGGACAGGCGCACGACGCCGGGCTTTGACCTCGGCGAGACGGCCCGTCTCGGCGTCGAGGTGCCTGCCTGCCTGCGCCCCCGGCCCGAGCGGCCGGTGCTGCTGGCGGGCTTTGCCCTGCTTACGCCCACCGAGGATGTCCTGTTCCGTCGCCTCTGGGAGGCCGGAGCGGACATATGCCTGCATACGGACACGGCGCTGGCCGGACAGGGCACGCCGCACTGGGCCTGCGAGGGGCATGGCGACTGGCTGCGGCGCTGGCGGGCGCGGGCCGAGGCCGTCGGCCCGGACGATGCGGATGCGTCGGAACCAGAGCTGCATTTCTTTGCCGGTTATGACGTGCATTCCCAGCTGGCCGCCCTGCGCGAGGCCCTGATCCGGGAAGGGGCGACGCCCGCCGCCGGGGAGGCCGTCGTACCCGTTGCGACGGAAGCGGCGGACGAGGAAACGGCAAACGCCGAGGCGCTTCTCTGGCGGCAAGAAGCGGGCACATCGCCGTCCACGGCCGTGGTGCTGACCCATAACGGCCTCTTGCTGCCGGTGCTGCACCATCTGCCGCGCAAGGACGTCAACGTGTCCATGGGCTACCCGCTGGATCGCTCCCCGCTCTGCCGCCTGCTGGAAGGCCTGTTCCGGGCGCAGGAGGAGCGCAGCGCCGACGGACGCTATTACTGGCGCAGCCTGCTGGACTGCCTGCGGCATCCCTATCTGGCCATGCTGCGACAGGAGACGCCCCCCGGGACGGCGGATGTGCACGAGGCTGAGGCCGTTTCCCTGCGGGAGCCGTTGCATCGCCTCTGCGAAACCATCCGGCAGGGCAGCCGCACCCTGCGGCTGGCGGACGCGCTCGACGCCGTGCGGGATGCGCTGGAGCCGGCGCAGGCGCGTGCGCTGGCTGACCTGGCCCGTCTCCTCTTTGACGCCTTCGGGGCCGTGCGCACCTGTGCGGATCTTGCCGATGCGCTGGCCGATCTCTGCGCCTTTCTGACGGAGCGCGGCCGCGCTGTCTGGCCGCGCTATCCGCTGGATGCCGAGGCCATGTACCGCCTGCGTGAACACTGCCTGCCCATGCTGCGCCGCAATGCCCTGAGCCGGGAACCCTTCAGTCCGCGACAGCTCTTCCAGTTCGCGCGGCAGATCCTGCGGGAGGAGCGCATCCCCTTCGAGGCGGTGCCGCTCACCGGCCTGCAGGTGCTGGGCATGCTGGAAACCCGCCTTCTGCATTTCGATCAGGTACATATCGTGGACGCCACCGACGAAAGCCTGCCCGGCAGCGCGGCGCAGGATCCCCTTTTGCCCGATAGCCTGAGGCAGGAACTGGGGCTGCCCGACGCCCGGCGGCGCGAGCGCGCGGCGGCCCATACCCTGTTCCGCCTCTGCGCCGGGGCACGCACGGTATCCTTTTACTGGCAGGAAGGCATTGCCCGCTCCTCGCTTCTGGACGCCCGCAAGAGCCGCAGCCGCTTTGTGGAACAGCTCATCTGGCGGGAGGAGCGCCGGCGGGGGGCGCTGCTTGTGCCCGGCGAGGACGCCTTGCGCACGCCGTCGGGCACGGCGCGTCCCGCTACCGCCGCGCCGGGGGAAATTGACCGCACGCCCGCTCTGCATGAGGCCATGCGGCGGTTTTTGAACGGGCACATTTCGCCCACGGCTCTGGATGCCTATCTGCATTGTCCCAAGCGCTTTGTCTGGCAGTATCTCTGCGGCCTGCGCGAGGCGGAGGAAGTCAATGAGGGCGATGACCGCGCGCTGGTGGGCCAGATCATTCACCGTATGCTGGAACGGCTCTACGGCGCGCATGTGGGGCAAACGGTGACGGCGGAAACTTTCAGGGATGCGGATCTCGCCAGCCTGCTGGAAGAATGCCTCGCGGAACTGGGCGGGGACGTTTCCCTGCCGCCGGAAAGCCGCATCATGCTGCAGCTGGCCGCACCCTATCGCCTGCGGAACTATCTTTGCGGCCAGCCGGAAAGCCTCATCGTCGCTCTGGAGCAGGAATTGAAGGCCGAAATGCGCCTGTGGGGGCGTTCCTTCCGCCTCATCGGCAAGGCGGATCGCATCGACCGCCGGGAAAATGCCCTGTGTCTTGTGGACTACAAGACCGGCCATCTCAGCCCGCCGGATGCGCTCATCTGGAACGAGGAGGCGTTCTGGCAGGAGCTTGAGGCCTTTCGCATCCGGGCCGAGGCGGGCGAGGCTGAGGCGGACGAGGCCCTGCCGCTGCTGGATGAGCTGCGCGAGCGCGTGCGCAGCCTGCAATTGCCCTGCTATGTCGTTCTGCTTGGCGCCATGCGGCCCGACGAGCGGGTGGAAAATGCCTGTCTGGTGGAACTGGCCGACACGGGCAAGGAATATGCCCTGTTCAGCGGGCCGTGGGATGATGCGGATTACGACAGGGCACGGCGGCGCTGCAAGGATGTGCTCGGGCTGGCGCTCTGGCACATGGAGCATGCGGCGGCCTTCCCGCCCCGGAGCGGACGTTGCTCCTTCTGTCCCTATCGGGGGGCCTGCCGCTCCTGACGGACAGGAGATCGCGCATTTCTGCCGTACCGTGCGGCGACGGCCCGCGCCGGGCCGCATGTCTCCCCGGACGGCGGGGCGGTCTCTCTTGTGTTTTGGCCTGTTTTTGGCTAGGATAAGAACGATTCAGTCATGGTTTCCTGCGACAGGAGAGCATGACGCCCCTTTTTTGCGCCTGCGGAGGTTGTTACCGTGCCTTTTCCCTCTTTGAATATCGGCGAACTGTGCGCCCGCCGGCCCATCGTACAGGGCGGCATGGGCGTCGGCATTTCCCTTTCCGGACTGGCTTCCGCCGTCGCCAATGAAGGCGGCATCGGCGTCATTGCCGGGGCCATGATCGGCATGCGCGAGCCGGATGTGGCCAAAAACCCCATCGAAGCCAATTTGCGCGCCCTGCGTCAGGAGCTGAAACGCGCCCGGGAAAAAACGCAGGGCATCATCGGGGTCAACATCATGGTGGCCCTGACCACGTTCAGCCAGATGGTGCGGACGGCCATTGAAAACCGTGCGGACATCATCTTTTCGGGCGCCGGCCTGCCGCTGGACATGCCCCGGCAGCTGCGGGAACTCTGCGAGGAAAAGAAGCAGGAGTTCAAGACCAAGCTCGTGCCCATTGTTTCCTCGGCCCGCGCGGCAACGGTCATTGCCAAGAAGTGGCTGAGCCGCTTTGACTACGTGCCCGATGCCGTGGTGGTGGAAGGCCCCCGGGCCGGCGGGCATCTGGGCTTCAAGGCCGAGGAGCTGGATGATCCGGCCTTTGCGCTGGAAAAGCTCATTCCCGAGGTGGTGGATGCCGTCAAATCCTTTGAGGACAAGAGCGGCAAGGCCATTCCGGTCATTGCGGCCGGCGGGGTCTACAGCGGTGCGGATATCGACAAATTCCTGCGTCTCGGCGCGTCGGGCGTGCAGATGGGCACGCGCTTCGTGGCCACCCACGAGTGCGACGCGGATCAGCGCTTCAAGGAACGTTACCTCGAAGCGCGGGATGAGGATGTCACCATCATCAAGAGTCCCGTGGGCATGCCGGGCCGCGCCCTGAACAACGAATTCATCGAAGAGGCGCGCGCAGGCCGCAAAAAACCTTTCAAGTGCGTCTTTCACTGCGTGAGCACATGCGAGCAGGAAAAGACGCCCTACTGCATCGCCTCGGCCCTCATCAACGCCATGAAGGGCAATCTGGAGCGGGGTTTTGCCTTTTGTGGGGCCAATGTGTCCCGCGTCAAGGAAATCGTCTCGGTCAAGGAACTCATGGATTCGCTGCAACGCGAGTACGAGGCGGCGCGAGCCTGATGTGCCCGTCAGCGGGAGCGCGCTTTGCCGTTGCCCCGCATCCCCGACATATGCAGGGGGCGACCGTTTGGCCGCCCCCTTTGCGCAAGACGTGTCCCTGCCGCCCCGGTCGCGGGCGGGAAATGGGGGCCGTGAGGGAGGCTGTGTTTCGTGGAACGTCTGGAACTGCTTTCGGCCATACTCATGGCGCTGAGTCCCGTCATGGTGCTCATGAGTCTGATCAGCCCCCGGGGGGCGATTCTTTTTCGGCGCAAAACGCGTCTCAAGGGCGTGCTGCTCTGGCTGGGCGTCGGACTGGCCGGCCTGCTGCTGGCCCATGCCGTGGTCACGCCGCCACCGGCGGGCGGCGAGGCTGCCCTTTCGGCCCCGGCCCCCGAATCCTCGCGGGAAAGGTAGGAGCGCATGATGATCTTCTTTTGCAAGCGGGCCACCACCGCTGACGGACGCACCCGCTGGTCGGTCTGCGTGCCTACCCTGCTGGGCTTTACGACGGTGGGCTGGTTCTATTCCGAGGAACTGGCCCGCAGCTTCATCGGCTTTGTGGAAAGCGCGCCGCACGCCCGTCAGGAGGCGGAAAACGACGCCTGGCGGGAGTTCCAGTTCCGACTGGACTTCCTCTGGTCGGAAAAGCTGCAGAAGGAGCGCGCGCTGCTGGAAAGGCACTGGTCGCCCCTGCGCGACATTCTCCTGAGCTATACCGCGTCCATTGCCGGGCTGCTGCGCGTGCTCCGGCCCGGCGAGGCGGAGACGGAAGCCCGGCTGGACGAGGGCTTTCAGAGCATCTGGGGGGCAGCCTTTGCCGCTGTGCGCCGTCTGGAGGGCCTTGAACCGCTGGCCGATGCGCTGGAGGCGCAACACCGCGTGCAGGCCCAGATCCGGACGGAGATCAGCCGTCAGGCCGGACAGCTGGCCGAGGCGCGGGAACTCCCGCCCTTGCAATGACAGGCTGCGGCGTGCGCCGCGCTGGCAAGGCACAACGCCCCGCCGTGTTTTGCGGCGAGGCGTTTTTTTTCGGGCGATGCTGTCCGTCCGGGCCAGCGTGCGATTCGCGGTCGCAAGCGCCCAAGGCCTGTTACCACGATTCGCTGCGTGTTTTGGGGGGAAGAGGCACCCTTCACTCTGCTGTCGATGCCCATAAGGCTCCGGCGTCGCCTGACGGGCACGGCCCTTGCGGGCCGCCTTTCGGTCGCTGCCGGCGCTGGAGGGGTTCCCCTTCCCCCCCCAAGCCCCAGCCCATCCCCAGCGCCCGTTTACCGGGGAAGAGACAGGGACACGAGGCAACCCTGCCTCCAAAGGCAAGCGGAGCGTCTACGGTCTGTTTGCATTGTCTGTTGAAATTATTTGTAAAATTCGCATTGGCAGAGCCTAGGGCGCCGGGGCGGTTTCCGGTTCTCCATGCAGCCAGCGGCCCAGCTGTTCGGCGGCCTCGATGGAGCGCGGGCCGGGACGGGAAAAGATCTCTTCCCGCACCTCGAGGATGCGGCCAGCCCGCACAGCGCGCAGACTTTTGAAATGGGGCCGTTCGGCCACGGGCTGCGGCGCGGGATTCATGGGGCCGATCTGGTAGATATAGGCATCCGGGTCGGCGGCGATGACGGTTTCCTCATTGAGGCGCACCATCTTGCGCGGCGAGTCCACCACATTGATGCCGCCGGCGGCATTGATGAGATCATTGACGATGCTTCCCTTGCCTGCGGCCAGCAGATTGGGGGAACTGACCTCGAAAAAGACTCGCACGGCCGGTTGGGCCGCATAGGCATTGCGCAATCTGGCCAGCCGCCGCCGCCATTGGCCCACCAGATTGGTCGCCTCCGCCTCCCGACCGGTGAGGCGGCCCAGGGTCAGGGTCACGGTGTAGAGATCCTCGAGGGAGTCGAGTTCAAAGGTCAGGACGGGAATCCCCAGTTCGCGCAGGTGGTCGGTCTGGGCCTGCACTTCGCGCCGTCCCTGCATTTGCAGAATCACATCCGGCTTCTGCGCCATGATCAGTTCGGCATTGGGCTGCATGTGGGTGCCGATGGCCGGAAGATCCGCCAGTTCCGGCAGGTGAGCGTCAGCCACGGTGCGGGCGACAATGCAGTCCTTTGCGCCCAGCGCCAGCAGAATTTCATTGAAGGAGCCATACAGGGCAATGATGCGGCGGGCCGGAATGGGCAGGCCGCCCTGCCCGTCTCCGAGGCTGAGCGTCATGCCGGCCCGTGTGCCGGGCAATCCCGGGGCGCTGTCAGCTGCGGCGGGCGGGGTCGGCAGGATCAACAGGCCGAGGCTCAGCGTCAGGCACAGCAGCTTCAGGCGCAGGAGCGGGAGGCGGCGGGGGCGACTCGCCTTCCCCGGCGTGGTGCGGCCCGCGGGGACAGGCCGGCAGGGCCTGCGGCAGGCCGTTGCGGGGATGCGCAAAGACGCAAAGGGGCAGATGGTAGAGGGCACTGAGGTTCTCCTCCGTAAAGACGGTCTGTGCCGGGCCGTCAAACAGCATGCGCCCCTGCCGCAGGCCCACCAGCCGGGTGGCGTACTGGGCGGCAAGGCTGCAGTCGTGCACGGCCATGACAATGGCCGCCCCGGCGCGGCGGCGTTGTTCCAGCAGATCGAAAAGTTCCACGACCCGCGCCCAGTCCAGCGCGGCAGCCAGCTCGTCCAGCAGCAGAACGGGACTCTCCTGCGCCAGCGCGCGAGCCAGCATGACCCGTTGCACCTCGCCGCCGGACAGTTCGCCCATGCGCCGTTCGGCCAGTTCGTGCGCGCCCGCGCTGTGCAGGGCCGCGTCAGCCACGGCGTAATCGTGCGCGCTGTAGGCCCCCCACCAGCCAAGGTGGGCATACCGCCCCAGCAACACCATGTCCCGGACAATCTGGCTCGAAAAAAATTCCGCCCGCTGGGGAACCACGGCCACCCGGCGCGCCCGCTCCCGCACGGAAAGGGCGGCAGGATCGCTTCCGCCAAGCAGAACGCTCCCGGAGGTCGGCGCGATCTGCCCGCAAAGGACGCGCAAAAGCGTGGTCTTGCCGCTGCCGTTATGCCCGAGCAGGGCCACGCTTTCGCCGGGGGCCACATGCAGGCTGATGCCGTGCAGCACTTCCCTTCCGGGGTAACCGGCATGCAGGTTCGTACAGCTCAGCATCAGCGCCTCCGCAGCATGGCGGCAAAAAACGGCCCGCCCAGCAGGGAGGTGACCACGCCCACGGGCAGTTCCTGCCCGCCGTCAAGGACGCTGCGGGCCAGCACGTCCGCCCAGAGCAGCAGGATGCCGCCGCCAAAGAAGGCCCCGGTCAGCAGGGGGGCGTGCCGGACGCCCAGTTGCAGCCGCAAAAGATGCGGCACCACCAGGCCCACAAAGCCGATGACGCCCGTCACGGCAACGCAGCCCGCGGTCATGCAGCTGGCCCCGGCCAGCAGCCAGAAGCGGGCGCGCCCCACGGCAAGGCCCACCTGGGCGGCCTGCTCGTCCCCGAGGCTCAGCACGTCCAGGGCACGCCAGTGCAGGGCCACGGCCAGCATGCCCGGCACAAGGGTCAGCAGGAGGAGCGGCAGGGCGTTCCAGCCCCGGCCCTGCAGACTGCCCATGATCCAGAAGACGATGCTGGTCACGGATTCCTCGTTGAGGGCCTTGATGAGCGCCACCAGCGCCCCCAGAAAGGCCGCCACGGCAATGCCCGCCAGAATGACGGTCTCCCGGCGGAAGCCCCCTTCTCCCCTGCCCAGCCAGAGCGCGCCCGCCAGCGCCAGCAGCGCGCCGATGAGCGCACAGAGGGAAATGAGGCTGGTGCCGCTTGCCAGCTGAACCGACCAGCCCAGCGAACCGCCCAGGGCAATGGCCAGACTGGCGCCGCAGGCAGCCCCGGCTGAGATGCCGAGGGTGAAGGGATCGGCCAGCGGATTGCGCAATACCCCCTGCAGGGCCACCCCGGCCACGGCCAGCGCCCCGCCGCAGAGCAGGGCCAGCACGGCCCGCGCCAGACGGATCTCGCCGATGACCGCGTGCATGGCGGTGGGGCCGGCATCCTGCTCGAAGCCCGCCAGTCCGGCAAAGACCTTCAGGATGTCCGCCACGCCGACGTCCACCGGCCCGCCAAGACAGGAAAGCGGCACCGAGGCCAGCCAGACAAGGACAATGGCGGCAAGGAGAACCGCAGGAGAGGGGCGCATGATGGACATGGTCGCCGGCCTCAGTCGCCGTGCCGCCAGACAAGGCTGGCCTGCCGCCCCGAGGCGGCATGGTGTCGGTGGGAGAAACACAGCCGGGGATTGTCGGCCGTACAGATATCCACGCCAAAGATGCGCCGGGGCGAAAGGCCGGCCTGCACCAGTTGATGCCGGGTCAGGCCCCAGAGATCCATTGTCCGGTCGCGGGCATCGAACCACGGGCGGAAATCGTCGCCCCATTCGCGTTCGAAATGGATAAATTCCGCCCGCGCCGGGCCGAGGCTCGGGCCGCGCACGGCCAGCAAATCGCGCGGGTCAAGGCCGTAGCGCTCGCAGAAGCGTCGCACGGCCGACTGCGGAAATTCGCAGCGGTTGCCGCGCCAGCCCACATGCAGGGCCGCAATGTGCCGCCCCCCCGCATGGGCCAGCAGGATGGGCTGACAGTCCGCCGTCTTGATGCAGAGGGGGACATTCGCCTTGTCCGTGGCCATGCCGTCCCCTTCAGTCACGGCTTCCCTGTCCGGGGGGAGGGGGGCGGGGTCAAACACCAGCGTATCCCCGTGCACCTGACGCAGCTCGGCCCAGCCGTCAAGCTGCAGGCAGGCGGCAAGCTCCCTGCGCGAGCGGGTGACCCGTTCCGGGCTGTCGCCCGTCACGGCAAACGAAACATTGCCGCCGGAAGCCGGATCGTCCGGCACGGGGCAGGAACGCAACTGAAAGGCGCAGCCGATATGCGGCAGCCCGGGAAACGCGAAGCGAAGCACCGTTACAGACACAGCCACTCCTCATCCGTACAGATATGGGTCATGCGTTCGTCCCAGGCTTCGGCGGGCAGGGCGTCCAGCAGCTGGCAGGCATAGCACAGGCCCACAAGGGATGGGGGCGTGTCCGCCGCAGCCTGCCGCACCCCGGACAGGAAGCGGTCATAATAGCCGCCGCCAAAGCCCAGCCGCCTGCCCTGCCGGTCAAAGCCCACGCCCGGCACCACAAAGAGATCGGGACAAAAGTCCCCTCCTGCCTGCTCAGGCCCGAAGCCCGGCAGACTGTCCAGCGGTTCCAGCAGGTTGAAGGGGCCGGAACGCAGTTCGTCCCGGTTGTGCACGGCCACAAAGTCCATGAGGCCGTATTGCTGCCGCACCCGGGGCAGATAGAGAGTCTTGCCCGCGTGCCAGGCGGCGTCCAGCAGCGGGGCGGTATCCAGTTCATCGGGCAGGGAAACGTAGAGGGCCACGGCGCGCGCCTCCCGCCAGACGCGCGAGACCAGCAAATGGCCGTGCGCCCGGGCGGCAAGCTCCTGCCTTTGATCCGGGGGGACGGCCCGGCGGGCGCGCAGCAGGCGGGAGCGCAGGGCTTTTTTCTGTTCCGGGAGCGGGGTGATGGACATAGTGCTTTCCTTGCAGAACAAAGTAGGGTACATTCTTTTCCGTTGCAAGCCCAACAAAGGAAGCGGAACCATGTCAAGCCTCCCCAAACAGGATTATTTGTGGATTGCCGTGGGCGACATCCATGACGATGTCGCCAATTTCGCCCGCATTCCCGAACTGGCCCAGGCCGACGGCATTATCGTGACCGGCGATCTGACCATTACCGGCGGCGCGAAGCAGGCCGAGCTGGTCATGGAGGCTCTGTGGCGGCATTGTCCCGTGGTCTGGGCGCAGATCGGCAATATGGATCGTCCGGAAGTGGATGAATGGCTGCGGGAAAAGGGCTGCAACCTGCATACCAGCGTGTGCGAACTTACGCCGGATATTGCCGTGTTCGGCGTGGGCGGCTCCACCTTCACGCCCTTCGGCACGCCCAGCGAGTTCCCGGAATCCAGTTTCGCGGAATGGCTGCAAGCCAGCTGGCGGCGGGCGCGCGTCTATCCCCATGCCATTCTCGTGTCGCACAATCCCCCCAAGGGCACGGCCTGCGACGTCATCCCCGACGATGTGCATGTGGGTTCCACGGCGGTGCGCGAATTTCTGGAAGATGCCCAGCCGGAGATCTGCCTGTGCGGGCATATCCATGAAGCGCGGGGCATTGACCGCGTGGGCCGCACGCTGGTGGTCAATCCCGGCGCGCTGGCCCAGGGCGGTTATGTGCTCGTGCGCTGCAACGACGGCCAGTTGTCCGTCGAACTCTGCCGGCTGGACGATCAGGACAGCTGAACCCCGGCGGCTGAGCCGTTCTTGGCCGAGCGCAATGATTGCGAATTTCGGGCCGGGTGCAGGCGTGTGCCCGTCCCCTGTTTCTGTGCGAATGCCCTGTCACGCCGGAAACGCCATATTTTGACCCGTCAGCCCTCTCGACAGACCTGCGGCGAACGCCTGTTCGCCGCCGCGCGGGATGGGGGCAGGCCGCCTTGTTGCGGACGCTGCCGCGCCGTTGCCGGATTTGCTTCCGGCGCGGCGGCATGCCCTCCCCTGTCTGACGGCTGCCAACATATTTTTGACTGCCCACGCGGCGGTTCACAAGGAACGACATGACATCCCGAAAGGAAAAAATCGAGGAAAGCCAGGTGCTTTCTTCTGACCCCTCTGCCGTTGTCACGGCAAGCGACCCTTCCCCCGCCCCTTCCCCTTCTTCTTCTCGCCGCAAGCGTGCTTCCGGCCAAACAACCGCCACGACCGCCGACGCCCCCCGCCCCGCCCGCAAATCTCGCGGCGGCAAGGCAGCGGCTGCCGCCCAGGCCGCTGACACGCCCCCGGCGGATATGCCCGCCGCCTCGCCTGACGCCGCCGCAAGCCGGGACGATGCGACGCCCGCCAAACCGGCGGCCCGTCGCGGTCGCCGTACGCCGGCCCGCAGCGCCGCGTCGGAGCGTCCGGACGGCGCTGAAACGCCCGTGACTCCGGACAGGACTTCCCCCGACGGCGATCTGTCCGCCCGCGCTGACGCCGCCGCGCCTGCCCGTCCGGCCCGCGCTGCGCGTTCGTCCGCCAAGGGGCGGCGTGCCGCGGCGACCTCGCCTGCCGCCTCTTCCGCGCCTTCCGGCAGCGGCGCGCAGACAGACGCCGGGGACAGTCCGAGCGGGAACGCCGCCACGGAAGAAGCGGCTGCGCCCAAGCAGGCGAAGAGCCGCAGCGCACGCGGCAAGGGCAAGAGCACGAAAACTGAGGCTGCCGCCCCCGCTGCGGCGGAGGCCGGCGGCACGGCGGGCGAACCTGCCCCGCTGGCCGCACTGTCCGATGCCACGGCGGAAAAACAGGACGATGCCGCCCGGCAAAAGAGTTCCCGCGGCGGCAGGAAGCGTCAGCGACAGGAAAAAAAGAACGCGGATCGGGAGGACGCTGCGCCCTCGACCACGCCCGCCCTTGAGCAGTACGCGATCATCCCGCCTGCCGTGCAGGAAAAAAGCCTTGTCCCGGCTCTTTTGGAACAGACGCTGCCGGTGCCGGTGGAGACGGAAGCGGCCGGAACGGCGTCTGAGGATGCCGAGGCGGTCACCGGTCAGGACGAGGATGGAACCCGCCGCAAGAGTCGTCGCGGTCGGCGTGGCGGTCGGGGCCGCAACCGCAGGAATCGTCAGCCCGGCGAAGCGGGCGAAGGGCCGGTCGCTGCCGAAGCCGCATCCGATGCGACCCCGGACGAGAGCGGCGAAATCCCGGCCGATGATGAGACGGCGGAACCGGTCAAGAAAGGCGGGGTGCGCGCGGCGGCGGTCAAGGCCAAGGCTGCGGCGGCCACGGGCCGCCAGCGCATGTTCATCAGCATCCTGCCCGGCGAACAGGTGGAAGTGGCCCTGGCCGAGGAAGGCGTGCTGCTGGAATATTACCTTGACATGCTGCATCAGAAGAAACTCAAGGGCAATATTTACAAGGGCGTCATCCACAATATCGACACCAACCTGCAGGCGGCCTTTGTCAGCTACGGCGCGGGCAAAAACGGCTTTTTGCAGATTGACGAGGTGCATCCCGAATACTGGCTTGCCCATCATGAACCGGCCAAGGGCAAGAAATATCCGCCCATTCAGAAAGTGCTCAAGGCCGGTCAGGAAGTGCTGGTGCAGGTGGTCAAGGAACCCAACGGCAGCAAGGGGGCCTTTCTCACCACCTGGCTGTCGCTGGCCGGACGTTTTCTGGTGCTGACACCGGGACAGGAACAGATCGGCGTTTCGCGCAAGGTGGACAATGACGAGGAACGTACCCGCCTGCGGGAAATGATGAACGGCATCGAACCCGGCGAGGGGCTGGGGGTCATCGTGCGCACGGTGAGCGCGGGCGTGACCAAGACCATCCTCAGGAGCGATCTGCAGTACCTCAAGCGGGTCTGGCGGGACATTCGCAAGAAGGCCACGGAAGTCAGCGCCCCGGCCCTCATACATGAGGAGCCGGGCCTGCCGGAACGGGCCGTGCGCGACTACCTGACCGATGAGGTTTGCGAAATCTGGGTGGACAATGAGGCCCTGGCCGACAGCATCCGCGATACCGTCAGCCAGCTTTTCCCGCGCAAGAAGGATCTGGTGCGCCTGCATTCGGACAGCCGCCATACCCTGTGGGAACGCTTCAACCTGCGGCGGCAGCTGGATCAGATCTATGCCCGTGAAGTGACGCTGCCTTCCGGCGGGCGGCTGGTCTTTGACCAGACCGAGGCCCTCATGGCCGTGGACATCAACTCAGGCAAGATCTCCGGCAAGGTGAACTTCGAGTCCATGGCCTTCAAAACCAATATGGAAGCCGCCGAAACCATCGCCCGCCAGCTCAAGTTGCGGGACATCGGCGGGCAGGTGGTCATCGACTTCATCGAGATGCGCGATCGCAAGCATGTGCAGGAAGTGGAAAAGACCCTGCGCACGGCCATGAAGAATGATCGCGCCCGGCACGATGTGGGCCGCATGAGTTCCTTCGGCTTGCTGGAGCTGGTGCGGCAGCGCATGGGTTCCTCGGCCCTGGCCATCAGCATGGAACCCTGTCCGCATTGCAACGGCACCGGGCAGCGCCGCAACCGCGAATGGCAGGCCCTGCAGGCCCTGCGCGATTTGCGCTCCCGGCTGCGCACCTGCCAGGAAGAGCGCCTGCGCTTTGAGGCCACGGCCGAGGTGGGACTCTATCTGCTCAACGACAAGCGCGACACCCTGCGCGATCTGGAAAACAGCTTCGGCAAGGGCATTGAAATATGTCTGCGTCCGTAACTCAGCCTGCCAAAAGCCCGGCTGCCGTCAATCCGGCAGCCGACAGCCTGCTGTTGCATGTCTGCTGCGGGCCGTGCTCCATCATGCCGGTGCGGCGCCTGCAGGATGCGGGCTATGCGGTGACGGCCTGGTTCATGAATCCCAATATCCAGCCGCTGGGCGAGTATTTCCGGCGGCGCGAGGCCGCCGGGGAATGTGCCGAACGGCTGGGCATTCCCATTCTCTATGAGGATGCGCCGTGGAATCTCGTGGAATGGCTGCGGCAGGTCGCCGGGCGCGATCTGCCGCCCGAGCGCTGCGGCTGGTGCTGCACCAGCCGCATGGAAGCGACCTGGGCCGCTGCCCGGGTCATGGGCTATGCCCATTTTTCCAGCAGCCTGCTCTATTCCCGCTATCAGCCGCATGAGGTCATTGCGGCGGCGGGCTTTCGTCTTTGCGGGCTGGACGTGCCTGCCGCCCTGTCCCCTGCCCCGCCGGCGGATGCGGACGCGGCCCGTGCGCCGTCCGGGACAGCGGGGCCGCGCTTCGTGTACCGGGATTTCCGCACGGACTGGCAGGCCGGCATTGATGTCTCCCTTGATTGGGGCGTGTACCGGCAGCCCTATTGCGGCTGCGTCTACAGCGAGGCGGAACGCTACCACAAGAAGCTGCAGCGGCTTGCCGCCGCAAGCGGCGGCAAGTTGCCGTCCTGAAAAATAATGCTTGACGGTAACGGCGAAAAGGCATACAAAGTCTTTCGTTGTTTCGACGCATTCCCCGATAGCTCAATCGGCAGAGCGGGTGACTGTTAATCACTAGGTTGGCGGTTCAAGTCCGTCTCGGGGAGCCACGATGACACGGCCCTTGCAGCACGCTGCAGGGGCTTTTCATTTGGATTCGTGAGGCAGCGTACGGGAGCGCCGCCTTGCGGCGAGGGGGATTGGGTGATGGGCAAACGTGCCGCACTCCTTCTGCTTGAGGGCATGCTTTTGTTTGCAGAGGGCTGCGCGGCCCTCTTTGTTGACAACAGCAGCATGCCGTAGCCCGGCGGCCTGAAAAAAATAAAATTTTTTCTTGACAAAATATCCTCTCCCGCGTAAAAGATTTTCTCGTTGCTTCGACGCATTCCCCGATAGCTCAATCGGCAGAGCGGGTGACTGTTAATCACTAGGTTGGCGGTTCAAGTCCGTCTCGGGGAGCCACGATGACACGGCCCTTGCAGCATGCTGCAAGGGCTTTTTCGTTATGGCGGTCACGCCCTCCCCTTCCTCGCTGCCTGGGCAAACGCGCCTGCCGCCGTGAACGCTCCACTGTGTGACATTTCTGTGACAGAACGGCTTTTTCCACTGCCCCGCCTTGACAGGGGCCAAGCCCGTTTTTACCCTGAAATGACAAACTTCTTACACACAAAGGGGCAACGATATGTCGCTTTTTGATATCATGAAAGGAAAGGATTGGGGTGCGACCCTGGGGTCGCTGACGGAAAAGGCCAAGGGCGGCGCGGCTGAACTGGCCAGAAGCGCGCCCGGCGGCATGGGCGGTCTGCTGGGGGCGGGCGCGCTGGGCGCCCTGCTGGGTTCCGTCCTGTCCAAGGATGTGCTGCAAAATGCCGCCTTGGTCGGCGCCGGAGCCGTTGCCTGGAATTTCTACAAGAAATGGTCGGACAAGAAGGAGCAGGAAGCCGTCGCCGCACCGACGGGCGCATCCTTCCCCGGCGCGCAGCCCGCAGCCCAGCCCGCGACGCCGGCGGCAAACGCCGATCCCACGGCCATGCTGCTGTTGCGGGCCATGGTCTACGCGGCCCGGGCTGACGGACACATCGACGCCACGGAGCAGGATCGCATCAGCAAGATGGTGGGCCAGATGTTCCCCGGGCAGGATGCCAGTCAGCTGATCCATTCGCTGCTCAATGAACCCATCAATCCCGCTGCGCTGGCCTCGCAGATCCGTTCGGCGGAACAGGGAGAGGATCTCTACCGTCTTTCCTGCCTCATTGTGGACATCGATCACTTCATGGAGCGCAGCTATCTGGACGGGCTGGCCCAGTCGCTCCAGATTGCGCCCCAGCGCAAGGATGCGCTGGAACATGAGGCCATGCAGGCCAAACAGCAGCTTGCCGTGACGGCGTAGCCCCTTTTACGCTGCGCCCGGGCGGCAGGCGAACGCCCTTCTCCGCACAATATGCCGGCAGCCGGAAGCGTATTCCGGCTGCCGGCGTTTTGTCGGGGCGGGAGGCATCGGGCTGCCCTGCCGCCGCTTCAGATGGTTCGGTTTTGCAACATGTTCACGGCCATCCAGATCAGGGTGAGGATGATGTGCGTCCAGAGGATTTTGCGCGGGGTTCGCCGCCAGAGGGTCAGCACCGCGCCGAGCAGGAACCAGAGCAGCGTCAGCACGCCGTGCAGCAGGTACATGGTGCGCGATGAATATTGCCACAGACCGCTCAATGCCTGGCTGCCCCACAGCATGGCAAAATCCCGGGGGCGGGCAAGCGCATCCCACAGACTGTCTGCGGCCGCCAGCGCCATGAGAAGGCAGAACAGCAGCCAGAGCAGGCGTTCCCAGGAAATTCGCCCGCCGAAAAGCAGTCTGGAGTTCTTTTCCATTGCGTCCTACCTCCGTTGCGCTGCCGTTAGGCGACAGGAAAAACAGCAAACGGATTATACATACGTTGTTTCTTTTTGGCAAAGGGGAACAGCCGGCATCTCCGCCGGAACAGCCGGGGCAGGGAATATGCCCTTTCCGGCAGCAACACTCCCGCCGGCGGTTGAGGCGGAGCAGGCTCCTGGACGGCAAAGAACCGCCAGAGCTGTTTCAGGATGCCATGTGTGCAGAGGACATGCTGCCGGGCCGGCTTCAGCGGCCAAGCCCCATGCCGATCCGGGCAACGGGCAGCGCATGCGGCTCTCCTGCATGGCCATCCGATGGGCGGCACTCTGCCCGGTGCGTCGCCCAATCCTGCACGTCCCAATCCGCAGAGGGCAATTCACCATGCGGCAGCGCGCCGAAGGCCTTGCCGGGCGCGCCGTTCCGTTCCGGATCGAGTTGCCCGCGCCACGGGCGAGAAGCGCCCGGAACGGCGACTGAGCCGCCGCTTACCGGTCAGGCGCTTGCCGGAAAAGGGGGCTGGAGCACCGTAAGATCGTGTTCTTCCCCTTTGGCGTGCATACACGAAAAGGGGGAACATGCCCACGCATATCCCCCCTTTTGGCTTTCAATGATTGGCCCTGCCTCAGTTGAGCAGGGAACTCAGGCCGAGTACCGTTCCCGCCGAGACCGCCACCTGCATGAGCACGGTGGAAACGTCCTTGACGGCCTGCATATTCTTGGATTCCACCTTGGGCAGCACAAGGATCTGATCCCCGGCCCGGATGTCGTCCGTATCGCGGGAAACCGAACCGTTCTGGCGCATGACAAGCACATGGTCGCGGTCGGCGCGGCTGTTGTAGCCGCCCGCGCCCTTGATGTAATCGTCGAGATCGTTGTCCTCGTTCCAGAGCATGGCCTGCGGGATCATGACTTCGCCATTGACCAGCACCACGTCGCTTTTGGCCGGGATGACGATGATGTCGCCATCCTCAAGGGTGAGATCGCCCACCGTGTCGCCCCGGCCCAGCACCACGATGCCTTCCGGCTCCACGGCCTTGGCCCGTTCCACGAACTTGGTGATCATTTCCGCTTCCTTGGCGCGAATCTGGGTCTCCTCGGAGCTGGAGGAAGATGCGGTGAGGGCCGTTTCTTCCAGTCGGTGCAGGCTGTCGGCAAGGGCCTTCTTCTGCTGCTGCACCACGCTCTTGCGCTTGATGTGAATGGCCTCGATATTGGCCCGGCCCGGCTCCACGGCAATGAAGTTCAGCACTTCGGCCAGCCGCGCCCCGCGTCGCACGGGAAAGCTGCGCGCGCCGCGCACGGCCCCCTGCACCTGCACGCTGATGGTGCTGCCGGGATTGTCGGCCATGAAGGTCAGGTTGTCGCCGTCCTGAAGCGGCAGGCCGGCCAGCTCCCGCAGGGGCAGATAGGTATTGTAGGGCGCGCCGTTGCGTATGCCCTTGAGGGCAATGTGGCTGGCGGTGTTGTCCGGTTCGGCCAGCAGGAGGAGATCCTTGCCGCTGGTCTGGCCCGCGCGCAGCTCAAACAGGGCGCTGTTGCGCACTGCGCCGCTCACGCTGACGGCAGGCCCCTTGTCCAGCACCACCAGCGTGTCATTGTCCATGAAGCGCACGGCAGGCAGCCGGCCGCGTTGCACAAAGGGATAGAGGTCAAATTCCTGAATTGTGCGGCCGCCGCGCGTGAGCTGAATGCGGCGGTAGCTGCCGCGCTGCGGATCAATGCCGCCCGCCTTGTCCAGAAAGGCCAGCACGGTGTCGTTGGGCGTGCCGCTGTAGCGGCCGGGGCGCGCCACATTGCCGGTAATGAAGACAGCCACGGGCTGATTGTCCAGCGGGGCCACATAAATCTGGCTGTCCGCATGACCCGAGGCCGCCAATTTGCTGCGCAGGGCGTCCGTCAGCTTGTCATAGGCCAGTCCCGCCACCAGCATGTCGCCGATATCCGGGATGTTCACATGGCCGTTGGCATCCACGGTCAGCGTACTGTCCACGGTCAGGGAACCGCCCCAGAGGCGCAGCACGATGCGATCGCCGGGCAGCACCTGCCCGCCCTTCGTTTCCTTGCTGAAATTGCCCTGAAAGAGATTGGCCCCGTAGGGGGCCTGCGTGCTCGCCGCCTGTGCGTCCTGCGGCCAGCAGCACAGGCTCGGCAGAAGCATGAGGATAAGAAGAAAATGACGATACATGATCCTTCCTTGTTCACCAGATGTGCGCCGCATATCCCCCTTCCTTCGACAAGGCGACGGAAGGGCCATGAAGGCGTGCGGCGGGCGGGGGGATGCGCTTGCGCCTGCGGTGCGCGGTCTGCCGATGCCGGTGCGCGACGGCTGGCCGTGCGGAGGGCCGCTTACGGGGCCGCTTCGTCCGGGGCGTCCTGATCGGCGGTCTGCGCAGGGGCCGGGGCGCTCCCGGCAGGCGTGTCCGGCGTTGTGCGGGCGGCGGACGGCTGGCCCTCTTCCGGCTGCGGGGCGGCATCCGCCGCAACGGGCGTCAAGCCCTGTCCCCAGATGCGGGGCGCCAGACGCCAGACGCCTTGATCATCCCGGCAGATGACAATGATTTCAGCCTCCTGTCGCTGGCTGCGCACGGTGGCGCGCTTGCAGTCCTCTCCCGAGGCGGACACGAAGTTGTCTTCAAGCAGTACATGAACTTGTTGACCGAACTGCGGGTCGTCCAGCGTCGTGCTCGCGCCCGGCGCGGCATTGATGAGGAAGTTTTCCACCGGCCCCGGCGGCGGGGGCGGGGGGCTGCTCTCGCCGCCGAAGCAACCCTGCAGGGGGGCCGCCGTCAGGGCCAGCAGCAAAAGAAGATGTCTTTTCATATGAAAGGCTCCTTGCGGAGGACTGGCCTCCGCCTGCTTCATCTTGCAAAGATTGCCGCCCCTGTCAATGTGCCGCGCATGGGGCGGGGTGCTGCCCGGGCTTGCGCTTTGCCCGCAATGGGCTAAGATGCGCTTGCGCCCGCAGGGCGCTTTTCGGAGGAAATATGGCAAAACCGACGATGAAGGTCATTGACGTGCGCGAGGCCGTGGGAACGGTGCTCTGTCACGATATTACCCGCATTGTGCCGGGGGAGAGCAAGGGGCCTGTCTTTCGCAAGGGACATGTGGTGCGCGAGGAGGACATTGCCGTTCTGCTGGATGTGGGCAAGGAACATCTCTATGTCTTTGAACCCTCCCCCGGACTGGTGCACGAGAACGATGCCGCCGCCCGCATTGCCGCTGCGGTGTGCGGCCCGCATTTGCGCCTGAGCGAACCCAAGGAGGGGCGCATCAATTTTTCCGCCGACTGTCGCGGCATTCTGGAAGTGGATGTGCCCACCCTGGCCGCCATCAACGGCATCGGCGAGATTACCCTGGCCACCCTGCACAGCATGCGGCTCGTGGAGGAGGGGCAGGACGTGGCCGGAACGCGCGTCGTGCCGCTCATGATTGACGAATCCCGCCTGCGGCGCATGGAAGAGCTGGTACACGGGCCTGTCATCCGGGTGCATCCCTTGGCCTCGGCGGCGGTGGGCATCGTCACCACCGGCAGCGAGATCTACAACGGTCGCATCAAGGACGCCTTCGGCCCGGTGCTGCGGCAGAAATTCGCTGATCTGGGCTGTACCGTGCTGGGGCAGACCTTCAGCAGCGACGATGAGGCCATGACCTCGAAGGCCATTGCCGACTTTGCGGCTCAGGGCGCGGACATGATTGTGGTGACGGGCGGCATGTCCGTGGATCCCGACGACAAGACCCCGGCTTCCATCCGCGCCACCGGCGCGCATATCGTGACCTACGGCGCGCCCGTCTACCCCGGGGCCATGTTCCTGCTGGCCTTTCTGGAGACGCCGGACAAGCGCATTCCGGTACTCGGCCTGCCCGGCTGCGTCATGTACCACAAGGCCAGCATCTTTGAACTCATGGTGCCGCGCCTGCTGGCCGGGCTGGACATCCGGCCCGAAGACATCGCGGCGCTGGGGCACGGCGGCTTCTGTTCCGGCTGCCCGCAGTGCCGCTATCCGGTCTGCCCCTTCGGCAAATAGGCGCTCTCCCCTGCCCGTCTGCACAAAAAGCCCCCGCTGTGGCGGGGGCTTTTTTCGTCCGTTCCGTTCTGTCCCGTTCAGGCCGTGCGTTGCAGGAGATAGACGGCCCGCTGCGGACGGCTCAGGACAAAGCAGGTGTGGCGCACGAGGGCAAAGCCGTGTCGGGCCGCGATGTCCCGCACCTCTTTCGGATCGAGCCGGATGGTGTATTCCGAGGGGCGGCGTTCCGCTTCGGGCCGGTGCTGATCCTGACTGTGCCACTGGTTGCCCGGCACGTGATCATAGTGCCGGGTCACCATGTCGCAGGCCAGATAGCCGCCCGGCTTGAGGCTGTCCCGGTATTGACGCAAAAAGTCGCCGAAGTCGGCCCCCGGAATGTGGTAGAGCCAGTTGACGGAAAGGATCCCGTCCAGATTTTGCGGCAGACGCGCGGGACGCAGGCCGTCATCCTGCCAGATGTCCAGAGGCAGGTGCAGATGGGCCGCCAGTTCCACCCCCAGTTCCAGGGCCTCGGGAGAAATATCCGAACCGTACAGTTTGCGGAAGCCCTGCTGCCCCAGCCAGAGCAGATTGGCCGCGCTGCCGCAGCCCGGCTCGAAAATGGCCGCATCGGGCGGCAGGACGCCGCGCAGCCAGCGGCAGGCCGTGCAGGCATGACGGCGCCACTGCCGTTGGCGGATGGCGTAGTCATGCCAGACGGGCGCTTTCGTCTTGCGCATGAGCGCGTCCAGACCATTGACGGTAATGCCTTTCAGGGCGTTTCCCAGCGGCAGACGATCCAGCACATAGGACAATAACGGAATAAACATGCTTTCCCCTCCCGTTGTTTGCGCCCAGCATATGCCATGTTGGTATACTTTACAATACCAAACCGAACCCGTCGTCCCTGAGGCATAAGCCCCCGGCAAGCGATTTGCCGCCGGGCCGTACATGCCGGACAGGCCTCCCTGTGGCGAACCCTGTACGGCTGCAGTCTATGATCCCCGTGTGACGATTGGATGACAAATTGCCGTTGCGGCGCTGAGAAGGCGGAATGGCGGAAAAAAAGGGGCGGAACCGTGGTTCCGCCCCGCTGTCCGAGAAATTGCCCGGCAGCTATGCCGGATCGCTCTTTCTGCCAATGCAGAAATAGGCAAAGCCGCGCTCGGCCATGCTCGAGGGGGAGTAGAGGTTGCGCCCGTCAAAGAGAATGGGCGCGGTCAGCAGATCGCGGATGCGCTCGAAATCGGGATTGCGAAACTGGTTCCATTCGGTGACCACCAGCAGGGCCTGCGCGCCGTCGCAGATGCCGTACTGATCGTCGCCAATCTCCACCAGCGGATTGGCGGCAAAGATGCCGCGCGCATTGTCCGCCGCCACCGGGTCAAAGGCGCGCACGCGCATGCCTTCGGCGGTCAGGGCCGAAATGATGCTGATGGAGGCCGCTTCGCGCATATCGTCGGTATTGGCCTTGAAGGCCAGCCCCCAGACGGCGAGGGTTTTGCCCTTCACCCCGCCCTGCGGCGCGAAGTATTCGCGGATGCGCTCGGCC
Organism: Candidatus Desulfovibrio intestinavium; assembly: GCA_019118345.1. Lineage (GTDB taxonomy): Bacteria > Desulfobacterota > Desulfovibrionia > Desulfovibrionales > Desulfovibrionaceae > Desulfovibrio > Desulfovibrio intestinavium. Next base: position 90,195 of record DWZD01000040.1, on the reverse strand, counting down.
ATGTGGCGCTTCTGGCGGGCGTTGACGCTTTCCACGGCCTGCAGCAGGGTCGGCGTCACTCCGGCGGTTTCAGCGGTGTGGATGAGGGCCTTCACGTCCTTGGGGAAGCAGGAGCCGCCATAGCCCACCCCGGGATAAATGAACTGGTAGCCGATGCGCGAATCCGAACCGATGCCCGTGCGCACATCGCGCACATCCGCGCCCACCCGCTCGCAGATGGTGGCGATCTCGTTGATGAAGGAAATCTTGGTGGCCAGCATGCAGTTGGCGGCGTACTTGGTCATTTCCGCACTGCGGATGCCCATGACGATGAGCTTGTCGCGCGTGCGGGCAAAGGGGGCGTAGAGTTCGCGCATGACTTCGGCGGCCCGATCGGAATCCGTGCCCACCACCACGCGATCCGGCTTCATGAAGTCGTTGATGGCATCCCCCTCCTTGAGGAATTCGGGATTGGACACCACGTCAAAGGGGATATCGACTCCGCGTCTGCGCAGGGCCTCGCTGATCAGGGCGCGTACCCTGTCGGCGGTGCCCACGGGCACGGTGGACTTGTCCACCACCACGAGTTCCTGCCGCATGTGTTCACCGATCTGGCTGGCCACCTGTTCCACATAGTGCAGATCGCAGGAACCGTCCTCGCCCGGGGGCGTGCCCACGCAGATGAAGGCGCATTCGGCATCGGCAAGGCCGTCGGCCAGACTGGTGGTGAAACTCAGGCGTCCGTCCGCATGGCTGCGCTGCACCATGACATCCAGTCCGGGTTCAAAGATATGAACCTGTCCCGCGTTGAGTTTTTCCACCACGGCGGGATTGACGTCCACACAAACGACGGTATTGCCCATTTCGGCAAAACAGGCGGCGCTGACAAGGCCAACGTAGCCTGTACCCACGATGCAAAGTCTCATGCTGTCTCCTTGGGCGTCAGGGCTATCGCGCTTGACGCCGGTAAAGGGATACGTTCAAATGCGCGTATCAGTCTACTTTTTTTTGAAGGGATGGGCAATGCGTGGAAACGGCTTTTGCGGGGGCAAGGCATGATTGTCGGCATGGGCACGGATATTGTGGATATTGATCGCATCCGGGCCGGTCTGGAACGCCACGGACGGCGCTATGCCGCCAAAATCCTTACGTCCGCCGAGCTGGAACTGCTGGCCCCGGCGGACAGCCTGCCCGCCGCGTCCCGGCTGGCGGGCCGCTTCGCCGCCAAGGAGGCCGCCGTCAAGGCGCTGGGCACGGGCTTCAGCGACGGCATCGGCCTGCATGACGTGGAGATTCTCGCCGATCCGCACGGCAAGCCCCTGCTGATCTTTGCCGCCCGGGCAGAGGCGCGCCGTCTGGAGCTGGGCGCGCGCCGATCCCACATTTCCATCAGCCATGAGCGGCAGCACGCCGTGGCGCTGGTCATTCTGGAGGATTGAATCATGGTCATGTCCAGCCTGCCTCCCCTGCCCCTGCCCGAGGAAATGCGGCAATGGGACGAGGCCGCCTTTGCTCTGGGCCTGCCGGAAGTCATGCTCATGGAAAACGCCTCCCGCGCGGCCCTGCGCGCGCTGGAGCTGTGCGGCGTCCCATTGGCCGGTCGCCGGGTCTGGCTGTTCATGGGCAGCGGCAACAACGGCGGCGACGCGGCCGCGCTGGCGCGCCACCTGCTGGACGCGGGCGCCCTGCCCACGGTCTGGCACACCCGGCCGCTGGGGCAGTACAAGGGAGCCTGCGGCCAGCACGTGCGCATGGCCCGCCGCTGCGGCGTGCCCTTTGCGCCGGTGGGGCGCTGCCTCGCCGCCGGCAGGGACAACGCTCCGCCCCACATCGTGGTGGACGGCCTGCTGGGCACGGGCTTCAACGGCGAATTGCGGCCGGAAATGCTGCAGCTTGTGCGCCGCATCAACGCCCTGCGGCATGAGGCCTTTGTGCTGGCTCTGGACGTGCCCTCAGGCCTTGACGCCTCGTGCGGGCAGCCTCGCCCGGATGCCGTGCGCGCCCACGCCACCGTCACCTTCGAGGCCGCCAAATATGGCCTTGTCCTGCCGGAAAGCGTCCCCTTTGTCGGGCGACTGCTCGCCCTGCCCATAGGCATTCCGCTGGCCGTGCGGCGCACGGCTCCCTGTTCGGCCCGTCTGCTTTCCGGGGACATGCTGAGCCACCTGCCGCCCTTCCGTCCGCAGGGCTACAAGAATGCCTACGGCCATGTGCTGGTGGTGGGCGGGGCCGAGGGGCTGAGCGGCGCGGCTCATCTGGCCTCGCGCGCGGCCCTGCGTGCCGGGGCCGGGCTGGTGAGCGCCCTTGTGCCTGCGGGCAACGCCCTGGCCGTCAAGAACGGGCTGGCCGAAATCATGGTGCGGGAGACGCCGGGGCAGGCGGACGGTCGCTGGCCTGCCCTGCCCTCGGGAAATTGGCGGCTGCTGCTGGACGATCTGTCCGGGCGGGTTCAGGCGCTGGTCATCGGCCCGGGCATGGGCCGGGATGAAGCGGCCCTTGCCCTGCTGCGCGCCCTGCTCGCCTGTCCGCAACGCCCCGCCGCCGTGCTGGATGCCGACGCGCTGATCCTTCTGGCGCGCGAGCCTGAACTCCTGCGCAATTTGCGCGAACAGGATGTGCTGACCCCGCACCCCGGGGAGGCGGCGGCCCTGCTGGGCATGTCCGCCGCGCAGGTGCAGGCCGACAGGCCTCAGGCCCTGCGCGCGCTCTGCGAGCTGACGCCCGCCTGCGTGGTGCTCAAGGGCGCGGGCAGCCTCATCGGCCAGCAGCGCAACGGGCGGCTGCGGCCCGTCTGCGTGAGTCCGTGGGATGTGCCCGCGCTGGCCGTGGGCGGCAGCGGCGACGTGCTGGCCGGCTGTCTGGGCGCGTTGCTGGCCCGGCGGGCCGCCCATCCGCTGGAAAGTGCGGAAGGCGGCTGCCCCGTGGATGCCCTGACCCTCGCCGCCGTGGGCGTGAGCTGGCATGCGCTGGCCGGGTGCTCCGTCACGGAAAGCCATCCCGCGCGCGGCAATCTGGCCCATGAGCTGGCCGAGGCCCTGCCCGCCGCCCATGCGGCGCATTTGGCCCAGCGCCCGCGCATTCCGTCGGAGAAGTAGCATGGCGCCGGAAGTCTCCCTTGTGTTGACCTCCCTTGAGGATACCCGGCGTCTGGGCCGCCTGCTGGCAAGGCTGCTGCCCGAGTGCCCGTCGTTGCGGCTCTGCCTGCTGCACGGGGATCTCGGCAGCGGCAAGACCACGCTCACCCGGGCCGTGGTGGAAGCCCTGCCCGGGGGGGAGGAGGCGGAAATATCCAGCCCGACCTTTACCCTGTGCAACAGCTATCCCACCCGGCCGCCCGTCCTGCATGCCGATCTCTACCGCTGCCCGTCCGGCGCGCCCGACGAGTTGTGGGACGCGCTGGATGACGGGCAGAGCCTGTGTTTCGTGGAATGGGGCGAAGCCCTGCCCCCTGCGGATTTGCCGCAGGAATATCTGGACATCCGTTTGAACTCGTGCGAAGAAAAGCACTTCGTGACGCTGCGGGCCAACGGCCCCGGCGCACGGCGTCTGGTTGAACGGCTGCAAGAGGGATGGCCCAGCCTGCAAGGGGCCGATCCTGTTGCCTTGTGATTCACATTGCAGTCAGGTGGCGTGAGAGTGGCATGAAGATTCTCGTGCAAAAGTTTGGGGGCACTTCGGTAGCCAATCTGGAGTGCATGAAAAAGGTTCGTGAAAAAGTCCTTGCCGGTCTGGCGCGGGGCAACAAGATGGTGGTGGTGCTGTCGGCCCGCTCGGGCGAGACCAACCGCCTGCTGGCCCTTGCCGACGAGTGGTCGGCCACGCCGGACAAGGCCGAATGCGATGTGCTGGTTTCCACCGGGGAGCAGGTGTCCATCGCCCTGTTCACCATGCTGCTCAAGGATGCGGGCATTCGCGCGCGTTCCCTGTTGGGCTGGCAGATTCCCATGACCACGGACGACGATTATGGCCGGGCGCGCATTACCGACATCGACAGCGCCAAACTCCGCGCCGCGCTGGAGGAATATGACGTGCTCGTGGTGGCCGGTTTTCAGGGCTGCACCGAGGACGGGCGCATTACCACGCTGGGCCGCGGAGGGTCGGATACTTCCGCCGTGGCGCTGGCCGCCGCGCTCGGTTCGGTGGAGTGCGAGATCTATACGGATGTGGACGGCGTCTATACCACCGACCCCAATATCTGCTCCACGGCGCGCAAGATGGATCGCGTGGCCTACGAGGAAATGCTCGAAATGGCGAGCATGGGGGCCAAGGTGCTGCACATCCGTTCCGTGGAATTTGCCAAGAAGTACAAGGTGCCGGTACGGGTGCGCTCGACCTTCACGGATGACCCCGGCACCCTCGTTACCCAGGAGGATTCGAGCATGGAAGCTCTACTTGTTTCCGGCATTGCCTATGACAAGGATCAGGCCCGCGTGACCCTGCATGAAGTGCCGGACGTGCCCGGCGTGGCGGCCGCCGTCTTCGGCCCGCTGTCCGAAAAGGGCGTGCTGGTGGATATGATCGTGCAGAACACGAGCCTTGACGGCCATACCGACATCACCTTCACCGTCTCGCGCAAGGATCTCAATCAGACCCTTGCCATCATGGATGAGGTGTCCAAGAAGATTGGCGCGTCCGAAGTGGTGCATGACGTGAACGTGGCCAAGGTTTCCGCCATCGGCGTGGGCATGCGCAATCACTCCGGCGTGGCCGCGCGCGCCTTTGCCGCCCTGACGCAGGAAGGCATCAATATCCTGATGATCAGCACCTCGGAAATCAAGATCACCATCCTCATTCAGGAAAAGTACGTGGAACTGGCCGTGCGCATCCTGCACGACACCTTCGGTCTGGATTGGGACATCAATTAGCGCCTTTTGTGTCCGACCGGGCGCATGCGGTCTTTTCGCGCGCCAACGGCGGTCGTAAGGTTTTTTCCCGTCAGTGAAAAACAGGCGGCGTGACCGGATTCGATCACGCCGCCTGCCTTTTTCTGTCTGTTTGCCTGCTTGCGCAGCTCCGCCTTTTCCGGGCGGCCGTGCTGTCCGGCATTTCTGAGGAGAACGGCCGGAAAGGCCGGAACCCAAAAGGAAGCCTTCCGGGATATGCGGAAAAGGGGCATGCCCCCTGCGTTGCGGAGGGCCTGTGCCCACAAGGGAAACAGATGCCGCCTAATCGCGGGCGGGCAGTTCCCGGCCGCCTTCCTCGAGGCGCTTCAGGAACTTGTCGCGGCAATCATAGCTGCAGAAGCGGTAGACCTTTTCGCCGTCCCGCACGGTGATGCTGTCATCCACGGACACATACGCGCCGCATTCCGGATCCTTGACCATTTCCCCGGCGGCCACCTTGCGTTCCATTTCGGCGGCGTCTTCCTTCTTGTCCGCCTGTTTCTTTTTCAGCAGGTCATTGGCAAACATGCGGTAAAGCACATACACCGCCACGGCCAGAATAAGCCATTTCCACATAGCGACTCCTTGGAGATGTTGCCGCGCGTCGCTGCACGGCAGGATGAAAGGCATCCTAGATCAGCCGCGACGAAAGGTCACTGAAAAATTGCCCGCCCTTCCCTGCGCCAGACAAGACGATCCAGCCACTGCTGCACGCTCAGGCCGTTGACGAGGCGATCCGGGACAAGTTCGGCCAGCGGAACAAGCACAAAGGCGCGCTCGCAGAGGCGCGGATGCGGCAGCAGGCAGTGTTCGTCCACGCTGCTTTGCTCGCCGAAAAGGAGCAGATCCATGTCGATGGCCCGCGGCCCGAAGCGCAGGGAGGGATCGCGCCGCCGTCCCAGCGCGGCTTCCATGCCCAGCAGGGCGGCAAGAAATTCGCGGGCCTGCCAGCACCGACCGTCCACGGCCAGTTCCAGCACGGTATTCTCAAACCACGGCTGATCGGCATAGCCCTGCGGTTCGGTGGCGTAGCGGGAAGCGGCGCGCACGAGCCGCACGCCCTCCAGCCGCTCGAGAGCGGCCTGTGCGGCGTCGAGTCTGTGCGCGGCATCGGCGGCATTGGAGCCAAGGCCCACATAGGCAAGGATATCGGCGGTCGGCTTCATGGGCGAGAAGTAGCGCACAAGGGGCAGGGCTGTCAAAACATCCGGGGGCTTGCCCGCATGGCGCAGGCAGGCTACCATACCGGCATGGAGACGCTCACCAACGCTTCCGCCTTTGCGCGCCTGCGTGCCGCCCTGTCGCGCCTGATCCCCGTCTGGGCCGATGCCCTGCTGGCCGAGCGGGGCCTTTCCGTGCTGACGGTGGAGGCCTACCGGCAGGATATGGAACTGTTCCTGCTCTACCTTGACGAATGGAGCCTGGGCCACGGCGGGCTGGACAGCATGCGGGACTTTCGGCTTGACGAACAGGAAATCCTCCTCTTCCTTGCCTGGCTGCGCGCCCGGCAGAACAGCGGGCGCAGTCTGGCCCGGCGTCTTTCGGCCCTGCGCAGCTTCTTTGCCTTTGCCGTGGAGGAAAAGGTGCTGACGGTCAATCCCGTGGCCCTGCTGGAAAGTCCCAAGCTGCCGCAATATCTGCCGGAAGTGCTGAGCCGCGAGGAAATGGAGCGCCTGCTTGCGCAGCCGGATTGCCGGGACAAGTCCGGCTGCCGCGATCGCTGCCTCATGGAAGTGCTCTATGCCTCGGGCCTGCGCGTTTCCGAGGTCTGCGGGCTTTCGCTGGACGACATCGACTGGCAGCGCGGCCTGCTGCGCGTCTTCGGCAAGGGCGGCAAGGAGCGGCTTGTGCCCCTGCATGCCGGGGCGCAGTCCCGGCTTCAGGACTATGTGGCCCATTGCCGTCCCCGTTTTTCGCCCAATAGCCGCCTGTTGTTCGTGAACCGCTCCGGCAACGGCCTGAGTCGGCAGTACGTCTGGAAAAGCATCAAGCAATACGCGCTGGCGGCGGGCATCCGGCGGGAAATTTCGCCGCATACCTTTCGCCACTCCTTTGCCACGCATCTGCTCGAGGGCGGCGCCGACCTGCGCTCCGTACAGGTATTGCTCGGCCATGCGGACATCAGCGCCACGGAAATATACACCCATGTGCAGGCCGAGCGCCTGCGCGGCATCCATCGTGCCCATCATCCCCGGAGCCAGTCCTGATGACAGCTGTTTCCACCCTTGTCACCTGCCATGCCAATGCCGATTTTGACGCCTTTGCCGCCATGCTGGCCGTCCGGCATCTCTATGCGCCCTGCGTCCTGCTCTTTCCGGGCACGCAGGAACGCGGCCTGCAAAAGATTGTCGCCAACCTTGACGGCGAGCGCTACAACCTGCGCGAAAGCGACGACATCGACTGGGATGCGATTTCCCGCCTCGTGGTGGTGGATACCCGGCAGCGCGATCGTCTGAACCATGTCGCGCGCCTGCTGGATCGGGACAATGTGCGCATCGAGGTCTGGGATCATCATCCCGATTCCGGGGACGATGTGGCGGCAACCATCAGCCACTGGGCCGAGGTGGGCGCGGTGACCAGCCTTATTGTCAAGGCGCTGGCCGTGGCCGACATCGCCCTGGATGCGGACGAGGCCACCCTGCTCGGCCTCGGCATCTACGGCGATACCGGCTCCTTTACCTACAGCTCCACCACGCCGGCGGACTTTGAAAGCGCGGCCTGGCTGCTCACGCGCGGCATGCGGGTCAACGACATTGACGACATGGCCGCCCACGAGCTGACCAGCGCCCATGTGCGCGCCCTGAACAGCCTGCTGGAATCGGCGCGCACCTATACCATCAACGGCATTGCCGTGGTCATTGCCGAAGCGTCCATGGAACACTATCTCGGTGATTTCGCCTATCTGGCGCACCGGCTCATGGAAATGGAAAAGTTCACCGTCCTTTTTGCCATCGGTCGTATGGAGGATCGCATTCAGGTGGTGGCCCGCAGCCGGACGGAACTCATCAACGTGGGCACGGTCTGTGCGGAACTGGGCGGCGGCGGCCATGCCTATGCGGCCTCGGCCTCGGTGCGCAACATGATGCTCAACGAGGTGCACGACGCCATTGTGCGCAATCTGCGCGGCCAGCTCGGCGAGGACAAGACGGCCCGCGACTACATGTCCACCCCCGCCGTGGGCGTGGAATCGGACAAGCCCATACGGGCGGCGGACGAGATCATGCTGCATTTCGGCCTCAAGGCCGTGCCGGTCTTTGTGCCCGGCACGCGGCGCTGCTGCGGCATCCTTGACGCGCAGACCGCTTCCCGCGCCCGCCTGCACGGTCTGGGCGAGTTCTCGGTGGAAAACTACATGCTGCGCAATCCGACCCTGCTGCCGCCCGATGCCCCGCTCAGCGAATTGTCGGCCATCATTGTGGGCGCGCGGCAGCGCCTTGTGCCCATCGTGGAGCACGGCGAGGTGTTGGGCGTGGTCACGCGCACCGACCTCATCAATGTCTTTGCCAATGAACCCGTGCAGCTCAAGGAAAATGACCCCCCCGCCATCAAGCCGCGCAACGTGGCCAAGATCATGCGCGACCGCCTCTCGCCCCATACCCGCTCCATTCTTGAGCTGGCGGGCAATCTGGGGCGCAAGCTGGCCCTGCCCGTCTATGTGGTGGGCGGCTTTGTGCGCGACATCCTGCTGGATCGCGACAACGAGGATATTGACCTTGTGGTGGAGGGCAACGGCATCGAGCTGGCCAAGGCTCTGGCCGAGGCCCTTGACGGGCGGGTGCGCGAGCACCAGAAGTTCATGACCTCGGTGGTCATCTACACCGGGCCGGACGGCGAGGAGCTGCGCATCGACGTGGCCACGGCCCGTCTGGAATACTACGAATATCCGGCGGCCCTGCCCACGGTGGAACTCTCCTCCATCAAGATGGATCTGTTCCGACGGGATTTCACCATCAATGCCCTCGCCATCCGGCTGGACTGTTCGCCGTATGGACAGATGGTGGATTTTTTCGGCGGGCAGCGGGACATCAAGGACGGCATCATTCGCGTGCTGCATACCCTGAGCTTTGTGGAGGATCCCACGCGCTGCCTGCGGGCCGTGCGCTTCGAGCAGCGTTACGGCTTCCATCTTGACCCGGCGGCGGAACGGCTCATCAAGAACGTGCTGTCGCTCAATCTGCTGGACAAGCTGAGCAGTTCGCGCATTTACCATGAATACAGCCACATGTGCACGGAACCCAATCCCCCGGCCTGTTTCCTGCGCATGGAGGAACTGGGATTGCTCAAGGCCGTCAGCCCCCTGCTGACGCTCATTCCCACCCGGCGGGAAGCCCTCCTGCGCATGCGCGAAATGGTGAGCTGGTACCACCTGCTTTACCTTGATGAGCCGGTGCAGCACTGGCTGGCCTACTTTCTGGCCCTTTGCCACAACCTCAATTACGAGGATGCCCGCAGCGTTTATGAACGCCTCGGCCTGCCGCCGCAGCGGCGGGCGGCCGTCTTTCACCTGCGCGAAAAGGCCCGCTACCTCTGCGCCCGGCTGGAGAGCTGGCAGCGCAAGCAGAGCGAAAAGCATACGGACGTGTTCGGCTTCTGGAAGATGCTGGAGGGGCTGGGGCTGGAATTTCTGCTCTACCTCATGGCGGCCACCGACGAGGAGGGCCTGCAGAAGAACCTTTCCCGCTACATCACCCAGTGGCGGCGGGAAAAGGCCGATATCGGCGGCTCGGATCTCATTGCCCTCGGTCTGCGGCCCGGCCCGCGCTTCACGGAAATCCTGCGGCAGGTGCTGGCCGCCAAGCTCAACGGCACGGCGGTCACGCCCGAAGCCCAGTGGGCGCTGGCCCGGGAGCTGGTGCAGCAGGCCCTTGACGACCCGGAGGCCCATGCCCCGCACGGGCGGCGTCTTCGCCGCGAGCGGCAGGCCGCCCCGAAGGACAAGTCGCCCGATGCCTGAGCCGCCGTTCCGGGGCGCGGGGGGAGCTTCTGCCCTGATGCAGCGGACATGCGGCCTTTCGGGCTTGCCCTCGGCCTTGAGGAGGTGTATAGTTTCCAACCATGAAACAGCTCTGGGCGCCGTGGCGCATCGAATACATCCTGGGGCCGAAACCCGATGCCTGCGTGTTCTGTCTGCCTGAGGGCAGGGATGAGGACGAGGAACGCCTTGTGCTGCATCGCGGCAAGCGCGCCTTTGTGATCATGAACCGTTATCCCTACAACAACGGTCATCTGCTGGTCTGTCCGTTTCGGCACGTCTCGGAACTGACGGATCTGGAATCCGCGGAAAGCCATGAGATCATGGATCTTGTGCAGCGCTGCAGCGGAATCCTCAAGCAGCACTTTAACTGTGAGGGCATCAACGTGGGCCTGAATCTCGGCAAGGCGGCGGGCGCCGGCATCGGCGAACACCTGCACTTCCATCTTGTGCCGCGCTGGAACGGGGATTCGTCCTTCATTGCCGTCATGGACGATGTGCGCACCGTGCCCCAGCACATCCGGGAAACCTATGCGGCCTTGCGGGCCTGTTTTTAACGAAAAGCGCCGAGAGGAGGAGCTATGCGCTTTCTGAAAGTCCTGATTCTGGTTGTGGCAATCTTTTTGGCGCTGGTTTTTCTGTTCCAGAACCAGACGGCCCTGTCGCAGGACATGGTGCTGACCCTGAATCTCTTTTTCACGGCGCCCATGTCGTCCATTCCCCTGCCCTTCTATTTCCTGCTCATTGCGGCCTTTGCCCTGGGCGCCCTGCTGTCGGTCTGTTTCCTCGTCTGGGACAAGATGCACGGCACGGCCCGTTTCATGAAGGCCCGCTGGCGCATCAGCCAGCTTGAGCGCGAAGTGGCCAGCCTGCAGAAGCAGCTTGCGGCCGAGGGCAAGAAGCAGTCCTTCTTCCAGCGCGTGCGCCAGAACAAGAAGGAGGAAGCTCCCGCCCCCGCCGAAAAGCCCGCCAATGCCAAGCCGCTGGATACGGTGAGCAAGGAAGCCGAAACCGCTGCGCCCGTGGAAGACATCGTGGCGCCCGATCCCGACAAGCCGTAGGCCGCACACGGCCCAGTCCATGTTTCGGGGCGGCATCATCGGCTGATGGTGTCGCCCTTGCGCGTCTTTTGCATCGTTTTCCTTCTGCCCGGGGCCTGCCTCTGATGTCCGCCAAATCTCCATCCCTGACGCCTTCCGCACAGCCCGACGGGGCCGCTGCCGCCGCCGCGTCCGCCGTTCCCGGCGGCAAGCTCACGCCCATGTTCGAGCAATACCTGCGCATCAAGGCCGAGCATCCCGATGCCCTGCTCTTCTACCGCATGGGCGACTTTTACGAACTCTTCTTCGATGACGCCGTCACCGCGGCGCGCGAACTGCAAATCGCCCTGACCAGCCGCAGCAAGGACAGCGAGAACCCCGTGCCCATGTGCGGCGTGCCCTGGCATGCGGCGCAGGCCTATCTGGCCCAGCTCGTGGACAAGGGCTACCATGTGGCCGTCTGCGATCAGGTGGAGGATCCGCGACAGGCCAAGGGGCTTGTGCAGCGGGCCGTCACCCGGGTGGTCACCCCGGCCACGGTGCTGGATGACGCCAATCTGGACAGCAAGAGCCACAACTACCTCGGCGCGCTCCTGCTCGATGCGGACAGCGGCAAGGGGGCCTTCACCTGGGCCGACATTTCCACGGGCCAGTGGTCGGGCGTGGAGATTCGCCGGGCCAGCGAGCTGTGGCAATGGGCGCAGAAGCTCGCCCCGCGCGAACTGCTCCTGCCCGAGGACATGGCCCTGCCGCCGCATTGCCTGCTGGAGGGCATTCGCCTTGTGCGCCAGCCGCGCGCGGCCTTTGACCTTGCGCGGGCCACACGGCGCGTGCTGGCGGCGCAGGGCGTGCAGGAAGCGCAGGCCCTTGGCCTGCACGACAAGGCCGAACTCATGCGGGCCTGCGGCGCGCTGCTGCATTATCTGGAACAGACGCAGAAGCGCCTGCCCGAACATCTGCTGCCCTTCCAGCCTCTGGATCTGGGACGGCGCATGCTCGTGGACGACGTGACCGAGCGCAATCTTGAAGTTTTCGTGCGTCTCAACGGCCGCAAGGGCAAGGGGACGCTGCGCCATGTGCTGGATCAGACCATGACGCCCATGGGCGGTCGTCTGCTGGAGGACATGTTGCGCCACCCCTGGCGGGAAAGCGGCCCCATTGGCCGCATTCAGGACGCGGTGGCCTTTCTGCATGCGGACGACATCCGCCGCGAACGCCTGCGCGAGGCCCTGGACGCCGTCTACGACATCGAGCGCCTGTCCACCCGCATCACGCTGGAACGGGCCACGCCGCGCGATTTCATCGCCCTGCGCAACAGCCTTGCCGCCCTGCCGCGCGTCCATGCGGCCCTGACCTCGCCCACCGACGGGACATATGCCACCGAGGAGCAAAGCCTCGGCAACGATCTGCCCGCCGCCCTGCACGAAATATGCGCGGGCTGGGACAGTCTGGAGGATTGCGCCGCCCTGCTCGGCCGGGCGCTGGTGGACAGCCCGCCCACGGTCATCACCGACGGCGGCCTGTTCAAACCCGGCTACCATGCGGATTTGGACAGCCTCATGGATCTGGTGGAACATGGCGAGCAAAAACTTCAGGCAATGCTTGAAGAAGAACAGCGCAACACCGGCATCGCCAAGCTCAAGCTGGGCTACAACCGGGTGTTCGGCTATTTTTACGAAGTGAGCAAGGCCGCCCATAGCGGGCCTCTGCCCGAGCATTTCATCCGGCGGCAGACCCTTGCCAATGCCGAGCGTTTCACCACCCCGGCCCTCAAGGAGCTGGAAGAAAAGCTCCTTTCCGCCTCGGACAGCCGCAAGGAACTGGAATATTCCCTTTTCGTGGCCCTGCGCGGCCATATGGCCGCCCAGCGGGAACGCCTGCTGCACATGGCGGATCTGCTGGCGCAATTGGACTACTGGCAGTCGCTGGCTCATGTCGGGCGGCGCAACGGCTGGTGCCGTCCGCAACTGGAGGATGCGCCGCAGCTTTTCATCCGCGACGGGCGGCATCCGGTGGTGGAAGATATGGTGGGCAGCGCCAACTTTGTGCCCAATACGGTGGTGCTGGACGAACAGCGCCGTCTGTGCCTGCTCACCGGCCCCAACATGGCGGGCAAATCCACGGTGCTGCGTCAGGTGGCCATCATCTGCCTACTGGCCCAGATGGGCGGCATGGTGCCGGCCGCCGAGGCCCGCATCGGCATGGTGGACAGGCTCTTTTCCCGTGTGGGGGCCTCGGACAATCTGGCGCAGGGCCAAAGCACCTTCATGGTGGAGATGATGGAAACCGCCCGCATCCTGCGGCAGGCCACCCGGCGCAGTCTGGTCATTCTGGACGAGATCGGGCGGGGCACGAGCACCTATGACGGCGTGGCCCTGGCCTGGGCCGTGGTGGAACATCTGGCCGGGCGCAAGGAGGGCGGCATCCGCACGCTCTTTGCCACTCATTACCATGAGCTGACCGGGCTGGAAGGCCGCATTCCGGGCGTCTTCACCATGAATATCGCCATTCGCGAATACAACAACGACATTCTTTTCCTGCACAAGCTGGTGCCCGGCCCGTCCGACCGCAGCTACGGCGTGGAGGTGGCCCGGCTGGCCGGCGTGCCCGCGCCGGTGGTGCAGCGGGCGCGCGCCATTCTGGCCGATCTGGAGCGCGGTCGAGACGGACGGCACGGCGAGAACGCGACGCCGCTGGCCCTGCCCGGCCTGGAACTGCCCGCCGCCGTGCCCAAAAAGGCGGCCCGGGCCGTGGCGGGCGTCAATCCGCAGGACGCTCGCCAGCCCCTGCCGCAGGAACATCCTCTCGTGCGGATCCTGCGGGACATGAAGCCGGAATGCCTGACCCCGCTGGAGGCCTTGCGGCTGGTGACGGAATGGAAGCAGCTCTGGGGCATGCCGTCGCCTGCCGGGCAAGCCGTCCAGAACGCCGAAGAACACGGAGAACAGGACGCGCCTGCGGCGGATGCGGGCCGTGGCGGGGAACTCCCCTTTGCCGTGCCGCCGCTTGACGCCGGGGATCCCGCCGAGCCGCCGTTTTAGCGCGTTTTGCCTTTGAAAAAGGCAAAACGCGAGGCGGCGACACAGCGCCGCCCGGCCGAAAGTGAGCGGAAAAACCGCGTTTTTTCCGCGAAACGCCAAGCCGTATGGTTTGAAATGCCAAGCGTTTCAAACTGAAAATGCTCTAGGCCGTCCGCTTGCCGCCGCAGCAGGGGCGGGCGGTTTTTGCGCGCTGTCCCAACGGGAAAGGCGTCGCCATTTGTGAGGAAAACGCATGAGTCAGCCCAATCCGTGGATGGTCATCCAGTCCATTGCCGAACAGCGCATTGCCGAGGCGCAGGAACAGGGCGCGTTCGACAACCTGCCCGGCGCGGGGCGTCCGCTGCAACTAGAGGACGACAGTCACATCCCGCCGGAACTGCGCATGGCCTACAAGGTGCTGCGCAACGCGGGCTGCCTGCCGCCGGAAATGCAGGAGCGCAAGGACATCGCCAATCTGGCGGACATGCTGGAACAGTGCGAGGATGAACAGGAGCGCGTGCGGCAGATGCAGAAACTGCGCCTGCTCATCATGCGCGCCAAAACCCGTCATGAACGGGTGCTGCATCTGGATGATGAACAATATTATGATCGTCTGCTGGATAGGCTGTCCCGCAAGATGTCCGCCGGGAGGGCTGGCGGGGAAGAAGCCTGACCGCTTTGGGCGGCGTGCTCTGCACCTGTACGGAAAAGGCCGTTTTGCAACGTGACAGGGAGGGGATATGCTTTCCTTGAAATTCGTACATTTTTGAAATGGTTATCCTTTTTACTTCTGCTCTATGTGGTATTGTGTACAAATTTCTTCAGTAATATAGGGTCCCTCATTGCGAGCCGGGGATATTTTATCCCGGAGGAATCCTCGCTTTTTACCTTTCACGTGACGCTGGAGAATACCGGCAGCGGGGAATACTGGCTGTATGGAGAAGATGACGCCTTCTACTATTATGCCGGTGTGATGCCGTATGTCGTCATGGCAAAGGATGTGCCCTGCCCCGGTCTGGACAAGCTGGATTACCGGATCTGGTGCGGCGTTGCCGTCCCGCAGCGCGGCAACTGACCGCAATGCGTTTTCTCCTTTTCCCTTTGCAGGCATACGCTCCGGCGGCTGCCGGGACTGTCCGACAGACGGCTGCATGTCCGCATCCTTGATTTTTTTTTGGAATTCACGTATAATAATGCTCAATTTTTTGCGGGTTCGTCTGCTGTGAAATCTGCGGTCGCTGATGACAGCCGGAAAACATGTATGGAGGCAAGATGACGACATCTCGTCGTATCGGCATCACCATGCGCGTGGTTGTCTCGGCGCAGGGGGAGAGGCGGGATGCGCTGGCGCGTGACTGGCCCGTTTTGCTGGAAGCGCTCGGGCGGCGTGACGACCCTGCCCCGGACTGGATGATGCTGCCCAACATCGGGCAGGCTGCCGTGCCGCTGGCGCGGCGGTGCGGCGTACAGGGACTTCTTCTCACCGGCGGCGACGATTTCGGCCTGACGCCGGATCGCGACGAGACCGAAGCCGCCCTGCTGGCCTGGGCCGCTGAGGAAGGCCTGCCCGTGCTCGGCATCTGCCGGGGGGCGCAATGGCTGGCGCGGCAGGCGGGGATGGAGCTTGTTCCCCTGTCCCGGGAACGGCACGTTGCCGCGCGCCATGCCGTGGTCTGGCAAACTCCTGACGCCTGTGCGCCGTTCTGGAGGCCCGTCCTGCCCGGCGCGGGCACGGCAGAGAGCGTCAATTCCTGGCATGGCTGGGGCATCGGGCAGGCGCTGCCTTCCACGCTGCGGGCCGTGGCTGTCTGCCCGGAGGACGGCAGCGTGGAAGCCCTTTGTCGTGTTTCCCTGCCGTGGCTGGGCCTTGTCTGGCATCCCGAACGGGAAAGCGCACTGCGCGACAGGGATGCCGCCGTGCTGCGGCGGCTTTTTTTCAGTCAGGCAGGATGAGCGATGCCGATGCCGTATGACGTTTCCCCCACGCCGGGCACCAAGGCGGAAACGCTGGAACTGCTGGCCCGCAACGGCTTTCCCGTGCCGCCTTTGCGCTATTTTACCCGGGATCGCTGGGAAGCGGAACCGCGGGCGGTACTGGCGGAGCTTGCCGCGGCCTTTCCCCGGACGTCCCTTGCGGTGCGATCCTCGGCCTGCAATGAGGACAGCGGCAGCCAATCCCTTGCCGGGGCCTTTGACAGCGTGCTGCATGTGCCCTCACAGGATATCGAGGCCCTGACGGCAGCCATTGCCAAAGTCGTTGCGCGCTATGCCTGCGGCGCGGATCAGGTGCTTGTGCAGCCCATGATCCCCCATGTGGCCCTGAGCGGCGTGGCCATGACCCGCACGCTGGACGACGGCTCCCCCTACTATGTGATCAATTATGATGACGTTTCCGGGCGCACGGACACCATCACGAGCGGCAGCGGCATCAGCAAGACGGTGTGCATCTACCGGGGGGCGCGCGAGGAATATTTCGATTCGCCGCGCCTGCTGGCCGTGCTGGCGCTGGTGCGGCGGGTCGAGGCCTTTTTTGGCGATTTGCCGTTGGATGTGGAATTCGTGGTGGACGCACAGGGCCGCGCGCATCTTCTTCAGGCCCGGCCCATTGCCGCCGCGCGCAACTGGCGCGAGCAGGTTGCGGAAACGGTTTCGCGGCGCATTCGCCATGTGGAATCCTATGCCCGCGACATCATGGCCGAGCGTCCCGGTCTGGCGGGCAGGCGCACCATTCTTGGCGTCATGCCCGACTGGAACCCGGCGGAGATCATCGGCATCACGCCGCGCCCGCTGGCCATGAGCCTGTACCGGGATCTCATCACGCGGCAGGTCTGGCGGCTGGCCCGGCAGCAAATGGGCTACCGCGTCCTGCCCCCGGCTGAGCTGATGCTTTCGCTGGCCGGACGGCCCTATATCGATACGCGGGCGAGTTTCAATTCCCTTCTGCCCGCCGGGCTGGACGATCTGACGGCGGAACGGCTGGTGGATGCCTGGATTGATCGTCTTGATGCCCATCCCGAGCTGCACGACAAGGTGGAATTCGGCGTTGTGCCCACGGTGCTGGATTTTGATTTTGATGCGCTTTTTCAGGAACGCTACCCGGGGGTGCTCCCGCAGGCCGAACGGCTGATTTTCAAGGCTGCCCTGCGCAATGTGACCAATCGGGCATTGCGGCCCTCCTCCGGGGCGGGGCTTGCCGAGGGCAGTCTGGACAAGGCGCTGGAGGATGCGCGCCTGCTGGAATGGCGTCAGCGCCGCCTCATGCCGCCGACCGTTCCGGCGGGGACGCCCTTTTCGCTCGTGGCCGCGCTGACCTCGCTGCTGGAGGAGTGCAAGCAATGGGGAACCCTCCCCTTTGCCATTGCCGCCCGCCACGCCTTCATGGCCGAAAGCCTGCTGCGCTCAGCCGTGCGGCGCGGCGCGCTGGGCGAGGATCGCCTTGCCGCCTTCAAGCGAACCATCCGCACCGTCTCGGGCGAATTGTCACGCGATTTTGCCGCCGCCGTGCGCAATCCGGGCCTGCAGGCTTCCTTCATGGCACGTTACGGGCATCTGCGCCCCGGCACCTACGATATTCTGACCCCCTGCTATGCCCGGCGCAATCTCTTTGCCGATGCCGACGCCAGTCCGGAACCGGCGCAGGCCGGCGATTTCGCGCTCACGGGCGCGGAGAGCGACGCCCTGGCCCAGCTGCTGGACGAGGCCGGTCTGGACTGCACGCCGCAGCGCCTTCTGGACTACGCCCGGCGTGCCATTGCGGGGCGGGAGGGCATCAAGTTCATCTTTACGCGCCACGTCTGCGCCATTCTGGAAACCATCGCCGCCTGGGGCGAAGCCTTGGGGCTGGATCGTGAGGACTGCGCCATGCTGCCCCTTGATGTCATTACCGGCAGTCTGCACGGCCCCCTGCCGGACGAGGCGCGGGCCTATTATGCGTCCGTCATCGAAGAGCAGCGCCGCCAGTACGATCTGGCCCGCTCCCTGCGGCTTGCCCCGCTCATCCGCTCGGTGCGCGATATCTATGTGGCGGCGCAGCAGCGCAGCGATCCCAACTTCATTACGGATCAGCATATCGAAGCCCCGGTCAGCGTTCTCAATGATCACGGGGATTGCTCGGGAGATCTCCGGGGACGCATCGTCTGCATCGAAAGTGCCGACCCCGGATATGACTGGCTCTTTACCCGCAACATTGCGGGGCTTGTCACCTGCTACGGCGGCGCCAATTCCCACATGGCCATTCGCTGTGCGGAATACGGTCTGCCCGCGGCCATCGGCTGCGGCGGCATCCTGTATGAGCGGGCGAGCCGGGCAAACCGGCTGCTGCTGGATTGCGCCGGCAAGCGTCTGACCCCCCTGCGCGCGGAGGTATGATTTGCCATGATTGCCCTCATTCTTGCGGCCGGGCGCGGATCCCGCCTGCGCGAACTGACCGACGGCAAGCCCAAATGTCTGGTGCGGCTGGCGGGCAAGGCGCTGCTGCGCTGGCAATATGATGCCTTGCGCGCTGCGGGCGCGCGCGACGTGCTTGTGGTGCGCGGCTATCTGGCCGAATGTCTTGTGCCCGAAGCCGTCGATCTGCCGCCGGAGGCCTTTGCCACGGTCGGCAATCCCCACTGGGCGCAGAGCAATATGCTTTCCTCCCTGCTCTGCGCTGGGCCGTGGCTGGAGGCTGCCTTTGCCGCCGGGGAGACGGCAGCGGTCATCAGTTATGCCGACATCGTCTATCCCGCCGGCCATGTGCGCGCCCTGTGCGAACAGGCTGGGGATGCCCCGGTGGCGCTGACCTATGATACGGCATGGGAGGCGCTGTGGCGCATCCGTTTTGCCGATCCGCTTTCGGATGCCGAAAGTTTTGCCTGCCGGGACGGGCTGCTGTGCGACATCGGGCGCAAGCCGCAGGGGCTGGCGGACATTCAGGGGCAGTATATGGGCCTGTTGCGGATCACCCCCGCCGGCTGGCGGGAGATGCTCGCCGCCTGCGGGGCATTGGGCGATGCCGTGGCGCGCACCGACATGACGGGTTTTTTGCGCGTCCTCATGGCCCGTCAGGTGCCCGTGGCTGCCGTGCCGGTGCGGGGGGGCTGGTGCGAGGTGGACAGTCAGGAGGATCTGCGCGCCTACGAGGCCTGTCTGACACGAGGAAACTGGCAGCATGACTGGCGTGGCGAGGCCGCATCCGGGCGTCAGGCGCAGGAAAGGCGCCTTGGCGCGGCGCAAAACACGGAACAGGCGTCGCCCGAATGGCCCGGGGCGGGAACACGCTACCGCCGCACGGCGACAACCGGGAGAGAATGATGAAAACCGAATGGGATTATACGAATCTGGCACAGGGCTACCTCAAACGCCCCGATTACGCGCCGGATGCCCTGCGGCGGATTTTTCAGCTTGCCGGTTTGCGGGCTGATGATCGTGTGTGCGACATCGGCGCGGGCGTTGCCCATCTGACCATTCCGCTGGCCGAATTTGGCTGCCGGGTGGACGCCGTGGAACCCAATGACACCATGCGGGCCTTGGGACAGCGGCGCACCGCGCAATTTCCCGGCGTGAGCTGGTATGAAGGCACGGGAGAGGAGACGGGCCGCCCCGCCGGGGCCTATGATTTCGTGTCCTTCGGCTCTTCCTTCAATGTCTGCGATCGCGCCAGGGCGCTGGTGGAAACCCACCGCCTGCTCAAGCCCGGCAAGTGGTTCGTCTGCCTCTGGAATCACAGGAAGCTGACGGATCCTGTCCAGCAGGCCATTGAGAACATCATCAAGACGGCCATACCGGGCTATGATTACGGCACGCGCCGCGAGGATCAGACGGAGATCATCCGGGCTTCCGGCCTGTTCACGGACATTACGCCGCTCAAGGGCGAGGTCAGCCATGTGCAGACCCCGGCGGAGATTGTGGAAGCCTGGCGCTCCCACTCCACCCTGCACCGTCAGGCAGGGGAAAATTTTGACAGCATTATCGCCGAAATTGAACGCCATATCAGGGGGCTGGGCAAAACAGAAATTGTCGTTCCCTACACAACGCATGCCTGGATGGCCCGGCGGGCGGGCCGGCAGGATTCCGGCGACGGCGGACAAGGGGAGGGGATGCGATGAAACATGGAGATTTTACGGCCCTGGCGGAAAATTACGCCCAATATCGCCCGGGCTATGCTCCCATGATCGCCGATATCTTCGTGCGGCTGAGCGGCGAGGCGCATCCGCGTTGCCTTGATGCCGGGGCGGGCACGGGCATCTGGTCACGGCAGCTGGCGGCGGCCGGAGCCGTCGTCGAGGCGGTGGAACCCAATGACGCCATGCGGCAGGCCGGAGAACGGCAGTCTGACGCGCCGGCCATCCGCTGGCACAAGGGAACCGCCGAAGCCACCGGGCTGGAAAGCGGCTCCTGCCGTCTGGCCTGCATGGCCTCTTCCTTCCATTGGCCGGACTTCGCTGCCGCCGTGCGGGAATTTCACCGCATCCTCATGCCGGGGGGCTACTTCATGGCGCTCTGGAATACCCGCTTTTTCGAGAGCAATCCCCTGCTGGCGGAAATCGAGGCGTATCTGCGCCATCTTGCGCCTGAGATGAAGCGGGTGTCGTCCGGGCGCTCGGAATTTTGCAACAGCCTCAGGGAACGGCTGGCCGCGCGGCCCGAATTTGCGGACGTGGTCTACCTTGAAGGGCGGCATGTGGAATATCAGAGTCCGCAGCGCTATCTGGGACTTTGGGAATCCGTCAATGACGTTCGGGTGCAGCTCGGCGAGGCGAAGTTCGCCCGCTTTCTGGCCATGATCCGGGAAAGGACGGCTGGTCTGGAGCGTATCGAGGCGGAATACCTGACCCGGGCCTGGATTGCCCGGCGCGCGGATTGACAGGCGATGGCTTCAGGACGCGTCCTCTGGATTACCGGCCTTTCCGGCGCAGGCAAGAGCACGCTGGCCCGCGCCCTTTGCGCCCGCCTGCCGGGCAGCATCCTGCTGGACGGCGATGCCCTGCGCACAGTGCTGGGGGCGAGCGCCACCGCCTTTGACCGGGACGGCCGCCAGGGACTGGCCCGAACCTATGCCCGCTTGTGCGGCCTGCTGGCCGAACAGGGACATACGGTCATCATTGCCACCATTTCCCTGTTTCATGAAATTCATGCCTGGAATCGGGCCAATCTGCCGGGCTATCTGGAAATTTTCCTGGATGTGCCCGAAGCGGTGCGCCGCCAGCGCGATCCCAAGGGGCTTTATGCCGCCGAACAGGCCGGAGCCGTGCGGCATATGGCCGGTGCGGAAACGCCCGTGGATTTCCCCAGGGCGCCGGATCTCGTGCTGCCTACGGGGGAATGGACGCTCGAGGCCTGCGTCGAGGCCGTACTGGAGCGGTTGCGGACAATGACGGCCGCAGCAGGCGGTCAGGCGGGGCCAGGCGCGGCGTGATCACCGCAGCGTTCGGCGCGGCTCGCGGAGACGGACGGCAGTCCCCCGCGAGCCGCTCCGTTTGTGTTGCCTCGCCTTTTCCCGCCCTGTCGGGAGGCTGGCGTTTGGGGTACGCTAGGGCAGACGGATGCAGAGGTCGGCATCCCAGAGGCTGCGATACCCCCAGAGCAGGGCGACGAGCACGGTCAGGCAGACCGTGGCGCAAATGGCCATCATGATGCTGCCCTGATAGAGGATGGCCGTGGCCGGAGCCGCGCCGGCCAGGATCTGCCCGGTCATCATGCCCGGCAGAAAAACGATGCCCATGCCCAGCATGGAATTGAGCGTGGGCAGAAGCGCCGTCTCAAGCGCCGTGCGCACAAGGGGAAAAAGAATGCGCTGCGGGCGCACGCCCAGATTGACCAGGGTGACGATGCGCAGCCGCTGCCCGTCGAGGGCCGTCTCAAAACTCTTGAGCGCCAGGCTGAGGCCGGTCATGGCATTGCCCATGAGCATGCCGCCCAGCGGAATGACATATTGCGGATTGAGCGCATTCTGCCGGGCGATGCAGGTGACGAAAAAAAAGGTGGAGAGCAGGCCGCAGGCGGCCAGCGTGACGGCCACGCAAAAGCGGAAGCGGGGATTGAGGCCGGGATGCCGTCCCAGCACGGTGCGGATGGTGAAGGCCGTCATGACGGCCAGCCAGGCGCAGGTCAGCAGCGGATGCGGATGGGCGAAGAGCCAGGTCAGCACGAAGCCGGCCAGCACCAGCTGCAGGCTCATGCGCAGCCCGGCCAGCCAGAGCAGGCGCGTCTGGGCGATGCGGCAGGCTTTCATGATCGCACCCACCATGAGCAGGAGGACGTAGGCCAGCAGAAAGGGAAGACTGTGGGCAGGCAGGGAAAGTTCCATGAGCGTTTCCGGGGGCGGGACGCAAGGTCAGGCCAGTTCGAGCAAATTATCGGCAAGCGGGGCCGTCATGGCCCGGTCGTGACTGACCAGCACAAGGGTCATGCCGTGCCGGGCGGCAAATGCGCGCAGATTGTCCAGCAGGTGGCGGGCGGTCTCGCCGTCAAGGGCCGAGGTCGGTTCATCCAGCAGAAGAATGCGCGGCACGAAGGAGAGGCAGACGGCCAGAAAAACCCGCTGCCGTTCGCCGCCGGAAAGGGAGCCGCAGGGCGTTTCCGGCGGGAGCGGGCAGGCGCAGAGATCGAGAAAGCGCCGCATGCCGCTTTCCTGCGGTTCCGCTTCTTCGCGCAGGGCGTAGAACTGCCGGAAATTGTCCGCAATGCTGCCGTCAAAAAGAAAGACGTCCTGTCCGGCCAGCAGGATGTCCCGCCGCAGTTGCAGCGGATCCCGCTGCCGGATGTCCTGTTCGTCCAGACGGATGCAGCCGGTATGCGGCACAAGGGTGCGGTTGCAGAGCCGCAGCAGGGTGCTCTTGCCGCAACCGCTGGGGCCGTGGATGACGTTGATGCCCTGACGCTGAAAGGTCAGATCGGGATAGCGTATGGCGGCAAAGGAGAGATCGTGGGTGGTGAGGATGGGGGACATGGCGTGACCGGGTATTCCGTCGGGTTGCGGGCGAGGTTCTGCCGGAAAAAGACGTGTGCGCCACAGGGCGGGAGGCTCAGAACAGATCGGCATCTGCGGGCATGCGCTCCCAGCAGATGCGGCCCTTCTTGCGGAATTTGCGCAGGAGAACGTAGATGCTGCCCGGGCCGCCGTCATGGGGCTGGGCCGTGCAGAAGGCCAGCACCACGCGCTTGAAGGGATCCTGCGTCAGCCAGGTCTGCAATTTGCCGCGCAGCACGCCCACGCCGTCCGGAGAGTTCCTGCCCCGTCCGGGCACCAGCAGCACGGTACGCAGCCCCTTGTACCAGGAGCCGCGCACAAAGCCGCGCAAGGTCTCGAAAGCCTGCTGGACGTTGAGACCGTGCAGATCGAGGTGGGCTTCCGGGCTGAGGGAGCCGGCGCGCAGCTTGCCCATGATCAGCGGATCAAGGCCCACCACATGGCCTTCCAGATATTCGTCGGTAAAGGACAGGGCAAATTCCAGCTTGCCGTCCAGAAAGTCCTGCAGGGACGTATCGGCGGAAGGCGGCGGGGCCAGCGGATTGACGGGCGGCGCAACCGCCCTGCCCTTGCCCGCCAGCGGGGCCACCTGCCGCATGGCCAGCAGAAAGGCGTCCTCTTCCGCGTCAGTCGCGTCGCCGCAGGTGGCGGGGGATGCCGGCGGCTCCTGAGCCGGGGCGGCCGGGGTGCGTTCTGAGCGCTTCGCCGGCCCGGCATCCGCCGCGCGTCCGGCCTTGCGCAACGTGTCCTTGAGGCCGTCCTGTTCCGCCAGGGAAAAGCCGCGGGTCGCCGTTCGGGCCGCGGGAGCCTTTTCCACACGCGACATGGCTGCCAGAAAAAGGGCGGCCTCGGCGTCGTCCGTTGTTTCCGGCC
Organism: Candidatus Desulfovibrio intestinavium; assembly: GCA_019118345.1. Taxonomy (GTDB): domain Bacteria; phylum Desulfobacterota; class Desulfovibrionia; order Desulfovibrionales; family Desulfovibrionaceae; genus Desulfovibrio; species Desulfovibrio intestinavium. The sequence goes on along the minus strand of DWZD01000040.1, from coordinate 66,478 downwards.
TGTGCTTGCGGGGCTTGCAGGCGTCGGGCACGCTGTGCTGCCGGGCCTGCGCGGCCTGCCTTTGTCCCCCCTTCTTGCCGGGGAAATGTGTTTTGTCGAGGGCAGCAAAGGGGTTGTTGGCAAAATCGGCCTTGCCGTCGGAATATTCCTGATGAGCCATGCGGACGTCTCCGGGACAAAAAAGCCGCGGCAAAACCGCGGCTCTCTGATTTGTGGCCTGTGGATGTTATTGCGCGGCGGGCGCTGCGTCGTTCGTACCGGCGGCGGGTGTCTGTTCGGCAGCGGCTTCCGGGGCGGCGTCCGCAGGCGCGGTAGGCGCGGCGGCTTCCGGGGCTGAGGCAGGGGCCTGCGGCTTGGCGGGCGCACTGTCTTCGATGGTCACGGGCGGCGTGCTGAGAATCTGGGATTCTTCGGATGCCCGGCGGGGGCTGGTCACATAGGTGTAGCTCAGGGAGGTGATGACAAAGACCAGGGCCATGAAGGCCGTCAGTTTGGCCAGAATGCCCCCCGCGCCGGAGCTGCCGAAAACCGAGGCTCCGCCGCCGCCGAAGATGACGCCCATGCCTTCCTTGCCCGCCTGCAGGAGGATGAGGATGACAAGAAGAACACAAACGATGATGTGAAGCGTTAAAATAAGGGTTTCCACTGCTTCCTCCGGATACAAGATCAGGCATGGCCTGAAAAACCGCGCCCCGGCGTGCGGGCGGGGAAGATGAGACATGCTGGCGAGGACGCCTTCCGGTCATCCTCGGGCCTTTCTCCGGCGGGAACGCTGTTCCGGCGGGAGAAACGGCAGACCGTCCGCTAGGCAAGAACGATTTTGGCGAAACTTTCCGCTTCCAAAGAAGCGCCTCCTACCAGAAGACCGTCCACATTGTCAAGGGCCAGCAGCCCCGCCGCATTGTCGGGCTTGACGCTGCCGCCGTACAGCAGGGGCACGGAGGCCGCCGCCGCGCCGAGCACGTCGCGCAGCAGCTCACGGGTGATGCCGTGCGCCTCCCGTGCCTCGTCCGGGCCGGCCACCTTGCCCGTGCCGATGGCCCAGACAGGTTCATAAGCAATGGCCAGCCGGCTGATGTCGCCCGGGGCCACTTCGGCCAGACCGGCCTGCAGCTGGCGCTGCAGCACCTCGCGCAGGCAGCCGCTTTCGCGTTCCTTCAGGGTTTCTCCAATGCAGAGCATGACGCAAAGGCCGTTGGCAAGGGCAAAGGCCGTCTTGCGGCCCACCAGTTCATCGCTTTCCTGCAGCACATGACGGCGTTCGGAATGGCCGGTCAGCACCCACGTCGCGCCGGCATCGGTCAGCATGCGGGGGGAAATTTCGCCGGTAAAGGCCCCCTCGGCGGCGGGATAGACATCCTGAGCGCCGACCGCCGCGCAGGCGAGACCGTCAAGGGCGGCAGCCGCTTCGGCAATGGCCGTGAAGGGGGGATAGACGATGACCTGTCGATCCGTGCGCTTTTCCGTGAGCAGGCGGGCCAGCGCTGCGGCGGTCTCGCGGGCTTCGGCCCGGGTTTTGTACATTTTCCAGTTGGCGGCAATGATTTTCGGCATGGCGTCCATTCTCGCTAGACATTGGCGAGGCGTGCATAGATGAGAGCATCCTCGTCGGGGGAACGATAATAGTTGCGCCGTCGCCCCATCTGGCGAAAACCGGCGCTTTCGTACAGGCCAATGGCCGGAATGTTGCTTTCGCGCACTTCCAGCAAACTCTTTCTGATACCCATTTTTTCCGCCACTTGCAAGGCCATTGCCAGCACGCGGCGTCCCAGCCCCTGCCGGCGTCGGGCCGGGCTGACGGCAAGATTGAGTATTTCCAGCTCATCCGCGGTATGATAGAAGGATATGTAGGCGGCCAGCTCCGCTCCGGCCATGAGACCGAAGGCGGCAAATGCCGGTTGCCGGAAGGCGGCGCGGCATTGTTCCGCTGTCCACGGCAAGCTGAAGCAGCATTTTTCCAGCGTATGCATGGCCTGCGCATCGTCGGCCTCCAGACGCCGAAATTTCAGATCCGTCCCGGGAATGCTCATGCGAAATCGTCCCTTGCGCGCGGGCGCGCACGCGCTGCTGGAAGTGGTGGATGCCCGCAATCGTCCGTTTTGTCATCTGGCCGCGCCCCTGGTACGGGAGCAGCGCCTTGCCCATCGGCAAGTCTGCCTGCTGGTGCGGGCGGGCGACGGCATCCTGCTGGCCCGGAGCGCGGAAGGCTGGGACATCTTTGCCCGCGAGGCCGTTCCGGCCGGGGATTCCGTGCAGGAATGCGCGGAACGGCTGGCCCGGCGGCAGGAACTCGACAATGGCCGCCTGCGGGAACTGGGCGTCCTCCCCCCCTGCCCGGCCACGGGACAGGCCTTTGTCAGCCTGTTCAGCGTGCGGGTGACCCCTTCGCGGCTGCGGCTGCTGGCCGAGGATGCCGCCACGCGCCTTGTGCTGGATCAGGCGGAACTTTTCGGGCTGGCGCGTCACGGCGGGGATCTGCTTTCCCCCTTGCTGCGTCATGCCCTGCTGGAAAGCGGCCTGCTGCGCTGACCGGGGCACGGCGACACCTGCGATGGCGGGCCTACGCCCCCCGCTTCCGCACGGAAGCTGCCGCTTCCTGAAGCAGCCGTCGCATGGCCTCATGCACATGGCCGTTGCTGGCCAGAATCTCGTCGCCAAAGGCAAAGGGCGCGCCGTCGCTGCGGCTGACGCGCCCTCCGGCCTCGCTGACCAGCAGGATGCCGGCCGCCACATCCCAGGGCTTGAGGCCCGTTTCAAAATAGGCATCCAGATGCCCCGCCGCCACATAGGCCAAATCAAGAGAAGCGGCTCCCATGCGGCGCAGGTTCTGCGTCTGCGGCAGCACCACGGCAAGCTGGGCCAGAATGTGCGGCAAATCCTCCCGGATGCTGTAGGGAATGCCCGTGGCCACAAGGCTGTCCTCCAGCCCGGAGGTCGTGCTGACGCGCAGGCCCGCGCCGTTGCAAAAGGCCCCCTGACCGCGGATGGCCCAGTAACATTCGCCCAGCATGGGCGCATTGACGACCCCCAGCAGGGGCCGATCCCTGTGCCAGAGGGCAACTGAGGTCGCCACATGGGGCAGGCGATGGACAAAATTGGTCGTGCCGTCCACGGGATCAAGGAGCCAGCATAGTTCGTCCGTGCCCGGCCCGGATGCGCCGCCCTCCTCGGCCAGCATGCCGGCTTGCGGCAGCAGTTTGCCCAGCTCGCGCACCAGGAAGGCTTCCACGGCCTCGTCGGTTTCGGTGACCAGATCGATGCGGCCCTTGTGCCGGGCATGACTGGCCTGACGCCAATGCCGGACGATGATTTCGCCGGCGGCCTTGACGAGAGGAATGAGCTTGTCCGCCAGCGCGGTCAGGCGGGATGGCGTGTCATGCATGGGCTGCGCCGTCAGTTGATGAACACGGGTTGATAGCGTTCGCGGTCGAGCATGGCCTTGGCCGTGCCGCGCAGAACGGTGGTCAGGGGTTCGTCGTCCACAAAGACCTTGAGGCGGGTTTCGCGGGCAATGCGCTGATCCAGCCCCTTGAGCAGGGAACCGCCGCCGGCCATGAGCAGGCCGTTGCGGTGAATGTCCGCGGCCAGTTCCGGCGGGGTGCGCTCCAGCGTGCGCAGGACGACGCCGACAATGGTCTGTATGCAGTCATACAGGGCTTCCCGTATATGGCCTTCGCCGATGGTGATGCAGCGCGGGCCTCCCTCCACCAGATCCTTGCCGGAAATTTCCAGCCGGGGGGATTCGGGTCGGGGAACGGCATTGCCGAGAATTTTCTTGACGTTTTCCGCCGTGATTTCCCCCACCTCGAGGCGGAAGACATCGCGCAGGTAGCGCTGGACGGCCATGTTCATGGCGTCTCCGGCCACGCGAACCGACTGGGAAACCGCAATGCCGGACAGGGTGATGACCGCCACCTCGCTGGTGCCGCCGCCAATGTCCAGCACCATGTTGCCCAGCGGCTCGTGCACCGGCAGATCCGCGCCGAGCGCCGCGCCCATGGGTTCTTCCACCAGGGAGACGTCATGCGCGCCGGCCAGGTGGGCCGAGTCGATGACCGCCCGCTTTTCCACCTGGGTGATGCCGGTGGGAATGCAGATGACCATGGAGGGGCGCACCAGCCGCAGGCCGGTGATGACCTTGCGCACAAAGTAGGCGATCATGGCGCGGGTGACGTCAAAATCCGCAATGACGCCGTCCTTCATGGGGCGGATGGCCCGAATGCGATGGGGCGTGCGCCCGAGGTATTCGCGCGCTTCCCTGCCCACGGCAAGGATGGTGTTTTTCTGCACATCGACGGCCACCACCGACGGTTCATTGATGACGATGCCGTGCTTGCGGGTAAAGAGCAGGGTGTTGGCCGTTCCCAGATCCATGGCGATGTCCTGGGCGAAGAAGCGGCGAAGCAGGCGCGGCAGCATGGCTAATCGTCATCCGTGGGCGGTTGGGGCACGTTGTCGGGATCATATATCCGGGAGCCGCTGGTATGCACCTGTGCGCGCGGGAGCATGTTGCGCAGCCGGGTTTTGAGATAGAGGTTCTCCAGAAAGATGGCCAGATGATCCACCGCCAGACGCACAAAGCTGCGCAGGGCCTCGTCCAGTTCACGCGGGCTGCCGTGCGCCAGGCAGAGCACGCAGCGCGTGCTTTTGTTGACCACCACCGGCATGCACATGACGGCCTGAAATTCCGGCATGTCCGGCAGCTTGGCAAAGAGCATGGAAGGCGGGCCGCCGTCGGCGCCTTCGGAGATGACGGGCTGACCGTTGTTGAACACCCAGCCGGCAATGCCGCTGCTCATGTTGAATTCCAGCATTTCGCCCGCCCGCAGCAGCAGCGGGGTGGATTCGCATTCCAGGCAGTAGGTTTCGCCGGAACGCGCCACCGAGGCAAAGGCGCAATAGTCGAAACCCGTGGCCTCGGCAACGGTTTTCAGATAGGTCTGGATGAACTGCGGCCAGCGCTTGTGACCGAAACGCAAGTCCTGAATGACGCAGAGCTGGGCGAAATAGCGGGAAATATCCCCCCCCAGCGGCTCGACGCCGCCGCGTTCGTTCTGCTGGCGGGTGATGAGTTCGGCAAACATCTGCAGGATCTTGTAATCCTTGTCCGTGAAGGAGTATTGGCGCTTGCTGTCCATGCAAAGGGCGCCGCCCGTGGGCACGGGGCAGCCCATGAAGGCCTTGATGCCGCTTTCCTCCCCTTCGCGGTAATAGCCCAGTTTGCTTTGCCGTCTGTCGAAATTGGGCACGATCACCGGGCGGTCGTTGCTGACGATCCAGGCCACGAGGCTGCCCGGCTGGATGGGGCTGCCTTCCACGATGCCGTCCCCGAGGCTGAAGGAAGCGACCAGGCGGTAACATTCGCCTTCGCCCTCTCCGGCGTCCCCGTCCGGCAGGAAAAGAACGGCCGAGTAGGCGTCAAAGACGCTGCAAATGATGCTCAGGACGTGTTTTTCAAGAATATTCTTCATATGTTGCGGGGAATGTGTCGCTGTTGAATACAAGGCCCGTTCGCGCGGGCAACGAAAGCTACAATAGCAAAGTGCAGGAAGGGCCGCAACTGCCGGACAGATCACTTTTTTTTACGAAAAGCGAGCGCGGGGGCTGGAAATCGGCGCCGAAAGATCGTATGATTATTCAATAAGTACAGAAGGTGACGCATGCTCAAATGGCAAGAGGTTTTCAGCAAGAACGGCCTGCCCTGGCAGGACGCCGAAACGCTTGCCGAGCCGTTGTCCTGCAGCACGTTGCCGCAGCTCAAGGCCTTTCTGGATGCCGTGCACATCCGTTTCTGCCTGGTCAAACCCTTTCAGGAAAGCAAGGGTTACCCGCTGGTGGAAGCGCGCGAGCTGCTCCCCTCCTTTGACAACGACATGTTCGAGCACAAGGATCTGCCCGGCTTTGCCATGGTGGCCTTTGCCCGGCAGCTGCATTACTTTTCCGAGATTTTTCAGTACGACAAGCTGCATCCGGTCATTACCGAAGTGGAGGGCGTGCCCTGCTGTCCGCTGGAAAATCAGGTCTATCATCAGAACCTGGAAACCATCGCCTCCCGCCTGCCGCGCCTGCATCAGGACGTGTTCCGGCAGCAGTTCCGTCTGGCCGACACCTCCCTGCTGGATACCTATCCCGCCCTTGTGCCCTATCTCTGCAGCATGGACAGGGCGCAGGTGCTGGCCCTGGATGCCGGGCGACAGTTCCACCTGGCGGGCATCTTTGCCTCCTTCCCCTCGGATATCGACAGCGAACTCAAGCGCTTCGGCATCCGCATCGGCAAGTTCGTCTACGGCGACAACGAGCTGTACGAACGCAACCGCATGTTCGTCTATCAGTACCTTATGGAGCTGTACGGCTTTCCCATCGTTTCCGAGCGCCGCACCTCCTCGGCCCTCTTTGCGCGCAAGCTGCACAAGATGGGCGAGCGTTTTATCCTGCGGGTGCTCGGGCAGACCGACCGCACCATCACCACCTATACCGCTGACGGCGAGAACCGCCGCTATCCCCTGCTGGAAAAGATCGCGCTCGTCAGGGTGGATGAGGATCAGGAGGAAGCCATTGCCCGCATTGACGAGGGGGGCTTCTTCCTCGACCGGGCGCGGCGGGTCATCATCATCCGCATCACCTACCGCCAGCACAGCTTCGATCAGAGCAACGTGCGGCAGGATCGCGCCCTTTCCGTGGCTTTTCAGGAAGTGCTGCACCCGCTGACGGGGCAACCCCTGCCGGGACTCAACATCATCAAGGACACCACCAACATGTTCCTGCGCCTCAACGACATCGTGCGCGGGGAATTTTCGGGGCGCATCGTCTACAAGCGCACCGAGGTGGTGGAAAATACCGATACCGACGAAAAGCGCCTCAAATTTCTCTATGCCTGGCTGACCAAGCATCAGCGTCGCATGATCAGCTACAGCGACGAATTCTTTTCCAACGTGAGCAAGGTGCTTTCCGGCTATCTCTATTCGCCGGAAAACGATGAGGTATTCGGCACCGTGCGCGAGCTGCACCGGGAGGTCTGCACCCGCTTCAGCTATATCCAGCAGGCCCGCCGGGTGCGCATTCTGGAGGATCTGCGCCTGCGCACCTTCAAGGGCACGCGCATCTCCTACCGCCAGATGATGCGCGAGGCGCTGGAGCAACTCACGGATCTCAAGTTCGAGATTTCCACCTTTTTCCCGGATCTGGTGGATGCCATCATGGCCTGTGTGGAGGGCATCCTTTCCGATCGCTACATGTTGCGCACCTATGTGGAACCTCCCGAAGAGCGGTTGAGCAAGGCCGGGCTTGAAATACGCCGCAATTATGGCAAACTGGTGTCGCTGCTGGACGGTTTCAGGGCTGTCCGCAAGGCGCGAACCCACAAGGACGAGGTTCTTTCGTGAGCGAACACCGTTTTTATCTGCCGCCGGAAAGCTGGCCGGATGCCCCGCAGGCAGAGGCCCTGCTGGAAGGCGGCGAGGCCGTGCATCTGGCCCAGGCCCTGCGTCTCGGTCCCGGTGCGGAAGTCACCCTGCTGGACGGCAGGGGCCGCAGCGGTCTCTTCCGCGTGAGCGAATGCGGCAAAAAGAAGGTGCGGCTCGTCTGCCGCTCGCTGGACATCACGCCGGAACCGGCTTCCCGCGCGGTCATTGCCCTGGCCTTCAGCAAGGCCGTGCGTCGCGGCTTCTTCATGGAAAAGGCCGTGGAGCTGGGGGCCTGGGGCGTCTGGCTCTGGCAGGGGGATTACAGTCAGGGGCGTCTGCCCGCCGATGCCCGGGAGTCCTGGCAAAACCAGATGATCGCCGGGGCCAAGCAGTGCGGCAATCCGTGGCTGCCCGAAATTCGCACCCTCTCAGGCGGCATTGGCGAGGTCATCGCCGCGTCCGAAACATTCAGCCAGCGCATCCTGCCCTGGGAACTGCAGGACGGTTCCGCCATGCTCACGCCGGATATGGCGGGCCGGCCCGGCACGACGCTCTATGTCATCGGCCCCGAGGGCGGCTTTTCGGCGCGCGAGCTGGATGCCCTGCGGGCGGCCTCCTTCAGCACCGTCAGTCTGGGGCAGCGCATTTTGCGTTGCGAGACGGCGGCAACGCTTTGTCTGGGGATTCACTGGTGGGCCTCGCATCTCACGACCAGCCGTCCCTGCTGAAGCCGGAGGACGCGTCCTCCCGGCCCCTGCCCGAACGCCTGCGGCCGGATGTGCTGGAATGTTTTTTGGGGCAGCCCCATCTGGCGGCCAAAATTCGCTCCTTCATGCAGGCGCCGCGCCTGCCCAGCCTGCTCTTCTTCGGCCCGCCGGGTTGCGGCAAGTCCACGCTGGCCCTCCTGCTGGCCCGGGCCAGCGGCAAGCGTTACCTGCGCATCAGCGCACCCGAGGCGGGCTTGCAGCATCTGCGGCGCTCGCTGGCCGGGGTGGAGGTGCTGGTGCTGGATGAACTGCACCGCTTTTCCAAGGCCCAGCAGGACTTTTTTCTGCCCCTGCTGGAATCCGGCGAGCTGACCCTGCTGGCCAGCACCACGGAAAATCCCTCCTTCAGCGTCACGCGGCAGCTGCTTTCGCGCCTGCACGTCTTGCGGCTGCGGCCATTGGGGCGGGTGGAACTCATGGAGCTGGCCCGGCGCGGCGCGGCAGCCCTGCATATGGAGCTGGATGAAGCCGCCTGCGAGGTGCTGGCCTCGGCAGCGGGTGGAGACGCCCGCACCCTGCTCAATCTGGTGGAATATGCAGCCAGCCTGCCGGAAGAGAATCGCCATGCCGAACAGCTCAAGGCCGCCCTGCCGGAAATGCTGGCCCGGCACGACAAGGACGGCGACAATCATTATGAGCTGGCCTCGGCGCTCATCAAGTCCATTCGCGGCAGCGATGCGGATGCGGCGCTGTTTTATCTGGCCTGCCTGCTCGAGGGGGGCGAAGACCCGCGTTTTATCTGCCGGCGGCTCATCCTCTCCGCCTCTGAGGATGTGGGCCTTGCCGATCCGCAGGCCCTGTCGCTGGCTGTGGCCTGTCAGCAGGCCGTGGAATTCGTGGGCATGCCCGAGGGCTTCATTCCGCTGGCGGAAACGGTGGTGTATCTGGCGCTTGCCCGCAAGAGCAATTCCAGCTATGCCGCCTACCTCAATGCCCAGCGCGAAGTGAAGCTCAACGGCGTGCCGCCCGTGCCCCTGCATCTGCGCAATGCCACGACGCAGCTGCAAAAGGAATGGGGCTACGGCAAGGACTACAAATATCCGCACAACTACCCCGACGGCTATGTGGAACAGTCCTATCTGCCGGAAGAGGTTGCCGGGCGTCGCTTCTATCAGCCGAAGGATTGCGGCGACGAGGCGCGCCTGAGCAGCTGGTGGCGCAAGATTCACAAGATTCACAAGGATGGCTGACGGATGAAGATGCCCATGCCCTTTGACAACAGCTTTTTCTGCCGCAAGTTTCTCACGGGCGACAGCTACCGCAGCCCCGCCCTGCCGCCTGCGCCGCCCCCGGCCTGGTGGCGCTCCTGCGCGTTCTACTATCGTCTGTTCCTCGGGCCGGTGCGCTGGCTGTGCGCCAAGGCGGCCCGGGGCGAGTGCAGCGATGCGGCCTGGGTTCATGCCAGCGCCTGGGTGGGCGAACTCATGGAAGGCCTGGGCTGCCCCATCCTGATTGACGGCATGGATCAGTTTGATCGCCTCGAGGGGCCGTGCCTCTTTGTGGGCAACCACATGAGCACCCTGGAAACCTTCCTCCTGCCGAGCATCATCCGGCCGCACCGGCCCGTGACCTTTGTGGTCAAGAAGAGCCTGACCACCATGCCCTTTTTCGGCGCGGTCATGCGCTCGCGCGATCCCATTGTGGTGGAGCGCGTCAATCCGCGGCAGGATCTGACGGCGGTTCTGGAAGGCGGGCAGCGTTTGCTGGCAAAGGGCGTTTCCGTCATCGTCTTTCCGCAGAGTACGCGATCCCGGCAGTTCAATGAGGAGCATTTCAACACCATCGGCATCAAGCTGGCCCGCAAGGCCGGGGTGCCGGTGGTGCCCGTGGCCCTCAAGACGGATGCCTGGGGCAAGGGCAGGCGCGTCAAGGAACTGGGGCCGATGCGCCCCGGCATGCCGGTGCGTTTTGCCTTTGGCGAGGCACTGAGCGTTCAGGGCAACGGCAAGGCCGAACACGCGGCAGTCTGCGACTTCATCCGCGACCGCCTTGCCCGTTGGGAAGCCGAGGACGGCGTCAACGGCGAGCCCTAGACCCGCCCCCCTCTCAGCATTCGGCAAGGGGCCGCACCGCGTCCGGTGCCGGCCCTCTTTTTTTAGGCGTGCCCTGCCCCACGGGCTGCTGTGCGGATGCCCGTGCATGGCGGAACGCGAGCCGGGGGCATGGCGCCACGCCGGACGCGGCCTCCCGACAGGGGGCGGACGACGAAAAGGGGGGTACGCCCGGCGTACCCCCCTTGTTTCCTTTGGTCGGGATGGCGCGATTTGAACGCGCGGCCTCAGCGTCCCGAACGCTGCGCTCTAGCCAAACTGAGCCACATCCCGTTACGAGCAGAAACCTAGCCCATGCTTCGGAGGATTGCAAGCATTTTTTTCATTTGTCAATTTTTTGTATCTGCGGTAGGTTTTCGGGGTGAGCGATGGATCATACTTCAGTCTGGAGCGTTCCCGTGGTACGAGTTCTTGTCGTTGACGATTCCACCTTCATGCGCAGCGCCATTGCGGCCCTGCTGGAAAAAGACCCCGAGATCAGCGTCTGCGGCACGGCCAAGGATGGTCAGGACTGTCTGGCCAAGGCTGCCCAGCTGCAGCCGGACATCATCACCCTGGATGTGGAGATGCCCCGCATGGACGGGCTGACCACGCTCAAGGAGCTTATGCGCACCAATCCGCTGCCCGTGCTCATGGTCAGTTCCCTGACGGCCGAAGGGGCGGAAACGACGCTCAAGGCTCTGGAGTACGGGGCGCTGGATTTTATCGCCAAGGTGAGCGGCGCGGATCAGGAAGACTTTGGCACGGAGCTGCGCCACAAGGTCAAATCCATTGCACGCCGCAAGGCCTTCCTTCGCCTGCGCTACACCCGGACGAATCTGGAATCCGGTCGGTCGGGTGTGACGGGCGTCGCGGGCCTTTCTGCCCCCGCGACCGGCGTTGCCGGCAATGCCGTTGCCGGGGCGGGCATGACGCGCGGCGTGAAGACGGCGTTGTCCGCCGGGCGGAGCGCCACCGTGCCCCTGGGCGGACATGCGGGGGGCGGCGCAACGGGAAACGGGCAACGCCCATCCACACGTCCTGCCGCCCCCGTGTTTCCTTCGGCGGCTGCCTCCCACGCGGGCGGAACCGGCTCCGCTTCCGCCAGCCCCGCCTTTTCCTCGACAGCAGCCGCCCATGCGGGCGGGGCAAGCTCCGCTTCTGCCAGCACCATCATCCACCCCTGCACCGGAACGCACGACATCGTGGTCATCGGCGTCTCCACGGGCGGGCCGCCGGTGGTGCAAAAGATTCTTTCCTCGCTGCCGGCGGATTTTCCGGCCTGCATTCTGGTGGCGCAGCACATGCCCGCCTCCTTTACCGGCCCCTTTGCCAAACGGCTGGACGGCGTGTGCCGGCTCAAGGTGACGGAAGCCGTCAACGGGGACAAGATTCAGAACGGTCGCGCCTATGTCTGCCCCGGCGGCAAGCATATCGGCATCCAGATGCGCGGCCCCCTGCCCGAAGTGCTGGTGACCACGGAACCGACCTCGGCCCTGTACAAGCCCAGCGTCAATGTGCTCATGGAGACGGCGGGCAATGGTCTCGGGCGGCGGGTGCTGGGCGTCATGCTGACGGGCATGGGTTCCGACGGCTGTGACGGCGCCCGGGTGCTCAAACAGCGCGGCGGCTATTTGATTGCCCAGAACGAGGCCTCCTGTGTCGTGTACGGCATGCCGAAAGCCGTGGTGGATGCGGGGCTTGCCGATCAGATTCTGGATGTCGAAGATATCGCCAAGGCAATAATGGCCTGTGTAAAAGGTTGCTGACCCCTATTCAAGGACACGAACCATGCTCGACTCGTCTATCAATGTGCATCAGATACTGGAAAATCTGCAGAGCGAAGACAGTGACGCCATTCGCAGCGGCGCCTTTGCCGCCGGGGATGCGGGCCTTGAAGAAGCCATCCCCTTCCTGTGCAAGCATCTGACCAGTGAAAACCTGGGAATTCAGGAGGCTGCGGAATACGCGCTGCGCAAGATCCGCGGCCCGCGCACCGTGGATGCCGTATTGCCGCTGCTGTGCACTGATGATGCTCCCATCCGTAATGTGGCCATGGACATTCTGCGCGAAATCGGCGTGGACAACATGCGTACCCTGCGGGACTGGCTGCATAATGAAGATCCTGATGTGCGCATCTTCGTGTCCGATATTCTCGGCTATACCAAGGATCACCTCAGTGTTCCCCTGCTGGGCGAGGTGTTGCTCCATGACCCCGAGGTGAACGTGCGCTATCAGGCGGCCATCAGCCTCGGCAATCTGGGCTATCCCGAGGCCGTGGATTATCTGGCCAAAGCCATGGAAGATGAGGAATGGGTGCAATTCGCGGTGGTGGAGGCCCTGAGCCGCATCAATGACGAATCGACCATTCGAGCGCTTGTGCAGGTCTTGCCGCAGGTATCGCCGCTGGTCTGCTCGGCCATCATCGATGCCATCGGCAGTGTGGGCGACATCAAGACCATTCCCCTGCTGTTCAAGTCCCTGGAAAATGTCAGCGTCGCCCTGCGGCACAAGACGGTCAAGGCCATTGTCCAGATTCTCGGCGGTCAATCCCTGTCCCTGCTGACGCCCAAGTTGCAGGAGCGGCTGCGCATCTATCTGCTGGATGCCCTGACGGACAATGACGAGGATATTCTCATGGCCGCCCTGCAGGGCCTGAGCTTCATGGGCGATGTGGAAGCCTCCCGTGCAGTCTTTGATCTGGCCTGCCGCATCGACCCGGATCAGTCCCCCGAGCTGTACGAGTACGCCATTCGGGCCATTGCCTCCATCGGCTATAATGATGTGATCCGCGATGCCCTGACCAGCGGCGACGACCTGCAAATCATGATCGCCATGGAAGCCTGCCAGATCATGGGCGATCACCGGCCGGTGGAGGTCATCAAAAGCATTTTCTGGAGCCTGAGCAGCGAATTGCAGCGCGCGGGCATGGCCGAGCTTTCCCAGCTGGGCACGCCCGAGGACATTCCCTTCTTCAAGGAAGTCATCAGTCGTTGCAGCGATGCCGAAATTCTCAAAAGCGCGCTCATTTTCTTCGGCAATCAGCACGGCTGCGAAGATGCCTGCACCGTGGCCTTCAGTCAGCTGGATCACCGCTATGTGGACGTGAAGGAAATGGCGCTCGAAGCCTGCATCAACCTGCACAGCCCCATTCTCAACCAGCGCTTCCGGGAGCGCATGGGCAGCGATGACGACATGCAGCGCCTCATGGCCGTCTATGCCATGGGACGGTACGGCGTGACCGAGAATCTGAGCGAAATTTCCGATGCGCTGGAAGATCAGAGTCCGCGCGTGCGGCAAATGGCGGTGGAAGCCTTCCTCAATCTCGGCATCGAGGCCGAACGCTACCTGCCGCGCATCATCCCCCGCCTGTTTGACGAAAACAAGGACGTTCGCGCGGCGGTGGTCAACCTGCTCGGCCAGATCGGCACGCCTTCCGTCATGCCGCATCTCATGACGGCGCTCAATGACGACAACGACTGGGTGAGGATTCGTGCCGTGGAAGCCCTGGGCCTCAACAAGGCCATTGACGCGGTGCCGACCCTGGCTTCCATGCTGGAGCATTCCAGCCCCATGCTGACCTTCAAGATCATTGAGGTGCTGGGCAAGATCGGCGGCAATGTCGCCTTCAGCGTCCTGCTGAGCATGATGGATCACGAGGATCCGGAAATCCAGCATGCCGCCGCCGAGGCCGTTGCCGCTATTCAGGCCGAACAGGAGTAGGAAAATGAGCCAGCAGCGTCCTTCTTTTCTTACTGGCGACAACAAGGCCGCGCCGGACAAGGACAGGGATTCCGCCTTGCGCAAGCCGGTCGAGCCGAGCCGTCCGTTTTCCTCCCTGCGCTCCCAGACGGGAGCCGGCGGATTGACGGGAAGCACGGCGGCGGATTCTCCCTTTCGTTCCTCCTTCGGCAGTCAGGCAGGGGGAAGCTCCTTCGGCAGTCAGGCAGGGGGATTTTCATCGGGTTTGCGCACCACTGCGCAATCCGGCGGCCAAACCTCCTCAGCGGATTCGCGCTTCTCGTCCTTTGCCCGTTCGGGGGCGCCGGCTTCGGGCAACCCCTTTGCCGGAAGCAGCAGCCAGGCCATTCCTGCCTCGCCCTTCCGTTCTTCTTTCGGGCAGCAACAGTCTTCGGCAGGCGGCGGTTCCCCGATTGGGGGCGCGCGCTCTTCGTTAGCCGCAACAGGCAGCCGGCCGGCGCAGGACGGCGCACGGCCGGGTATCGGCGCCACATTCCGGCCTGCCGGGCAGACGACGCAGCAGGCGCCCGCCGCATCTCCCTTCCGGACACAGGGTGGCCTGGGCGGACTGCGCACGCCCTCGCCGACGATGGCCTTTCGGCCTGCGCCGGGTGCGGGTGCGCAAGGGAGCGGCACTTCGACGCCATTCCGCAAGGATTTGCAGATCTCGGATGAAGAATTCCTGCAGCTGCGCGACTTCATCTATCAGGTTTGCGGCATCTTCATTGCGGAGAACCGCAAGTATCTGGTGGAAAACCGTCTCTCCAACCGCATCAAGGAACTGAATCTCAAGTCCTATAGCGAATACTACAATTATCTGCGCTACGACAACAGCCGCAAGGAGGAGCTGAACCGCCTCTTTGAAGTGGTGACCACCAATGAAACGAGCTTTTTCCGCAATCCGCCGCAGCTCAAGGTCTTTCAGGATTGCGTTCTCAAGGAGGTCATCGACGAATGCCGCAAGTCCGGTCGCAAGCGTTTGCGCATCTGGTCGGCAGGCTGCAGTACGGGGGAAGAACCGTATACCCTGGCCATTATCCTGCACGAGGTGCTCAAGTCCGAAATTCATTCCTGGGACATCAAGATTACGGCCAATGACCTGTCGGAAGCCGTCCTCTCTGCTGCCAGGCGCGGTTTTTACAATGAATATGCCCTGCGCACGACGCCGCCAGAGATCGTTCAAGCCTATTTTACCAAGGACGGCAATGTCTACAAGATCAAGCCGGAGTTGAAGCAGCTGGTCTCCTTCGGACAGATCAACCTGAGCGACAAGGATCAATTGCGGCGGGTGGAAAAGTCGCAAATTGTCTTTTGTCGCAATGTTATCATCTACTTTGATGATGAAATGAAGCGAAAGGTCATCAGCGCATTTTACGACAACCTTGAACCCAACGGCATGTTGCTCATTGGGCATTCGGAGTCGTTGCACAATATCAGTCGTGCATTCAAGCCTGAGCATCATACCGGCACCATTGTCTACCGCAAGATGAGTTGAGGTTATGGCCGCCAGGATTCTTGCCGTTGCCAACCAGAAAGGCGGGGTGGGCAAAACAACGACATCGCTCAGCCTTGGAGGCGCGCTGGCGCGCAGGAACAAACGAGTGCTCGTGCTGGATCTGGATCCGCACGCCTGCGCGACCTTGCATGCGCGCGTGTATCCTGAGGCGGTCACCATCAGTCTGTATGACCTTTTTGCTGCGCCTGAGGCAGAGTGGCCGGCGCTCTGGCCGCAGATCATCCTGCCGCAGGCCATATCGGGCATGGACATTGCGCCGGGCAGCATCAGGCTGAACGATCTGGAAGACATCATGCGCACCCGGGCCTGCAAGGGCACCATTCTTGCCCGGGCGCTACGCAAGGTGCGCGACGACTATGATTTCATTGTGCTGGATTGTCCGCCGCACATGTGCCTCATGCTTGTCAATGCGCTGCTGGCCTGCGACTTGCTGATCATTCCCATTCAGACGGACTTTCTGGCCCTGCACGGCTTGCGGCTGCTGTTTGATTCGCTCCATACGCTGAACAAGGTGCTGCCGTCGCCCATTCGTTACCGTGCCGTGGCGACCATGTTTGACAGACGGGCAAAGGCCTGTCTCCATGTACTGGATTTGCTGAAAAAAAAGATGGATGATGCCATTTTTGAAACGGTCATCGGGCTTGATACGCGTTTCCGTGAGGCAAGTGCCCTTGGATGCACCATTTTTGACATTGATCCCAAGTCTCGCGGCGCATGTGCGTATGACAGCATGGCCGAGGAGGTGTTGAAGCTATGGTAAAAACTCCCGCTGAATACTTCGCTGATCTTGATTTGCGGCTTTCCGGCAAGGAGGCGGCCATCGCCCCGCTTTCCCGGGCAGAACAGTCTTTTGTGGAGAAATACCTCGGCCCCGAGGCTCTGGCGGGCATTCCTGTCATTGCCTCGCCCGAGTCGCTGTTCCAGGGGGGGGCCGTGGTACCGGCTCCTGCCGCCCCTGTGGCGGCCCGCCCCGAAGAGGAGGCCGCACCCGTTGCCGGCGCTCCCGCACCGTCGGCTTCCGCTGCCGACGAGACTGCCGGACGGGAAGAGGTGGTGGCGGATATGCGGCAGCAGCTTCTGGAAGCCTCCGAAATCCAGCTGGTGGCTGTCCGGGTGGGGGATGCCCGCTTCCTGCTGCCCATCATGACCATCAGCGAAGTGCTGCGCCATATGCCGCTGGCCCTGCTACCCCGCGCGCCGCAACATGTGGCGGGGGTCATCAATCTGCGCGGCCGGCTGACGCCGCTGGTACATCTGTGCATGCTGGTGAACAATGATGCCGCTCCCTGCTACGGGCCAAACAACCTTGTGGTGGTCTGTCCCTGCGAAGACATGCAGATCGGCCTGATCATCGACAAGGTGGAAAACATTTATACCGTGCGGCAGCAGGCGCTGAACTGGAACCCGGAAACCCACTTTGGCGAGGCTGCCGAATGCCTGTACGCCCTGGCCCGCATAGAGGAACATCTTTTCGGCATTCTGGCTCCGGAACGTGTGGGGCAGATTCTCTGCCGCTGACCGGCCTCTCCCGTGACGCGGCAGGCGAACGGCTTGCCAAGCCCGCTGAAACTTTCTAGACTCCGCTTCAAAAAGCCCTTTGCATGAGGATGGCACGACATGAGCAAGCATATATTGGTGGTGGACGACTCAAAGACGATTCGCAATCTGGTGGCCTTTGTGCTCAAGGCCGAGGGCTTTCGCGTCAGCACTGCCGAGGACGGGCTGGATGCCATGGAAAAGCTGTACAGCCTGGATCAGGTGGATCTCATCGTTTCCGACGTCAATATGCCGCGCATGGACGGCTTCACCTTCATCAAGAACATCCGCGCCCAAGACGCCTACAAGGATATTCCCATCATTGTCCTGTCCACCGAAGGACAGGAAAAGGATATCCAGACCGGCATGGCGCTCGGCGCCAACCTTTACATGGTGAAGCCCGCTCAGCCGGAAAAAATGGTGCGGAACATAAAGATGCTGCTTGGCTAGCCGATAATACTAGGCAAGTGCGCCTCTGTGGCATACTCTCAAGCCAAGTAGGTATGGTATGAGTCAAGATTTTTTTGATCCGGAACTCTTTGCTGACTTCATCATTGAGGCGAAGGAGCATCTGGAGACCATCGAACCCAATTTGCTGGAGTTGGAAAAGACTCCGGACAATCTTGCGCTGCTCAATGATATCTTTCGGCCCATGCACTCCCTGAAAGGGGCTTCCGGCTTTCTGGGGCTGAACCGCATCAATCAGCTTGCGCACAAATCCGAAAACATCTTGGATGAACTTCGCAAGGGGACGATGGTCGTCACCTCCGAAATCATGGACGTCATCCTTTCGTCCACCGACGCCCTGCGACAGATGGTCGAAAATCTGGAGACGACCAATTCCGAAGGGGATGTGGAAATTGACCACATCATCGCCCAGATCGATGCCATCATGAGCGGCGAAACGGCGCCCGCCGCCGAAACGCCCGCGCAAGCCCCCGCTCAGGAGTCCGCGCCGCCCGCTGCCGAGGCCGCCGCAGTCGAAGCGCCTGCCGCGCAGGAGGCTCCGGCCCCAGCTGCCGCGCCCGTTGTCGGGGAAAGCGTCGGCATGAGCAGCAAGGAATGGGTTGCCGGCCTGCCCGATACGCCGGAATATGCCCTCAATGCCTTTGGCGAGGGGCACCTCAAGGACTTCATTGATGAATCCCTTGAGATCATCGGCAATCTCAATGACGGTCTGCTGGAGCTGGAAGAAGGCAACAGCCAGGAGGATCTGATCAACGATATTTTCCGCTTCTTCCACAACATGAAGGGCAACAGCGGCATCATCGGCTACAATGAGCTGAATGCCCTGACCCATGAGGCGGAAACCCTGCTCAACAATGTTCGTCAGGGCAAGATGACCCCCACGCACGAGCTTATCGATCTGCTGCTGCTCGTGGTGGACGTCATGGAAGCCCTTGTTTCCCGCATTGATGTGGCCAGCGGCAAGACGCATCCCTTTGACACGACCCCCGTTCTCACCCAGTTGAAAAAGGCGGTGGCCGGTGAGGAAGTCTCCCTGCCCCCTGCTCTCCTGGCTGCCCAGAAGGGATCCGCTCCCGCAGTGGAAATGACCGCCAACGGCGTGGAGGTGGTCACGCCGACCATCATCCCGGTGGGGGCGGAAGGCGACGACATGGACGCCTTTCAGGCCACGGTCAAGCAGCAGTTCGAGATCATTCATGCCGCGCTTGCCACGTTGCGCAAGGACGGTTCGCACAAGGATTCCGAAGATGCCCTCTTCCGCTGCCTGACGGCCATCAAGAATGCCAGCAGCTTTGTGGGCTTCAATGATGTCAAGGAATACGCCGAACGTACCGCCAGCATCGTGGATCAGGGGCGTTCCCAGGGCATCGACTTTTCGCTGATGGTGGATCTGATCTCGCAAGAGACGGCCATCATTGAGGAAATGGCTGCCGCCGCTGTCGTGCGGCAGAAGGAGGGCGGTGCCGGGGCGTCCGCGTCGCCTGCCGCTGCCGAAGCGGCTCCTGCCGCCAAGCCGGCAGCGGCGACCGCTCCCGTTGCCGAAGCAGCGCCTGCGGCAGCCCCTGCGCCCGAAGCGGCGCCCGCTGCCGAGGTCAGCAAACCCGCACCCGCGCCTGCTGCCGCAGCGCCCAAGCCCGCGCCCGCGCCTGCCGCCAAACCGGCGGCCGCTCCTGCGGCCAAGGCTGCCGCTGCCGCCAAGCCGGCGGCGGAAAACGTGCAGAAAAGTTCGTCCATCCGTGTGGATCATGAACGGCTTGACCACCTGATGAACCTCATCGGCGAGCTGATCATCAACCGCAACCGTTATGCCCTGATCGCCCGTTCGTTGGAATCCGGCGGCTCGGATGTGGACGTTTCGCTGGTGGCGCAGAGCCTTTCCGAAACCACCTATGCCATGGCCCGCATTTCCGACGATTTGCAGGACACCATCATGAAGGTGCGCATGGTGCCCGTCTCGTCGGTTTTCTCGCGCTTCCCCCGGCTGGTGCGCGACCTGTCGCGCAAAAGCGGCAAGGAAGTGGAGCTGATCATGGAAGGCGAGGAAACGGAACTGGACAAGAGCGTGGTCGAAGCCATTGGCGACCCGCTGGTGCACCTTATCCGCAACTCGGTTGACCACGGCATTGAGCCTGAGGATGTGCGCGTCGCCGCCGGCAAGTCGCCCAAGGGGCGCGTGACCCTGCGCGCCTTCCACAAGGGCAACTCCGTGGCCATTGAAATCGAGGATGACGGCAAGGGCATCGACCCGGAGAAGATGCGTGAAGTGGCTGTGCGCAAGGGCATCATCACGACAGAGGAAGCCGCCCAGCTGGATGATCGCGAGGCCGTGGAACTCATTTTTGCGCCGGGCTTTTCCTCGGCCGAGAAGATCACGGATATTTCCGGGCGTGGCGTGGGCATGGACGTGGTTCGCACCAATATCAAGAACCTCAAGGGCAGCGTGAGCACCAACAGCGAGGTGGGCAGAGGAACCCGCTTCACGCTCAGCCTGCCCCTGACGCTGGCCATCATTGACGCGCTCATGGTCAATGTTTCCGGCCAGACCTATGCCATTCCGCTGGATGCCGTGTCCGAAACCACCAAGATCGAATCCAGCCGCCTCACGGATGTGAAGGGGCGCAAGGCCGTCACCCTGCGCGGCGAGGTGCTCGGCATTGTGGAGCTTTCGGAAATGCTCGAGCTGCCGCGCACCGAGCCTCTGCCGGAAGTCCTCTCCGTGGTGGTCATTCATGACAATGATCGGCGGCTTGGTCTGGTGGTGGATCGCCTGCTGGAACGGCAGGAAATCGTCATCAAGCCTTTGGGGGCCTACCTTGGGGATCTCAAGGGCATTTCCGGCGCGACCATCATGGGCGACGGTTCCGTCATCCTGATTCTTGATCCGCACGAGATCTATGTCATGTCCACATCCAAGGCCAGCAGCAGCCTCGGCAACGAGCCGCCCAAGGGCGTGTCCCGGGCGTCCGCATCCGAAGGTGGCCCCATCATTGATGAAATCTAGCCAGAAGTGATCGTGTCCGTAGCGCAACGGGCGTTGCCTTTGGCGGCAACGCCCGTTTTTGTTGTGGCGCCTGCCCCGATGTTCGC
This sequence comes from Candidatus Desulfovibrio intestinavium, assembly GCA_019118345.1. GTDB lineage: Bacteria > Desulfobacterota > Desulfovibrionia > Desulfovibrionales > Desulfovibrionaceae > Desulfovibrio > Desulfovibrio intestinavium. The sequence goes on along the minus strand of DWZD01000040.1, from coordinate 45,930 downwards.
CTGACAGGCACAAACAGGAACGCTGGTCGCTGCGTGTGAAGGCAAGCTGCGGTGCACGCCAGCGCCGCCTGGGGACGTGCCGGCACGGGGCAGATGGGCTGGCGCATGTGAAAGGCTTGCCACGCCGCATCGACTCGCGGTCATGGGCGGAACGCACTGCGGCACGAATACACAAATGCCATGCCGCAAGGCGTCTGCCGGGCCAGCGGCTCTGAGATTCCGCAACAAGGACAGCGGATTGTTCGCGGGGCGGCGCATCAGCCTGCTGGCGTACGTGCCCTGCGTCAGCGACGGTATGCCCTTCCGGCGGGCGCGGGTAAGCTGCGTGAAAAGCGGACTCTGCATGAAAAAGCGCACAACAATGCGGGAAGCATCGCTGTGCGCCGGGGTGTTTGGTCGTCAAGGAGGAGCGTCAAAGGGCTGTTTCTCGCCCGTTCTGCCGCTCAATAGGCGCGAATATACTCATCCAGGCTTTCCGCTGAGCAGTTGCGGCTCACCCAGAAGGCGGAAGCCCAGACCATGAGGGCCGTTGCCTGCGTATCATCCAGCGATTTGAGCTTGCTTTCCAGGCTGGATTTGCTCGCGCCGTGGCGCATGTGCACGTTGTTCATCTCGCAGGCGTCATGCACGCGCAGCAGCAGGTAGGAGAGGCGGGAATTGTCCGGCATGAGGCGCACATCCTTGTGGGCTTCCACAATGGCTTTCAGCTCAGCGCCGGTAAACAGGGTCTTGATGTTGGCAATGGCCCGGAAAAAAGTGTCCACAGCCCACGGCAAAATAAATTCCGCCCCCGCGCTCTTGGTGCGGAAGTAATCTTTGAGCCAGCGTTCCTGGTCATCATTGATGCGAGCGGCGACCTGCGGCATGTTTCCCCCGGTGATCCTGGAAAAGTGGCCAGAGCGCGTTGCGGATGCCGTCCGGCGCATTGCCCGGACGGCCTCTTTTCAGAAGAAAGCCATCGTGCGCAGCCCCTTGACCAATAGCCATTCTTTCAAGGCCCTTGTGTTTCCCTCTCTTTTTTTTCTAGCCTACCGCTGGGAAAATATCAAGAAAAAACCTAGAAAACGTCTTGCATACCGTAGAGCCGCCCGGCCGCCCGGCCCTGCATCCAGGCGGCGGCCCGCAGGGCGCCCTGGGCAAAGGTATCGCGCGAATGCGCCTGATGCGTGACTTCGATGCGTTCGCCCGGCCCCATGAAATAGATCGTATGCACGCCCACCACATCGCCGCCGCGAATGGCCTGAATGCCGATCTGCGCCTTGGGGCGCGCGCCGATGAGGCCGTCGCGCGCCGAGCAGCGCACGTCCGGCAACTGCCAGCCGCGCGCCTCGGCCAGACATTCGCCCAACGAAAGGGCCGTGCCGCTGGGCGAGTCCTTTTTGCGGTTGTGGTGCAGTTCCACCATTTCAATATCGTATTTGTCGCCCAGTGCCCGGGTGAGTTCGGGCAACACCCTGTAGAGCACGTTGATGCCCACGCTCATGTTGGATGACCAGAACAGCGGCGTGCGCCGGGCCAGCTCGGCCAGCTCGGCCTTCTGTTCCGCCGTGAGGCCCGTGGTGCCGATGACCGCGGCATGGCCCGAGGCGGCGGCCGTGCGCGCGGTTTCCATGCTCACGGCAGGTGCGGTGAAGTCGATGATCACGGCATCGGCGGGGCATTGGTCGAGGGCCGTTTGCAGACTGTCGGTGACAAGGGCCGACCCGCCCTGCAGTCCGGACAGGGCTTCGCCGCGATCCACCAGCGCGGCAATGGCGTATTGCGCATCTTCCCCGGCCAGCGCGGCAATGGTGCGTCCCATGCGGCCGGCGGCCCCCATGATGATCAGCGGTGTCGTCATCTCGTATTGCTCCTTTTGGCTTGCGGTTGCCGGCAAGATCAGGCCTCGCCGAGCAGTTCCCGAAATTCTTTTTCATTGAGGACGCGGATGCCGAGTTTTTCGGCCTTTGCGAGTTTGCTGCCCGCCTTTTCTCCGGCCACGAGATAATCCAGCTTCCCGCTGACCCCGCCCAGCACCGTGGCGCCGCAGGCTTCGGCCAGTCGGGCGGCCTCGTCCCGTTTGATGGACAGCGTGCCGGTAAACAGGATGGTTTTCCCGGCCAGCGCGCCTTTCGCCTGCTTCTCGCCCTGCCCTGCCCCGGCCACGGGCCAGAGTCCCAGGCCACGAAAGCGCTCCAGCAGGGCGGCATTGGCGGCATTGGCAAAGAAGGCCCGGATGGACGAGGCCACTTCCGGCCCGATGTCCTCCAGTTGCATGAGATCCTCGGTCGAGGCCGCGGCAAGGGCATCAAGATCGGCATAATGGCGGGCCAATTGACGGGCGGTCTGCTCGCCCACATGCCGGATGCCGAGGGCGCTGATGAGGCGCGACAGGCTGGCCGTCTGCCGGGCCTGGGCAAGGGCGTCCACAAATTTTTGGGCCAGCGTTTCGCCCATGCGCTCGTATTGCAGCAGTTCCGGCACGGCAAGCGTAAAGAGATCCGCCGGAGACTGCACGCGGCCGCTCGCCACCAGCTGCTCGATCCATTTGCCGCCGATGCCGCCCACATCCAGTCCGGCCTTGGATACGAAGTGACTGATGGCCCGCAGGCGAATGGCCGGACAGGCCAGATTGTCGCAGCGCCAGGCCGCTTCGCCTTCTTCCCGGTGCGCGGCCTGCCCGCAGACCGGACAGGTATGGGGAAAGACATATTCCGCCGCATCGACCGGGCGCGCCTCGAGTATCGGGCCGACCACCTCGGGAATCACGTCCCCGGCCCGCTGCACGAGCACCGTGTCGCCGATGCGCAGATTCTTGGCCCGGATTTCGTCCTCGTTGTGCAGGGTGGCGCGGGAAACCATGACCCCGCCCACCGGCACCGGATCGAGAATGGCCACCGGGGTGAGCACGCCCGTGCGGCCCACCTGAATGTCGATGCCGCGCAGGATGGTGCGGGCCTGCATGGCCGGAAACTTGAAGGCCACGGCAAAGCGCGGGGCGCGGGCCGTATGGCCGAGGGCCGCCTGAGCTTCCAGATTGTCCTGCTTGGCCACCGCGCCGTCGATTTCCATGGCGAAGTTTTCCCGTTGCTGCCGCACTTCTTCCACATAGGCTTCCACGGCGGCGGGATCAGGGCACAGGCGGCCATTGGGCGGCGTCAGGAAGCCGTAGGCCGCCAGCCGCTCCATGAGTTCGCCCTGCTGCGTGCAGGGCCGGGCCGCGCCCCAGTGGATCTCGCCCGTGCTGTAGGCCAGAAAGCGCAGGGGCACGGCGCGCGTGGCCGCCGTGTCAAACTGACGCAGGCTGCCGGCAGCGGCATTGCGCGGATTGGCAAAGGGCTTTTGCCCAAAGGCAGTACGCTTTTCATTGAGGGCCGCAAAATCCGCCTTGTAGATGACCACCTCGCCGCGCACTTCCAGCCGCTCGGGCAGGGCCGCTTCCCCGGGCGGCAGGCTGAGCCGCAGGGGGACATTGCGGATGGTGCGCACGGCGGCGGTCACCACCTCGCCGTTCTCGCCGTCCCCGCGCGTCAGGGCCTCGGTCAGCAGGCCCTGCTCATAGATGATTTCCAGCGCCAGTCCGTCCAGCTTGGGGTCGCACCAGAAGGCCGTCGGCGCTTCGGGCAGGGCGCGGCGCATGCGCTCCACGAAATCCCGCCATTCCTCGGCGCTGAACACATTGTCCAGCCCGTACATGCGTTGTCGGTGCGCCTTCTTGGCCAGCTCGCCCAGCAGGCCGTCGCCCGCACGCAAAGTGGGCGAACACGGACTGCGCCACTCGGGGTGGGCGGCCTCCAGCGCCAGCAGCTCGCGGAACAGGGCATCATAGGCATCGTCGCTGATTTCCGGCGCATCCAGCGTGTGATAACAGCGATTGTGATGCTCCAGCTCGGCCACAAGGGCGTCCATGCGGGCCTTTTCGGGCGGGACGGCGGCGTTTTGGGCAAAGAGCGGCAGATCGTCAAGGGGCATGGCTACTCCGGCAGGGCAATGAGGCGGGAACGCAGGGCGCGGATGCGATCCCGCAGTTCGGCGGCCCGTTCAAATTCCAGATCGCGGGCTGCGGCCCGCATGTCCTTTTCCAGTTCCGCAATGCGCACAGCGGTTTCCTCGGCGGTGAGCGGGGCTTCCGGCACGGCGGCGCGAGCGCCTGTCCTGCCCTTGCCGCGTCCGCGCCCCTTGCCTTCATTGTCGGCATAGAGGGCGTCCAGCGGCGAGTCCAGGCGCTTGCGGGTGCTGCGCGGGGTAATGTGGTGTTCGGCATTGTAGGCGGCCTGCTTTTCCCGGCGGCGGGCCGTCTCGTTCATGGCGGCCCGCATGGAGGCCGTCACCGTGTCCGCGTAGAGGATGACATGGCCGTGCTCGTTGCGGGCCGCGCGGCCAAAGGTCTGGATGAGCGAACCCGTGGAGCGCAGAAAGCCCTCCTTGTCCGCGTCCAGAATGCAGACCAGCGACACTTCCGGCAGATCCAGCCCTTCGCGCAGCAGGTTGATGCCCACCAGCACGTCAAATTCGCCGGTGCGGAGGGCGCGGATGATCTGCATGCGTTCCAGGGTGTCGATGTCCGAATGGAGGTAGCGGGCGCGCACGCCCATATTGCAGCAGTATTCCGTCAAATCCTCGGCCATGCGCTTGGTGAGCGTGGTCACGAGCACCCGCTCGCCCCGGCTGACCCGGGCGCGGCATTCGCCCAGCAGATTTTCCATCTGGCCCGCCGTGGGCCGCACCTCCACTTCCGGATCCACCAGCCCGGTGGGCCGGATGATCTGTTCCACCACAAGGCCCTGCGCCTCGTCCAGCTCGTATTTGCCGGGCGTGGCCGAGACATAGACGGCCTGATGCACGAGCTGGCGAAATTCCGCAAATTGCAGGGGGCGATTGTCCAGGGCCGAGGGCAGGCGGAAGCCGTAATTGACCAGCGTCTCCTTGCGCGAACGGTCGCCCTTGAACATGCCGCCCACCTGCGGCACGCTGATGTGGGATTCGTCCACAAAAAGCAGATAGTCGTCGGGAAAGTAGTTGAGCAGGCAGGACGGCGGCTCGCCCGGCTTGCGACCGTCCATGTGACGGGTGTAGTTTTCGATGCCGTTGCAGTAGCCCAGCTCCTCGATCATTTCAAGGTCAAGCTGCGTCCGCTGCTCCAGCCGCTGGGCCTCCACGAGCTTGCCCTGCTCCCGGAACAGGGTGAGGCGTTCCAGCAGCTCCTGCCGGATGTCGTCGCAGGCCCGCTTGAGATTGTCCTGTGCGGAGACGAAGTGGCTGGCCGGATAGAGCACGGTCTTGCCGATCTCGGCCAGCACCTCGCCGGTCAGGGGATCGATTTCGCGGATGGCGTCAATGTCGTCCCCGAAAAATTCGAGACGCAGGGCGCGTTCATGGTGGTAGGCCGGGATGATTTCGAGTACGTCCCCGCGTACGCGGAAGGTGCCCCGGTGGAAGTCATAGTCGTTGCGCTCATAGTGCACCTCCACCAGCCGGCTGACCAGATCGTCAAGAGGGAAGCGTTGTCCCACCTCCACGGGAATGACCATCTTGGCGTAATATTCCGGCGATCCCAGACCGTAGATGCAGGACACCGAGGCCACGATGATCACATCCCGCCGGGTCAGCAGGGCATGGGTGGCCGCGTGCCGCAGCTTGTCGATATTGTCGTTGATGGCCGAATCCTTTTCAATGTAGGTGTCCGAGGCGGGCACATAGGCTTCGGGCTGATAATAATCGTAATAGCTGACGAAATATTCCACGGCATTGCGCGGAAAGAGCGCGCGAAATTCGCTGTAGAGCTGGGCGGCAAGGGTCTTGTTGGGGGCCAGCACCAGCGCCGGGCGGTTGCAGCGGGCAATGACGTTGGCCATGGTGAAGGTCTTGCCCGAGCCGGTGACCCCCAGCAGCACCTGCGCCGGGACGCCCGCACGAATGTTGTCCACCAGCTGCTCGATGGCTTCGGGCTGATCGCCGGTGGGCTGGTGTTCGCTTTGCAGGGAAAAGACAGGGGCTTCGTTCATGCCGTTTGTACCTCGCGCCACTGTTGCCCGTCATGGACATAGCGTTCGCACCAGGGACGCCAGCGCAGGGGCTGGGCGGGATCGGCCTCGCGGCGCACGGCGCGTTCCAGCAGATCTTCAAAGATGTCGCGGGAAACGCATTGGCCGCCCATGCCCATGATGTGCGGCGTGTCCTGCTGGCAGTCCAGCAGGAGCGCCCCGCGCAGCCGCAGCAGGCTCACCAGGCCGGCCAGCGCGGCGCGCGAGGCCTCGGATACCCGATGGAACATGGACTCCCCGAAAAAGGCCCGCCCGAGCGAAACGCCGTATAGCCCTCCCACCAGCTTGCCGTCCTGCCAGGTCTCGATGGAATGGGCATAGCCCATTTCGTGCAGACGCACATAGGCCCGGAACATGTCGCGGGTAATCCAGGTCTCGCGCGTGCTGCGGCGCGGCCCGGCGCAATGCAGCATGACTTCGGCAAAGGCGGCATCGCAGCTCAGGCAAAAGCCCGCCTTACGCAGGGCGCGGGCGCTGCGGCGCGGCAGATGAAAGTCGTCCAGCGGCAGGATGCAGCGCGGCGCGGGCGACCACCAGAGCAGCGGCATGTCGCCGCTGTACCACGGGAAGATGCCAAGGCTGTAGGAGGCCAGCAGCCGCACGGGATGCAGGTCGCCGCCGCGACACAGCAGCCCGTCCTCGCGCGCCCGGCTGAGCGGCGGAAACTGGGCGGCGTAGGCGGCGACGGGATCATCCCCGCGTGCGGCGCTCATGGCTGGTGTCCTGTCCATCCTTCCTTTTCCCGCGTCCGGCAGGCGCGCGGCGGGGAGCCGTCCTGCCCGCTGTCTTGTCCGCAGCCTTGTTCGCCGTCTTGCCCGTGGCCTTGGCTGAGGTCTTGTCCGTCGATTTGGGCGCGGCTGCGGAAGCCGCCGTGCCCTGTCGGCCGACGTCCAGCCGCAGCGTGCCGTCGCGCAGAACAAGAACGGCCTCGCCGCCCTTTTGCAGGCCGCCAAAGAGCAGCTCCTGCGCCAGCGGGTCTTCCAGCTCGTCCCGCAGCAGACGGCGCAGCGGCCGCGCGCCCATGCGCGGATCAAAGCCCTTTTCGGCCAGATGCTGCCGGGCCTCCTCGCTCAGGGCAAGGTTCACCTGCCGTTCGGCAAGGCCCTGCGCGATCTCCTTCACGAACTTGTCCACAATGCGCAGCATCATGGGCTGCGTCAGTCCGGCAAAGGGCACAAGGGCATCCAGCCGATTGCGGAATTCCGGCGTGAAAAGCTGTTCCAGCGCCCTGCGCGCCTTGCGGGCCGCAGCGTCGCCCCCGCTGCCGCCGCCTTCGTCCTGACCGGCATCCGTCCGGACGGGACGGGGTGCGCCGAAGCCCAGACTGTTGGCGGACATTTCAAAGGCCCCGGCATTGCTCGTCATGATCAGCACCACATGGGAAAAGTCCGTCTTGCGGCCCGTGGTGTCGGTGAGCGTGCCGTAATCCATGACCTGCAGCAGGACATTGAAGATGTCGGGATGGGCCTTTTCCATTTCGTCCAGCAGCACCACGGAGTGGGGGGATTTGCGTACCGCCTCGGTGAGCAGGCCGCCCTGATCAAAGCCCACATAGCCCGGAGGCGCGCCGATGAGGCGGGAGACGGCGTGCTTTTCCATGTATTCGCTCATGTCGTAGCGCAAAAAGTCCACACCGAGGCATTGGGCCAGCGCGCGGGCCACCTCTGTCTTGCCCACGCCCGTCGGCCCGTAGAAGAGGAAGGCCCCGGCCGGACGCCCGGCCTGTCCCAGACCGGCGCGGGAACGCAAAATGGCCCGCGTCACCAGCGAAATGGCCGCTTCCTGCCCGAAGACACGGGCATTGAGATCGCGTTCCAGATGACGCAGGCGATCCTTCTCCCCGCCGCTCAGGCTGCGCTGGGGAATGCCGGCCATGCGGGCCACGATGCGTTCCACGTCCCGGATGGTCACAACCGGGCGCTTGCCGCCCTCTCCGGCCTGCCGCAGGCGCACGGCGGCCCCGGCCTCGTCCATGACGTCGATGGCCTTGTCGGGTAGGAGGCGTTCGCGCACATGGCGGCTGGACAGCTCCACCATCGCCCGGAGCACGGGCTTGCCGTAGCGCACCTGATGAAAGTCCGCATAATGCTTTTGCAGGCCTTCCAGAATGGTCACGCAGTCCTCGATGCCGGGTTCGCGCACGTCGATGCGCTGGAAGCGGCGTACCAGCGCCCTGTCCTTTTCCAGATGATTGCGGTATTCCTCATGGGTAGTGGAGCCGATGCAGCGCAGGTCGCCGCTCGCGAGCAGGGGCTTGAGCAGGTTGGAGGCATCCATCGACCCGCCCGAGGTCGCACCCGCGCCCACGATGGTGTGCAGCTCGTCAATGAACAGGATGGCCTGCGGCAGTGCCTTCAGGGCATCCATGATTTTTTTCAGGCGCTGCTCGAAGTCGCCGCGATAGCGGGTTCCGGCCAGCACAAGGCCCATGTCCAGCGCAAAGAGGCGGGCCTCGCGAAAGCGCGGCGGCACATTGCCCTCGTGAATGCGCAGGGCCAGCCCCTCGGCCAGCGCGGTCTTGCCCACGCCCGGTTCGCCCACGAACAGGGGATTGTTCTTGCGGCGTCGGCACAGCACCTCGATGGCCCGGTCAAGCTCGGCCTCGCGCCCGATGAGGGGATCAATGCCCCCCGCCGCCGCGCGGGCCGTCAGATCGGTGGTGTAGCGAGCCAGCGGATCGTCGGCTTCCCTGCCCTCCTCGTCGGCTCCGGCGTTTTCGCGGACGCCGCGCGAACCGCTGCCGTCCTCCAGCCCGTGGGAAATGAAGGTGAGCACATCCAGCCGCTCCACTCCCTGCTTGCGCAGGTAATAGACCGCATAGCTGCCCTCCTCCTCCATGAGCGACACAAGGATGTCGCCCACATCCACGCTCTGCCGGCCGGCCGAGCGGATATGGGTCAGGGCGCGTTCCAGCAGGCGCTGCACGCCGGGCGTCTGGATGATTTCCGGCTGATTGGCCGGACGCACGCTCTCCATTTCGGTCTGGAAGAAATGTTCGAGCTGTTCGCGCAAGAGTTCCACATCCGCGCCGCTGCCTTCCAGCACAAGACAACCGCGCGCCGTGGCGGTCATGCCATAGAGAATATGCTCCACGGTCAGCATTTCGTGCCGCCGCTCCTGCACTTCCATGATGGCGACTTTCAGAACTTCCTGAACTTCCTGACTCAGCATGACCTTATTCCGGCTCCATGGTGCAGCGCAGGGGAAATCCCGCCGCGCGCGCTTTCTGGGTGACGCGGCGAACCTTGGCCTCGGCTATCTCTGCCGTATAGACGCCGCAGCGGCCCAGCCCCCGCTCATGAACGGACAGCATGATGCGCGTGGCTTCCGCATTGTCCTTGTGAAAAATTTCCTGCAGGATCTCCACCACAAATTCCATGCTGGTATAATCGTCGTTGTGCAGCAGAACCGCAAAGCGTTCCGGCTCCCTGACGCGCTCCCTGACCAGACTCTGGCCGTCGCTTTCGTCCTGCGGTCTGTAGGCCGGCATGACTAGTCCTCCTCCGGCGGCAGGCCCAGCACGGCCCGCCATTGTGCCGCCTCGCGCGGCGTAAAGACAAAGGAACGTTCCGGCGGCAAATGCCGTTCCGCCCGCCATTGCTGATGCAGGCTATGGTAAGAGTCGGTACTCGTGGGCAAGTTGTCAAGTTCAAGCAGAACTTCAAGTTTGCGGATGGCCACGGCATCGCCTTCCAGTTCCACCACCTGCCCGAAGGGCAGGATGTCCATATCCACGCTGACCGCATCCAGCCGCCAGCTCTCCCGGAATTTCTCATAGCGGGCCACCGCGATGTAGCCCAGGCCTTCCAGAATGTGCCGCATGCCGTGGGCGTCCTCCACCCGGCATTCGCGTTCCTCGCGGATCTTGAAGCCCGCTTCCGGGCCGCTGGTCGCCGCCGGATGCGGCAGCTTGCAGGTCAGGACATGATCTTCCCTGTTCGCCCAGCGGCGGCTGCGCAGGCGCAGCAGGCGGCCGCTGCCGTACAGGGCGCTGTCGCCGGTGTCGAACAGGACATTGCTTTCAAAGTGCACGCCGCCGCTCTGCCCGGCATGTGCCGCGAGCAGATTGCGCAGGCGGGCAAAGTCCGCACCGAGATATTTGCGTTCCACTTCCCGTGCCATATGCGCCTCAAACCGTGCGCCGGCGGAAAAGGCGCTGCTGCAGCTGGGCAATGGCGGCGATGCCGCCCGTGTCCGCCCCCGGGTGCAGAATGGGCGAAAAGCCCAGCCGCTGCGCCTGCCGCAGGCGCAGCTCCTGTGCGGCCACGGGCCGGATTTGCCCGTTGAGGTCAACCTCGCCCCAGAGCACGCATTTTTCCGGCAGGGGCACGTCATAATAGGAGGAGAGCACAGCGGCCACAAGGGCCAAATCCAGCCCGGGTTCCTGCAATTTCATGCCGCCGCCCACCTTGGCGTAAATGTCCACCTGCCCGAAATTGAGCTTGAGACGCTTTTCCAGCACGGCCAGCAGAAGATGCAGGCGATTGGCGTCAAAGCCCAGGGCGGCCCGGCGCGGGATGCTGAGAAAGGTGCGCGCCACGAGCGCCTGCACTTCCACGGCCAGCGGGCGCTGCCCGTCCACGGCCATGACCACCGCGGTGCCGGACAGTTCCGGATCGCGCGCGCCCAGAAAGAAGGTGGAAGGATCGTCGATGACCTCCATGCCGCGCTGTCCCATGCGAAAGACAAGCAATTCCTCATTGGGGCCAAAACGATTCTTGAAGACGCGCAGCAGGCGGAAAAGCTGGCGGCGGTCGCCCTCCACGGCAATGACCGTGTCCACCATGTGTTCCAGCATGCGCGGCCCGGCCAGCACGCCGTCCTTGGTCACATGCCCCACGAGGATGAGCGTCGTGCCCGTGCGGCGGCAGCATTCCAAGAGGGCCGTGGCCACGGCCCGCACCTGACTCACGTTGCCCGGCAGACCGTCGGCCTCAAGGCTGGTGAGGGTCTGTACCGAGTCCACCACCAGCAGGGCCGGGGGATGGCTGTCCACGGCGGCAATGACCTCTTCCACACGGGAGGTGGCCAGGGCCAGCAATCGTTCATGCAGCACATCAAGCCGTTGACCGCGCGCCTTGATCTGCGGCAGGGATTCCTCGCCGCTGGCGTAGAGCACATCCCTGCCCTGCCGGGCCACGAGGCCCGCCACCTGAAGCAGGAGGGTCGATTTGCCGATGCCCGGTTCGCCGCCCACCAGCAGGGCCGCGCCGGGCACGAGGCCCCTGCCCAGTACCCGGTCAAGGGCTTCGATGCCGCTGGCATAGGGCGTGTGCCCGGAATCGCAAACGTCCTGCAGGGGCTGAGGCCGGGCGGCAGAGGGGTGGCGGGATGCGGCCGGGGCGCGCGACGAGGCCGTGCGCGGCTGGGCCGCAGCCTGGAGGGTATTCCATTCATGGCAGCCCGGACACTGACCGCGCCATTGCAGGGTTTGCGCGCCGCAGGTGGAGCAAATGAAGACTTCGCGCGTTTTTGCCATGCCGCAAACCTACGGAAAAACCCTGTTCGAGGCAAGTCCGTCCGGCGAGCAGCGGGCGGAAAGTCTCCGGCGGACAGGACGGCAAGGGGCCGCCCGTGGGCGGCCCCTGTTCGTGCGGAATGCGATATGCGTGCGGCCTACGGGGCGACCGGCGCCAGCGGCAGGTCGGCAGGCGCTGAAAGTTCGACCGCCTGCCGCACGTCAGCCGAGCCGCGTGCGGGCACCTTCACGTTCCAGTAGAGGACGTGTTCCGCCTGATCCGTGGCGGGAGCCGGCGTGCCGTTCACCTTGACGCTGACCCGCTCATCCACGGGACGCGGTTGGGGACGTTCAAGACGGACTTCGATGGCATTCGGGCGTTCGTTGTGCAGGGTATAGCGCCAGTTCCAGCGCCAGACGCGCCGGGCGTTGATGATGCCGCCCTCGTTCTTCTTGCGGCTTTCATCCGTCACCCGCACCGTCACGCGGGGGTCAACGCCGAAGAAGAGACGCACCTTGCCGCCTTCGGCGTGGAAGGTTCCCCGGCCCGCATGCTGTCCGTCAATGCGGCATTCCGTGATGCCGTCAGGCCAGGCGGGCCGATCCGTGAAGGTATGGTCGGCAAACATCCAGACCCGGCTGTCTGCCGCGTGGGGCCGGGCCAGCCAGCGCAGGGGCGCGTCCCATTCCTCGCGGGCGACGCAGAGCACGGACGTGCCCTGCGGCAGGCTGGCCGTGGGCAGTTCCCAGCGCATATAGGCCCCGTTTTCCACAGGTTGCGGGCCTGCGGCGCTTATTTCGGCCTGGTCGGCGGCAGACTTGGCGCGCGCCTGCATGATGGCGGTCATGGGGGCCGCATTGCTCCCGAGGACAAGGGGCTGGGGGGCGGCATCAATGACCCAGTCCGGCAGATCGGACGGATGCAGGATGCCGAGGGGGCGGCTGAACAGCAGCAGACGGGTCTTGTCCCAGTCCATGCCGGAATACTGCTGGATTTCTGCCGACATGACGATGTCCACCTTGCCTTCGTCCGGACGGGCATTGAGGCTGTAGCGCGGCAGCCAGCCGCAATTGTACAGGGTATAGGTGCAGGCGACCCGCACCGGCTTGCCGGGAAACTCCGCCAGCACGATCTGCAGCCGCTTGCCCTGCCCGGACGGCGCGGGCATGACCTTGAGCAGCTTCTGAATCTGCTCAAGGTCGCGCATGAGCTTCTGCCGTTCGGCCATGAGATCGGGCACGGTCTTTCCGGCCAGCGCGGCCAGCGCTTCCACGGCTTCGCTGCTGCTGCCGTCAGGAAGCTGCCTGTGCAGATCCATGCGGGCATTGAGGGCCGCGATGCGGCCTTCCAGCTCATCGGCCCGTTCCAGCAACTGCCGGCGCTGCGCGCCCACCTCGCCCTGCGGCTCCGAGGCCACGGGGGTCAGCATCCAGCGCAGGATGCGTCCGCCTTCCACGGAAGGCGAGACATCCGTCGCGGATTCCGGCAGGATCAGCGACAGCACGGGTTGGTTGTCGCGGATTTCCGCGAGCAGGTCGTCCGCAACAACGCTGATCCGCGCGCCGTTGGAAAAAAGCTCCACGGTTCGCGGCTGATCGAAGATGCCTGCCATTTCCCGTTCCACCCGTTCCGTGTACTTGGGGGAAACGGGCGTGCCGGAAAATCTCTCCGCGTCCTTTTTCGGAACGGCCGTTGTCCCGGCGGGCAGTGCGGCGCGTTCCTCGCCCCTGGGGAAGGTCGAGGCCCCGGTGGGCATGGTGGCGACTTCCGGCGAAACTTCCGGCGCGGCAGCCGCCGGCGCGACGGGGCCGCCGGTCAGCAGCCCGCAGAGCGCCAGCGCGGCCAGCGGCAGGGCGGCGCGCGTCCGCCGTGCCGTGCGGCCGGGCGATGTGTTCAAGTTAATGTTGTGCATGAAGTTTATTTCCCCCGCCATTAGCGGGTAAGCCTGCGGAATTTCAGGCGGTGCGGCGTATCGGCATCCTTGCCGAGGCGCTTCTTGCGGTCTTCTTCGTATTCCGTGAAGTTCCCTTCGAAGAAATCCACCTTCGAGTCGCCTTCAAAGGCCATGATATGGGTGGCGATGCGGTCGAGGAACCAGCGGTCGTGACTCACCACCAGCACGCAGCCTGCGAAGTTGTCCAGCGCGTCTTCCAGGGCGCGCATGGTGTTCACGTCAATGTCGTTGGTGGGTTCGTCCAGCAGGAGAACATTGGCTCCGGATTTGAGCATGCGGGCCAGATGCAGGCGGTTGCGCTCGCCGCCGGAGAGCACGTCCACCTTTTTCTGCTGATCCGCACCGTGGAAGTTGAAACGGGTGCAGTAGGCGCGGGCGTTCACTTCCCGGTTGCCCAGCTTGATGGTGTCGTGGCCGTCGCTGATGAGTTCGTACACGGTCTTGCCCGGCGTGAGGGATTCGCGCCCCTGATCCACATAGGCGAATTTGACGGTGTCGCCGATGCTGATGCTGCCCGAATCGGGCTGTTCCTGCCCGGTGAGGAGCTTGAAGAGCGTGGTCTTGCCCGCGCCGTTGGGGCCGATGATGCCCACAATGGCCCCGGCGGGCACGAGGGCGTTGACGTTTTCCATGAGCAGTTTGTCGCCCATGCTCTTGCTCACGTCCTTGAGTTCGATGACGCTCTTGCCGAGGCGCGGTCCCGGCGGAATGTAGATTTCCAGATCCGGCGCGCGCTTTTCGCTCTCGTGCGAGAGCATGGCCTCATAGGCGTTGATGCGGGCCTTGCCCTTGGCATGACGGCCCTTGGGCGACATGCGGATCCATTCCAGCTCGCGGGCCAGCGTTTTCTGGCGGTCGGCCTCGGCCTTGTCTTCCTGCGCAAGGCGCTTCTGCTTCTGTTCGAGCCAGGAGGAGTAATTGCCCTTCCACGGGATGCCGCGCCCGCGATCCAGCTCCAGAATCCAGCCCGCCACATTGTCGAGGAAGTAGCGGTCGTGGGTCACGGCGATGACCGTGCCCGGGAAGGTGGAAAGGTAGCGTTCCAGCCAGGCCACGGACTCGGCGTCCAGATGGTTGGTGGGTTCGTCCAGCAGGAGGATGTCGGGATTCTGGAGCAGCAGGCGGCAGAGGGCCACGCGGCGGCGTTCGCCGCCGGAGATGTGCTCCACGCTCATGTCGCCGGGCGGGCAGCGCAGGGCGTCCATGGCCATTTCGAGCTTGGAGTCGAGATCCCACACGCCCTTGTGATCCATGAGTTCCTGCACTTCGGCCTGCCGGGCAATGAGGGCGTCCATTTCCTCCGGCTCCATCGGCTCGGCGAACTTGGCGTTGATGGCCTCAAATTCGCGGGCAATGGCCATGAGTTCGGCCACGCCCTCTTCCACCACTTCCCGCACGGTGCGGCTTTCGCCCTGCAGGGGTTCCTGCTCCAGATAGCCGATGGTGTAGCCCGGCGCGAGCACGGTCTTGCCGTCAAAGGATTGATCCACGCCCGCCAGAATCTTGAGCAGGCTGGACTTGCCCGCGCCGTTCAGGCCGAGCACGCCGATTTTCGCCCCGTAGAAATAGGAGAGCGAAATATCCTTGAGAACCTCTTTCTGCCCGTGTCGCTTGGACACGCGAATCATGGAATAAATAATCTTGTCCGGTTCGTTGCTCATGCTTTCCTCAAAAAACGGATTGGGCGGCCTGTGCCGCCAAAGCAGCAGATATAGCCGGAACGGAGGGGATTTTCAAGCACGCGGCCCTGCCCCTTGATTTGCCCCCCTCTCTCTGCCAAGATGACGGGCCGCCGCGCCGTTTGCGGCGAACAGGGAGGGATGATACCTATGCGCTATCTTTTTGGCCCGGACTTCCAGAAGGTCATGGGCGGGTCGATGGTGGTGGCCGGCACGGCCATCGGGGCCGGCATGCTGGGGCTGCCCATGATTTCCGCGGGCATGTGGTTCAACTGGTCGCTGTTGGCTCTCTTTGTCTCCTGGTTTTGCATGTTGCGGGCCAGTCAGGCCATTCTGGAGGTCAATCTGAACTTCGAGCCGGGCGATAGCCTGCATACCATGGTCAATCGCACCCTCGGCCCCATCTGGAGCCTGATCAACGGGCTGGCCGTGGCCTTTGTGCTTTATACGCTGGTCTATGCCTATGTGAGCGGCGGCGGCTCGGTGGTGCAGCAGGCCATGCAGTCCAGCTGGGGCTATGCGCCGCCCCGGGTGCTGACGAGCCTCTTTTTTTCCCTGCTGCTCACGGCCTGCGTCTGGTGGAGTTCGCAGATGGTGGATCGGCTTTCCGTCATCCTCATGGGCGGGATGATCATCACCTTCTTTCTTTCCGTGGGCGGCATGATCGGCAATGCCGACTGGGGGCACATCTGGGGCGGGCAGGCCGACAGCGGGGAGTTCATCTTCCTGTTCGGCGCGGTGTCCACCTATCTGACATCCTTCTGCTTCCATGCCTCGGTGCCCAGCCTCATCAAATATCTGGGCAAGGAACCCCGCGTCATCAATGCCTGCCTGCGCAACGGCACCTTCATTGCCCTGCTCTGCTATCTGGTCTGGATCGTGGCCGCCGACGGCATCCTGAGCCGGGAGGAATTCCGGGGCGTCATTGCCGCGGGCGGCAATGTGGGGGATCTGGTGGCGGCATCCGGCTCCTCGCTGGGCTACATCATTCAGAAGATGCTCGAATTCTTCGCCCTCTTTGCCATTGCCACATCCTTTCTCGGCGCGGGTCTGGGCTTGTTCGACTATATGGCCGATCTCTGCAACTTTGACAATTCCCGCCGAGGGCGTACACTGACCATGCTGGTCACCTTTCTGCCCCCCATGCTGGGCGGCCTCATCTGGCCGGACGGCTTTCTGGCGGCCATCGGCTGGGCCGGACTGGCGGCGGCCATCTGGTCGGTCATCGTGCCTGCCCTGCTGCTGCATGTGAGCCGCCGCCGGGGCGGAGAGGCGCTCTACCGCGTGCCCGGCGCGCGCTGGGCCGTGCCCTTGTTGCTGGTGTACGGCATCGGTGTGGCGGTGTGCCATACCCTGACCGTACTGAACTATCTGCCTGCCTTCAAATAGGAGACGCATCATGAGCAAGGAACTTCTCAACACCTCCAAGGCCCCTGCCGCTGTCGGCCCGTACAGCCAGGGCATCCGCTCCGGGGAAACCTGCTACTTTTCCGGTCAAATCGGTCTGGTGCCCGAAACCGGCAAGATGGTGGAAGGCGACGTGGCGGCCCAGGCCGATCAGGCGCTGAAGAACCTGTCCGCCGTGCTGGCCGAAGCTGGCCTCAGCACCGAAAACGTGGTGAAAACCGTGGTCTTCATCACCGATATGGCCAACTTCCCGGCGGTCAATGAAGTGTACAAGAAATACTTTGCCGCGCCCTACCCGGCCCGTTCCTGCGTGGCCGTGTCCGGCCTGCCGCTGGGCGCGCTGGTGGAAGTGGAAGCCATTGCCACCCGTTAGAGCATTTTGCCTTTGAAAACGGCAAAATGCGAGGCGACGGCACAGCGCCGCCCGGCCGAAAGTGAGCGGAAAAAACCGCGTTTTTTCCGCAAAACGACCGTATGGTGTGAAAGGCAAAGCGCTTCAAACGGAAAATGCTCGAAACGCGAGAAGCTGCCGGGCCTGTGAACGCGGATTGCGCGCGGCCCCGGCAGTGGGCATTGACGGACGGAGGGAGTTGCGGCTCCCTCCGCCTTTTTGTACAAGACGTCATGCTGACCGCCTTTTCCCTCTTTCTGACGCTCTATGTGCTGCTGCGCGTCTTGTGGCGCGCGCCCCTTTCCCTGTCCCTGCGGCTCCTGCTGGCTGTGCTGACGGCCGCCGGGGCCTGCAAGCTCCTGTTGTTCCGCTTTTTCTTCGGCTCCTATTCGCCGGAAATCCCGCGCTGGTTTCAGATTGGCACGGGCATTCCGCTGGGCATTGTGCTGCTTTTTGCCGCCCTCAGTCTGGCCCGGGACGGCCTGCTGATCCTCGGCTGGCTGGCCGAACGTTGCGGTCTGGGCCGGGTCTGGAGCTGTTTGCGGCGGCATGACGCGCGGCTGTCGCTGGGGCTGGCCGTTTTGGCCGTGCTGCTGGCCGCCACGGCCGTGCCCGCTGCCCTGCGCGTGCCCGCCGTGCGGGAAATGGAACTGTCCGTGCGCCATCTGCCGCCCGAACTGGACGGCCTGCGGCTGGCCCATCTGAGCGATCTGCACATCAGCCGCACCTTCAGCCGGACATGGGCGGAGGAGCTGGTGCGGCGCGTCAACGCGGCCCGACCGGATGTCGTCTTCCTGACCGGGGACATCATGGACGGCTCCCCGGCCCTGCGTAGCGACGATGTCGGCCCGCTGGCCGATTTGCGCGCCCCGCTGGGCGTCTTTGCCTGTCCGGGAAACCATGAATACTATTCCGACTACCCGGCCTGGCGGCCCGTGCTGCGTCACATGGGCATCAGGACGCTGGACAACGAATGCGTCGTCGCGACGCGTGCTGCCAGGGAACTCGCCCTGTGCGGCGTGACCGATCCCGCTGCCGCGCGTTTCGGCCTGCCCGGCCCGAACCCGGAAGGCCTGCTGCAACACGGTTCGGACACCCGGGCGCTCATCGCGCCCGGCGGGGCGGAAACACGGCCGGACGGCAGGAAGGAGCGCCCGCCCGTCATCCTGCTTTCCCATCGGCCTGCCCTCTTTGACGCCGTGCGGGGCAAGGTGATGCTCCAACTGTCCGGGCACACGCACGGCGGCTCGATACTGGGCGTGGATCGTCTGGTGGCGGCCTTCAACGGCGGCTATGTGCGCGGCCTCTACGGCGACGAGGATTCCCGCCTTGTGGTCTCCAGCGGCTGCGGCCTCTGGGGCGGTTTTCCCTACCGTCTGGGCGTGCCCGGGGAAATTCTGCTGCTGGTTTTGCGCCGGGCCGGCGAGGCGGCCTCCTGAGGCGGCCTGCCTCCCTTGCGCCGCCAGGGAAATGGCGTCTGTTCCGCCTGTGCGGCCCGGCGAGAACAGGAACGCGCGCGCAACAGACCTTTCCCCGGCGCGCGTCCCGTCTCGCGGCAGGGGCCTGAGGCTGATACAAGTTTGGCAAATTCGTTACGCGATACGGTGGCTGGACTGTGCAGGCTTCGCTTGCTTTGGGGAGAGCGTTTGCCTCGTGCCGCTCGCTCTTTCCCCGGCACAAGCGCGCTGGGGAGAAAGGATGGGGCAGGGCAACTCCTCTCGCGCCGGCGGCGGGGTTGCCCTGCCCCCAGCAGGCAGTGCTGCGTGTTGACAGGCCTTATGCCGTTTCCACGGCGGCGTAATAGAGCTGATCCCCGCGCGTCTGGGTAACGGCCTTGCCGTCGGCCACGAGCATTTCCAGATGCTTGAGGGCTTCGTTGTGGTGGATGTTCAGTCCGGCGGCCACGTCGTTGACCGTGCAGGGGCGGCGGGCGATGGTGGCCAGTACGTCCTCTTCCTGCACCTGTTCGCGAAAACTCTCATGGGCCGCGTCGTCCAGATGGGTGGCGATGATTTCCACCTCGCAGGGCACGGCGGCGGCCATGCGCTCACGGATGATGCGCAGGCGATCCGCCGGAACGGGCCGGGCGCTGCGATCCGCCGGAGGCCGGCAGACGCTGTTGAGCTGCACCTTGTCGGGATGGATCTTGCCGACCAGACGGCTCAGGGCGTCGATGGAGGCGTCATCGTCGTTGACGCCGCCGAGCAGCATGATTTCCAGCCAGATCTGCCCGTGGAACTCCTTGCGGAAGCGCGCAATGCCGTCAACAATGGTTTGAAAGTCCAGCGAGGCTTCCGGGGCGTTGACCTGCGCAAGCTGCGCGGCCGTACCGCCGTCCAGCGAGGGGATGACCACGTCCGCGGCGGCCAGATCCGAGCGCACGTCCGGACGCCAGAGCAGGGAACCGTTGGTGATGACCACCACCGGCACGTCGGTCATGATCTTGATATGGCGGATGATGTCGCCCAGACGGCTGTGCAGGGTCGGTTCGCCCGAACCGGCAAAGCTGATGTACTGCGGCGTATCGTCGGCCAGCTTGCGCCTGACCTCGTCGAGAATTTCCGCAACCGGGACATATTCCTTGCGCTCGACGGTGTGGTGGGTGGTGTGGCCGAGCTGGCAGTAAACGCAGTCAAAGGAACAGGTCTTGAACGTCAGGGCGTCCACGCCCAGGGAACGGCCCAGACGGCGGGAAGGCACCGGGCCGTAAACATGCTGAAAGGCTTTGCTCATGTCGCGCTCCTGCAAGAGTGAGATGAACGGGACGGGCCGCGAGGCCCCGCGTGCGCAAACGGGCATGATGCCCGATCATGCCGGGCTTTGCCGGATGACGGCGGGTAGGGTATGCCTTGCCCTTTTCGCTGTCAAACGCCGTTCCTGACGGCCCGGTGCGGGCGGACATGCGGGGCCGCGCGGGCGCGGCGCATTGCCCTTCTGTGCGGCCGATGCTAGCATGTCCGATGGGCGGCCCGGTTCGTGCTTTCTTGCCGCAGGCACGGGCATGGGCAGGGAATGCGCGGCTGCCCCTGACCGGCCTTTGCGGGCCGGCCCGGCAAGAGGAGAGAAAACGTCATATGGAACTGTCCCCGCTGGCGCATGCCGCCTGTTCACCTGCGCAACGCGAGCTGTGGCAGGGCCTTGCCCTCTCGACCCGTCAGGCCGATCCCTTCTGTTCCGGGCCGGTCTGGCAGCTCTCCTTTCATGCCGCCCTCACGCCGCTTTGCCGTCCGCATGTTCATGCGGACGGCGACAGCCTGCTGGCCTTTGCCGAGCAGCCGCTGCCCTCGGGCCGGCTGGCGCTGGCGCCTCTGGAATCATACTGGTTTTTCGGCTCTCCCCTGCTGGGCGCGCACGCGCCGGAACTGCTGGCGGACTGGCTGGCGGCGCAGGCGCGGCGTCTGTCGTATATGCCGCGGCTGGTGATCAGCGGCATCCGACCGGACGGCCGCCGGGCCGCCGGGCTTGTGCGCCGCTTTGACAGCCATTTTCAGCTGCTGCGCATTGCCGGGGGGCTGCAAAGCGCGGCTTCCCTGCGGGGCGGGCTGGACGGATTTCTGTCCCGCCGGTCGGCCAATCACCGGCAAAAGCTGGCCAAGGCCGCACGCCGCGCGCGACAGGCGGACATCGTCTTCGAGCGGCATGTGCCGCGTGACGCCGGGGAGGCCGATGCGCTCTACGCGCGCATGCTGGCCGTGGAAAGCGCCAGCTGGAAGGGGCTGGGGGCCTGCGGCATGACGGAAATGCCCGCCCGGCGGCTGTATGCCGTTCTGCTGCGCAATCTGGCGCAGCACGGCATGGCGCGCATCATCCTTGCCCGGCATGAGGAAAGGGACATCGGCTTCATCTTCGGCGGGACGACGGGCACGGTCTATCGCGGTCAGCAGTTCAGCTACCACAATGCCTGGAAACGCTGGAGCATCGGCAATCTGCTGCAGGTGGAGCAGGTGCGCTGGCTGTGCGAGGAAGGCGTGACCCGCTACGACATGGGGCCGCTGGACAGCGAAGCCATGCGCTACAAGGCACATTGGACGGAACGCCGCCTGCCCATCCAGACCTGGCTGCTGATTCCCCGTCAGGGGCAGGACGCCTAAGCGGCCCGCCGGCGTAAAGCCGCTTTTTTTCGTTGGACAAGCGCCGGGAAAAATCGGACGAGACCCTATCGGCACTCAGCGGGAGCCTTCTTTTCCGGCAACGACGCCACGAAAAGCGCATCGCCGCAGCAGACGGGACGCTGCCATTCCTGACCCCGGTCGGGGGGGAAGCGGCATGACGGCCGTTGCGGCCGCCTGCAGGCGTCCCGGAAAGGCTGACGGCGTGACGTCGCGGACATGCTCATGCCTCGGGGCCGACGCAAAAACGCCCCCGGCACGGGGCGCGGGGGCATCAGAAAAAACGGAGGCGGGACGGCCTTATTGTTGTGCCGCTTCCACCAGATGGGCGTCCATGTCGATGAGCTGACCGAAGGTCTGGGCGGCAAAGGCCGCCATGAGCGGGCGGGTGAACTCGGCATCGTAGCGATTGTCCTGCGCCAGCTCGCGCGCGGCGTCGGCGGGTTCGCGCCGGCTGCCGTAGGGCTTGTCCATGATCATGGCCGAGAAGGAATCCACCACGGCGGTCAGGCGGCCGATGCGGCTGATGCGGCTGCCCGGCTCATGCTGGGGGTAGCCGCTGCTGTCGAGCCGTTCGTGGTGCTCGAAGCAGGCGCGGATCAGTTCCTCGAAGGAAATGTCCATCTTTTGCATGATTTTCACGCCGAGCAGGGGGTGCAGAATGATCTTGTCCCTCTCTTCCTGCTTGAGGGGGCCTTTCTTGTTGACGACAAAGGCCGGAACCTTGCTCATGCCCACATCGTGCAGCAGGAGGGCCAGGGCGACCCTGTCCAGATCCTTGCGGCGCATTTCGCTCACGCTCTGCATCCAGAGCCAAAGCCCCAGACTGAGGCAGTTGAGCGCGTGCCGGGCAGGCTCCTGCACATGAAAGAGACGGCGTGCAAAGCCGATGACGCGGTGCTTGTCCGCAAAGAGATATTCGGTCACCACCATAAGGTCGCGGTACAGCGGTTCAAAGAGCAGTTTGACCGGCTGGGCGTAAAACTCTCCATAGCGCATGACCAGCGCCCGGATGCAGATATCCGCGATTTCCGCTTCCTTGAGGTTGCGATCCTGCAGGACAAGGTCGAGCTGCTTGACGATGTGCCGCGAATAGATGGGATGATCCGATCGCGACACAAAGAGCATGCCATCCGCGCAGAGCTGGGCCACCTCCTCCACCTGGGCGTTGCTCAGGCGATCCCCCTTGCGGCAGTACGGCGCAAGAACGGCAATATCCTCACGGAAAGAAAACAGATCGACCGGCGGACGATACTTGGGAAAGCTGGAAAGTATTTCGCTGCTGATCTGATAATATTCTTCGTTGATATTCTGGGGAACATCACATTTCTTGGCAGCCATGACTACTTCCAGTAGATTTTGACGAGGTTGGTGCCGCGCGGCGTGGACGACGAGCCGGTGCGCTGCCCCGCCGTGATGACCGCACACTGTCCGGGTTCAATGGCGGTGCTGTCGCTGACGAACTGTTGCGCCCGCCGCAGGTGGCTGCTTTCCATATCGGGATGCCGCACAAGCACGGGGTGGACGCCCCAGGAGAAATTGAGGGCCTTGTACGCCTCCTGATCGGGGGTCAGCGCATAGACCGGCTGCGCGGGGCGGTGGGCCGCGATGAGGCGGGCCGAAGCGCCGCTGATGCTGTGGGCCACAATGGCCTGCGCCGAGGCGCGCTGGGCCAGCAGGCAGGCCGAATAGGCCAGGAAGCTCGAAATGTCCGCCGCCGTGTCCGGGGATTCGGTACGGCGATCCTCCAGCAGGAGCTTTTCGGCCTCATCGGTGATGCGCCGCATGTAGCGCACCGTCTCCACCGGGAAGTTGCCCATGGCCGTCTCTTCGGAGAGCATGACGCAGTCCGCGCCGTCCAGCACGGCATTGGCCACGTCCGTGGTTTCGGCCCGGGTGGGGGCGGGGCTGTTGACCATGGAAAGCAGCATCTGGGTGGCCACAATGACCGGTTTGGAAAGACGGTTGCAGGCGGCAATGATATGCTTTTGCAGGGCAGGCAGCTGCGGCAGCGGGCATTCCACGCCCAGATCCCCGCGCGCCACCATGACGGCATCGGTGGCGGCCAGAATGGCGTCCAGATTTTCCACCGCGCCCTGACGTTCCAGCTTGACCACCACGGGGATGTTGCGACCGGCGGCGGCGATGATTTCCTTGGCTTCGCGCACGTCGTCGGCCGTCTGCACATAGGAGATGGCCACGGCGTCCACGCCCAGCTGCAGGCCGTCGGCCAGATCCTTCCTGTCCTTTTCGGTCAGGGCGCGCACCCGCGTGGCCTTGCCGGGCAGGGCCAAGCCCTTGCGCGAGGTCACGATGCCGCTGTTGTCGGCTTCCAGCAGAATGAGATTGTCCCGGCGCCGCTCCACGACCACGAACTGCAGGCCCCCGTCGGCCAGCACGAGGCGGTCGCCCTGCTCGAGGCTTTGCAGGATGACTTCGTGATCAAAGGGCAGATAGGGCAGCTCGTCGGTATAGGCCGCCGTAGTGCCCAGCAGCAGGCGCATGCCCTTGCTGACCTGGATGCTCTTTTCCCGGATGATGCCCAGACGAATCTTGGGGCCGGACAAGTCCTGCATGATGGTCAGGGGCTGGTTCAATTCTTCCTCAATGGCGCGAATATGGCCGATGATTTCCACAAAATCCGATGCGCCCCCGTGGGAAAAATTGAGGCGGAAGATGCTCACCCCGGCCTGCGCCAGTTCTCGCAGGCGTTCCCGGGTATTGGATGCCGGCCCTATGGTCGCCACGATTTTTGTTCTCATGCTGCCTCCACGGCCCTGCGGGCCTGAAAATGACTGCCAAAACTATCTTGGCTTTTGCGCGTGATGTCAAGGCGTCAGTTCCGGTCGTCAGGGCCGGCGCAGGCGGGCGCGTGGCGCATCGCGGGGGCCGGGCCGTCCGCGCTTGACGAAATGTTCTGACAGGGCTAAAAAAAATCGTTTTGACCGGATGAAACGTGTGCCGCTGAGCGGCAGACGGCGCAAGACGTTCGGAAAGAGCAGGGCCGCTCCCTGCCGCACGCCCTAACCCATAGGAAAATCCAATGCCCAAACGCACGGATCTACACAAAATCATGGTCATCGGGGCCGGGCCGATCATTATCGGTCAGGGCTGCGAGTTCGACTATTCGGGATCGCAGGCCGTCAAGGCCCTGAAAGAGGAAGGCTATCAGGTGGTGCTGGTCAATTCCAATCCGGCCACCATCATGACCGATCCGAACATGGCCGACGCCACCTATGTGGAGCCTATCGAGCAGAATACGCTGGCGGCCATCATCCGCAAGGAACGCCCGGATGCCCTGCTGCCGACCCTGGGCGGCCAGACGGCGCTCAACGCCGCCCTCGGGCTGGCCCGCAGCGGGGTTCTGGACGAATACGGCGTGGAACTCATCGGCGCCCGGGCCGAGGTCATCGAGAAGGCCGAAAGCCGCGAACTCTTCCGGCAGGCCATGGAAAACATCGGCCTCACCGTGCCTGCCAGCGGCATTGCCCGCAATATGGACGACGTGCGGCGGCTGGGCGATGTGCTGCCCTTCCCGCTCATTGTGCGTCCGGCCTTCACGTTGGGCGGCACCGGCGGCGGCGTGGCCTACAATATGTCCGATCTCGAGGAAGTGGCCGGGCGCGGTCTGGCCGCCAGTCCCACGTCCGAAGTCATGATCGAGCAGAGCGTGCTGGGCTGGAAGGAATACGAGATGGAAGTCATGCGCGACCGCAAGGACAACTGCGTCATCGTCTGCTCCATCGAAAACCTCGATCCCATGGGCGTGCATACCGGGGACTCCATCACCGTGGCCCCCGCCCAGACCCTCACCGACGACGAATACCAGAAAATGCGCGACGCCTCCCTGGCCATCATGCGCGAGATCGGCGTGGAGACCGGGGGCAGCAACGTGCAGTTCGGCATCAATCCGCGCAACGGGGAGATGGTGGTCATCGAGATGAACCCCCGTGTCTCCCGTTCCTCGGCGCTGGCCTCCAAGGCCACGGGTTTTCCCATTGCCAAGATCGCGGCCAAGCTGGCCGTGGGCTATACCCTGGACGAACTGCGCAACGACATCACCCGCGAAACCGCGGCCAGCTTCGAGCCGGCCATCGACTACTGCGTGGTGAAGATTCCGCGCTTCACCTTTGAAAAATTCCCGGGCGCCAAGGACGAGCTGACCACTTCCATGAAAAGCGTGGGCGAAGCCATGAGCATCGGCCGCACCTTCAAGGAAGCCCTGCAAAAGGGCCTGCGCTCCATGGAAATCGGCGCACCCGGTCTGGGCTTCAACTTCCGCGCCGAGCTGCCGGATCAGGACGCCATCCTGGCCAAACTGCGCAAGCCCCACTCCCGGCGCATCTTCGATTTGCGCCGCGCCCTGCTGGCCGGCATCAGCGAGGAAGAGATCTACCGGGCCTCGGCCATTGACCCGTGGTTCATCCGGCAGGTGCGCGACATCGTGGACATGGAAAACCGCATCCGCGATTTCGGCCTGGCCAACGACATGACCCCGGCCAATCCCGATCTGGCCCCCCTGCTGCGCGAGGCCAAGGAGTACGGCTTCTCAGACCGCCAGCTGGCCGAAATGTGGAAACGCCCCGAATCCGACATCCGCCGCCTGCGCAAGGAAATGGGCATCGTGCCCACCTTCTATCTGGTGGACACCTGCGCCGCCGAATTCGAGGCCTACACCCCCTATTACTACTCCACCTACGAACGCGGCGAAGAAGTGGAAAGCCGCGACTGCCGCAAGGTCATCATTCTTGGCGGCGGCCCCAACCGCATCGGTCAGGGCATCGAATTCGACTATTGCTGCTGCCATGCCTCCTTTGCCCTGCGGGATGCGGGGGTCATGGCCATCATGGTCAATTCCAACCCCGAAACCGTGTCCACGGACTATGACACCTCGGATCGCCTCTATTTTGAACCGCTGACCTTTGAAGATGTGATGAACATCATCGAGAAGGAAAAGCCCGAGGGCGTCATCGTGCAGTTCGGCGGACAGACCCCGCTCAATCTGGCCGTGCCGCTCATGCGGGCCGGGGTGCCCATTCTCGGCACCTCGCCGGATGCCATCGACCGCGCCGAGGATCGCGAGCGTTTTCAGGCTCTCATCGAAAAGCTGGGCCTGCTCCAGCCGCCCAACGGCACGGCCATGAGCCTTGAGGAGGCGCTGGAAGTGGCCGAACGCATCACCTATCCCGTGGTGGTGCGGCCCAGCTATGTGCTGGGCGGGCGGGCCATGGCCGTGGTCTACGACAAGGAGGAGCTGGCCGAATACTTCGCGGAGCAGGTGCCCGAAAAGCCGGAACACCCCATCCTCATCGACAAGTTCCTCGAACACGCCGTGGAAGTGGACGTGGACGCCCTGTCCGACGGCACCGACGTCTATGTGGCGGGCATCATGGAACATATCGAGGAGGCGGGCATCCATTCCGGGGACTCGGCCTGCGTGCTGCCGTCCTTCTCGCTGTCTTATGATCATGTGGCCCTCATTGCCGCGCAGGCCGAAGCCCTGGCCCGCGAACTCAAGGTGGTGGGCCTCATGAACATTCAGTTCGCCATCAAGGGCGACGACGTCTACATTCTCGAGGTGAATCCCCGGGCCTCGCGCACCGCGCCCTTTGTTTCCAAGGCCACCGGCGTGCCCCTGCCCTATCTGGCCACCCAGGTCATGCTGGGCAAGACGTTGGAGGAGCTTGACCCCTGGAGCCGACTGCGCGGCGGCTTCACCTGCGTCAAGGAGGCGGTGCTGCCCTTCCAGCGCTTCCCGGGCGTGGACATCATCCTTGGGCCGGAAATGCACTCCACCGGCGAGGTCATGGGCATGGGCGACAACTTCCCCGACGCCTTCATGAAAAGCCAGCTCGGCGCGGGCCAGTCCCTGCCGCAGGGGGGCAACGTCTTCCTGTCGGTCAATGATCGCGACAAGCCCCTGCTGCCCGAAGTGGCGTCCATGTTCGCGGAACTGGGCTTCCACCTGCTGGCCACGCGCGGCACGGCCAAACTCCTGCGCGCGCACGGTCTGGAGGTGGAAGAGGTGCTCAAGGTCTACGAGGGCCGCCCGCATATCGTGGATCGCATCGTCAACAATGAAATCGCCCTGGTGGTCAATACGGCTTCCGGCAAGAACACGGCCCGCGATTCCAAGTCCATCCGTCATGCGGCGGTGACCTACGGCGTGCCCTACTGCACCACCGTGGCCGGGGCAAAGGCCACGGCCTTGGCCATCGGCAAGCGCAGCGACGGCATCCATGTGGAAAGCCTGCAGGAATATTACGCCCGCGACGCCCGGAGATAAGAGATGAAAGCATTACTTGTGCTCGAAGACGGCTTCCGGCTGGAAGGCAAGTCCTTTACCGGCGAATTTGAAACCGGCGGCGAAGTGATTTTCAATACCGGCATGACCGGTTATCAGGAAGTTCTCACCGACCCGTCCTATTACGGGCAGATGGTCTGCATGACCTATCCGCTCATTGGCAATTACGGCATCAATGCGCAGGACATGGAATCCCCGCGCATCCACATGCGCGCCCTGCTGGTCAAGGAATGCTGCAAACAGCCCTCCAACTGGCGGGCAAGCAAATCCCTGCCGGATTTCCTCAAGCAATGGGGCGTGCCCGGGCTGGAAGGCATCGATACCCGCGCCCTCACCCGTCACCTGCGCCTCAACGGAGCCATGCGCGGCATCATTTCCACAAAGGATCTTGACCCGGCCTCCCTGCAGGCCAAGGCGCAGGCCCTGCCGCCCATGCAAGGGCAGAATCTGGTGCCCTATGTCTGTGCCAGAAAGCCCTATATCCTCGAAAATGACCGCATGGAAGAAGTGAGCTTCGATGTGCGCGGCGCCTATGCCTGGAAAGGGACGGGCCTGCCCCTGCTGGTCTATGACTTCGGCGTGAAATGGAACATTCTGCGCCTGCTGGCCGAGGTGGGCTTCGAGGTGCTGGCCGTGCCGCCCTCCTTCAGCGCCGAGCAGGCGAAGGCCAGCGGTGCCAGGGGGATCTTCCTCTCCAACGGCCCGGGCGACCCGGCGACCCTGACCGCCGAGATCGAGAACATCCGCGAACTCATCAAGCACTTCCCGGTGACGGGCATCTGCCTCGGGCATCAGCTCATCGGTCATGCCCTCGGCGGCACGACGGACAAGCTCAAGTTCGGGCATCACGGCTGCAACCATCCGGTCAAGGATCTCACCACCGGGCGCATCGAAATCTCGTCCCAGAACCACGGCTTTCATGTGGTGCTCGACGGGCTGGATGATGTGGAGGCCACCCACATCAACCTCAATGACCAGACGCTGGAAGGGCTGCGCCACAAGAGCCTGCCGGTCATGAGCGTGCAATATCATCCCGAGGCGGCCGCCGGCCCCCATGACGGGCGCTACCTCTTTGCGCGCTTCTTTGACATGACCCGCACGGCTGTGGGCTGGAAGGGCGCGGTCGCCTAGCCTGCGCGCTGGCCGGCATGACGGGTTCGTCGCACGAACGAATGCGGTTTGACAGGGGGGGCACATTGCTCCCCCTTTTGTTTTCCGGCGCCATGTCCGTACCGGAATCGGCCCGTGTTTTGTCCGACAAGCGGCTGTTCCGGCAGGATATCTTGCAAGAGCGCGAGCTTGCGGTGCACGGACTTGCCAAGACGGGCGCTCTGGGCTAATAAAAGAAAGAGAAGTTCCGCTCCCTGCCGGAAACAGGCGTGCGGAAGGCGATCCTCTTCGCCATTTCTCCAGACCAAGGAGTTGCAACGTGAAAAAAATCATTGCCGCTCTGGCATTGGCATTGACGCTGGCAGTGGGGAGCGCCCCCGCTCTGGCGGCGCAAGCGGCCGCAAAGCCCACCAATCCTGTGGATCAGTTCACGGGACATGTGTGGCTGCAGACCAGTCGCGACAACAAGGCCGCCTTTCTGTTCGGTGTGGAAACGGCCATTACGGTGGAATACTTTGTGAACAGCAAAGTTGCCGAAAAGGCCGCCAAGGAGGGCAAGGCCCCCTCTTCCAATCTCTCCCGCTTTGAAAAGGGCTGGATGACCGCCATGAAGGAATACAGCCGCGATCAGATCATCGAGAAGATCGACGCCTGGTATGCGGCCAATCCTGACAAGCAGGATATTCCCGTCATGAACGTCATCTGGTTCTCCCTTATCAAGCCTGCGCTGGCGGCCTCCAAGTAGGGCTGCCTGAGGAGTCTCCCATGAAAAAACTGTTTGCGGGCGCTCTGCTCGTGGTGATGTGTGTCGGCGGTCTGGGGTGCACCAATATGAGCCGCACCCAGCAGGGTGTGGCCAGCGGCGCGGCACTTGGCGCGCTGGGCGGTGCCGGTGTGGCGGCCATTGCGGGCGGTTCCGCCGGCTGGGGTGCGCTGGCCGGCGCCGGTGTGGGCGCGCTGGCCGGCGGCATTGTCGGCAACAGCCAGGAACACCGCAATCGCTACAACTGGTAGCAACGACGGCTTCTGAAAACACGAGGCGGGCTTCGGCCCGCCTTTTTTTGTGCCGGCTGCGCCGCGTATCGACAATGGCAGCGCTGCCGGGGCAAGGCCCGGCCGAAAACTGCCGTTGCCGGCAAGCGCGGGCCGGAGGCTATTCCGCCGCGGGGCTGACGCTCAAGGCCCCGTCCCTGTCCTCCTTCACCTCGAAGTGGCAGACGCCCTCGGTGCGGCTGCCGAGCACCTGCCCGAGGGCCGGAATGCCCACGCTGATGAGCTTGCGGAAATCGTCGATGCGGCCGGAAACCTGCATACGGGTCTGCCAGATCTGGCGTCCCGGCTGCCCCTTTTGCCGTTGGCGGGCTTCCAGTGCCAGGCGGGCGTGATAGATGGTCTGCACGCTGACCTCGGTGCGCATGACGCGCACGGAAAAGGCCCTGCCGTACCAGTAGAAGGTCTCATAATCAGGATAGCGCCAGGTGCGGATATGGGTGGTGGGTTCGCCCATGCCGTAGGACAGGCGTACCTCGTGGGCGGCCTGTGCGGGGGAATCGGCCAGCGTCATGCCGCGCGCGGCAAAGGCCGGACGGACGAGGGAACAGACTTCCTGAAAAAGCAGATCGTCGGCTTCCACGCCCAGCGAGGGATCGGGAATGAGAAAATAACTGCCGCTGGCCGGCGTCTCATCAGCCAGCGAGTCGATGGCCACGCCATAGGTGGTGGCGCAGCCGCTCAAGGCAAGACTCAGCAGCACGAGGCAGAGTGCGGCCAGACCCAACGGCGGACGGAATAACGCGGCAGACATGACTCAGCCTAGCCTGAAGCGGCAGGCAAGGCAAGCGCCCAGCCTGCCGCCCTTTTCGATCTGCGGGCCGTAGGCAATGGCCCCGATTCCTCGCGAACCGGGGCCGACTATCTAGATGGTGATGAGTTCGTATGCGGCGCGCCCCATGCCCAGTTCGCGCATGTATTCGAGCTGGCGCAGACCGCTGCGGCTTTCAATGCGCTCCACCAGATCGCGGCGCTGGGCTTCGGGCAGGGCGTAGACCATGTCCACCGAGGCCTGATCCACGGCCAGAATATCCGTGGAAGCCAGAATGCCGATGTCCGGGGCCGTGGGCTTGGCCGCGCTTGTCCCGGCACAGTCGCAGTCCACGGAAAGATTGCGCAGCACATTGATGTAGACCATGCGCGGGCCGAAATGATCCGTGATGGCCTTGCCGCCCTCCACCATACGTTCCATGAAGCGGGGGCCGCCCGCCCAGAGCTGCGAGCCGTCGCGGTGCAGCTGCTCCTTGCCCACCTTGCCTGAGGCGCAGCCGATGGCGATATTCTTGAGCGAACCGCCGAAACCGCCCATGACGTGCCCCTTGAAATGGGTCAGCACCAACATGGAATCATAGTTGAGCAGGTGCTTGCCCACGGCCAGCTCCTTGATCCACTTGCCGCCCCTGACAGGCAGCCGGGCATCGCCTTCCGCATCCATGATGTCCACCGGGCAGAAAGTCCAGCCGTTGACGCGCAGGGTTTCCCGATGCCCTTCCGTGGTCTGGCGGGGACTGCTGTAAAGGACGTTGCATTCCACGATGGTGGATTGCGGCACCTGCGGCAGAAGTGCCTTCACCCATTCCCGGGGCAGGATGTTCGGCCCCTCGGGTTCGCCGGTATGCAGCTTGACGGCCACCCTGCCCTGCAGGGGCGCGGCCACGCGCTCATAAATGCGGCACAGGCCCCCGGCGCTGAGGTCGCGGGTGAAAAAAACCTGAGCCTTGCCGTTTGAGGCGGCCTCGGCTGCCGTGGCGGCGGCGGGGACAAGCCCGCCCGCCATGCAGGCCCCCAGCGTCAGGCTGCCGGCCTTGAGAAAATGACGGCGCGATATGCGTGCGAACATGGCATCATCCTCCCGGTGCGTTTTTTCTTTCCTCTACCCGGCGGGCGCACAAAAGACCAGACCCGATTGCCTCATTTTCTTGCCTGATCCGCTCAATCTGTTCCGCGGGCGCCACGCGGGGGCGATCAGAAGCGAAAATCGCGCTCTCCCCGCGCAATGCCCTCAAGGTAGGCTCTGGCCCGTTCCCGCACCTTGTTGCCCGGGATGCGGGTCAGCTCCCGTTCGATGAGCCTACGTCCCAACTCCCGCGTACCGGGGGCGGCGTAGTCCTCCAGATATTCGGCCAGGGTCAGCAGGGCATTGGGATGACAGCAATTCAGTATCTGACGGCTTTTGCAGAGGGCCATGAAGCGATCCCCCGTGCGTCCTTCGCGATAACAGGCCGTACAGAAGCTGGGAATGTGCCCCTGTTCCATGAGCCAGGCCACCACCTCATCGAGGCTGCGCCGGTCGCTGACATCAAATTGGGCGGAATTCTCCTCGGGATCTTCCGGCCGGTCATAGCCGCCCACGCTGGTGCGGGATGCGCCGCTGATCTGCGACACGCCCAGCGGCAGCACCCGTTCCCGCACGGCCTGACTTTCGCGGGTGGAGATGATCATGCCCGTATAGGGCACGGCCACACGGATGCAGGCGCAGATCCGGGCAAAGGTTTCGTCGTCGATGCCGTTGGCGAAGGCGGCAGGATCAATGTCGTCGGCCCGCTTGATGCGCGGCACGCTGATGGTGTGCGGGCCCACGCCGAACGCGGCTTCCAGATGCTCAGCATGCATGAGCAGGGCCGCGAATTCATAAGAATAGCTCTCCAGTCCGAAGAGCACCCCCAGACCCACGTCGTCAATGCCGCCCCGCATGGCGCGATCCATAGCCTCGGTGTGCCAGGCGTAATCGTGCTTGGGGCCGGCGGGATGCAGTTTTTCGTAGCTTTCCTTGTGGTAGGTTTCCTGAAAAAGAATGTAGGTGCCGATGCCCGCCTGACGCAGAAGGCGGTATTCCTCCACCGTGGTGGCAGCGATGTTGACGTTGACGCGTCGGATGGCCCCGTTCTTGTGGCGGATGCCGTAAATGGTGTCAATGCACTCGAGGATGTATTCGATGGGGTTCTGCGTCGGGTGCTCGCCCGCTTCCAGGGCCAGCCGCTTGTGGCCCATGTCCTGCAGGGCGATGACTTCGCGTCTCAATTCCGCCTGTGTGAGCTTCTTGCGGGCAATATGCCGGTTTTTGGCATGATAGGGGCAATAGACGCAGCTGTTGACGCAGTAGTTGGACAGATAGAGCGGCGCGAACATGACAATGCGGTTGCCGTAGAAGTCCAGCTTGATCTGATGGGCCAGACGGTAGAGTTCCGCTGTTTTTTCCGGCAGCTCGCAGGCCAGCAGCACCGAGGCCTCACGATGGGTCAGGCCCTTGCGCAGGGCGGCGCGGGCCAGAATCTCGTCCAGCAGGGCCGCGTCCCGGGCATGTGCCCGCGCATGGTCCAGCGTGGCCATGACTTCCGCGTGATCGATAAATTCTTCCGCATGCGGCGATGCGACATCGTACATGACAAGCCTCCCGGCATGATGATGACAGGGCGTTTCCGTCGTTTCGGTCGCCGTGCGCATGGCGGGCGCGCCGGGGCCTGTGGGCGGCAACAAGCATTCCGGCGGCAAGTGTGCCCATGATGCGGGCTTTTGGCAAGCCGGATGCAGGCGTGCGGGCAGCGCAGACAGGGCGAAAAAAAAGCCCTTGCGGGAGCAAGGGCAAATACGCTGGAGCGGGAGACGGGATTTGAACCCGCGACTTCAACCTTGGCAAGGTTGCACTCTACCACTGAGTTACTCCCGCGCGGGGGCGGCGAGGCCGCTATGAGAGGAAAACGAAACGGTTTCCGGTAACATCTGGAGCGGGAAACGGGATTTGAACCCGCAACCTTCAGCTTGGGAAGCTGACACTCTACCGTTGAGTTATTCCCGCCGGCAAAGGGACAGAGCTTCTGGAGCGGGAGACGGGATTTGAACCCGCGACTTCAACCTTGGCAAGGTTGCACTCTACCACTGAGTTACTCCCGCAGCAGGAAACCGTCCGACGATGAATTTTTTGGAGGCGGCATCCAGATTTGAACTGGAGCATGGAGGTTTTGCAGACCTCTGCCTTACCGCTTGGCTATGCCGCCTCGGTGTTGGAGCGGGAGACGGGATTTGAACCCGCGACTTCAACCTTGGCAAGGTTGCACTCTACCACTGAGTTACTCCCGCTCAACGAAAAGGAACCTTACGCTCTCCCCTTTTTCTTGTCAACAAAGAATTGCGGCTTTTTTTTCGACAAATTTTTGGGGGCCTCGCCTACTTCTCCAGGCGCTTGTCGATGATGCGCTTGGCCTTGCCCTCGGAGCGCTCCAGAGAGTGCGGTTCCATGAGGCGCACCTTGGTGCTCACGCCGAGGAACTCCTTGATGGTCTTCTGAATGCGGCCTTCCAGGCTCTGCAGCTTGCGGATTTCGTCAGCAAAGAGGGCTTCATCCACTTCCACCTGAATTTCCAGGGTATCCAGATTGTGGACGCGATCCACCACCAGCTGATAATTGGGGGTAAGCCCTTCGCTTTCCATGAGGATGCTCTCGATCTGCTGCGGGAAGACGTTGACCCCGCGGATGATGAGCATGTCGTCGGAACGGCCCTTGATGCGGGTGAGCCGCACATGGGTGCGCCCGCAGCGACAGGGGGTATAGTCCAGACTGGTGATGTCGCGCGTGCGGTAGCGGATGAGGGGAATGCCCTCCTTGGTCAGGGTGGTGATGACCAGTTCGCCCGTTTCTCCGGCGGGCAGCACCTCGCCGGTGACGGGGTCGATGATTTCCGGCAGGAAATGGTCTTCCCAGAGGTGCATGCCGCACTTGGCGTCCAGGCACTCCATGGCCACCCCCGGCCCCATGACTTCCGACAGGCCGTAGATGTTCATGGCGTTGATGCCCATTTTCTGCTCGATGTCCTGCCGCATCTCCTCGGTCCAGGGTTCGGCGCCGAACACGCCGGTGCGCAGCGGCAGGTCACGGAAGTCGATGCCCGCTTCCTGTCCGGCTTCCCAGAGGTGCAGGGCATAGGACGGCGTACAGCACAGGGCCGTGGCCCCGAAGTCGCGCAGCAGATAGGCCTGCCGCCGGGTGGAGCCGCCGGAGGCGGGCACCACCGTGGCCCCCAGATGTTCCGCGCCGCCGTGCGCGCCGAGGCCGCCGGTGAACAGGCCGTAGCCGTAGGCCACATGCACGGTGTCCGTATGGTTGACCCCGGCGGCGGCCAGGCTGCGGGCCGCCACTTCGGCCCAGGTCTCCAGATCGCGCTGGGTATAGCCCACCACCACGGCCTTGCCCGTGGTGCCGCTGGAGGCGTGCAGGCGCACGATATTGTCGCGCGGCACGGCAAAGAGGCCGAAGGGATAGTAGTTGCGCAAATCCTGCTTTTCCGTGAAAGGCAGGAGCTTCAGATTGTCGAGGGACTTGATGTCGGCGGGCGTGATGCCGCTTTCTTCAAAGCGTTTGCGGTAAAAGGGCACATTGGCATACACGCGGGCGCAGAGATCCTGCAGGCGGCGCAGCTGCAGGGCCTCGAGGTCTTCACGGGGCAGGGTTTCCTGACGGATATTGAACAGCACGGCACTTCTCCTTGGGAAAAAATGGTACCTCTCTTGGCATGCCCCAAAAGCGGCGAGCGGTCAAGGATTTCCCCGGCGCAATCCATCCCGCGGCGCGGCACGGGCGCGTCCGTGCGACGAACGCGCGCTCGCCGCCCCGCCGGGATTGCCCTTGTGCGCGCTTTGCGGTATGTGCATGGTCATGCAAAACACGACTCCCAAAAAATATTCGTTGCTGCCCACTGCGGAAAAACTGGCCATCCTGAAAACCTGGCTGGAAGAACACAAGGCCCTCAAGGTCGAGAGCATCGATCTCGCCGGTCAGGGTGCCTTTACCGACGCCCTGCTCATTGCCTCGGCCACATCGGTGCGTCATGCCCAGAGCCTTGCCGACGGCATTTCCGCCCTCTGCGGCGAGCAGAATTTCGAGTACCTGCGCATGGAAGGCTATACGGCCGGGCAGTGGATTCTGGTGGACTGCAACGATATCGTCATCAATATCTTTCAGGAAAGCGTCCGCGAACTCTACAAGCTGGAAGCCCTCTGGGGCGAAGGTACGGCGGCGCTCCTCGGTCGCGGAGACAATGCATGAAGCGTCCCACTCCCACCCTTCTTCTCATTCTGGACGGCTGGGGCATCGCCCCTGACGGGCCGAACAATGCGCCCGCCGCCGCCGCGACGCCCCGGCTGGATGCCCTGACCGCCGCCTGTCCGCACAGCCGGCTCATCGCCTCCGGGCGCGATGTGGGCCTGCCAGCCGGCTATATGGGCAATTCTGAGGTGGGGCATCTCAATATCGGCGCGGGCCGCATCGTCTATCAGGACATGACACGCATCGATGTGGCCCTCGAGGACGGTTCCTTCCAGAAAAATCCCGTGCTCCTCGACCTGCTGGGCAAGGTGCGCGCCTCGGGCGGCGTGCTGCATCTGGCGGGCCTGCTCTCCGATGGCGGCGTGCACAGCCACATCAGCCATCTTGAGGCCCTCTGCCGCATGGCGGCAGCGGCGGGCGTCGGCGCACGCATCCACTGCTTCATGGACGGGCGCGACACGCCGCCGCAAAGCGGGATTACCTATGTGCGGCAGCTCGAGGACGCCATCCGCGATCTGCCCGACGTGCGCATTGCCACCCTGACCGGGCGTTTCTATGCCATGGATCGCGACAAGCGTTGGGAACGGGTGGCCGAAGCCTGGAATCTGCTCGTTCACGGGCAGGGCGCGAGCGCGCCCGCTGCCGAGGCCGCCGTGGAAGCCTCCTACGCCGCCGGAGTCACCGATGAATTCATCAAACCGGTGGCCGTGGCGGGTTGCGATCAGGCCCGTGTGAGCGACGGGGACGGTCTCTTTTTCTTCAATTTCCGCGCGGATCGCATGCGCGAGCTGGCCCGGGCCTTCAGCATGGACGATTTCGACGGTTTTGATCGCGGGCAGCGTCCCCGCCTCTGCGGTCTCGCGTCCATGACGCCCTATGAGGCCGATTTTACCTTCCCCGTGGCCTTTCCCAAGGAAACGGTGCGTATGGGCCTCGGGGAGATCGTCTCGCTGGCGGGCCTGCGGCAGCTGCGTCTGGCCGAAACCGAAAAATACGCCCATGTGACCTACTTTTTCAACGGCGGACGTGAAGAACCCTTTGCCGGGGAAGATCGCATCCTTGTGGAATCGCCGCGCGATGTGGCCACCTATGACCTCAAGCCGGCCATGAGCGCCCGCGAGGTGACGGACAAGTTTGTGGAAGCCTGGAACAGCGGCCAATATGATCTGGTGGTCTGCAATCTGGCCAACGGCGACATGGTGGGCCATACCGGCAAGCGGGATGCCGCCGTGCAGGCCTGCGCCGTGGTGGATGAATGCGTGGGCCGCATGGCCGATGCCGTGCGCGCCCGTCAGGGCCGCATGCTGCTCATGGCCGATCACGGCAACTGCGAGGTGATGGTTTCCCCTGACGGCACGCCCCACACGGCCCACACCACCAATCCCGTGCCCTGCATCCTGCTGGAGCCGGATAACGGAACGCCCCTCGCCCTTGCCGACGGCAAGCTGGCCGATGTGGCCCCTACCCTGCTGCGCCTCTGGGACATGGAGATTCCCCCGGAAATGACCGGCATCCCGCTGGTTTCCTCAGGCACGGGGGCACGGCCATGAGCGCGCCGCAGCGCCCCCTGCAGCCCGTGGCCCCGGTGGGCATGGAGCTGGTCTTTTTCTACACCTGCCCGCAATGCGGCTGGCATGCCGCCGTGGGCAGTCCCGTGGAGGCCAAGCTCGTTCCCTGCGAATCCTGCGGCCTGCGCTTTCCCATCATCCCGGTGGAGGAGCACTACCTGCATTTCATGCGCATCATGACCGGAGGCGGCCTCGCCGCCGTTGACCCGGATTTTCTCTAGCCGCGCAGCGCCATGTGCATCATGAACGCCGTCAGGCGGCCTGCTTCACCGGGGAAGCAGGCCGCCTGACGTGTTTTGGCACTGTTTCGGCTTTGGCCGCACAGCCGTGAAACCTGAAACGAACAGCGCAGGCGTCGCGACCTAGCCGGCCTCCTGCCCTTCGGGCCGTCTGCTGCGACGCAGGGCCTGCCTGCCCTCCTTGACCAGCACCAGCGACAGGAGCAGCAAAAGCGCAGCAATGGCGATTTGCATACCTGCCACCACATCGCCGGTTCCGGCCAGCAGACGCGAACCCTGATCCCGGATGGTCAGCAGCAGCGAGGACAGGGTCACCAGCAGCATGAAGAACATGGGCAGGAGAAACATGCTGTTGCGGCGAGCCAGGTTCTGCAGCCAGCAGGCCACGGCCAGCAGGGCCAGTGCGGCCAGCAGCTGATTGGCCGCCCCGAAGAGGGGCCAGATCTTGGCATAGCCGCCAAAACCGAGGCTCATGCCCAGTGCCACGGTTATGATGGTCGCCACATACTTGTTGGTCAGCACGGCGCGCCAGCCCCGCGTATCCTCCACGCTCTGACCGGGCGCGAGCCAAAGTTCCTGAAACATGTAGCGGCCCAGACGGGTGGCCGTGTCCAGCGAGGTCAGGCAGAAGGTGGACACGGCAAGAATGATCAGGCCGTAGGTGGTACGGCGGGCCTCGGCGCTGTCCAGCCCCACGCAGGCCAGCATTTGCGAGAGTCCGTCGGCCAGCACCTGGGTCGGGGTCTGCGCGGTGAAGCTGTTGCCGTTCTGGGTGAAGATGTAGCCCACGGCAATGAGCGAGGCGATGCCCAGCGCGCTTTCGATGAGCATGGAACCGAAGCCCACCAGCCGGGCGTCGCGTTCGTTGTCCAGCTGCTTGGCCGTGGTGCCCGAGGCCACCAGCGAATGGAAGCCGGAAATGGCCCCGCAGGCCACGGTCACGAAAAGTACGGGAAAGAGATACTGCCCGTTGACTTCAAAGGCCGTGAAGGCTGGCAGTTCGATGACCGGATGCGCCGCCACGATGCCCACCACCGCCGCCAGCATCATGGCATAGAGCAGGAAGGAGCTGAGGTAGTCGCGGGGTTGCAGCAGAATCCAGACCGGCGCCACCGAGGCCAGCAGAATGTACAGACCGAGCAGGATCATCCACAGATTATAGCTCAGGAATACCGGGCAGCGCAGGCCGATGACGATGGCCGCCACGATCCCGGCAATACCCAGCACCGTGGCCCGGCCCAGCGGCATTTCCCAGCGGTAGACCAGCAGGCCGAAGATGACGGCCAGCACCATGAAGAGCATGGAGATGGTGGCCGTGGAACCGTTGACGGCATTGGGGACAAGCCCCCCGGCGGCATCCTGGGTAAAGCCGTTGAACGTGCCTGCCACGATGGAGGCAAAGGCCCCCACGACAAGAATCAGGGTCAGGAAGGAAAAGATGATGAACAGGCGTTTGGCGCGCAGGCCGATGCTGCCGGCAATGACCTCGCCGATGGAGCGGCCCTTGTTGCGCAGCGAGGCGAAAAGCGCCCCGAAATCATGCACCGCCCCGAAAAAGATGCCGCCGATGACGATCCAGAGAAAGCACGGCAGCCAGCCAAAAACAGCCGCCTGAATGGGGCCGTTGATGGGGCCGGCCCCGGCAATGGAGGAAAAGTGATGCCCGAGCACCACAGGGGCCTTGGACGGCACATAATCGATGCCGTCGCGCAGTTCATGAGCGGGGGTACGCCGGGAAGGGTCAATGCCCCACACCTTTTCCAGCCAGCGGCCATAGATGAAATAGCCTGCCGCCAGCAGGGCAAAGCCGCCCAGCAGCAAATACAGTGAATTCATGCTTTCCACTCCGTCAGGGTAAAACATCCTTGCAGGGCGGCGCGGACAAGGGAGGCAAGCGACTTGCGGGCCGCCGCATTGCTCACCAGCCGGCCCGGGCCGGGCGCACCGCCCTCCCCTGCTCTTTCCGGCACAGCGACAACGCAGGCCCGCAGCCGCATCCAGCCGCGCAGCCCCCACCAGAAACTCTTGCTGTAGCGCGTGCGTCGCACCGCATGCGCCACCTCGGCATCCAGCGTGCGGCAGAGGACAAGCAGGCTCACATAGGAAACCATGTGCTCGTCATGGGGGCGTATCTGCTCCCGGCCCCGCGTCAGCCCGTCCTCATGGATAGCGCGCCACCGGCTCATGTCAAGATGCGGCAGGATGTAGACAAAAAGATGCTCATGGCTCTCAGCCGCCCAGAGCGTGGCCCGTTTCGACAAAATGTAGCCTTCCCCGCGCTGGTGAAAGGCGGCGTGGGCCTGCAACGGCCCGGCTCCCTCGTGATGGTGCACAGTAAAGCCTGCCCGTTCGCATACGTCGAGCAGTGCCGCAAGCGGCTGCCGCAATGGGGCGGAATCATTGTTCGGGGCGTCCGTCTGAGCAAAAAACGGCATGGCGCTATCCTTTGCGCGCGGGCCGCAAATGCCCCACCGTACCGCGAGCGAGGACGCCGGGAACGGCAGCGGCCCATGCCGCGCGCGTCACGCCCTGTTCTGTAAAAGATTCCCGTCAAACGGGCAAGGGCGTCTGCGACCACGCGCCCTCCGCAACCAAAGGGCTTTGGGGCCTGTCAACACATTTCGCGACCTGTTTGGGGGGAAGGGGAACCCCCTCGCTCTGCTGTCGATGTCCATAAGGCATCTTTGCCGTCCAACGGGCACGGCCTGCGGCCGCCGCCGGCGCTGGAGGGAGTTCCTTTCCCCCAAGCCCCATCCCTTCCCCAGCACGCTTTGAGCAGGGGAAGGGATGGGGCTTGGGGCGCAGCGTCGCTCAGGGCAGACGGAGCATGTACGGCTAATTTGTTTTATCTATTGAAATAATTTGTAAAATTTGTGTTAACAGGCCCTGGCCGGGCGTACGGGGAACGGGCACGATGGCCCGGCCTGTGCGGGGCGGATGCTCAGGGCGCGCCGGGCGACTTG
Organism: Candidatus Desulfovibrio intestinavium; assembly: GCA_019118345.1. GTDB lineage: Bacteria > Desulfobacterota > Desulfovibrionia > Desulfovibrionales > Desulfovibrionaceae > Desulfovibrio > Desulfovibrio intestinavium. Next base: position 5,634 of record DWZD01000040.1, on the reverse strand, counting down.
CCCCTGTCCTTGTCCGGCGCCGTGTCCCTGTCCTTGTCCTGCGCCGTATCCTTGTCCGGCGTCAGGTTCGGCGTCATGGCCGACGGGTCATATCTGTTCCGGGCCACACACTTGCCCTTTTCAAGGTACAGGTCGAGCGGCGGAATGATGGCCGACAGTTCTTCCACCGTCTCTGCCCGGGCGACCCGCTTCTCCATTGCCGTGCTGGCCTCGTAATAGTCATAATAGTTGCCGCCCCAGTAAAGCTCGGTCAGCTTTTCTGCCGGGAAGTTCCGGGTTACCCAATCGTTCGCGGTGCATACCCCCAGCCGCAGGACCTGCTCCATGGCGGTACAGTCCCCCTGTTTTTCCAGATACTTGGCCAGCCAATCGACATAATAGGGGCTGACGCCCCGCCTGCGCACGGCGCAACCGTAGTAATGCCGAATGGGCTTGTCCAGCACGGAGGCCAGCTCAGGCAGTCGTTCGGCATAACGTATGAGCCTCTGCCCCAGCTGCGCCTGTACTTCCCAGTTGCCGCCGGTATCCGCCAGCTCCTTGTGACGGCGCACATGCCGCAGATTGATGAAGAGTGGCTTGGCCGGGTCATGGAAGAAAAAGGTGCCGCCGCGCTGGCGCTCCACACCGTCGCTGCTGCAAGGAGGCAGATTTTTCCACATACCGGCAAGTTCCTTGTACAGGGCGGCCTGGCGGGCCGGGCTGCGCAATTCGGCCAGGGTCGGGACGAGCTTGTCAAACTCCGGCCAGGGTTGGGGCTGGGGCAAAAAATAGGTGCCGTTATAGGGATCAAGCTCGCTGGGCTTGTTTCCGTGCAAGGTGGGATCCCTGCCGGGGATGCGCCAGAAGTTGACGTAGAGATCCCTGAAGGTGTCGATTTTCCAGCCTGTTACCGGATTGTAAAAAAGACTCAGTTCCGAATTTTTCGAAGGATCTTTTTGGTATTTGGACGGATTGCGTCCCACATAATACTCCGTCAGGGCCTCCTCTTCATCGCCGGAAATAATGGGCGCGCAATCCACGACGTTATCATGCAGCAGCGCCACGGCCTCCAGTACGCCCCCTCGTGCCGCTTGCCTCAGGGTCTGTTCGCCTTCAACGGGCTTGTCCAGCAGATTCCACTGATAGATGCCGAGGATCCCGAGGCCGCGCACGTCCTGCGCCGCCGCACAGCGGGCATAGAACAGCCCCCACTCGATCCAGCGCCCGTGCGTGTGCGGGTTGGAATATTGCCTGGCCAAGGAATACAGGGCCCGCGCCATCTCCACCTGCGCCAGGGCGTCGCCCGCGTCAGCCTCATCACGCAGGGCGACCCACGACAGCCGGTCTCGGATATCCTTTTCGGTGGCCCAGCGAGAACCCGTGCGAGGGGGAGGACACTGCGCCGGAATCTCCTGATCCAGGCGGAAAATTTCCTTCACATTGGCGTCGTAGGTCTTCCATTCTCTTTCGGCTTTTTCGCGCCATGCCTTTTCCCGCATGGCAATGAACGGCTTTTCAAACCACAAGGGGCCTCTGTGGACAAGGAGGCCGCCGCTGCAGCCCCCGGTGCCACCCACCACCGTCAACAGCAGGCACAGCAGGAGGGCACGGCGAAACAGGGTTCGTTTGGGGATACGGATGTTGCGGCGCATCGGCACAGACCTCAGGCGTTGTTCAGGACACGGGCAGGGCATGGGGCGGCACGGGGCGGCGTCCGAACGGCCATGTGGCTGACGGCATGAATCATATGCCCGCTCGCGCGCCTCCTCGCATACCGGATGAAAAGCGCTAAAAGTCGAGCAGATGCCGGCAGCATGGATTGACACGCCGGCTTGTGCACGCAGCGGCATCGGGCCACTCGCCCGCATGCAAGCGCACCGGCAGGCGTCCCGGTACGGCCCGCAAACAGGGGGGCGTCCGACGCCTTTGCCCGGTTTCGCGCACTTGCCGCAGCGCAAGGGCGGCGAACAGCATGCAGCCGTCGCAAAGCTGCGTGCTTTTCTGGCACGTTGCATACAACTACTTCCTTTTTGTTGAAAAATCAAGGAGGTTGCCCGAGACCGGACGGGTTGGCGTGCTCTGCCCGGTGGGCACAGAAGCTGACAGCAGGACAGAGAACAGGCGGGACGTGCCGCCACCGCCGCGCTCAGTTACGCATCGGTGGCTCATGCCCAGTGTTTCATGGGAGATGGGCTTCCCTTCGCCGCCGGGCCTGCCATCTGCGGATATGCCGTGGGCAGCGCCTTCCCCATGCCAGCCCCAGTGCGCCGCTTTTCCCGCACCGCCGCCCAGAACGGCTTGATCCGCACCCGCCGACAGGGCAACGCTTTTATTTTATATAAATTATATCAACATGTTAAAAAAATTGCAAAAAAAAAATCCTCCAAAGAAAATCTTTTTGATTGACAATGGGGGACGAGTTGCGTAGCTTCCTCCTTGCGCGTTGGGCTGTCGTTCAATTGGCAGGACGGCGGATTCTGGCTCCGCTAATCAAGGTTCGAGTCCTTGCAGCCCAGCCAACACAACTTCATAGAGCGTCCCCATCGTCTAGCCGGCCCAGGACAACGGCCTTTCACGCCGTCGACAGGGGTTCAAATCCCCTTGGGGACGCCAAAGCAAACAAAGAAGCGTAGATAGCCTGAATTTTCAGGAATCTACGCTTTTTTTCTTTTCTCCACAGAAAAAGGCCCTGAAATGCGCTTTCCGTGCGTGTTTCGGGGCTTTTTTCGTGCCCTCTTTCGACCATCCCCATTTTTTCGTTGATCCGCAAAAGGCGAAACGCGGCCGGCACCTTTGTGGCCGGGCGCGTCGTCGTGGGTTCGGTATCCACGGCCTGACGAGCCAGCCGCTTGCACCGCTCAAAGGAGACGCATTGAGCAAAACGTAGGACACAAGAAAAAAGGCTTTCGCGCTACCAACACGAAAGCCTGATCTGCGGGAGTGATCCGCAAATTTGTTGGATCAACTCTAGCCGAAAGGCTTAGCGGCGTCAAGCTCCGCAGTTCTCTTTTACGCTTTTTTTGTGGCCTGTCTGGAGTGATCGGACATGGAAAAGGACACTTTTCGCCCCCGTGGCAATATTTCAGGCCCCATTCTGCCGCGCTACGCGCTGACGCTGAAAATCTCGCTTGGAGCAAAGATGCTGTACTCATTGCTGTGTGACTACGCCGGTGACAAGGATCACTGCTGGCCCTCGCAGACGACGCTGGCCGGTCTGCTGGGTTGCAGCGTGTCCAGCATCAAGACGTATCTGCGCGAACTTGCCGGGCAGCGTCTCATTGCCGTTGAGCTGCGCGAATGTCGGTCGTCAACTTATTATCTGCTCAAGCCCTCCTTTCTTTCCGCTCGCGCGGGCCAGTCAAATTCTGACGGGGGGGAGGCAAATTCTGGCTACATAACGAACTATAGGAAGAAAGAAACAAATTATCCCCCTACCCCCACGCCTCCGACAGCAAAAGAACCTCCTTCGACGCGACAGCCTCGCCGTGGGGTGGGGGATTTTTTCTCTGCCAACAATGCCTTTGAGAGCATTTGGAACGCTTACCCCAGAAAAGAGGCCAAGGAACTGGCCCGTGCCGTCTGGCATCGCCTCTGGCGGCAAGGGGCGATCAGGATCGAGGCCCTCATGAAATCGCTGCGCCGCTTCTGCCGGTCGGACGGCTGGAATCGGGAGCACGGGCGCTATGTGCCGCAACTCGTCAACTGGCTGCGCGGGCAACGCTGGCTGGATGAGCTGCCGTCATCCCCTGCCGCCGTGGCGACGGATCACGATGCCAAGGTGCGGGCTTGGGAGGCCGCACAAGAGCGGCGGCAGGCCGATCCCGATCTTGAGGCGGTTCGGCCGCAATTTGAGGCGTTCCTTGCCCGCTTCCGGGATACGCGCCTGCGCGGCCCGGCATGGGGTCTGTGGACGCTGCTGCACAAGGCCGGACGCGCCCCCCAGGCGCACGACGTGGCCGATGCGTCCGCGTCTCCGCTTGATTTTCTCAGGCAATGGAGGTGCGCCGCCCATGCGTAGTCTGCGGTATTTGTCCCTGTGTTCCGGCATCGAGGCCGCCAGTGTCGCGTGGGAACCACTGGGCTGGGAACCGATCGGTTTCTGCGAAATTGAGGCGTTTCCATCCGCCGTTCTGGCGCATCGCTTTCCGTCCGTGCCGAACTATGGCGACATGACACAGCTTGAGGGGAGGAACCTTGGAACAGTTGACATTGTGGTCGGCGGGACTCCCTGCCAGGGATTCAGCATCGCAGGAAAACGCGGTGGGCTTGCCGATGAACGTAGCGGATTGGCCATGCACTTTGTCAGAATTGTCTCTGATATTCGCCCGAAGTGGATCATATGGGAAAATGTCCCCGGAGTTTTTTCGACTAACGGCGGACGGGACTTCGGGACATTCGTCCGGGCGTTGGCCGAGTGCGGGTATCATCTCGCATGGCGAGTGCTTGACGCTCAGTTTTTCGGAGTTCCCCAACGCCGCCGTCGCATCTTCGTTGTGGGACATCTTGGAGACTGGCGACATCCCGCAACGGTACTTTTTGAGTCCGAAAGCCTGTGCGGGAATTTTGCGCCGTGCCGGCATACGACGGCGGCGACTACCGCCAGAGCTGCAAGCGGCTCTGGAACAAGTCGCGGCACGGCCCGCGTAACGCAGTCCCTTACTCACAGTTTTGGATGCGGGGGCGCGGACGACAACCGGGCGCAGGGAGGTTTTTATATCCCTGTCGTGCCCCCGCTTACGACGACTCCATATGCGGACAATGCTTGGCAGGAAGGCCGCCTCATTTCCGTTGCCCGCTGCCTCACAAGCCGCGCGGAACGCTACGACTTCGAGACTGAGACCCTGATTCCGTCACATGGCGTCAGACGGATCACGCCGCTGGAAGCGGAACGCCTGCAAGGCTTCCCCGACGGCTGGACGAACATCCCGTGGCGTGGTCGTCCCGCTCCGGATCGTCTCCGGTACAGGGCGCTGGGCAATGCCATGTGCGTCAACGTCATGCGCTGGCTTGGTGAACGCATAACGAGGTACGGCCATGCGTAGCATCGTCCTGAACTGGATTTCGATATGACCGCCACAAGAAAGAAATTGAATCCCGGACAAGCCGTTGTCCAATTTTTGGCGCTGAAGTCCGTCATTGTTGAAATGAGGATGCAGGGACATTCCCATTCGGCAATCTACAGGACACTGCGCGAAAGCGAAAAGATCACGATGTCGTATGAGGCGTTCATCTACAATGTAAAGCGGCATGTCTATCAGCAGACGGATTCCGGCAGCGCGACGGGACACAAGGCGAAGGAAAGAAAAAAGCATCCAGCCTCGCCTGCCGGGCAGGCCACCCTTCCCGTTGTGGCGGAACATAACAATGCGCCTGCCGTTGCCGCTGAGGAAAAGAAATCATTCGGACAAGACCCGCCGAAGGAATACACGGATATCATATAAGTGCCATGAACATAAGCAAAGGAAAATTGTTTTGGTATGTGCTGGCTCATACTGTGATAATTTTACTTTTCATGGGACCTGCCGCCATAACCATTATGGGGCTTATTGCCATAGCCATTTCAGTAATTCACACAGTGTGGGGTCTTTTTCTATAGTTACGATGTACTTCATTGTAAATATTCCGAATATAAAAATTATACATGGAGATAAAAAT
>DWZD01000039.1 GCA_019118345.1 Candidatus Desulfovibrio intestinavium | reverse complement strand
AAATTTCGTCCGCCCTTGCGCCGTCACGGCTCGCTCTGCGCTTGTCAAGGCCGCCCGGCGGTCACATTCCGTTTCCGCCCGGCGCGAGTTGCGGTTATGTACCTCTGCGCCAAAAAGGTCAAGCGTTTTTTTTCAGAAAAAAACTTTTCCTGCCTGAACGGCATGTTGTACGCCTCTTTGCCGGTTCGCCCAGACCGTTCCGCGTCGTGCGGGTGGTGCGCGGCAGGGCGCGGGCGAGAGAAAAGGCTGCCCCACGGCAGGCACGGACCGTTGACGCCGCAACGCGCAGCCGTTTTTCTGGCGGCTTGCCCACCGCAGGCCTCAGGCGCCTCCGTCCTTGCGAATATGCTCCAGAAGCAGCGCTGAGCAGCGGGAAAACACCTGCGCCTTTTTCCAAACGAGATCGACATGCGATTCCAGCGTCGGTCGAAGGGGGCGAAAGCACAGCCTGCTGCCGTCCGACACCTGTATGATCTCATCCAGACACAGGGCATGGCCGACACCGGCCTCCACCATGAGCGCCGCGTTGAACAGCAGGTTGTAGGTGCCGACCACGCGCAGCTTTGCCATGTCCGCCTGCAGCCAGCTCATGACCTGGCCGCCCTTCAGGGCCTGCCGCGAGCAGATGAGCGGCTCGCGCCACAGATCTTCGGCGGCAATGGCCTCCTTGCAGGCCAGCGGACTGTCACGGCGCATGAGCACGCCCCACCTGTCCACGGCCGCAAGCCGGAAGCTGTCGTACCGGGTGACGTCATAGGGTTCGATGAGCAGGCCGAAATCCAGCAGGCCCTTGTCCAGACGCTCCATCACGTCCTCGGCATTGCCGCTGAACAGGCTGAAGCGGATGTTCGGGTGCGCGGCCAGCAGACGCCGCAGCGCACGGGCCACGCCCCGGAAGGCATGGCTTTCCCCGGCGCCCAGATGAATGGTGCCGGCAAGCTCTTGGCCGGTGGCGGCGAGTTCCTCCCGGGTTTTCTCAGCGAGCGCGAGGAGCTGTTCCGCACGCTTGCGCAGGAGCAGCCCCTGCTCGGTCAGGGAGATCGTGCGCTTGCCGCGCCGCAAAAGCGGCGTGCCCATGTCCGCTTCCAGCTCCATCATCTGGCGCGAAAGGGCCGGTTGGCTGAGATGCAGCGCCCGGGCCGCGCCGGAAATGCTCTGCTCGCGCGCAACCGCGAGAAATGATCGCAATAGTCTCAGCTCCATACCGCCTCCCCGCCGTTTTTATCCATGCAGAAAAGACATGTCAAAACATTTGCAATAAGAATTTTACATGGGAAAAAGTCTGGCCTACCGTAGCGGGCAGAGCGCGGCAGCCCGGCCCAAGGGCAGTTGGCGCATATTTTCCCAGCAAACGGAGCAACAGATGGGTCTTGAACGTCTTTTGGATCATTTCAATCGCGGCCTGCCGGTGGCGGCGGACACGCCATACCATGACGTGCTGGTGGCGGCGAGCAATGAGGCCATGCGCATCACGGCGGAAATGAACAATGCCTACCACACGCGGCAAGAACTGAATGCGCTGCTTTCGCGGCTCACGGGCAGGGACGTTGATCCCTCGGTCATGCTGTTTCCGCCCTTTTACACGGATTTCGGCAAAAACCTGCATCTCGGCAAAGGGATCTTCATCAATGCCTGCTGCTGCTTTCAGGATCAGGGGGGCATCAGCATCGGGGATGGCGCGCTCATCGGGCACCGGGTTGTTCTGGCTACCCTGAATCATGGCTTCCCGGCCCATGAGCGCGGGCACATTTATCCGGCCCCCATCCGCATCGGCAAACGGGTCTGGATTGGTTCAGGGGCCACCATCCTGCCCGGCGTGACCATCGGCGACAACGCCATTGTGGCGGCAGGCGCGGTCGTGACCGCGGATGTACCGGCGAACGTCCTTGTCGGCGGCGTGCCGGCCAGGGTGCTGAAGCCCATAGACGACGGCCCCGGAAAACGCGCGGCCATCTGAAGTCGGGAAAAGCCCGGGAAGCGCTTTCCCGGGGCCGTGCGGGGACATGCCCAGCCGCGCCCTTCCCCGCAGGGCCTCAGCCCCTTCCGGCGGTTTTCGCGGCAGCGGGGTGGGGATGCGGCAAGCGGGACAGGCGGCGGTGAATCCCCTGTTCAGCGGGACAGCCCGGGAAAGGGGGAATGGATCAGCCCTGAAGGTTCGCGTGATGCAGCCGGGCCAGCCGCCGCTCCCGCGCCGTCCAGAAGAGCGGCTTGAGCCGCCGTACCCAGCGCGAGGTCAGCTTGACGAACTGCCCCACCAGAAAGGCCGATAGCACCGTGCCCTCGCGCAGGCCCACCACTTCGCCGAGGACGGCCAGCGCCAGCAGGGCAGCGGAAATGACAAGGGAAATATCAAAGAGCACCTTGATATTGCCGAACATCTTGCGCGTGCGGTAGACAATGGCAATGACCATGCCCTCGCCGGGCAGCACCGTGGCGTTGCAGATGATTTCCAGACTGATGCCCAGACCGAGGACTGCGGAGCCGATCACGCACATGGCCAGCTGCCAGGGATAGTTTTCCGCGATGAGCGGCGTGGTGGCCCACATCCAGAAATCGATGAACAGGCCGAAAACCAGAACCGCAGGCAGCTGCATCATCTGCACCACCCCGAACTGCTTGCCCAGCAGGATTTTCTGAATGATCAGAAAGACAATGTTGCTCAGGAAGGTGAAGGCGCCCAGACTGAGCGGCAGCATGAAGGTCAGGGCGTAGGGCAGGCTGGTGATGGGGGAGGTGCCCAGATGCGCATTGGTCACCAGCGCGACTCCCAGGGCACAGACAAACAGGGCCACGCACAGGCCCCCGTAGCGTTTGGCGATTTCCTTTTTCGTTTTCATCCCTTCAGCCTACGCCGAAGGAGGGGTGTTTTCAAGTTTTGGAAAAAGCAATTTTTCTTCTTGCCGCGCAGCCCCGCCGGGACTCACCGCATGAGCAGGCCGAGGTGCTCATACGCCTTGGCCGTGACCATGCGTCCGCGCGGACTGCGCTTGAGAAAGCCGCATTGGATGAGATAGGGTTCATAGATGTCCTCGATGGTGCGCACCTCTTCCGAGCAGGCCACGGCGAGCGTCTTGATGCCCACCGGGCCGCCGTCGTAATGCCGGATGATGACCTCCAGCAGCCGCCTGTCCATCTGATCGAGGCCCAGCGGATCCACGTCCATGCGCTGCATGGCCTCGGCCGCCTGCGGGCCGGTGATGGCATCGTGCCCATGCACGAGCGCAAAATCCCGCACCCGGCGCAGCAGGCGATTGGCGATGCGGGGCGTGCCCCGCGAGCGCCGTCCGATCTCCTCGGCCCCGTCGGGGCTGATGGCCACGCCGAGGATACGGGCCGTGCGTTCCACGATGCGGGCCAGATCGCGCGGCGTATAATACTCGAGCCGGGCCACGATGCCGAAGCGGTCGCGCAGCGGCGAGGAGATGAGGCCCATGCGGGTCGTTGCGCCCACAAGGGTGAAGGGTTCCAGATCGATCTTCACGGTGCGGGCCGCCGGCCCCTGCCCGATGACGAGATCCAGCTTGAAGTCCTCCATGGCGGGGTACAGGACTTCCTCCACCGCAACGGGCATGCGGTGAATCTCGTCCACAAAGAGAATGTCGTTGCGGGAAAGATTGGTGAGAATGGCGGCCAGATCGCCGCTGCGTTCCAGCACCGGGCCTGAGGTGCAGACCAGATTGACGCCCAGCTCAGCGGCCATGATCTGGGCCAGCGTGGTCTTGCCAAGGCCGGGATTGCCGAAGAAGATGGTATGATCCAGCGCCCTGCCCCGCTCGCGGGCGGCCTCCAGATAGACGCGCAGGTTGGCCCGCAGCTCGTCCTGACCGATGAAGTCGGCCAGCGAGCGGGGCCGCACGCTCTCATCCAGCGCGGCCATGTCCGGCCCGCCGGCGGCCGTTTGAAAGAAATCCTCTGCGCGGGGCGTCATGATGTCATTCCTTGTGCTGCTGAGTTCACACGCGCGCTTGCGGCAGGCGCGCCGCCGAGAGGGAGCCGCCCCCGTCCGGCATCATCAGTCCTGTTGTCCCTGCCGTCCGCGTGCCAAAGCCTTGAGGGCGGCGCGCAACGCGCCGGACACATCCAGATCCGGCTCCTCGTGCAGAATCGTCCGCACGAGGGCCGCGCACTCGTCTTCGCCATAGCCGAGATTGGCCAGACCGTCCAGCACATCGCGAAAGACGGAACCCGGGCGGCTGCCGCCGGTGAGGACAGCCGCCTGCGGCGCATCCTCCACCTTGAGCTTGTATTTCAGTTCCAGAAACACATGCTCCGCCGTCTTTTTGCCGATGCCGGAAACCCGCGTCAGGGCCAGCACATCGTCCTCCAGCACGATGCGCCGCAAATCGTCGGGTCGAAAGATGGAGAGAATGCCCAGGGCCGTGCGTGCGCCCACCTTGGAAATGGAGATCAGCACCTCGAAGGTCTGCCGCTCCTCGAAGGTGGCAAAACCGTACAGCTCCTGCGCATCCTCGCGCACCACCAGCGACGTGTACAGCGCCAGCGGCTGGCCGCGCCCCGGCAGAGCGCTCAGCGTATGGGACGGCAGGGAAAGCTCATAGCCCACGCCGCCCCGCGTCACCAGCAGGCAGCGGCTGCCCCAGACCTCGGCCTGCATTCCTTCCAGATAGGCGATCATCGTTCCTCCGGCGCGACAGACGCGCTTTTCCGCATGGTTTTGTCATCTTCGGCCGCAGCCTGCTGCCGCCTCAGCCGCCAATGCCCCACATGGCCTTGAGCGCCACCGCCGCGCCGCGCCGCTCGCGCAGGATGTCCGCCCCCAGCGGCTTGTGGCGGCAGGCCGCCCGCACCATGCGGGCAATGGCGCCGTCGTCGAGGCGCGGGTGGCGCAGGGCCGGCCGCAGGCGGTATTCCCGGTCAGCAAAGAGGCAGGTGCGCAAATTGCCGTCGCTGGTCAGGCGCAGGCGGTTGCAGGCCCCGCAGAAGTGGTCGCTCAGGGGCGTGATGAAGCCCAGCCGCCCCTGGCCGCCGGGCAGGCTGAACATGCGGGCCGGGCCGGCATCCTCCGTTCCCGGCGCGACAGGCGCAAGGGGCGTGCAGGCCCGCGCCGCCTCCAGCATGGCGTCGGCAGGCCAGAAATTGTCCTCGCACCAGAGGGTATCGCCGCCCATGGGCATGAACTCGATGAAGCGCACATCCACGGGCAGGGTGCGGGCGGCATGGACGAAGTCCGCCATTTGTCCGTCATTGATGCCGCGCAGGCCCACGGCATTGATCTTGACGCGAATGCCCGCCCCGAGCAGGGCATCCAGCGCCTGCAGCACGCCGGGCAGCATGTCCCTGCCGGTCACCCGGGCAAAGGTCTGCCGGTCAAAACTGTCCAGCGAGAGATTGACCGCGTTGACCCGCGCCTCGCGCAGGGCGTCGAGATGCTGGGGCAACAGGGTGCCGTTGGAGGTGATGCGCAGATCCATGTCCGGGAACTGCCGCCGCAGCATGACGAGAAAATCCGCGCAGCCCTTGCGGGCAAAGGGCTCGCCCCCGGTAAGCCGTACCTTCCGCACGCCAAGGCCGCGCAAGATGCCGACTAGGCGGATCATTTCCTCATAGCGCAGCACATCTTCATGCGGAATGAAGCTGTGCCGGGCATTGCTGTGGCAGTAGAGGCAGCGCAGATTGCAGCGATCCGTCACCGAAAGACGCAGATAGCGCACCGTGCGGCCGCGTCCGTCCGCCAGCCCGCTCATGCCCGCCTCCGTGGGGCGCGGTTGCCAAGAGCCGTTTTTCGATTTACACAAGCGGTCATGAAATACCTGCTCATCGGGGCGCTTGCGCCCGCTTGTCTGTTGAGTGTCCAGCCCGCCGTCGCCTGGGACGGTTTTGACGCGGACAGCTCGGATCTGGTGGAGATCATCCCGGATGCCCTGCCTGTGGCGGGCGAAAACGTGGACGTGCGCGATTACGCCACGGATCAGACCACCACCTGCCTGGTCAAAACCGTCTCCCGCAACAGCCGCACCGTGGAAGTGGTCGTGCGCACGCCCGACGGCGGCACACGCACCCTGGTCATGGAAGGACGCTGATCCCGCGGGGACAGCCCCGCCCTGTCCCCTCTGCCGGTTGCGGCGCATGCGCCGTGTCTTGCGTCACGCCGCCCTTTCGCCCCGCACAAAAGCAGGCGGCGCGGGCGCTCGCTACCGGGCCTTATTCCTTGCCCGGCTCGTGCCCGGGCAGCACCACGCTCATGCTTTCGGCCTGTCCCTGTCCCTTGGGGCAGTTGTCCTGCAAATGGCAGATTTCGCAGCCGCCCTTGAAAGGGAAATGGGTCACCAGCGCAAAGCGGCGGTTCAGGGTCGGCTGATCGGCCTTGTATGCCAGGCCCAGGCCGGCCAGCGCCTCGCGCAGGGCCTGGGTGGGACGCGGCGCGGGCGCACAGCCCGCATCCTCCACCTGCGGCAGCAGCTGCTGCACGGCGGCCATGCAGAGGAACTGGGCCAGATTGTTGTCCTGCCAGCCCTCGGAGGGAGATTTTTCCCAGGCGGCGTCCACGGCCTGTTCGACGCTTTCGGGCAGCCAGACCACAAGATAGGAAATCTTGCCGGTGCTCACTTCCGCCACGCGCAGTTCCTCCATCCACTGACCCCAGAGCGACACCAGACGTTCCAGCACGGCGCCGCCCAGCCGGGTTTCCTGACTGAGGGTCATGAAGCCTTCCATATCGAAATAAGGCGTGATCCTGTGTTCCTTGATGACGGTCTCGCTCACGACGACTCCTTGCGTTAGGCGATGCGTTTGTCGCATCATTGTATTCACCGGGGGCGGATCGTCAAGGGGAAAGGACGGCGGCGGCTTTACTTCGCCGGCGCACTTCTTTACCATTTCCTGTCCACCTGCCAAGGAGTTCCCATGAGCAACGACCATCCCGAAAAAATCCGCTACACCTATACCATGAGTCCCGACGCCCGCCTGCACACCGCGCACGGCGTCTGGGGCGGCATCAATCATCAGGGGGAGCTGGAACTGAACTTCTATCATGAAAGCAACGCCCTGCCGGAAAACACCGAATGCCTTGTGGCCCCGGACGGCTCTGTCGGCCCGGAGATGCTCTCCCAGGCGGATATGGAGGTGCAGCGCCTCACCCGTCACATCCATTCCCGCATCCTGCTGAACTACGATACGGCCCGCGTGCTGCTGGAATGGCTGGAGGAGCGCATCGCCTACCTTGAAATGGAGGAGGGCGAAGGACAGGGATTTTTCGGCGGCAACCGCTCGTCCGGTCTGGAGCAGTAACCGCCCATGCAGGAACGCAGCTTCCATATCATCACCTTCGGCTGTCAGATGAACGTGCACGACTCCCAATGGCTGGGACGCGCCCTCACGGCGCGCGGCTTTGCCCCCGCCCCGCTGGAAGAGGCGCAGGTCGTGCTGGTCAATACCTGCTCCGTGCGGGAAAAACCCGAACTCAAGGTCATGAGCACCCTTGGCCGCATCCGGCAGGCCACGGGCAATTCCCCCCGCGTGCTGGTGGGCGTGACGGGCTGCGTGGCCCAGCAGCTGGGCGATGCCCTCTTCCGGCAGCGGCAGGTGCGGCTGGTGGCGGGCAGCGACGGCATCAGCGGCGCGCCGGCGGCCATTGAACGCCTGCTGGCCGATCCCGCCCTGCGCCTCTCCCTGCTGGACTTCACCGCGCATTACGAGGAGCGCGAAGCCGGATCCCCCCTGCCGCGCGCGGCCACGGGCCATGTGAACATCATGCAGGGCTGCGACAACTTCTGCGCCTACTGCATCGTGCCCTTTACCCGGGGCCGGCAGAAATCGCGCGCCACGGCGGCCGTTCTTGACGACTGCCGCGCCCTGCTGGCCGCCGGCACCCGCGACATCACCCTGCTGGGGCAGAACGTCAACGCCTTCGGCCGGGATGCCAGCGGCGACGGCACGGCCTTCCACGAGCTGCTGCGGCGGGTGGATGCCCTGCCCGGGCTGGCCCGCCTGCACTATGTCACCCCGCACCCCAAGGACATGGATGCCGAGGATGTGGCGGCCTTCGGCGAGCTGGAGCATCTCTGCCCGCGCCTGCATCTGCCCCTGCAGGCCGGTTCGGATGCGGTGCTCAAGCGCATGGGCCGCAAATACGATGCCGCGCGCTTTCTCGATCTGGTGGCGCGCCTGCGCGCGGCCCGGCCGGACGTCGCCCTGTCCACGGATTTGATTGTCGGCTTTCCGGGCGAGAGCGAGGACGATTTTCAGGCCACCCTGGACATGATGCGGGAATGCGATTTCATGGCCAGCTTTTCCTTCTGCTATTCGGATCGGCCCGGCACCCGCGCCAGCCGCTTTCTGGACAAGATCCCCCCCGAGGTGCAGCAGGATCGGCTTGTGCGCCTGCAGGCCCTGCAGGATGAACTGGGCACGCGCTGGCTGGCCGCCCGGGTGGGGCAGGAGGCCGAGATTCTTCTCGAAGGCCGCAGCCCGCGCGACGCCGCCCCCGACGGCAGCGGCGAAAGCTGGCAGGGGCGCGACATCTACGGCGCGCTTGTCCATGTCAATCTGCCGCCGGGCGATCATCTGGGGCGCACGGTGTGCGTGCGCATCGCCCATGCCCACCGGCACAGTCTGGTGGGCAGTCTCCCCGGAAATGCGGAGTAGGACGCCATGCTGGAAGTGCGTGTGGTCGGTCTGGGGCTGGATGCCGCAAGCAAGTCGCCCATTGTGCATCTGCAGCAGGTGGACGGCGAGGCATCCCTTTCCATTCTGGTGGGAGCCATGGAAGCCCTGTCCATCTCCCTTGTGCTCAACGGGGAGCAGGTGCCCCGCCCCCTGACCCACGACTTGCTGCTGGCCGCACTCAAGAGCCTGCGGGCTAACGTGAGCGGCGTGGAAATCTGCGACAGGCGCGACGGCATCTATTATGCGGCCCTGAATATCCGCATGGCCGACAAGGCCATCCGGCTGGATTGCCGCCCCTCGGACGCCGTGGCCCTGGCCCTGCGGGCCGGCGTGCCCATCCTGGTCAGGGCCTCCCTGTTCGCGGACGCCGCCGGCTCTGGCGCAGCAGCGGCGCGGGCCTCACAGGCGGATCAGCCCCAGCGCCCCGACGCGGCCGCGGACATGGCCCGGCAGGCCACGGCCCGGCGCGAGGCGGACAGCCTTGCGGGCATGCTGCAGCGCGGCAGTCGCCTGCCCCATGCCGACCCGGATCTGGAACGCCGTTATCGCGACATCCTGCGGGTGCTCGAGCCTGTCACCTCCCGCAAGATGTAGTCCGGCGCGGAACCTAAAGCTTTGGGCGGCCCCTCCGATAGAAGGCTATAACGGATGGGAACGCCATGCTTGACTATCGCCGTTTCAAGGAAATCAACGATCTCTTTGCCGCCGGGCAGGCGGAACAGGCGCGCCGTCTGCTCATGGAACTGCAGTCCCGCTGCATTGCCCTGCGCGACGAAATGGAACGGCTCAGGCAGCAGGTGCACGCCCTTGAGGAGATCCTCTACCTGTCCAAGCATCTGCGGCAGGAAAACGGCGTTTACTGGCTGACCACGGCCGGCGTGCGCCAGGGGCCTTTCTGCCCATACTGCTACGACACCCTTGGCACGCTCATCCGGCTGGAAGCCAGGGAGTTCAGCCTTTCCTGCCCCGCTTGCGGTCAGGGGCACCCCCTGCCGCCGCCCGCCGCCGCGCCCCGCATGGCCCGCATCATTCCCTTCGCCCGCTGAAGACGCCCCGCCGCCCCTTGCGGTCATGGCCTTCCCCCGGTATACTGAAAGGAGCGATGACGCTCCTTTTTTTTGTGATGAGGCCTTCATGAGCGTACCTGCCCGACAGCCTTCCGTTCTCCTGCTGTGCAAAAACGAGCAGGCTGCCGCCGTGGACAAACGTGTCCTGCGCGATGCCGGCATCAGCCGCATCCGCACCATGACCGCCGGTCTGGACGCTGCCCGCATCATGGCGGGGCTGGAACCGGACAAGCCGCCGCTGACGCCGGATCTCATCGTTTGCCAGCATCGGCTCGAGGATATCGACGGCGAACAATTCTGCGCCCTGCTGCGCCTGCACCCGCGCCTGCTCGGTCTGCCCATCCTCCTCATCATGCCCAATGCCGACGAGGAGGCGCAGTTGCGCGCCCTGGGCTGCGGGGCCAGCGCCCTCATGGGGCGTCCCTTCTCGGTGGAGGATCTGCGTCAGCAGATTCATTTGCTCATGGCCGAGGATCGGCGCATGGAGCAGCTCGACAAGGGCCGGGAAAACGCCCACCAGCAGGCCTTTGACGATGCGCTGGCCACCTACGGCGTCCTGCTCAAGCCCGTGCGCTCGCCGCAGGATTATTTTCATGTGGGCATGCGCTGTCTGGAGGAAAAGCGCTGGAACGTGGCCCTCAGCGCCTTTCAGCGCAGCCTGCAGGGCGCGCAGATCCGGGGCGAGGCCCTGCTCGGCATGGCCGTGGCCTGGCACGGCAAGGGCGATGAGACGCGCTGCCGCCACTGTCTGGAACAGGCGGCCCTGACCTTTGCCCTGGCCCGGCGCTGGCACAATGCCCGCACCGTCTTCATCCGCCTGCTGCGGGAAGATCCGCAGGCCAAAAGCCCCTTTCTCACGGCCGCCCAGCGCCTCATGCGGGAAAAACGCTATGCCGACGCGGCCAAGGCCCTCTCGGCAGGCATGGATTTCACGCCCCCCCAGCAGATAGGCGCGCGGCTGGCGCAAATCTGCATGGCTTCGGGCCGCCCGGAAGCCATGTTCGAGCAGCTCAGGCAGCATCTGGACGGTGAACTGGGCCAGCAGGCCCTTGATCTGAGTTCGGCCATTCGCAGCCGCATGGACGATCTGCAACGCCAGAAGGAAGAACGCCAGCGCCAGCAGGCCCGCGAACGCCAGCACCGCATTGCCCGCGAGATGCGCGCCCGCGCCCGGGGAAACAGCGAGACCGCCGGCCCGGAAGGCCCGCCGGCCGATGCGCCCGTTGCCGCCCCCTTCGGGAGCAGCCCCGACATGGCGCCGGAAACGCAGCGCGGCAGCCTTGCGCCGGGCCTTCCCCTCGCGGCGCAAGCGCCCCCCCAGCCGTCCCTGCCCGCGGGCAGCCCCTCCCTGCCGCCCGCGCCGTCATCCCCCTATCTTGCCCCCCTGTCGGAAGAAGAGGCCAGCAGCACGCTTTTTCAGCGCATGCCCGGCGTCAACGAGCTGTGCTCGGTCATCAAGTGCACCTGGAAGCTGGCCCGCCGCCAGAAGCGACCGCCCCGCAACTGATCCGCCGCATCCGCCGGCAAGGGCAAGGGCCGCCCCGCTCCCCCGGGGAGACGGCACGGCCCTCAGCGGTGCGCGCACGGCAGCGACCGGCGCTCAGGCCGTCTTGCCGCCGCGCGGGGGCTGCTCCTGCCCGTCGCTTGCGTCCGCCTGCCCCTGGGCATGGGCCACGGACATGAAGAGCTTGATGCGGTTAAGCTGGTTGGCCTCGCTGCTGCCGGGGTCATAGTCCACGGCCATGAGGTTGGCATGGGGCCGCAGGCGCTTCAGTTCCTTCATGACGCCCTTGCCCGTGATGTGATTGGGCAGACAGCCGAAGGGCTGGAGGCAGAGCACGTTGTTCACGCCGTGATCGATGAATTCCAGCATTTCCGCCGTGAGCAGCCAGCCTTCGCCCGCCTGATTGCCGCGCGAGACGATGCCCCGCACGCTGCCTGCCAGATCGTTGATGCGGGAGGCCGGCAGAAAACGGCTGCCCTTCAGGGCCTGCCGCATGGCCTTGCGCAGGGCCTCCACCCGGCGGATGAAGAACCAGCTGGTCAGCGCGGGCAGCACGCGCCCGCCCAGCCGCTGCCACGAATACACCGGATCCATGGAGCAATACAGGAAAAAGTCCATGAGATCCGTCAGCACCGGCTCGCCGCCCTCCTCCCGGATGCGCTCCGCCACCTGATTGTTGGCGTCAGGATGATACTTGAGCAGGATTTCCCCCACGATGCCCACCTTGGGGCGCGGCACGCCGTCCAGCCGAATCGCCGAAAAATCGCTCACGATGTCGTGCATGTGCTCGCGAAACACCGCGCTGTCGCCCCAGACCGCGCTGGAACGCGCCCGCTTAAGCCAGCTCTGCAGCAGCTCGTCCGTATCTCCCGCATGCAGCTCGTTGCTGCGGCAGGCCATGCTCACCCGCTGCAGCATGTCGCCATACAGGCAGGCCAGAATCATGCGGTGAAAGAGCTTGGCCGAAATGCTGAAGCCCGGATGACGGTTGACGTCGCCGCTGGTCATGGTCAGTACCGGCACTTGCGGAAAGCCCGCCTCCTGCAGGGCCTTCCTGAGCAGGGCCGGATAATTGCTCGCCCGGCAGGGGCCGCAGGTCTGGGCCAGCATGAGCGCCGTGCGCTTGGGATCGCACTGGCCGTTCTTCAGGGCGTCCAGCAATTGCCCGATGACCACAATGGCCGGATAGCAGGCGTCATTGTGCACATAGGTCAGGCCCAGTTCAATGGCGCGCGGACTCACCGAGGGCAGCACCTCGAGATGATAGCCCGAATGATTGATGGCGCTCTTGAGGATGTCAAAATGCAGGGGAGCCATCTGCGGCGCCAGAATGGTATGGGTTTCGCGCATGGCCTTGGTGAATACGGGCCGCGGCGCGGGCCTGCCCTGCACCGTGCGCCGCACCGCCGCTTCCCGGCGCTCGCGCACCGCCGCCAGCAGGGAGCGGATGCGGATGCGGGCCGCGCCCAGCGACGAACCCTCGTCGATCTTGATCAGCGTATGCAGCCGCCCGGCCCGCTGGAGCAGCTCGGCCACCTGATCGCTGGTGATGGCATCCAGCCCGCAGCCAAAGGAGGTCAGCTGCACGATCTCCAGCTCCGGCGTGTCGCAGACCAGCGTGCTGGCCCGGTAGAGCCGGGAATGGTAGCTCCACTGGTCGAGCACGCGCAGGCTGTCGTCCAGCCGTCCCAGATGGGCCACACTGTCCTCGCTGAGTACCGCCGCGCCCAGCGAGGCGATGTAGTCCGGCAGGCCGTGATGCACGGCGGGATCCACATGGTAGGGACGCCCGCAGAGCACGATGCCCAGCCCGTTGGACTGCCGCACGATGTCCAGCACCCGCTCGCCCTCGGCCCGCAGCTCGGCGCGGTAGGTCTCGAACTCCCGCAGGGCCGCGCGTCCGGCCTCGCGCAATTCGCCGCGCGGCAGGCCAAATTCCTCGTGCATGCGATCCACCAGCGCATCCAGACTCTGCAGGGACACGAAGGGCGTATGCAGATGCACGCCCTGCTGCCGCACCTCGTCGATATTGAGGCGGATCACCTCGGGATAACCGGACACCACCGGGCAGTTGTAGCCGTTGGCCTTGGTGATGGCGTCGCCGCGCTCGCGCGGCAGACAGGGGAAGAAGATGCGCCGCACCCCCTGCTGCAGAAGGGCCGTCACATGCCCGTGCGCGAGCTTGGCCGGATAGCAGACCGTCTGCGAGGGCATGGAGGACAGGCCGAGATCGAAAACCTCCTTGCCCGATTCCGGCGAAAGGATGACCCGGAAGCCCAGCTTCGTGAAAAAGGTGAACCAGAAGGGATAATGCTCGAAGATATTGAGCACCCGGGGAATGCCGATGACCCCGCGCGGGGCCTTGTCCTCGTCCAGCGGCGTATAATCGAACAGCCGCCGGTTCTTCCATTCGTAGATGTTGGGCATGGGGGCCGCCGCCTCATGGGCCGCGCCGAGCTGCCCGGCCCCGCGCTCGCAGCGGTTCCCGGCCACAAAGCGCCGCCCGTTGGAAAAGCGGTTGAGCGTGAGCCGACAATGATTGCCGCAGCCCTTGCAACGCAAATGCTTCGTCTCGATGCGCAGGGCACGCAGGGCCGCCGCTTCCAGCGGATGACGGCTGCCCTCGCTCACCGGACGCCGCGCCGCCAGCAGGGCTGCGCCGTAGGCCCCCATCAGCCCGGCAATGTCCGGTCGGAACACCTCGCGCCCGAGCAGACGCTCCATGACCCGCAAGAGGGCGTCGTTCATGAAGGATCCGCCCTGCACCAGCACCCTGTCCCCCAGCTCGTCGGCACTGCGCAGGCGCAGCACCTTGTACAGGGCATTACGGATCACCGAATAACACAAACCCGCCGCAATATCCCCGATATCCGCGCCTTCCTTCTGGGCCTGCTTGACCTTGGAATTCATGAACACCGTGCAGCGCGACCCCAGATCCACGGGATGCCGGGCAAAGAGCGCCGCCCGCACGAAATCCTCCATGCTCAGGTTGAGGCTCTGGGCAAAGGTCTCCAGAAAGGCCCCGCAGCCCGCCGAGCAGGCCTCGTTGAGCGTCACGCCCGCAATGCAGCCGTCCCGGGCCTTGAGGCATTTCATGTCCTGACCGCCGATGTCGATGACATAGGAGGTCTGCGGCACCAGACGGCAGGCCGCCTTGAGATGCGCCACGGTTTCCACCTCGGTGATGGACGAACCCAGCGCCGCCTGCGCGAAGGCCGCCCCGTAGCCGGTGCAGGCGCTGTCCTCGATCCATGCGCCCTCGGGCAGGGAATCCACCAGATCGGCCACATAGGGCAGCAGCTCGGCCAGCGGATCGCCCTGATTGCGCCGATACCACGTCGTGATCACCGCCCCTTCCCGGTCGGTCAGCACGGCCTTGACCGTGGTCGAACCCAAATCCACGCCCAGATAGAACGGCCCGCGCGCATCCTCCAGCGGTCGGCGCGCCACGGCCCCGGCCGCATGGCGCTGCCGGAAGGCCTCATATTCCGCCTCGTCCGCAAAGAGCGGCTCGAGGGTGGCCGTGCGCTCGCCGTCCAGCTCGCGGGTGCGGGCGCGCTCGGCCAGTTCCTCCACGGTCAGGGCCTCGGCATGCACGGGGCGCGGCTGCCCCGGCAGGGCCATGAGGCTCAACGCCGTGCCGCGCGCCACGATGAACTGCGCGTCCGGCACGTCCATGACCTCGTCCGGCTTGAGCTGCAAGGTCTCGATGAAACGCTCCCGCAGGGCCGACAGAAAATGCAGCGGCCCGCCCAGAAAGGCCACATTGCCCCGTATGGGATGCCCGCAGGCCAGCCCGCCGATGGTCTGCTCCACCACGGCCTGAAAGATGGAGGCCGCCAAATCCTCGCGCGCCGCCCCCTCGTTGAGCAGGGGCACCACGTCCGTCTTGGCGAACACCCCGCAGCGCGAGGCAATGGGATAGATGGTCGTGTGCCGCAAGGCCAGCTCATTGAGGCCCGGCGCGTCCGTATGCAGGAGCACGGCCATCTGATCGATGAAGGCCCCCGTGCCGCCCGCGCAGGCCTCGTTCATGCGCAGATTGTCCGATCCGTCGGAAAAATAGAGAATCTTGGCGTCCTCGCCGCCCAGCTCCACCGCCACGTCCGTCCGCGGGGCCAGCACCGAAATGGCGCGCGAGGTGGCCAGCACCTCCTGCACAAAGGGCAGCCCCAAGGCCTGCGCCAGCTTGAGCGCCGCCGACCCCGTAATGGCCGCCCGCACCCGCAGGCCCGGATGCTTCGCCGCCAGCTCGTCCAGCAAACGGCACAGCGTGGCCCGCACCGCCGCGCCGTGCCGCTCGTAACGTGCTTCCAGCAGCGCGCCGTCCGCATTCACCAGCGCCAGCTTGACCGTGGTGGAACCGGCATCCAGTCCCAGAAAAAGCGCGGAATCGTCCATATCCGTCTATCCTTGCCGCCGAAGCGGCCTTTGTGCCCGCAACGGGCTACCGTTCACAATCAAAAAATCTTCCGCACCCGCGCTCAGCAGGCCCCTTCCCGTCGCTGCCGCCAGCTGCGGGCCGCCGCATCCAGCACGGTCATGGCCATTTCGCCCATGTGCGTCTGCACGCGCGGCGCATGGCACAACAAGGGCACAAGGGACGAGGAAAAACGCCTGTCCGCCACCAGCAGCAGGATGAACGGCCCCAAGGCGCTGACCAGACAGCATTCCAGCTCCGGCGCATCCTGCGGGATGCCCGTCATGTCGCTGATGATGCCCTTGATGATCTGAAACTTGGCCGCCACCACCCGCCGCATCACATCCTGCAGATAGGCCGACGGCGCCACGATTTCCCGCGCCCAGGCCCGCATGTGCCACTGCTGCGGCGCGGCCAGCCCCGCCGTGAGCGCCGCCACGATGCGCTCCATCTTTTCCCGCGCCGGAATGGCCTCCCCGGCCAGATTGTCCAGAAATTCCCGGTCGATGATGCGGTTGTGCATGTCCTCCAGCACCGCCAGATACAAGCCCTCGCGGCTGCCGAAATGATAGTTGATGGCCGCCATGTTGATGTTGGCCGTCTCGCATATCCGCTTGGACGTGGTCTGCGCAAAGCCGTTCTCGGCCATGAGCCGCCCCGCCGTCTCGATGATGCGCGCCCGCGTCTGCTCGCCGTCCATCCGCGCGCCGCGCGATGCCGCGCCCGCTTCTGCCGCCGGGGAAACCGTCTGCTTGCTGGACATCCTCTCCACGCTCCCGGGATCAAAAAATTTTTCGCCGCCGTGCGGCAACGCTTTTCAACATATCTAATTCAAATTTGAATTTCAACAGAACAAATATTTCTTTTTGTTACAAAGAGTGGCTGTTTTTGGCTTTCGTGGGGGGAAGGCCCCCTTTGTGAACAAAGGGGCCCTTCCCCCCACACCCCCCATCCCCCCAAAAACCTTACTGTCCTGATGCCGGGCGTCGCGCCATGCCGGGCGTCGCCTGCCCCCAGCCCAGCCAAACCCTGCACAAGGCGGCATGCCGGACAGTTGCGACTGCCCGGCCTTTTTTGTCATGCCGCCGGGAGACGGAACAGGCGCGTGACGCCCTGCCGGGCCACGTCGGCACGGCAGTGACCCGGCAAAGTTTTTGGGAAAGGAGGGGTTCGGGGAGGAAAACCTTTTGTTCACAAAAGGTTTTCCTCCCCGAAAAAAAAACATCAATACCGTACCGGTGTTCATAATCAATCAGAGCAGGGAGAGCTGCTCAGGGGTCTGGCGGATGCGGGCGGTGAGGGCGGACTGCCGGAAGCAGGCTTGGACAAGCGGGAGGAAGGGGGAGGGGGGCAGCTGGAGCCGCTGCCCATAGAGGGTGCGCTGGCGGCAGCGGCTGGCGTAGATGCCCTGAGCGGCGCGGGTCAGGGCGACGTAGAGCAGGCGGCGTTCGTCTACGGGCAGTTGGGGCAGCTGGCCGGCAGCGGCAGCGTCGGGGGCGGGCTGGCCGAGGAGGCATTCCCGGCGCAGGGGCAGGAGGCCGTCCTCGAGGCCGGGGAGGAAGACGGCGCGAAATTCAAGTCCCTTGGACGCATGCATGGTCATGATTTGCACGAGTTCGGCACGGGGGCGCAGGCTTTCGGCCTCATCTTCCCAGGCGAGGCTTTGCAGGAGGTCGGGCCAGTTGCTCTTTTCGTGCCATTGGCGGCAGAGGCGGCGCCAGACGGGCCGGTTGAGGGCAAGGCTGGTGCGGGTGGCGTCCCAGCCCAGCAGGGAGCAGAGGCCTTTGCCGATGCGCTCGGGAGGGAGCGGCGTGCCGGCGTCAAGGAGTCGGGGGGCGAGCATATGCGGATCGAGTCCGGCGGCGGTATCGGCAAGGCGGCGGGCGGCTTCGGCCCAGGAGGGGGGGACGAGGCTTTCCTGTCCGCAGCTCTGGGCGGCGGCAAAGAGGACGGCGCGGCAGAAATCGTCCTGCGAGCAGCTTTCCTCGGCCGGGGCGTCGCAGGGGATGCCCGCGGCGGTCAGGGCGGCGAGGATGGGCGGGATTTGCGCCCGGATGCGGACAAGCACGGCAATATCGCCGGGGGCAAGGCGGCCTTCGAGGGTAGTGTCGCGCTCCTGCCCTTCGCGGTGCAGGGTAAGGGAGGAGCTGCCCAGCAGGCGGCGGACATGATCGGCAATCCAGCGGGCTTCGGCCTGCGGCGTGGAGGCGGTGAAGAGGCGCAGGCAGGTTTCCAGCGGACGGGCGGCGTGGAGTTCGCCGCAGCGGGCGTTTTGCTGCAGGACGAGGCGGGCGGCATCCAGCACGGCCTGTCCGGCGCGGTAGCTGCACGCCAGACGAAAGACGCGCAGAGCGGGCCAGATTTCGCGGATGCTTTCCTCGCTTTGGCCGGTGGCTCCGCGAAAGCCGTAAATGGCCTGGTCGGGATCGCCGATGCCGAAGAAGCCGCAGCCGTCTTCGGGCAGGAGGGCGCGCACGATGGCCAGCTGTTTGGGGGAGAGATCCTGAATTTCATCCACCAGCACATGTTGCCGGGCCGGGAGTTCCCCGCGCTTGGCGGCAAGGAGGAAGCTGTCGAGCAGATCGGCGTAGTCGTGGAGGCGGGGCTGGTGGCTTTGCTTGAACGCATCATAGGCCCGGGCGGCGGTGAGCCAGGGCAGGGAGGGCGTGCCCAGAAGGGGGAGTTCGCCCGCATCGGGGGGCAGGCGGCGTCCGTGCTGTTCCTGTTCGCGCCAGAGGGCGTAGGCGTCGAAGTGGCGGCGCAGGCTGTCGGCGTCAAGGCCGGGATTGGCCAGGCGGAAGATGTCGCGTGCGGCCTCCTCGGACAGCAGGACGGCCTGCGGATCGCCCTGCCGCAGGAAGTCCCAGGCCAGGGCGTGCAGGGTATCGCAGGACGGCAGGACGGCGGCGGCAGGGAAGCGGGCCTGCAGGCGCTGACGCATTTCCGCGGCGGCGCGCCGGGTGAAGGTAATGGCCAGCAGGTCTTCTGCCGGGAGGTTGCAGGCCAGCAGGGAGAGCAGGCGGCCCACGAGGACGCGGGTCTTGCCCGCGCCCGGCCCGGCCAGCACGAGCACCGGTTCCGGCCCGGCGGCAAGGGCCGCTCGTTGTTCATCGGAAAATTCGGGAGAGGGTGCGCCTTCCGGGGCGGGGGCATCTTGCGGGGCGCGGGCCGCGCGGAAGGCGCGCAGGCTGTCCGCAGCGTCGTGCGGGACGGCGGGCCGGGCCGGGAGGGGAATGCCGTCCAGCAGGCACAGGGCGCGCGGCGCGGGGCTGGGGGCGTGTGCCGTGCCGGGGGCCGGGGCGGCGGGCTGGGCGGGCGTGGCCTTGCGGCTGCGCGGCTTGCCGTGGAGCTGGGCGGCCTCATCCGGTGAGAGGACGCGCACCACGCCGTATTCGCCGTCATAGCCGCCTTCGCGGTAGACCTCACCCCGGCGCATGCGGCCCACGGCTTCGCCGAGCAGGGGCCAGTGGCCGGAGAGATCGGCAAGGGGCAGGCGGCAGAGAATATCCATTTCCGGGCCGAGTTCGCGCAGCAGGCGGGCATAGCGAACCCGCACCTTGCGGGAGGCGGCCCCGACGCCCAGCAGCTCGCCCACCAGTTCGGGCAGGGGAATGAGGGGGTGGACGGCGGGTTCGCGGTTCAGGCGGGCGGGTTCTTCCCGGTCGGCCAGTTCCCAGACGCGGTGCAGCACGCCGATGGTCAGGGGCTTGCCGCAGACGGGACAGATATTGCCGCAGGCCAGCGCCTCGCGCGGACTCATGACCACCTGACAGGCCCGGTGGCCGTCCAGATGGTATTTGCCTTCCTCGGGATAGAATTCCAGGGTGCCCAGAAAGCGGCAGTCCTGTCCGTCCTGGCTTTCATGGCGGGCGCTGCGGCGCAGGGCGTCAAACAGGCCGTCATAGCTGGGGCTGCCGTCAAAGAGGTTGGCCTCGCGGCCCAGATTGGCCCCGGAGTGGGCGTCGGAATTGGAAATGAGGGCATAGCCGTCCAGCGCGCTGACCAGACGGTTCATGGCCGGGTCGGACGAGAGGCCGGTTTCGAGGGCAAAGATATGGGAGGACAGATCGCCGAAGCAGTCCTCCAGCCGATCAAAGCCCGATTTGGAGCCGAAAAGGGCGAACCACGGCGTCCAGACATGGGCGGGGATGAGCACGGCGCGGGGGCAGGTCTCCAGACAGATTTCCAGCAGATCGCGGGAATCCAGGCCCAGAATGGGGCGTCCGTCCGACGCCAGATTGCCGATCCCTTCCAGTCGCCGGGAAAGGCGTTCGGCATCCTCGAGGGTAGGGACGAACACGAGGTTGTGCACCTTGCGCACCTTGCCGTGGCGCTTGTAGATGGAGCTGATTTCGGTTTGCAGGAGGAAAAGGGGGTCGTTGCCGACCGGCAGGCCGCCTTCGACGGGCAGATCCGGCAGGGGGGCGTGTTCGCGCAGGCGGTAGAGGCCGCTTGCCGTATCTTCCACGAGGCAGTCGCGCAGTTCCTGCCGCCATTGGGGATGGGTAAAATCGCCGGTGCCGAGCAGATCGATGCCCTTGCAGCGCGCCCAGCCCGCCAGATGGGCGGGAGAAAGCTGCTTGCTCGTGGCGCGGGAAAAGCGGGAATGGATATGCAGATCGGCAATGAAGGGCATGACGGCGCTCCTCTGGGCAGGGGACTGCCCCTGCGCGCGGCGGGGGCGTGTCCGCAGTGTGCCTGCTCCCGGGCCGTTTGTCATCCGTTTTGACGGGGAAGGTACGGCACGCAAAAGGCCCCCTTGGCGGGGGCCTTGGGCCGCGCTCGGGAAGCGGGATGCCTCACAGCGCTCGGGGGAAGTTCCCCCTAGGGGGCGGCCTGCCGGGGGCCGCGTCCGTCGCGGGGGCCGTGGCCGGGCCCGGAACCGTCACGCGGCCCGTAGCCGCCCGCTCCATTGTTCCGGGGCCGGAAGTCGTTGCCGTTGCCGCGCCCGCGCCCGTCACGGGGCGGACGCCGGGGGCCGGTGCCGTCGCAGTCCCTGCCGGAGCGGGGGCCGCGTCCGTCAGGGCCGGTGCCGTCGCGATTGCGAGCGAGCGCCTCGGCGGGGAAGGTTTGCGAACAGGCCAGCCCGGCCAGCGCCAGACCGACAGCGGCGAAAAATTGCCTGCGATTCATTGTGCCCCTCCTTTGGCCCGTGCCGGGCCGACATGGCATGTTGTCACTCGGGTATAGCATAATGCGTGCCGAAGCATTTTGCCCGAAATGGCCGCAAAACGGCGGAACGGGACGGGGGCACTGTCCAGAAATCGCTCAGCCTGCCTGTCCGCCGCTGCTCATCTGTTCAAAAATTGACCAGTTCCTGCCCTTTGCAAAGTGCGCCACAATCCGTATACTGCGAAAAATTGACGAACACGGCCTGTTCCGGAGGGGGAACGGTCGCCGACAGCCCGACAGGACAGGACATGAACACACACGGCTTCGAGCTTCTGACCGAACGCGACATGCGCGAGGTTCGCGGCACGGCGCGTCTGTGGCGGCATGCGGCCACCGGCGCGCAGCTGCTTTCCATCAGCAATGACGACGAGAACAAGTGCTTCGGGGTGAACTTTCGCACGCCGCCCGCCGACTCCACCGGGGTGGCGCACATTCTGGAGCATTCCGTGCTTTGCGGTTCGGACAAGTATCCGGTGAAGGAACCCTTCGTGGAGCTGCTCAAGGGTTCGCTCCAGACCTTCCTCAATGCCTTCACCTTCCCGGACAAGACCTGCTATCCCGTGGCCAGCGCCAATTTGCAGGATTTTTACAACCTGATGGACGTCTACATGGACGCGGTCTTTCACCCGCGGATCAGCGAGGACATCTTTCGTCAGGAAGGCTGGCACATCGAGGCGGAAAGCGCCGACGGCCCCTGGGCTTACAAGGGCGTCGTCTACAATGAAATGAAGGGGGCCTATTCCTCGCCGGACTCCGTGCTGGCCGAGCAGAGCCAGCAGGCCGTCTTCCCGGACACGCTCTACAGCCTCGATTCCGGCGGCAATCCCGAGGTCATTCCGGATCTGACCTTTGCCGCCTTCCGGGAGTTTCATGCCCGCTACTATCACCCGTCCAATGCGCGCTTCTTCTTCTGGGGCGACGACCCGGAAGATGAGCGCCTGCGCCGGGTGGCCGAGGCGCTCAAGGGCTATGCGGCCCGGCCCGTGGATTCCGCCGTGCCGCTCCAGCCCCGGCGGGAGACGCCGCGTCAGATCGAAGTGCCCTATGCCGCCGCGCAAGGGGAAAAGCGCGCCCTGTTCACGGTCAACTGGCTGCTGGACGAGCGCGGCGACATCCATCAGGCCCTGCTCATGGAAATGCTGGAACACATCCTTGAAGGGCTGCCCGGTTCGCCCCTGCGGCGGGCGCTCATCGCTTCCGGTCTGGGCGAGGACACCACGGGCTGCGGACTGGAGACGGACTTGCGCCAGATGTATTATTCCACGGGGCTGAAGGGCGTGGATCCGCGCAAGGTGCCGGAAGCGGAAATGCTCATCTTCGAGACGCTTGCCCGTCTGGCGGAGGAGGGCATTGATCCTGCCGCCGTGGAGGCCGCGGTCAATACGGTGGAATTTGCCTATCGCGAGAACAATTCCGGCCGGTTCCCGCGCGGGCTGGCGGCCATGATTCAGGCGCTCTCCACCTGGCTCTATGACGGCGATCCGCTGGCTGCCCTGGCCTGGGAAGCGCCGCTCGCGGCCATCAAGGCCCGGCTGGCCGCCGGGGAAAAGGTTTTTGAGGAGGCCATCCGCCGCCATTTTCTGGACAATGCGCACCGCGCCACCGTGATCCTGCTGCCGGATCAGCAGTTGGAACAGGCCCGCATCGAGGCCGAAAGCGCCCGGCTCGCAACGGCGCAACAGGCCTGCGACGCCACGGCCCGGCAGCGGCTCGTGGCGGAGACGGCCCACCTGCAGGCCGCGCAGGCCGCGCCGGACAGCCCCGAGGCTCTGGCCAGCATTCCCCGCCTGCGCGTGGACGACATGCCGCCCTTCAATACGCCGCTGCCCTGCCGGGAAGAGAACCTCGCGCCGGGCAACACCTTCCTCTGCCATGAATTGCCCACGCAGGGCATAGTCTATGCCGGCCTGCTCCTGCCGCTGGATACGGTTCCGCACGAGCTTGAGCCGCTTCTGCCGCTCTTTGCCCGCTGCCTGACCGAGGCCGGCACGGCCCGACGCGATTTCACGGAACTGGGCGCGTACATGGCGGCCAAGACCGGCGGCGTGGGAGCGGACGTCAGTCTGGGCACCCGCTGCGACAGCCGGGGCGCGGTGCGCCATCTGGGCGTCATGGGCAAGGCGGTTGAGGACAAGGTTGCCGATCTCTTTGCCATTTTTCAGGAAATTCTGCTGGAACCCCTGCGCGACGAGGCCATGTTGCTCGAGCGCATGGGCCAGATGCTGCTGGAAGACAAGGCCCGGCTGGAGCACGGGCTGGTGGCGGCGGGCCATGCCGCCGTGGGGCTGCGTTTGCGGGCGCACTTCACCGAGGCCGGACGGCTGGCCGAACGGACGGCCGGGCTGAGCTATCTGCAGGCGGTGCGCGGTCTTCTGCGGCGGCTGGAGGAGGAACCGCAGGCCCTGCTGGCCGATATGGAACGCCTGCGGCAGCATGTGGTGGCCCGCCCTGGCGCGCTGCTGGACGTTACCGCCGGAGCCGGGGGGCTGCGCTGCGCCGAGGCCGAAGGCGCGCGCCTGCTGCGCAGCCTGCCGGAACAGCGGCGGGGAGTGCCCGTTGGCGTGCGCCCGCTGGATCTGCCCGATGCCGAGGCCTTCCTTGCCCCGGCGCAGGTCAATTATGTGGGCAAGGCCGCCAACCTCATCGATCTGGGCTATCCCTACCGGGGGGCCATGAGCGTGGTGCTGCGCTCGCTGCGCATGGGCTACCTCTGGGAGCGGGTGCGGGTGCGCGGCGGCGCCTATGGGGCCATGTGCACGCTTGACCGTCTGGGCGGCAATCTGGTGCTGGCCTCCTACCGCGATCCCAATGTGGACGAAACCTTGCGCGCGTATGACGGGCTGGCCGCCCACCTGCGGGCCAATCCGCCGGATGCCGCACAGCTGGAGCAGGCCATTGTGGGGGCCATTGGCGATCTGGATGCCTATCTCTTGCCGGACGCCAAGGGGGCGCAGGCCCTTTCCCGCTACCTGAGCCGCGACAGCGAGGAAAGGCGGCAGGAAATGCGCGAGGAAATGCTGGCCACCACGGCCCGTGACTTCCTTGATCTGGCCGACGTACTGGAGGAAGTCGCCAAGGCCGGCGTCATCTGCGTGCTGGGCGGAGCCGCCACCCGGGCCGCCGCCGAGGAGCACGGCTGGGTCACTCAGGAGATCATGTCCTGATGAACACATGCGACTCTCGCCTGCTTGCGCTGGTGCTGGGCATGCACCGCAGCGGCACCAGCGCCATGGCCCGCGCCCTGCCGGTGCTGGGCATCAGTCTGGGGGATCATCTCATCCCGGCCCATCCCTGCAATCCCAAGGGCTTTTTCGAGGATGCGGACATCAATGCCGGCAACGCCACGCTGCTGAAAGCCCTGGGCACAGGCTGGGAATATCCCGTCAGCTTTCGGGACAGGCAGGCTGATCTGCGCCGTTTCGCCGCCGGCGAATACGGACAGGCCGCCCTGACCCTGCTGCGGGACAAGTTTCGGGCCGCCGACGCACTGGCGGAGGGGCAGGGCCTGCCCCTTCCGGCGCCGCTGGCCTTCAAGGAGCCGCGCATGAGCCGGCTCATGGCCTTCTGGCGGCCCCTCATGCTGGCGGCGGACTGTGCGCCGCATGTCTGTCTGGCGCTGCGCCACCCGGCGCATGTGGCGGCCTCGCTCACGGCGCGCAACGGCTTCCCTGCCGCGCAGGGCTGGCGCCTCTGGCTGCACCACACCCTGGATGCGCTGGAAGGCAGCCTCGGCCTGCCGGTGCTGGTATGGGACTACGACACCCTGCTGGCCGCCCCTGAGCGCCAGATTCGCCGGCTGGCGCAATGGCTGGGCCGCCCGGTGGACGAGGCGGCATTGCGCGTCTTTTGCGACAACTTTCTGGACAGGGGACTGCGCCACCACGCGGCCCGGCCCGCCTCAGCGCCGCCGCCCCCCGCGACGACGCAATCCGGCCTGCGCCCCGAGGACATGCTGCCCGGCGAGCGGGAAATCCTGCTGGCCGAGGACATGTACCGCTTCCTGCGGGCCGCCGCCCTGGACAGCGACGATATCATGGCCCCGAATCTGCCTCGCCGTCTGGCGCGCTGGCGCACGGCGCTGGAAGCCCTGCCCCCCTGCCCGGCGGCCACGGCCCGCGGCCTTCTGGGTGCCGGGGCATGAAGCCCGAACGGGGGCTGACGCCGCCCCTCCCGACCGGACAGCCCGCGCCCTTTGCCGCGCCGTCCTTCGTCTTTCCCGGCAGTGTGGCCGAGAACGCGCGCTTTCTGGCCGGGCGCGTGGCCGAGGTGGCCCTCTGCCTGTTCGAGAACGCCGCCTGTCTGGCCTATACCGAAAACGATCTGCCGCCCGACCTGCGCGATCTGCCCCTGCGCTGGCATGTGCATTTGCCCTTTGATCTGCCCTGGCCCGACAGTCCCGGGGCGGCGGCCTGCCGTCCGGCACTGGACAACGTGCAGCGCCTCATGGACAAGATCGCCCGGCTCGCGCCGCATTGCGCGGTCATGCATGCCCCCCCGGGCTGCCTCGACACGCGGCAGGAACTGCTGCGCCATGCGGGCCGTTTCTGGCGCGAGCATCAGGACATCCCCCTGTTGCTGGAAAATACCCGCGACTGCGACGTGCGGGAACTGGGAGAAGGCTTCCTCGAGGAAGCGGGACTGGGCTTCTGTCTGGACGTGGGACACCTTCTGGGCTATGCTCAGCACGCCTTGCGGAAAAGTTCGCTGCCGTCGCGCGCGTCGTTGATCCATTGGAGCGCCCCTTGCGGGCGGGATGCCCATGCCGCGCTGACCCGCTTCAGCCCGGAAGAGCTGACCCTGCTGGCAGAGCTGACGCCGCGACTGTCCGCACAGGCGGCGCACCTGCTGGAAATTTTTTGCTGGCAGGCGTTGGAAGAATCTCTGCCCGTGCTGGCCCGGCTGCTTTCCGCTCCGGCGTAGCCCCCTTCACGAGCAAGGCAGAGCAGGAGCATTTCATGAGCGGCATATCGCCCCTTGTGGCCGCCATGCGTCAATGGCGGCATGGCCTCAGCAAGGAAGATCGCTGGTGCATTCTCATCGTGGCGGATCCCGACGCCCTGGCTGCCGCCCTGGCCCTCAAGCGCATCATGCAGCACCGGGTCAAGGCCGTGGACATCATGCGCGTCAACGAGGTCACGCGGCCCGACAATCTGGCCATGATCCGCTACCTGCGCATACCGGTCAAGGCCTGGCAGCCCGAAAAGGCCGGTCAGTACCAGCACTTTGCCGTGGTGGATTCGCAGCCGCACCATCACGCCAGCTTCCGGAACATCCGCTTCAGCCTGGTCATCGATCATCACCCCCTGCCCCCCGAAGCCTATGAAGGCGCGCAGCTCTATGACGTGCGGCCCGAGGTGGGGGCCACCTCCAGCATCATGACCCGCTATCTGCAGGGTCTGCGCATCACGCCCGCCCCCCTGCTGGCCACAGCCCTGCTCTACGGCATCCGCACCGATACCGCCGCTTTCGAGCGCAGCGGCGGCGAGGACGATTTCCGCGCCTATCAGTGGCTTTCGCGCTTTGCCGATACGGCCATTCTGCGCCGCATCCTGCGCAGCGAATACCTGCGCCCCTGGCTGCCCCTCTTCTCCCGCGCCTTCCGCTCGCTGGTGGACTGCCGGGGCGCGGGCGCACAGGCCTGGCTCGGCGACGTGGGCAGCGCCGATCTGCTGGTGGCCGTGGCGGATTTCTTCACCCGCGTGCACGGCCTGCGCTGGATTGCCGTCAGCGGCATTGTGGGCAGGGAAACGGTGGTCGTCATCTTTCGCGGCGACGGCAGCCGCGACATTGGCCGCATGGCCGACGCCTGCTTCTATGATGTGGGTTCCGCGGGCGGGCACCGGCGTCTGGCCCGGGCGGAATTTCCGCTTTCGGCCGTGCCCGAGGGCACCAAGCCGCAGGACTTTGTCCTGCGCCGCCTCCAGACCCGCAAGCTGCGGGCCGTAACGGCCCGCCCCGCCGCGCCCGAGGCCACGGCCTCAGAACGGGAGGCGGCCAGCCGGGCGGATTCCCCGCAGCTGAGCGCAAAGCCCTGCCGCACCCTGCCCGCGCCGGACAGCCACGGCGGCAGGAGCGGCAGCGACGAGGAAAGCGGGCGCGAAAACGATTGACGCGCCATGCCGTTTGCCGGCGCTGTCCGACAGACCGGCGGAATGGCGTCCCTATGCTCCGCCATCCGGCTGCAGGCTGTTTTCGGCCAGCCACTGCCTGAGCAGCCGCACCAACATGTCGTCCCCGCGCTTTCTGGCCTCCCGCAGGCTGGCGTGCGCCTTTGCCAGCAGGGTTTCCCGCCGGTCGGGCGAGATTTGCAGCTTGTCCAGCATGGCTTCCATGAGCCGGGGCTGCCGGCAAACCCGGGCCAGCTGCAGCAAACGCCGGAAAAGCAGGGGCAGGGGAAGCATGTCCGCTCCCCGGATCAGCAGATCAAGGGCATCTGCGGCCTTGCCCCGGGCCTCCAGCTCTCCGGCCAGCAGCAGATACCCGCCGAGCCAGAGCGGTTCCCGCCGCAGCTGCTCCCGCCAGAAGGACATGTCCCGCCCGGCTGCCGCGGCATCCAGTTCGCGCGCACGCGCGTCCGGCAGGGCCACATAGGCCGTGCCCTGCGGATTGAGCCGCGCCTCGTAGCCGTCCACCGCCGCCTGTACATGCAGATCCGGCTGCCATGCGCCGCCCCAGCGGGAGGCAAGCAGGGCGGCATTTTCCGCATCCCGGTCAAAGCGGCCCGGCGTCTGGCTGGTACGGTGGCAGAGCACGCTTTCCGCCGCAAGGCGCAATTTGCCGCCCTGCCTGCCGAGCGTCAGACAGAGATCGAGATCCTCGAAGCCGTTGCGATAGCCTTCATGAAAGCCCCCCGCCGCCGCAAAGCGTTCGCGGGGAAGAAGCAGGGCCGCGCCGGTGATGGCCTGCAGGGGATGAGGACGGCGCAGGGCCGGATGATCGCCGGGAAAGCCCTCATACAAGTGGCAGAGCGTGCCCAGGGGGCCGAGGCTCACCCCGCAATGCTGGCACGTTCCGTCGGGATAGAGGAGCAGCGGCCCCACGGCGACGGTGCCCGGGCGTGCCAGCGCCGCCGTGAGGGGCGGCAGCCAGTCCGGCGAAAAGGTGATGTCGTTGTTCACGAAAAAGAGCGCATCCCCGTCCGCGGCCCGCGCGCCCGCATTGCAGGCCCAGGCGAAACCTTCATTTTCCGGCAGGCGCAGGGGCAGGAAGTCCCTGCCCCAGCATTCCCGGCCCAGCGGTTCCAGCGCCTCGCGCGTGGCGTCGGTGGAGCCGTTGTCCACCACGATGACCTGCAGATTCGCGCCCCGGCTGTGCGCCGCCAGCGACAGCAGGCAGTCCCGCGTCAGCTCCCAGAGATTCCAGGCCGGAATGATGACCGAGGTTCTCATGCCTCTTTCCTCCCGCGCGTCCTTGCGGCGGCACAGGCTGCGGCCAGAGCCGCAAAGCGCGCTGCCCAGCCGGGAACCGCCGGGGCAAAGATATGGGTATACGCCGCCCAGACGCGCCCGCGCACAAGGCCGTCGCCGCCCTCTCCCATGCCCGTGCCCTTGAGCAGCCGCAGGGCGCGGGGCACCTCTGCTCCCGGGGCGGCTTCGCAACGGGAATAATGGAATTCATGGCCGCGCAGGCGGCTGCCGGTCGGGAAATAGGGATTGTCCGCGCACACCTCGGCCTCCACATAGCCCAGGCCCTGCGGACGCGGGCAGAAGCGCGCCGTGACCGGAAAGACGCCGCTCATGGCGTGGCGTTCCCCGTCGCGCTCAATGGCCTCGGCCAGCACCATGAAACCCCCGCACTCGGCATAGATGGGCAGGCCGCGCGCGGCCAGCTCCGCGAGTTCGCGCACCCGGGGCGAGGCGGCCAGCCGCGCGGCGAAATCCTCGGGAAAGCCCCCGCCCAGATAGAGGCCGTCCAGCTCCGGCCACACGGCCCCATCCAGCAGGCTGACCGGGCGCAGCTCGGCCCCGGCCCGGCGCAGGGCCTCCAGATTCTCGGGGTAGTAGAACCAGAAGGCGGCATCGTGCACATAGCCGATGACGGGCCGCACGGGCGCGACCGCCGCCGGGCCGTACAGGGCTTCCTCCGGCCCGGCGCAGCCCGGCGGCAGGGTCATATCCAGCGCAGGCGCGAAGCGGGCCATGTCCAGCACGGCGTCCACATCCACATGTTCGCGCACCAGCGCGGCCAGATCCGTCAGCAGGGCATCCGTCTCAGGCGAAAAGCCGTCCCCCTCCAGGGTGGCAAGGCCCATGTGCCGCTCCGGCAGGGGATTGCGGCGCTGGCGCGGCAGGCTGCCCAGCACCGGCACATCCGTATAGGTTTCAATGGCTTGCCGCACAATGCGCTCGTGACGCGACGAGGCCGTCTGGCCGAGCACCACACCCGCCACGCGCACGCCGGCTTCAAAATGGGTCAGCCCGGCCACCACGGCGGCGGCGGTGCGGGTCATCTTGGTGCAATTGAGGCTGAGAACGACCGGGCAGGCCAGCATCCGCGCCAGTTCGGCGGTGGAGCAGCTGCCATGCACGTCCATGCCGTCAAAGAGGCCGCGATTGCCTTCGATCAGGGCCACGTCCGCCCTGTCCGGTTCGCTGTCCGGCGCGGCGTCCGGGCCGCCGTGCCCCGTGCCCGCCGCAACGAGCAGGCGCAGGCGCGCCCCGTCCAGAAAGAAGGGATCAAGATTGCGGGCGGCGCGCCCGGCGGCCCGGGTCAGCCAGGCGGCGTCGATATAAT
Organism: Candidatus Desulfovibrio intestinavium; assembly: GCA_019118345.1. Classification (GTDB taxonomy): domain Bacteria; phylum Desulfobacterota; class Desulfovibrionia; order Desulfovibrionales; family Desulfovibrionaceae; genus Desulfovibrio; species Desulfovibrio intestinavium. Next base: position 46,222 of record DWZD01000039.1, on the reverse strand, counting down.
CCGGGCCTTTCTTGAAAGGCTGCACCCGCCAGCCCGCTTCGCGCCAGCAGCGCGCCAGGCCGAGGGAAAGCAGGGTCTTGCCGCCGCCGCCGGATACGGCGGACACGCAGAGGCGCGGCACGGACAGGGACAGGGAAGCGGACGGCGCACCGCCGGAAGGCGAGGGATCGCTCACGGGGAAATCCTCATTCGGGCCGGACGCGCGTTGCCGCCCGGAACAGGGCATGCGCGCCGCCGCGCCGGGCAGGAGCCGGACACGGCGGCGGGACGGGAAGGGCTAATGCTTGAAGGAACGCTGGCCCGTGAAGACCATGGCCACCTGCGGCTCGACCTCGTTGCAGGCCATGATGACTTCCGTATCCCGCAGGGAACCGCCGGGCTGGGCAATGGCCGTGATGCCATGCTTCATGGCCGCGTCCACGCCGTCCCGGAAGGGGAAGAAGCCGTCTGAGACCAGCACCGAACCGGGCAGGCCGCCGCGCGCCTCGCGGGTGCGGCGTTCAATATCCTCCAGCGCCTCGCGCAGGGCCGCGTCCGTGGCGGCCTTCTGCTGGAGTTCATAGAGCGAGAGGCCCTGCTCCCGAAAGGCCAGCACGTCGGCATATTTGGTGTAGGCCTTGTGGGAGGCCAGTTCCACGCAGCCCACGCGATCCTGTTCGCCCGTGCCGATGGCCACCGTGGCCCCGTTGCGGGCATAGATCACGGAATTGGAGGTCACCCCGGCCTCCACGGCCCAGGCAAAGCGCAGATCGGCCAGTTCCGCCGGACTGGGGGCACGGGCGGTGACGGTCAGGCCGCTCTTGTCCGTGGCTTGCGCCGGCAGGAAGTCCTCGTCGCGCAAGATGCGGTTCACAAAGGATTTCTGCACCACGATGCCGCCGTCGGCCAGACTCTTGATGTCCAGGAAGGCCGATTCGGTCAGCTCGTCCAGACGGCCCAGACCGGGCAGCTCCATGATGCGCAGATTCTTGCGGCCCTTGAGGATGTCCACCACGCCTTCCTCGAAGGCCGGGGCCGCCACCACCTCAAAATAATTGGCCGCCACCATGTCCGCGGCCTCGCGGGTGAAGGGGCGGTTGGTCACCACCGCGCCGCCGAAGGCCGCGATGCGATCACACCAGAAGGCCCGCTCCAGCGCCGTGCCCACGCCCTCGTCGGCCCAGGCCGCGCCGCAGGGATTGTTGTGCTTGAGGATGACGGCTGCCGGGCGTTCGGTGAGGTATTGCAGGATGTTGGCCCCGTTGTCCACGTCCGTGAGATTGGTCTTGCCGGGATGCTTGCCCGCCTGAATCATCTGGGCCTCGGTGAGGGCTGAGACAATGCCCTGCCCCGGCCCGCGCCAGCGCAGCCCCCCGCAGGTGATGCCGCCCTCGGCCAGCTCGTAGAGCGCGGCGGGCTGATCGGGATTTTCGCCGTAGCGCAGGCCCTTGCGCTCGCCGTCCAGCGTCCACGTCCGCTTGCGGTAAACGAGTTTTTCCTCCCCCAGCAGGATGGTCATGGTGTCGGGAAAGGCGTCCTTCTGAACGTCCCTGTACATGGCCTTGAGATCGCGCGTCATGCTTCCTCCAGCGAAAACGATCAGGTTCCGGCGGGCGGCGCAACCGGGGCCGCCCCGCGTGAAGTCGCACCATAGCAAAAAGCCCGCCGGCTTGCCAGCCCGGCCCGGCCGCCCATTTGACGCCGCCCCGTCAAGGCCGTACAAAAGGGGCGGAGGATGCCCATGGAAAAACTGCTCGCCCGTCTGGCCCGCCAGCTGGACGCCATCGACGAACCGTCCCTCAATGCGCTCTGGGGCAAGTACGCCGCCCTGTCCAGCCGCTTCGAGCCGACGCAGCGCTGGGAAGAGGCTGTGCTCATCTTTGCCCTCATCGAGGCCAAGCGCATGAAAAATCAGCTGTTCAACTATTACTGGGCGCAACAGGTGCGGGCCGAGGGCGAAAAGAAGCAGCCCGCCCCGGACAAGCTGCCGCCCATCTTCAAGATGGATCCGGCGGCCCGCCAGTCGCAGCCCGCGTCGAGCGCGCCGCCGGCCACGCCGAAACGTCCCTGCCGCGTGCTCAGCTTTGCCCCGCCCGCCAGAGAGGAAAACGGGGATTGAGCGGAACGGTTTGACTTGCCCGCCCGGACGGGCTAAGAAAAAAATCCCCTGTGCCGTGCGCCCGGGGAGATTGCGTGACTGCGCGAAGGATGGACAAGGCATGGCCAATATAGTCGTCATCGGCGCCCAGTGGGGCGACGAAGGAAAGGGCAAGATCGTCGATATGCTCAGTGCGGAAAGCGACCTCATCGTTCGCTTTCAGGGGGGCAACAATGCCGGGCACACCATCAAGGTGGACGGTCGGGAAACCATCCTGCATCTCATTCCCTCGGGCATTCTGCACGAGGGCAAGACCTGCCTCATCGGCAACGGCGTGGTGCTCGATCCCGAAGTCTTCCTCCGGGAGGTGGACGCCCTGGCCGCCAAGGGGGTGGATGTCAGCCCGGCCCGCCTCGGCATCAGCCCCAAGACCCACCTCATCCTGCCCTATCACAAGGTGATCGATCAGGCCCGCGAGGCCAAGCGCGCGGGCAAGAAAATCGGCACCACCGGGCGCGGCATCGGCCCCTGCTACGAGGACAAGGCCGCCCGCATCGGCGTGCGTGCCGGCGATCTGGCCCGCCCCGATCTGCTGCGCGAAAAGGTGCGCTTTGCCCTGCTGGAAAAGAATGTCCTCCTGCGCGAACTCTACAAGTTCGATCCCGTGGACGAGGAAAGCGTGCTCGCCCCCCTGCTGGAGCAGGCCGCCCGCCTGACCCCCTACCTCACCGACGTGTCGGCGGCCATTGCCGCCGCGCAGGCCGGGGGCAAGGTGGTGCTCTTTGAAGGCGCGCAGGGCATCCATCTGGACATCGATCACGGCACCTATCCCTTTGTGACCTCGTCCAATACCGTGGCCGGCTCCGCCGCCGCTGGCAGCGGCATCGGCCCCCGGCTGCTGGATCGCATCGTGGGCATCGTCAAGGCCTATACCACGCGCGTGGGTTCCGGCCCCTTCCCCACCGAGCTGGAAGACGACACCGGCAGCTACCTGCGTGCGCAGGGGCATGAATTCGGGGCCACCACCGGTCGCCCCCGCCGTTGCGGCTGGCTGGATGCCGTGGTGCTGCGCGAGACCGTGCGCCTCAACAGCCTGACCGAAATCGCCCTCACCAAGCTGGATGTGCTGCGCGGCCTGCCCGCCCTGCGGATCTGCGTGGCCTATGAACTGGACGGCAAGCGCCTTGACTACATGCCGCAGGGCGAAGGCGAGCTGGCCCGGGTGACGCCCGTTTACGAGGAAATGCCGGGCTTCGAGGAAGACATCAGCGCCTGCACGGCCTTTGCGCAGTTGCCCGAAACCGTGCGCCGCTATGTGGAGCGCATCGAGGAGCTGACCGGCGTGCACATCGGCATCGTGTCCGTCGGCCCGGATCGTCACGCCACCATGTCGCGCTAAGCCGTTTTCGGCGGCCCTTCTCCTCTTGTTTCACGGCCCGGCGCTTTTCCGCCGGGCTTTTTTTCCCGCCGGAGGCCTCATGGCTACGTCCGATCTCTTCCCGGAAATTGCCGGGCCGGCCTTTGCCCCCCTGCGGGACAGGCTGCAACGTCTGGGCGAACGCCCCCCGCAGGTGCTCCTGCTGGAAGGCGGCAGCGAGGCCCAGCGTCTGGCCCTGTCCCGCTGGTGGGCCTGCCGCCTGAAATGCCCGCAACAGCCCGCCCCCTGCGGCGACTGCCCGGTCTGCCGGCAGGTCGCCTGCGGCGAGCATCTGGACATGCTGAGCTACGACGGGCGCATCAGCAACCGGGAAGATGAGGAAAATCCCGGCGTGGTGCGCGCTTTCAACATGGAGCGCGTGCGGGATCTCAAAAGCCGCCTGCGCGACGCGCCCCACGGGCCGGGCTGCCGGGTGGTGACCCTGGCCGGGCTGACCCTCAACCGGGACGAGGCCGCCAATGCCCTCTTGAAAAGTCTCGAGGAACCGTCCCCCTCCACCCGCTTCATCCTGCTGGCCGCGCAGCGGGAGCAGCTTCTGCCCACCCTGGTTTCCCGCGCCTTCTGCCTGACCCTGCCCTGGCCCGACAGTGCGGGAGCGTCTCCTGCCGTCCGGCCCTGGGAAGAGGCCCTCGGCGAATTTCTCTGGAGCGGGCGCGGCCTCTTTGAGCGCAGCAGCGCCCGCAATGCGCTGGATGCCCGCCTGACAGGAGATATCCTCCTTGCCTGCCAGAAGGCGCTGGGCCGCGTGCTGGCCGGGCGGGAGGATGTGGACAATCCGCTGGACATGGCCCTGAGCGCCCTGGACGTGCCTGCCCGCGCCCTGTGCGGACAGTGGCTCGCCGAGGCGCAGGAGGCGCTGACCTTTGCCGTGACGCCCGCCCGCGTACTGGAAGCCCTTGCCGCCCGCCTCTTTGCCCTGCGCCGGCGGAATATGGCCTGATGCGCCGACCGTCCCGGCGTCCTGATCCTCCGCACCCGCAAAAAAAGGGAGTCCGAACGGACTCCCTTTTCCCTGTCGTGCGATGGCGGGTCTACTTCCACAGATTGCCGTACTTGACGGCAATGCCGTCCGTGCGCTCGACGATGCGGGCCGCCAGCGCATCGACATCCTCATTGTTGAGGGTGCCCAGATCCCGGCCCAGCAGGAAGCCGAGGTAGCCTTCACCCTGCTTGAATACCCAGCAAATCGAATAGACCGACCCCACGTTGGGGCGAGAGGGAAATTCGGGCTGGGTGGTCACAAAAACCTGCAGCTTGGGTTCGTCCTTCTCGTTCAGGGCAAAGAGATTGCTCTGATTGAAACTTTCCTTGAGCCGGGTCACCAGTTTTGCCCCGATGCTGTCCGTGCCTTCGCCGATGACCGTCACCGCCGTGACGCGGGCGTCGGTCTTGACGGGCTTGTCGGGCTGGGGCTTGCCCGCCTGCTCCTGCGCCGCCTGCGCCGGGACACAACACAGGCCGCCGATCAGGCACAGGGCCACAAGGACACTCCACAGTCTTTTCATGCGCATGCTCCTTTTGCCGGACGCTCATCGCGGCCCGGCGTCATCGTGATGGGCAGATGGTAGAAAAAGTCTGGAAAAATGCCAAGACCCGCCGCCGGGGGCAGGCCGGCAACGCCCGGTTGAGCTGCCCGGCCTTTCGGGCTAAGCTGGGCGGCACAACGGCCCTTCTTCGTCCACCCCTTACAAGGCAGAACATCATGGAACGCACCCTTGTCGCCGATGCGCTGGCCGTCACGGCTCCGCAGCGCGAAATTACCGTCTGCGGCTGGATACGCACCCGCCGCGACGCCCGGGAATTCAGCTTCGTGGAAGTCAACGACGGCTCATGCCTGAGCAATATCCAGTGCATCGTCGATGCGGGCACGCCCGCGCATGCGGGGCTGGGCGAGGCTGCCACCGGCGCGGCGGTTTCCGTGCGCGGCGAGCTGGTCGCCTCGCCGGGCAAGGGCCAGCAATGGGAAATCCGCGCCCGGGCCGTGCATGTCTTCGGCGGAGCCGACCCGGAAACCTTCCCCCTCCAGAAGAAGCGCCATTCCGACGAATTTCTGCGTACCATCGCCCACTTGCGCGCGCGCACCAACAAGTACGGGGCTGCCTTCCGCGTCCGCTCGGAAGCCGCCCGCGCCGTGCACGACTTTTTCCATGAACGGCGCTTTGCCTGGGTGCATACGCCCATTCTTACCGGCTCGGACTGCGAAGGGGCCGGAGAGATGTTCCGGGTCACCACCCTCGGCGGCCCGGCCAATCCGGCCGAAGACTTTTTCGGCCGCACCTGCAATCTGACCGTCTCCGGCCAGCTGGAAGCCGAGGCGCTGGCCCTGGGCCTCGGGCGCGTCTATACCTTCGGCCCCACCTTCCGCGCGGAAAATTCCAATACGCCCCGCCACGCCGCCGAATTCTGGATGATCGAGCCGGAAATGGCCTTTGCCGATCTGGACGACATCATGGAACTGGGCGAGGGGCTGACCCGCCATGTGGTGGATCATTGCCTCACGCACTGCGAGCGCGATCTTGCGCTCTTTGACAACTTTGTGGACAAGGGCCTGCTGGAGCGCCTGCGCGGCATGCTGCGCCACCCCTTTGCCCGCTGTTCCTACGGCGAGGCCATCGACATCCTGCAGGACTGCGGTCGGGAGTTCACCTATCCCGTGGCCTTCGGCGTGGATCTGCAGACCGAGCACGAACGCTATCTGGCCGAGGAGCATTACCAGCGGCCGGTCATCGTCTATAACTACCCCAAGGAAATCAAGGCCTTCTACATGCGCGCCAATGACGACGGCGAAACGGTGGCCGCCATGGACGTGCTGGTGCCCCGCATCGGCGAACTCATCGGCGGCTCGCAGCGCGAGGAACGGCTGGATCGGCTGGAGGCCCGCATTGCCGAACTGGGCCAGCATCCCGAGGACTACTGGTGGTATCTCGATCTGCGGCGCTTCGGCTCCGCGCCGCACGCCGGTTTCGGCCTCGGCTTCGAGCGCCTGCTGATGATGCTCACCGGGATCAGCAATATCCGCGACGTGATACCCTTCCCGCGCACGCCGGGCAGTCTGGAATTCTGATACGGCCTGCATCTGGTGCGGCCTGAAGAGATGGGGGAGGGCACTGGGCCTGTTGACCCTATTCGCTGCGTGTTTTGGGGGGAAGGGGAAGCCCTCGCTCTGCTGCCGATGCCCGCAAGGCTCCTGCGTCGCCTAACGGGCACGGCCCTTGCGGGCCGCCTTTCGGTCGCTGCCGGCGCTGGAGGGCTTCCCCTTCCCCCCAGCGCGCTTTTACGAAGAGACAGAGAGACGAGGCACCCCTGCCTCCAAAGGCAAGCGGAGCGCGTGCGACACATTCGCTTTATCTGTTGAAATTATTTATAAAATTTGTGTTGGCAGCCCCTAGCCGCAGAGGAGCGACAGCAGATGGCCGCCCCAGACCAGCACGATGAAGATCTGCGCCGTGAGCTGGGCCGCGCTGCCCATGTCCTTGGCCTTCTTGGCCAGCGGGTGGCGCTCGGTGGAAATGCGATCCACGGTATTTTCAATGGCGCTGTTGCACAGTTCCACCACGACGGCAAGCGCCAGCGGCAGGATGAGCAGCACCCATTCCGCCCAGCTGCGGGAAAGGATGCCTGCCAGCAGCAAGCCCGGCACGCAGAGGGCGACAATCTGGCGGAAGGCCTGCTCGTCGCGCCAGGCGGCGCAATAGCCCTCCCAGGAATAGCGCAGGGCATTGCGCAGGCGCGTCAGGCCGGTGCGGCCCTTGAGATCGTTGCGCCGCGGGGACGGATCTTCCGACGAAGAGGACATGGCGGCTCCCTTGGAAAAGAGGTTTGTCGCCCCACAGTGTAGCCACAGCCCTGCAAGGGAGCAAGAAGCATGAACCCACGGGATGAGGAACGCCTGAACCGGCTCGAGGAACGGGTGTATTTTCAGGAGCGGCAGCTTGAGGCCCTCAATGAGGCGCTGGTGCGGCAGCAGGCCCAGCTGGATGAAACGGAAAAGCGGCTGGCCGATGCCTGCCTCATGATCCGCGTCCTGCGCGAACTGCTGGGACAGCAGGGCGAAGGCCCGGAAAATGCCCTGCCCCCACACTATATGCCCGAGCGGTACTGATTTTTATCAAAAGTTTTTCCACAGGCCTTGACGGGCCGGCGAACAGGGTTATTTCTATTTCAACAAGTTTTCCACAGGAGGACGTTATGAACCTTGTTCGTTTTCAACCCCAGCGCCACAATCCCGCCCAGAACGACGCCAGCCCGGCCTATCAGCCGCTGAGCCGTCTGCACAACGATATTGACCGTCTGTTCCAGGAATTTTTCGGCGACACGCCGTCCATCTTCAGGCGTTCCGACATGTTCAGCCGCCTGCCCGACTTCCTGCCGAGCCTCGATCTGAAGAGCGATCCGAAGGCCTATACCCTGAGCCTCGAGCTGCCCGGCGTGGCTCCCGAGGAAGTGAAGGTGGAACTGAACAACGGCATGCTGAGCATTTCCGGCGAAAAGAAGCGTGAGGAATGCGGCAAGGACGCCAGCCAGCATGTGCAGGAACGCTGCTACGGCTCGTTCAGCCGCAGCATGAGCCTGCCCGAGGACGCGGATCTGGAACACATCAGCGCGGCCCACAAGGACGGCGTGCTGACCATCTCCATCCCGCGCAAGACGCCCGAAAAGCCGCAGAGCCGGGCCATTACGGTCACGCGCGGCTAAGACGGGGCACGGGGGGAGCGGGTTGCCCTCCCCTCGTCCCACCCTCACCCGACGCACTCGTGCCGTGGGCGGCATACACGCCACTGCCCCCCAAGGCACGCGGCGGGCAGCTGCCCGATCTTCTTCCCTGCCTCCAAGCCCCGGGGCGGACATGACCGCAAGGCCATGCCCGCCCTTTTGTCATCTTCAGGGCCGTCGGCCGCGCGGGATGGGGCGTCGTTTCCCTTTCTTTCTGTTGCGGGATGGCGCCTTCGGCCCGTCATCAGGGAATGCCGTCGCCGGGGGGATGTTCTCCCCTTTCCGCATGGTACGGCTGTCGGCGGCAAGGGAAAACCCGTGCGGCATGACGCCGCCGCAGATACCCGGCAAAGCGCGCCGGGGAGGGGATGGGGGGAGCGTGAGGGGGGAAGGGAGCGACCAAATGGCGACCCGCAGGGCCGTGCCCGTTAGGCGACGCAGGAGTCTTGCGGGCATCGACAGCAACGCTACACCGCCCGCGCGAGGCGCGGGGTTCCCCTTTCCCCCTCCCGGAACGCCGGCCCACGGGGCATTCGCGCTGGCAGGCGGCGGGTGCGCAAAAAAATGGCCCCGCGCCGTGGAGGACGACGCGGGGGCCGGCGCATAAGGGCAGGGAAAAAATCAGGCGTGGGCGGTGGGATCTTCCCAATCCTTGACCACGGCCTGATAACCGAGACCGGCCAGCGCGGCGGTCATTTCCTCCACGCTGCGGTGATCGGTAATGTCGAACTGGCCGGAATTGTCGGCTTCGGTGGCCCGACCGCCCACGGCGGTGGACACGCCGGCGGAAACGCGCGTCACGCCCAGAGGGATGAGGTGATCGCGCATGAAGGCGCTTTCGCGGCTGGAACAGGTGATGCCCGAGCGCGGCAGGAAGCAGCGCATGGCCGTGATGTACTGCACGAACTGGCGATCATTCACGGCGTGCGGAATGTCGAAGGAGCCTTCGTGCGAGCAGATGCGCGGAATGGAAATGCCCACATCCACGCCGGGGTAATGGCGCATGAGCCACCAGGCATGCAGGCCGGTACAGAAGGCGTCCTGCACAAATTCGTCAAGGCCGAGCAGCGCGCCCACGCCCAGGGAGCGCATGCCCGCGCGGGCGGCACGCTCCGGCGCGTTGAGACGGAAGGAATAATCCTTCTTGGGGCCGGCCGGATGCAGCCAGTCATAGAGTTCGGGGTTGTAGGTCTCCTGAAACATGGTCATGCTGTCCACCCCGGCCTCGATGAGCAGGCGATATTCGTCCTCGGTGAGGGAATAGACTTCCACGCCCACCGACGCGAACATGGGCTTGATGCGGCGGGCGGCATCGGCAATGTACTGCGGGGAGGAGAGCTTGCGCGCGTCGCCGGTGAGCAGGAGCACATGCTGCAGGCCCATGTCGGCAATGACGCGGGCCTCGGCTTCCACTTCGTCCATGTTCAGGTGGCGGCGGGGCTGGGTGTTCTTGGCGTTGAAACCGCAGTAGCGGCACTGGTTGGTGCAGACGTCCGAAATGTAGAGCGGGGTGAAGAGGTTAACCGCCCGACCGAAATAGCGCAGGGTCAGCTCATGGGCGCGCCGGGCCATGTCTTCCAGATGGGGCGCGGCGGCCGGCGAGAGCAGGGCCAGAAAGTCGGCGGGCTGAAGGGTCTCCTTGCGCAGGGCGGCGAGCACCTGCTCTTCCGTGGCCTCGGCAGCCAGACGGGCGCGCAGGTCGCGCGGCCACTGGCCCAGATACTGTTCAAAATTTTCCATGCTGCGATACCTCCGGGAACTAGCGCAGGAATCCGGTCAGGGGCGAAGAGGCCTCGGCGGCCTCGCCCGGAGCCTTCACCGCGCCCGCACCGGCCAGCCAGGCATTGCGGCCGGCTTCCACGGCGGCGCGGAAGGCGGCGGCCATGCGCACCGGGTCGGCGGAAGAGGCAATGGCCGTATTGACCAGACAGGCTGCGGCGCCCATTTCCATGGCCTCGCAGGCCTGAGAGGGCCGGCCGATGCCCGCATCCACCACAATGGGCACATCCAGTTCATCGATGAGAATGCCGATCATTTCCTTGGTGCGCAGGCCGCGATTGGTGCCGATGGGCGCGCCCAGCGGCATGACCGCCGCCGCGCCGGCCTCCACGCAGGCCCGGGCCACATACAGATCGGGATTGATGTAGGGCAGGACGGTGAAGCCCTCCTTGACCAGCGCCTCGGTGGCCTTGGCCGTTTCGTAGCCGTCGGGCAGGAGGTGGCGCACGTCGGAAATGACTTCAATCTTGATCCAGTCGCCGCAGCCGGCGGCGCGGGCCAGACGGGCCAGGCGCACGGCCTCCTCGGCGGTACGGGCGCCGGAGGTATTGGGCAGGAGGCGCATGGTTCCGGGGATATGGGCCACAATGCCCTGCTGGCCCTTTTCCACCCGGCGCATGGCCACGGTGATGACCTCCGCGCCGCTGGCCTCGCAGACGGCGGGAATGAGGTGATCCGCGCTGTATTTGCCCGTGCCGATGAAGAGGCGGCTTTTCAGTTCCACGCCGCCGATGATGAACTTGTCTTCCACTGCTCTAACCTCCGAAAATCCGCATGTTCCCGCGTTCGCGCGGGCATCCCCACGCCCGTTCCCGCAAGGGGAAGGGGCGAACCTGCCGCCTGCGGCGGCGTGAGTTCCCTCGCGTGATACGCCTAGCCGCCGCCCACGAACTGCACCAGTTCCAGCACATCGTCCGCGCACAGGCTTGTGGCGGCAAAGTCGGCGGCGGGCACGATCTGCCCGTTGCGCTCCACCACCACCACGGCGGGATCATGCCCGCGCTCGCGCAGCAGATCCGCCACCGTGAGCCCGTCGGCGTAGTCGCCCATCTCGCCATTGACCGTCAGTCGCATAGCACCTCCTCGCTGTCCGGCATTTCCCCGCGCGGCGGAAAAAAAGAACCCGCGTCCAACCATATGGAAGCGGGCAATGCGCGGACCCGGAAAGCGGGTCGCCAGCTTCCCTTCGTCAGCACTATCTGCGTCAGGTGCAGGAACGCGCATCCGCGCGTCCTAGGGGTCAGGGCGCTCACACCCTTTCTCAGCCATGCAGTCGGCTCCCCCAGCCGGAACGAAAGTACGATAGGCCCGGCCCCGGGCAATTGCAAGCGTTTTTTCATGCCCGCGCCGGGGGACGTCCGCCCACGGCCTTGCGAAGCCTTTTCATCTATGCCATACAGAGGGTTGTTACCCTTGATTCAACCGCGCCCTGCGCCGAGACATCCATGCCAGAACTCCACACTGCCGCCGACGGCCCTGTCGATGGTCACGCCGCGCCCCACGACGATGTGACGGCCCTCGTCGAAGAACACATTTCCGTTGTCGAACCCGAGGACGCCCTGCCCCGCGTCAGCCTCGACGAACTGCCCGAGGCCATGCGCGCCGCCTGCGCCCGGGCCGGCTGGACAAACCTCATGCCCGTGCAGTCCCTGGCCCTGCCCTATCTCATGGCCGGGCGGGACATCATGGTGCAGTCGCGTACCGGCAGCGGCAAGACGGGCACCTATCTCCTGCCCCTGCTGCCGCGTCTCGATGCGGAAACAAAGGCCCCGCAAGCCCTTGTGCTCGTGCCCACGCGGGAACTGGCCGTGCAGGTGGAGCACGAGGCCCGCACCCTCTTTGCCGAAACCGGCATCCGGCCCGCCGCCGTTTACGGCGGCGTGGGCTACAAGAAGCAGATGGACGCCCTGCGCGACGGGGCGCAGCTCATTGTGGGCACCCCGGGCCGGGTGCTCGACCACCTGTTGCGCCGCACCCTCAATCTCGAGGCCCTGCGCATGCTGGTCTTTGACGAGGCCGACAGGATGCTGTCCATCGGCTTCTACCCGGACATGAAGGAAGTCCAGCGCTATCTGCCCCGCCGCCGGGTGCATACCTGCATGTTCTCGGCCACCTATCCGCCGCATGTGCTGCGTCTGGCCGGGGAATTCATGGCCGATCCGGCCATGTTGTCCCTGTCCCGCAAGGAAGTGCATGTGGCCGAGGTGCAGCATCTGTTCTGCGCCTGCCGCCCCATGGACAAGGATCGCGTGCTCGTGCGCCTGCTGGAGACGGAGAATCCGGCCTCGGCCATCATCTTCTGCAATACCAAGGCCAATGTGCACTATGTGACCAGCGTGCTGCAGGGCTTCGGCTACTGCGCCGACGAACTGTCCGCGGATCTTTCCCAGAACCGCCGCGAAGCCGTGCTGGACAAGATCCGGCGCGGCGCGCTGCAATACCTCGTGGCCACGGACGTGGCCGCGCGCGGCATCGACATACCGGCCCTCTCGCACGTCTTTCTCTATGAGCCGCCGGAAGATCACGAAAGCTACATTCACCGCGCCGGACGCACGGGCCGCGCCGGGGCGGCGGGCACGGTCATTTCGCTGGTGGACGTCATGCAGCGCATGGAGCTGGAACGCATTGCCCGGCATTTCAAGATCGCGCTGCGCGAACTGCCCGCCCCCACGGATGACGATGTGGCCGCCGTGGCCGGTACGCGCCTGACCGCCCTGCTGGAAGCCCGCTTCCGCAAGCTCAACGGGCTGGAACGGCTGCGCGTGGCCCGCTATGTCCCGCTGGTGCGCGCGCTCGCGGCACAAGATGAGGGCGGCGACGGCGAACTCATGCTGGCCATGCTGCTGGATGCCTGCCACCAGCAGAGCCTGCGCGAAAGCCGCTTCCCCGAAGGACTGCCCGAGCCGCGCGAAAACGGCGGCAAGGCGGGCCGCTCCCGGCGCAAGCGTTCCGCCCGCCGGGAGGACGGCGGTGCGGAAGAGCGCGAGGCCGCCCCGGCCGAAAGCGTGCCGCAGAGCGGCGCGGACGGCGGCGACGGGCATGACGGCAGCGGGACGGACGGAGAAGGCCGGAGTGCGCGCCGGCGTTCGGGCCGCCGGCGTCGCGGACGCGGCAGGCGCGAACAGGACGGCGAAGCGATGCAGCCGGGCGCGGCGGACGCCGGCGACGAGACATAGGACGAAGCGGGCATGCAACAGGTGGCTGACGAAACGGCGCAACAGGGTTTCGTGCGGGAGGCGCTGGAAAATTTCGCCGTCCTGCTCGACGATACCGATTTCACCCCTCATTTGCACCTCATGGGGGTGGGACGGCTGCATTTCACGCGCCGCCGTCAACTGCTGCTGGAATGGCGCGGCCTGTATGTCGCCCTCTGGCGGCTGGCCCTGAGCCGCTCCTTTCCGCAGGATGCCGACGCCATGCTGGAAGCCTTCTCAGCCACCTACCGCGCGGCCCATGCGGACAAGCAGACGGCACAGATGCTGGAACGCGCCGCGCAATACTGGGACATGATGCGCATCACCCGGGAAAGCGATTTCAATGAGGTGGCCCGTCATTTCTGCTCGTTCTGCCAGCTTGACGAAAAAAGGACGCGCTCTCTGCATCTCAAGCTCGTGCTCATCATCCGCAAGGCCTATACCGATATTTTTCGCCGTCTCATCTGAACCATGAACGCCGCCTCCCCCCTTCCGGAACGGCCCGGCCACGCCGGGCAGGCAAAACCCACGGCCCTGACCATCGGCAATTTTGACGGCGTGCATGCGGGCCATCAGGCGCTCATCCGCCGCACCTGCGAGGTGGCCCGCGCCGCCGGCCTGCGCGCAATGGTCATGACCTTCTGGCCGCATCCGCGCGCGGTGCTGGGCGGGGGGCAGGCCCCGCCGCCCCTCATTTCCCGCGAGGAACGCCGCCGCCGCATCCTGGCCCTGGGCGTGGACGAACTGCAGGAGCTGCCCTTCACGCCGGATCTGGCCATTACCTCGCCCGAAGACTTTGTCCGGCGGCATCTCCTGCCGCTGGGCCTGCGCGAACTGCTCATCGGTCACGACTTTTCCCTCGGGCGCGGCCGCAGCGGCGGCCCCGAGGTGCTGCGCGCCCTGAGCGCGCGCTACGGCTTCGGTCTGGAACAGCTGGCCCCCGTTGTGCGCGACGGCGGCATCGTGAGTTCCTCGCGCATCCGGCGCTGCGTGGCCGAGGGCGACGTGCGGGCGGCAGCCGCCCTGCTGGGGCGCTGTCACCTGTGCGAAGGCCGCATCGAACACGGACAGGGGCGCGGCGCGGGGCTGGGCTTTCCCACGGCCAATCTGGCCCTGCCCGAAACCCTGCTGCCGCCGCCGGGCGTCTATGCCGTCCGGGCCGGGGTGGAGGGCCTGCCCGGCCCGCTTCAGGCCGTCACCAACATCGGCCGCAATCCCACCTTTGCCGGAGCGGCGCTGACGGTGGAGAGTTTTTTGCTGGACGCGGGCGGCGACCTCTACGGGCGCAGGCTGCGTCTGGAATTTGTGGAGCGTCTGCGCGACGAACGGCGCTTCAGCAGCCCGGACGAGCTGAAGGCGCAGATTGCGCGGGACGTGAGCCAGGCCCGCCGCCTGCTTTCGGCCCTCGACCCCGAATATCCCCGGAGCGCGGCGCTTCCGGCCAGTTGCCCCGAACACGCGGAGGAAGCATGATTCTTGCCGACTTGCACATTCACACCAAGGTGTCCCACGGTCTGGCCACCGTCGAGGAAATGTACGCGGCCGCCTGCGCCGCCGGACTGGAATACCTCGGCTTTTCCGAGCACAGCCCGCTGCCGCCCGGCTTTTCCTGCCGCCTCTATCAGGAAAACTTTGAACGCGACTTCCCGGCCCACTGCGCCGAGGTGCTGGCCCTCAAGGCCCGCGCCGACAGCCCGCGCGTGCTGCTGGGCATCGAACTGGACTGGATTCCGTCCAACATGGCCTATATGCGCGATCTGCTGGCCAGTCAGCCCTTTGACTATGTCATCGGGTCGCTGCACTTTCTCGGGGAAATGTCCATCGGCTTCAACGCCAACTGGGAATGCCCCCCGGAGACGGCCTTTGAGCGCTTCGAGCGGTATTATCGGGAGATGGCCCGCATGGCCGAAAGCGGTCTGGTGCACATCGCCTCCCATCCCGACTTCATCAAGCTGCGCTGTTTCGACCTCTTTCAGGAATGGCTCTGCCAGCCCCAGAGCCGCGTGTGCATCAGCGAGGCCATGAGCGCCCTGCGCCGCAACAATGTGCTCATGGAGGTCTCCTCGGCGGGTCTGCGGCAGGCCTTCTGCGAACCCTATCCCGGCCCCATGATCATGGATATGGCCGCCCGCGAGGATGTGCGCATCATGCTGGCCTCGGATGCCCACCGCCCCGAGGATGTGGCCGGAGAGTTCGACGAACTGGCCCGCTACGCCCGCAGCTACGGCTATCGGGAATGCGGCATCGTGGTGGGCGGCGAACGGCGCTTCCTGCCCTTTTAGGCCCGGGCCAAGCGCCCGCGACGGAAACGGACGCCGGCGGGCGCGCCTCGATCGCGCGCCCCGTCCGCCATGTTGCCGTGCCCGCTGGACAGGCTTTTTGCCCTGCGTCCGTCCTGTCCCGGCCATGCCCCGCCAATGCGCCGTCCGTCAGCGGAAGATCGCATCGGCAATCCCGTCTCGTCCAGCGCGACCGAGCTTTCGGCCAGCGCACGGCTGAGCAGCGGAATCCCCCGGCCTGCGGGGCCGCACCGCCGCATCGCGCGGTTCACGCACAGACCACGGGAGGGCGCACGGCGCCATTGAAAAGGCCGCCTGCCGGCAGATGCGCCATTGAACCGTCCTTGCCGGGCATGGCTGGCCGTGGCCCGGCCTGCGGGTCGGTCAGCATTCCACAAGGCTGACAGCCAGACCGCCCGCGCTGGTCTCCTTGAACTTCACGTTCATTTCCCGACCGGTTTCGCCCATGGCCATGATGGCGGCATCCAGCGAGACAAGATGATGCTCCTGCTCCTCGCAGGTGGCCAGCAACGAGGCGTTGTAGGCCTTGATGGCGCCCACGGCGTTGCGCTCGATGCAGGGCACCTGCACATAGCCGCCCACGGGATCGCAGGTCAGGCCAAGATGATGCTCGAGCGCCACTTCGGCGGCGTTTTCCACCACGCGGGCGGCATTGCCGCGAGCATGGGTCAGCATGGCGGCCCCCATGGCCGAGGCCACGCCCACTTCACCCTGACAGCCCACCTCGGCGCCGGCAATGCCCGCGTTGTGCTTGGCCAGAAAGCCCACCGCCGCCGAGGCCAGCAGACCTTCGCGCAGGGCGCGTTCCCCGATATTGAGATCCTGCCGCATGGCGTAAAGCAGGGCGGGCATGACGCCCGCCGCGCCGCAGGTGGGCGCGGTGACGATGACGCCCCCTGCCGCATTTTCCTCGGCCACGGCAAAGGCATAGGCATTGAGCTTGGCCAGAAAGCGATCCACCATGAAGGGCAGGGCGACGGCTCGATCCAGCAGGGCGCCCGCCTTGCGCCAGACGCCCAGGGTGCCCGGCAGGCGTCCGCTGCTGCGCAGTCCCCGCCGCACGCTGTCGTACATGGCGTCCATGATGTCATCAAGACATGCAAAGATGCTTGGCCGCGACATGCCGGTAATGGCCGTTTCGTTCTCCAAAATCAGTTCATGCAGGGTCAGGCCGGTCTCGTCCAGGCACTGATGCAGCTCGCGCATGGTGCCGTAGGGATGGACAGGCCGACCGCGTTCCGGCGGCGTCCAGCCCTTCCACTGGATGAAGCCGCCGCCCACGGAATAATATTCCATGCCGAACAGCTCCTGCCCCGCGGCATCCCGCAGGGAGCACTGCAGCGTATTGCTGAACGGCGCTTCGTGCTGTACCGGGCCGAATTCGATGTCCGTCAGGCTGACGGTCAGCCATGTGTCGCCCAGACGCACGCTATGCCGGGCTTCGGGATCGCGCAGCAGGGACGGCAGCAGCTCCGGCGCACAGCTCTCGGGCGAGCTGCCGAGCAAGCCCGCCAGCACGGCGGAATCCGTGCCGTGCCCCTTGCCGGTGGCGCTGAGGGAGCCGAAGAGCGTCACATGCAGCCCCTCGGCCCGGCGCAGCACATCGCCGGACAGGGCGGCACAGCGGGCCATGAAGTCGCTGCCCGCCTTCATGGGGCCGATGGTATGCGAACTGGATGGGCCGGGGCCGATCTTGAAAAAATCGAAAAGCGTCGTCTCGATGGGGGGACGGCGGGGCACGAGGACTTCCGCGGGAAGGGGATGGGACATGGGGCCTCCTGTGGGATGCGGCGCATGCGGGGCGCTCTGTTCCCATGTTGACGCTAACCAGTCGGAGGCGAAGCGGTCAACTCAAAGCTGTTCACGCGGCGTTGCGCCTGCCTTGTGCGCCGGAGCCTCAGGCGAAAAGCCGTTCTGCCGCACAAGGCGGATGGTCTCTTCGGCGTCGTGAAAGCGGGTGAGTCCGGCATCCACGCCCAGGGCCTGCCAGGCCGCACGCAACTCCCCGGCATGGCCGAGATACATGCCCTGCAGGCGGCGGGGTAGGACAAGGCCCAATCGTTCCCCGCCCGCCACGCCAGACCGCGCCAGCTCCCGCGCCGCACAGCGCAGCAGGGCGCGGGCCTGCACCCGCGCGCCCAGCGCCGGATGCGCCGGCCCGGCCAGAACGGCGGCCTGCAGACCGTCTTCCGGGGCAAGGCCCATGCGGATGACCGGCACACGGGCCTCCTGGGCCAGCACATAGGCATCGGCAAGGATTTCCAGGGTGATTTCCAGCGGCCACGGCCGGTACTCCCCCGCCCGCCAGCGCTCAGCCAGTGCGGTACCCTCCAGCACCAGACAGGGGTAAAAGCGCAGACAGGCCGCACCCAGCGCCAGGGCCTGCCGCACATCCTCCAAAAAGGATCGCGGCGTGGAGCCGGGCATGCCCGGCATGAGCTGCACGCCCAGCTCAAGGCCGGCGGTTCGCACGGCCCGGCAGCCCGCACGGGCGGCGGCGGCGTCATAGCCCCGCTGGCTGCGGCGCAGGGCGGCATCGGCAAAGCTCTGCACCCCCAGTTCCACGCAGCGGCAGCCCGCCTCCCGCAGCCGAGCCAGCACGGCGGCCGGCACGCAGTCGGGGCGGGTCGAACAGCGCAGGCCCCTGCTCCAGCCCCGTTCCCGCATCAGCCGGGCAAAGTCGAGACAGGCCGTCAGCTGTTCCGGCGGCAGGGCCGTGAATGTCCCGCCATAAAAGGCCAGCTCCGGCGCGGGCAGCCGGCATGCCGCCCGCTGCGCCAGCGCGGCGGCCGCCTCGCGCAGGGCGTCTTGCGGCGCGCGCGGCGGCTGGCCGGTCTGCCTGTCCTGCGCGCAGAACACGCAGCGACGGGGGCAGCCGGAATAGGGAAGAAAGAGGGGAAAAAGCGGGATGGGCCTTTTGCAGGAAGGCCAGAACAGGGAAAGATCTGCAGTCATGCCGGTTGTCCACAGCAAACAGGAGGCCCCGGAGGGGGCCGCAGCGCCGGAAAGCGAGAAATGCCTTGCCACACATGGCATTTGGGTATAATTTACCAAAAAAAAAACTCGCTGTGAAGCGAGGCGCTTTTCGAGGATTCCCATGAAGAAGACACTGACCAAGGCGGACATCATTGAGCGCATTTATGAAGCAACCGACAGGAACCGCGTCGATGTGCGCAATGTGATGGAAAAACTCCTGCATATCATGAAGGATGCCATCAAGAAGGATCATGCCCTGCTGCTCAGCGGTTTCGGGAAGTTTGAATCCTATGAAAAAGCGGCCCGGCGGGGCCGCAACCCCCAGACGGACGAGGCCATTACCCTGCCTTCCCGGCGTGTGGTCGTCTTTCGTCTTTCCCGCAAATTCCGTGCCGAGATGAACTCCTGAGCGGAGTGCGTGTCCATGACGGGTTTTTTGAGCTATGCGCGCCTTGCGGCGCGCATCATTATTTTGGGGCGTCGGCCGGGCGTCGCCGCCTTTGCCTGCCTGTGGGGCCTGCTGCTGGCGTCCCCGCCGTTTGCCCATAGCGCCCGGGCGGCAGCGCAAATCGCCCAACCGCAGGTGCAGACGCCGCAAGTGCAGACGCCGCAGGTTGCCGTGCCCGTCGCGCCCGTCGCGCCCACGCCCCCCCGCGGGGACGGCTCCCAGATCTCCCGGACGCCGGTCAGAAGCGCCCAGCCCGCCTCACCCGCCCCCGGGACGCCGGCCGGCGCGACGCGCCCGCAAACGCCCCGGACGCCGGACTACAGCGTTCCCGCTCAGCCCCTGCCCGCTCTGGGCCAGGGCGGGCTTGCCCCGGCAGGCGGATCTCCTGCCGCGCCGGCGCCCGCAGGCCGGACGCCGGCAGCCAAGCCTTCCCCCGCGCCGCAGGCGGCTCCCCTCGCGACGCCCCCCCCAGAGACGGACAGCCCCGGCGAACGCAACCGCAAGGCGCTGGATGCCTTTGCGCGCGGCGAATATTATCAGGCCCTGCGCCTCTGGCAGGAGGCGGCCGAGGCCGGCGATCCGCAAGCCATGAACAATCTGGGCGTGCTTTACGACAAGGGCCTCGGCGTGGAGCCGGATGTGGGCCGTGCCCTGCACTGGTACGCCAAATCCGCGGATGCCGGGCATCCGTCCGGCATGTGCAACTTCGGGCGCATGCTGGAGCAGGGGCGGGGCGTCCCCCCGGATGCCGCCGAGGCGGCCCGCTGGTTTGACCTGGCCGCCCGCCGGGGCCAGCCTGAAGCCCAGTACAATCTTGGCATGCTCTACGAACAGGGGCATGGCGTGCAGAAGGACGATGCCGCCGCGGCCGCCTGGTACAGTCGGGCCGCCACGGCCAATCAGCCCGACGCCCTTGCCCGCCTGGGACATTTCTACCGCGTGGGGCGCGTGGTCAAGCAGGATATTCCCAGCGCCACGCTTCTGCTGTATGGCGCGGCCATGCAGGGGAATGCGGCGGCCATGAAAGAGCTGGAAAGTCTGGCCGAGGCCACGCCGGAACGACGGGCCAATGCCGTCCTGTTCGGACAGCGTCTGGACGGCACGAATCGCGCGCAGATGCGGGCGGCGCTCAAGCAGGCGGGGGCCGTGGCCGAACGCGAGAAGGACGGCTATCCCTGCGACGTGTACAAGGGCGGCAAGCTCATTCCCGGTGCGGAGCAAATGGGCATCTGTTACGGCCCCGCGGACGATCAGCCCCTCGCCTTTGTTTCCATCGATTATCCGGCGCGCGATGCGAGCTTCGGCAAGCGCGTCCGGAGCATGGCCGAGCAGCGCTTCGGCAAGCCCGATGCCGAGGAGGGCGAAATGTCCTGCCTCTGGAATCTCGGCAAGGTGCTGGTGGCTGTCCAGTACATGCCCGAAAAAAAAATTGCCAGTCTCATGTATATGATTCCGCGCGTGTACCACTTGACGCAGCGGCCCTGAATCTGCGACGCTAGGGCTGACGGGTGCGGATGATGCCCGCCAAGCCTCATGAGGAGGAGAACATGACCAGTAGCAATGCGACGTCAGGCTTGGCGCAACGCATGGCGGTACGCCAGGTTGAGGCCAGCATGACCCGGGAAAAGGCTGCCCCGCAGGAAAGCAAACCCTATGAGGACGCCATCCGTGAATTTCTGAAAGACAGCGGTCATTTGATCTGCGTCTCCGACGACGTTGCGCTGACGGACATGTTGCGAAGGGTGCTGAACGAGCAGCTCGGCCTTCCCGCCGACAAGATCAGCATTGCTCACGATGCGGACATGCTGCTGCGCATACTGCGCAATGTCTGCTCCGAAAACGCGACGCCCCTGCTGCTTATCGAGCAAAGCCTCAAGGGCCGGGATTTCAGCTATATGGTGCGCCTGATCAAAAACGGCTTTCCCGAAGTCCGCGTCGTCTTCATCGCGGCGGAAACGGAACAGCAGCGCTATGTGCTCCTGCATGAGGCGGGCGCGGATGCCTTCTTTGCCAAGCCGGACAGTCAGGAGCAGCTCCTTGAGCGGCTGGCGGCCACCGTGCGTCCGCACGGCAAGATGAGCCGCATGCTGGAATGGGCGCGCACCCTGCATTCCCAGGGCGAAAACCTGCGCGCCCTGCAGGTCTGTCGTCAGGCGCTGGAACTCAAGGCCAATTCCGCTGCCGTCCTGCTGGTCATCGGCGACGTCTTCCGGGCGATGGGGCAGCGGGAAAAGGCCTGTGAAGCCTACGAGAACGCCAGCCGCAGCGCCGACATGTATCTGGAACCGCTGCGCAAGCTGGCCGACCTCTACGAGGAGATGAAAAAGCCCCTCAAGCAGCTCGAATATCTTGAGCGCCTTGATCAGCTCTCTCCCCTCAACGTGGAACGCAAGCTGGCCATCGGCGAGCTGTATCTCAGACTCAACCGCCGCGAGGATGCCCGCAAGATGTTCAATCAGAGCGTGGAGCTGGCCAGCCGCGAGGCCATGGAACATGTGGGGGGCGTGGCCTTCCGCGTGGCGGACGCCTATTCCGACGTGGATCCCGATATGGCCATCAGCTTCCTGCAGCGCGGTCTGGAAGCCAAGCGCGATTTCTGGAACAAGGACGACCTGGTGGTGTTCAATCGCGTGGGCATGCTCCTGCGACGGGCCGGACGCTGGCAGGAGGCCACCGAGGAATACAAGAAGGCCCTCAAGGTGGTGCCGGACAATGACGGCCTGCATTACAACCTCGGGCTGGCCTATGCCGACGGCAAGGATTATGAGGCCGCCCGCGCCTCCATGCTCAAGGCAATGGCCCTCAATCCCAACCTGCCGCAAAAGTCCGCCGTCATCGCCTGCAATATCGCCGAAGTCTTCTTTGCCGTGAACGACAGCATGCATGCCCTGCCGCTGGTGCGCACGGCTCTGGACATGGAGCCGGACAATGCGCAGGCCCAGCAGCTGCTGCAGAACATCAACGCCAAGATCGGCAATGCCTGACGGATGCTGGCGCCCTGCGGGGCGTCCTTTCTCGGGAAGGAAACGAGAGGCCGGCTTCAAGCCGGCCTCTTTGCGTGTCTGTCGCCAGTCATTGTCTGTCTGCGTCGCCTTGGGCGTGCTCTGGGCCGCGCGCCTAAAGCGTGTCCGAGGCCGCCGCCGCGCGCGTGCGGCGGGGCAGCTCCTGCGGATTGTGCCCCTTGCCGCTGCGCCCCGCTCCGGCCTGGATGGTGTGCGGCGCGGGACGCGGCTGAACGATGCGATAGCGCGGGGCGGGCTTTTCCGCCTGCGCGGCAGCCGGTTCGGGATGCACCACGCGATAGGCGGGCGCTCGGGGGGCCGGGCGGCTCTGTGCCGTTCCGGCGGCCGGCGTCGGTCGGACAGCCTTGGCCGGTACGGCCCGGGCCGGACGGGCAACCGAAGCGGACTCCACCGGCACGGACGCTGCCGGGGCCGAGCCGACGGCCCGGGACGTTCCCGACGCCGCCGCGGCCTGGGCGGCATCGGCGGCAGGTTGCCCGGCGACGGCTCCCGCCGCTTCTCCGGCGGCGTCCGGCAGCCAGGGATGACTGCAGCGGGCCAGAGGCACCGGCGTACTGCCCGCAGGCAGTCCGCTGGCGGCGGCCATCATGGTATCGGGGAAACTTTCCGGCGGCATTTCCTCGTTCTGTGCCGAATGCGAGGGCACGGTGCGCTGCGTCATGAGCAGGGGCGGGTCATCGTCCAGCAAATCCAGATATTCGCTGACCGTTACAAAACGCTGGCAGCCGCCGGCCCGCAGTTCGTGAATGATGCGCGGCAGATCCTCCACCGTGCGCCTGCGGGTATCGTGAAAGAGAAAGATGCCGCGCAGCGTGCCCGTCGCATACACATGGCCCATCGTATTGGGCAGCAGGGCATAGTTGGCGGGCAGGCGACGCCAGTCATGGCTATCCTGCGACCAGAGCAGGACGGAAAGCCCCAGCTCCTCGACCACGGCCAGCGTATCTTCATTATAGGCGCCATAGGGAGGACGCATATGCCGGGGGACAACCCCCAGCTCGCGCAGCAGGGCGTCGGTACGGCCCAGCTCCTCGCGCTGTTGCTCCCGGGTCAGGGCACGCAGCTTGGGATGCGACCAGGAGTGATTGCCCACTTCATGCCCCTCGGCCACAATGCGCCGCACCATCTGCGGCCGCAAGGCCGCATTTTTGCCCAGCAGGAAAAAGGTGGCCGGCACGTTGTAAGCGGCCAGCAGATCCAGCAGATGCCCGGTATTGGCCGATGGGCCGTCGTCAAAGGTAATGGCGCACAGGTTCTCGCGCATGCTCTGCCGGCTGATGCTGGTGCCGTCATAGACGACGGCAGCTCCCCAGACAGGCGCTTGCCCCTGCAACAGCAGCATGACGCAGATGATGCCGGCAAAATATGTAGCTCCCCGAATTCCCATGCCTATCTTCCATCCTCCTGACGATCGCCGTGTGGCAAACACCTTCTTATCATTGGCCTACCCCGTCCGCAAGCTGGCCAACGCGGGTGAGGATAATTTTTTTCTTTTTTTAATTCAATTGGTTGCGTCGTCAAAGTGTTTTTTGCCATTTTTTTGCATTTTTTGCTTGACGGCGGCGGGGCATTTGCGTAGAACCAATCCTGCAACGAGGGCAGTTAGCTCAGCTGGTAGAGCACCGCCTTCACACGGCGGGGGCCACAGGTTCAAGTCCTGTACTGCCCACCACCCGGAGCGGTAGTTAAGACGGTTATAACGCCGGCCTGTCACGCCGGAGGCCGAGGGTTCGAGTCCCTTCCGCTCCGCCAGAAAATAAAGCGCACTGTGTAAGCAGTGCGCTTTTTTCTGGCAGGACGCATGCCCCTCCCCGGCAGCGCCGCTGTGGCGCTTTTTGCTTGACAGGTGCGCGCAATCCGGGTAGGTAACACCAATTCAGCGTCAACGGGCGTGCCCGTTTTGACGACATCCTGCGGCAAGCGTTCCGGGGTGGCCTGAAAAGGCCCCCTTTTTTTATTACCTGCACGAGATGAACATGAATCAGAATCCTCTCGCGGATGCGGTTGCCGCCCTCGCGGCCCCGGTGGTGGAATCCCTGGGGCTGGTCATCTGGGGCGTGGAGATCGTCCAGAGCGGCCGCATGGTGGTGCGTCTGTTTGTGGACATCCCCCCGGACGGGCGCAATCCCCATGCCGCGGCCCGGTCTGCCGGCGGGGACGAGGCCTCGTTGCCGGAAATGCCGCTGTCGGCCAGCATTGACCAGTGCGAGGAAATTTCGCGCCACCTCGGGCTGGCGCTGGAAGTGGAAGATCTCATCCCGCAGGCCTATGTGCTGGAAGTGTCCACGCCCGGTTTCAACCGGCTCTTTTTTGTGCCGGCCCAGATGCGTCCCTATGTGGGCGATATGGTGGAGGCGCGCATGCAGGCCGCCTATGCGCCGGAAGGGGCCGCCGCGCCGCGCCGGATCTGGCGGGGACGGCTGGAACGGGTGGAGGACGAGGCCCTTGTGCTGGCTCCGGCCGGCATTTCTTCGGACGGGGAGATTCTGCCCGAGGCCGTGCCCCCGGTGCGCCTGCCGTGGGAGATGACCCGCCGTGTGGCCCGCATCCATGTATTCCGTACCCCGGAAAAGCCCGGCAAGGGCGGCGGGCGGGGCGGACGGCGAGCTGAGGCCGCAACCGGCGGCCCGCGCAAGACCGCGACCGGCTGCAAACGCAAGAATGACGCGCTGGACGACGATGTGGCGTCCGCTCTGGAAGACTAGGCCCCGCCGCGAGGCAGGGGATTTTTGAAGCCGCCCGGCGGCACGGAGGCGATTATGAATCTTGAACTCAAGAAGGCCATTGACCAGATCAGCAAAGACAAGGGTCTTGACCGCGATATGCTCATCGACACGCTGGAAGACGCGGTGCGCACGTCCGTCCTGCGCCGCTTCAGCGAGGACATGGATGTGGAAGTGTCCTACAACGACAATACCGGCGACATCGAAGTCTATCAGTTCAAGATCGTGGTGGAAGACGACGATCTGCTCAATCCCGATACCCAGATTGAACTTTCCGAAGCCCGCACCCATGATCCGTCGGTGCAGATCGACGACGAGATGGGCTTTCGCGTCAAGGTGGAAGATCTGGGCCGCATTGCCGCCCAGTCCGCCAAGCAGGTCATCATCCAGCGCATGCGCGATGCCGAGCAGGAAATCATTTATGAGGAATACAAGGATCGCGTGGGCGAAATCGTCTCCGGCATCGTGCAGCGCCGCGACAAGGGCGGCTGGGTGGTCAACCTCGGCCGCACCGAGGCCATCCTGCCCCGCGACGAGCAGATCCCCCGCGAGCACTACAAGCGCAACGACCGCGTGCAGGCCCTGATCATCGAGGTTCGCAAGGAGGGGCGCGGCCCGCAGATCGTCATTTCGCGCGCCCACCGCGACTACATGGCCGCCCTCTTCCGCCGCGAGGTGCCGGAGGTGGATGACGGCGTGGTGCAGATCATGGGCGTGGCCCGCGATCCCGGTTCCCGGGCCAAGGTCGCCGTGCTTTCCCGCGAACGCGACGTTGACCCCGTGGGCGCCTGCGTGGGCGTGCGCGGCTCGCGCATCCAGAACATCGTGCAGGAACTGCGCGGCGAGCGCATCGACATCGTGGTCTGGAGTCAGGATATCGCCACCTATGCCCGCAACGCGCTTGCGCCCGCGCTGGTCTCGCGCATCGTGGTGGACGAGGAGGAAAACCTGCTCGAAGTCATCGTGCCCGACGATCAGCTCACCAACGCCATCGGGCGCAAGGGCCAGAACGTGAAACTCGCCGCCCGCCTTTTGGGCTGGAAGGTCGATATCTTCACCGAAAGCCGTTACAACGAGGCCAATGCCATCGGCCACGGCCTGCAGCAGGTGGCCAGCGTGGCCGAAGTCTCCATGGAGGCCCTGCTTGAGGCCGGATATTCCTCGCTGGAAAAGCTGCGCGAAGCCTCGGACGAGGAACTGGCCGACAAGCTGACCATTTCCGCGGGCCGCATTGCGGACTTGCGGTCTGCCATCAACTTCCTCGCTCCCGTGGTGGAAAAAACGCCCGAACCCTCGGCGGTGGAATTGCTCAAGGCCGCCCCGGCGGAAGATGCCGCTTCCGCCGAGACCGACGGAGAGGGACGGGATGCCTAGACGGGAGGATGACGCCGCACCGCATGTCCCCATGCGCATGTGCGTCATCTGCCGCGAACGCCGTCACAAGGCGACGCTCAGCCGGCATGTGAAGGACGAGCAGGGAAATTTGATTATCGACGCGACCATGACCCGCCCGGGCAGGGGCTGGTATGTGTGCGACAGGCCGGAATGTCTCACGCGATTTGCGAAGTTCCGGCCCGGCGCACGGCGCAAGGGGGGTAAGAATGTCTGAAGCCAAACTGAAAATCAAGGAATTGGCCGCCGAACTCGGCCTTCAGCCCAAGGAAGTGCTGAACGTCGCCCGCGAACTGGGCATTTCCGCCAAGCAAAGCACGGCCTCGCTCAGCCAGGAGGACGCCGCCAAGGTGCGGGATTACTTTGCCAACGCGCAGCAAAATGAGGTCACGCGCCACAAGAGCGAAAGCGGCGTCATCGTGCGCCGCCGCAACCGCGCTCCGGAAGAGGCGGCGCCTGCTGCCGCGCCCGCGAGCGATGAGGGCTTGACTGCCGCCGAAGCCGCGGCGGAAAAGACGCCTCCGGCAGAGACCGTGGCCCCCGCCGCCGAAAGCCGAAGCGCCGAAGCCGCTCCGGCAGCCGACCCCGCTCCCGAAGGGGAAAAGGCCGCCCCCGCGGCCCGGGTTGTCGCGCCCGCCAGGGTCATCAGCCGTCCGCAGGAAGCGCCTGTCGAGGCGGCCGCCCCCGCGCAAGCCGCCGAGGCCCCGCAGGCCGAGCCGCCCGCCGGTGAGGCCCCCGAGGCCGCTGCACCCGCCCCGGAAAACGCTCCCGCTTCTCAGACGGAAAGCGAGAACGCCGAAAAGGAAAAGGCGCGGCCTGCCCGCCACGCCCGGCCTGATGCTTCCGCCATTCCCGAAGGCTCCTCAGCGCCCACCCTGCCCCCGCGCGCGCCGGAACCCCGGGAAAAGGCCGAGGCCGATGATTCCTCTGCCGCGACAAGCGCCGAAGTGGCCACCACTCAGCGTGCTCGCGTCATTGCGCCCGCTTCGCCGCAGGTGCGTGTCATCAGCCGCCCGACGCCGGGCAGCGCGTCTGCCCGGGATGGCGGCGGTCGCGACGAACGGCCCGCGCGCCGCGACAATCGTTCCGGCGACAGCCGCGACGGACGCGGCGACAACCGAGATCGCGGCGGTCAGCGTCCCGGGGGCCGTGCGCCCTTCGGCGGCGACAATCGCGGCCCGCGCCCCGGCGCTTCCTCAGGCGGCTATGCTGCCCCGGCCCAGCCGACCCCGCTGGACAGCCGCGACGGCCAGAGCAAGAAAAAGCGCCTCAAGGGCCGCCGTACCGTGGAGTTTCAGCAGGGCGATTTCGGCCATCAGGACGAGGATGATGCGCCGCGCATGAATCGCGGCAAGAGCCGCCGCAAGCCCGGCAAGGCGGTGCCCGCCGCCCAGCAGGCCACCCAGCCCCTCAAGGCCGCCAAGCGCAAGATTCGCGTGGATGAAGCCATTGTCGTGGCGGACATGGCCCATCAGATGGGCCTCAAAAGCTCCGAGATCATCAAGGTGCTGTTCAACCTCGGCGTCATGGCCACCATCAACAAGGCGCTCGACATCGATACCGCCACCCTTGTGGCTGCCGAATTCGGCTATGAAGTGGAAAAAACCGGCTTCTCCGAAAGCGACTACCTGCTGCCCACCGAGCCGGACAAGCCCGAGGATCTCAAGCCGCGGCCGCCGGTGGTCACCATCATGGGTCACGTTGACCACGGCAAGACCTCCCTGCTGGACGCCATCCGCAAGTCCAATGTCACCAGCGGCGAGGCCGGGGGCATTACCCAGCACATCGGGGCCTATCACGTCAAGACCAAGCGGGGCGAAATCGTCTTCCTCGACACGCCCGGCCATGAGGCCTTTACCGCCATGCGCGCCCGCGGCGCGCAGGTGACTGACCTTGTGATCCTTGTGGTGGCCGCCGACGACGGCGTCATGGAGCAGACCCGCGAGGCCATCAACCATGCCAAGGCCGCCAATGTGCCGATCATGGTCGCCGTCAACAAGATGGACAAGCCCGGCGCCGATCCCGACCGCGTGCTGCGCGAACTCTCCGAACTGGGCCTGCAGCCCGAAGACTGGGGCGGCGATACCATCGTGGCCAAGGTGTCGGCCAAAACCCGCGAGGGCCTCGACGATCTGCTGGAAATGGTTGCCCTGCAGGCCGAAATCCTCGAACTCAAGGCCAATCCCAACAAGCCCGCCCACGGCCGCATCGTCGAAGCCAAGCTCGACAAGGGCCGCGGCCCCGTGGCCACCGTGCTCATTCAGGAAGGCACGCTGCGCCAGGGCGACACCTTTGTCTGCGGCCAGTTCTCGGGTCGCGTGCGCGCCCTGCTCAGCGATCAGGGCAAGAAGGTCAAGGAAGCCGGGCCGTCCATTCCCGTGGAAGTGCAGGGCTTTGACGGCGTGCCCGAAGCGGGTGAGGAATTCTTCTCCGTGGCCGACGAAAAGCTGGCGCGCCGCATTGCCGATGCCCGCGCCATCAAGCAGCGCGAAAAGGATCTGGCCAAGGAGTCCCGCGTCACCCTGGAAACCTTCCTCTCGCGGCGGGCCTCGGATCAGGAGGCCCTGACCCTCAACCTTGTGCTCAAGGCCGATGTGCAGGGCACCCTCGAAGCCATTACCGAGGCCCTCAACAAGCAGAGCACCGACAAGGTGCGCATCAGCATCGTGCACGGCGGCACCGGCGCCATTACCGAATCCGACATCCTGCTGGCTTCGGCCTCGCAGGCCATCATCATCGGCTTCAATGTCCGGCCCACCGCCAAGATCAAGGATGTGGCCGAGCGCGAAAACGTCGACATCCGCTTCTATGACATCATTTACAAGCTGGTGGACGACATCAAGAGCGCCATGGCCGGTCTGCTCGCGCCGGTGCAGCGCGAAGTCTACCTCGGTCAGGCCGAGGTGCGCAAAACCATCAGCGTGCCCAAGGTCGGCATCATTGCCGGTTCCTATGTGGCCGACGGCAAGATTGCCCGCAATGCCGGGGTGCGCCTGCTGCGCGACGGCGTGGTGGTCTACACCGGCAAGATCAGCTCCCTCAAGCGCTTCAAGGACGATGCCCGCGAAGTCGTCAAGGGCAATGAATGCGGCGTAGGCCTTGAAAACTTCAATGACATCAAGATCGGGGACATCATCGAAGCCTTCGAGACCGTCGAAGAGGCTGCGACCCTCTAGGAACAACAGGCCCGCCCCGGAATCGAGGCGGGCCTTTCCTCATGACGGCGGTCGCCCACGCGGCATCTGCCGAGCGCACCATGCCCAAAACGCAGACGGCGTACCCGAGACAGGGAACGCCGTCTGTGTTCATTTGCGGCACAGGGGGATTGCCTTGCGGATCTTGCCGCCGGGCAGCGGCTTCGGCCCGGCCGCCGGGCATGGTCGCTGTCCGCGAGGAAGCCGGGCTTGGCAGCTCCTGTCCTCCCTCGTCCCATCCCCGCCGCAGGGCAGCCCGTCCTCGCTGGAATCAGGGCGGGAATCGGGTCTGCGCGGCAGGCGCGCCCTGTCCCCCATTTCTGCCGTGCGCCATATATGTCCTTCGTCCTTCCGCTTGCCGTGCGCGTGCGGAACAGGCGTCCGGCGGCTGAGCTGCCGCGCCCGTAGCGGGGGAGTATCGCAGCTCCATGCCGTGCTTGCGGCCGCAAACAGGCTGGCAGCCCAGAGGCGGCATCACCGTGGCGGCACGTTGGGCAGGCATTTGCGCCATTGAGGCAGCGCACGGACGTCACGGCAAACGGCGGCAGCGGGGGACGCCATCTTCCCGTTTACCGGGATGCGGCTGTTGCAGCGACAGCGGTGGCGACACGCCGGGCGAGCTTGGGGAAAGAAGAAGCCCTCGCGGGGCTGGCCCCACCTCTCCGCGAAAAACGCCGGGCGGGCGGCAGGCCCGTACCCGTTGCGACGCGGGAGGTTGCGGACAGCACGGCAAGGGCTTCCCAGCCTCCGGGCATGGGATGGCGTCATTCCCGAGGCTGAGCGGGGGCGGACGCCGCCTTGTCCAGTTCGCTCTGCATATGCTTTTGCAGGCTTTCCGAGATGCCGGGCAGCGCCAGACCGGCGCGCAAGTGTTCCACGCCGCGCGGACTGTCCTCGAGATAATAGATGTAGAGCACGCCGAGACTGTAGCGCACCGACGGGTCGTCGTGCAGCTTGAGCACGGCTTCCAGCGACTGGGCAGCCTCAACATTGCGCCCGGTGTTGTGCTGGATGACGCCCAGCAGATGCAGGGGGCGGGGATCCTTGGCATCGAGCTGCATGCCCCGCCGGGCGAAATTTTCCGCCGCTTCCCAATTTTCCAGCTTCACGAGACTGTTGATGAGGGAAAGCAGGGCATCCATATTGGCGGGATTGCGGGAGACTTCCTCCATGAGGCGGCCCACCGCGACCATATCCTCCTGGGCGGGTTGGGCCGGGCTGTGGGCAACCTGCTGCACCAGTTCGGGCTGCTTGAAACGCTGCCAGAGGCCGGTGCCCAGCATGCACAGGAAGACGAGCAGCAGGGCCAGCAGCAGCGAGACGGGGGGGCGGCGGGAAGCGGGGGCAGTCTTATCCGTCATGGCGCAGGCTCTCCAGTTGGGCAAGGCGTTGAGCAAGGCCGCGCTGACGCTGCCCGAGGAAGAAGAGGTACGCGCCCAAACCGCACCAGACCGCCATATTGGCCGCCATCAACCAGTACAAATGTTCCATGTCGTTTCCTTTTTCGTCGGATGAATTGCGGGAGGCCCTGCCGCCGCCTAGGACAGGTCGTCCTCGCGCCGGGCCAGCAGGAGCGTGCGAACCCGGGCCGCCATATCCAGCTGCCGCTTGCGCAGCCAGACAAGACCGGCCCAGAACAAACCGAAACTTGCCACGCAGGCTATGGCCGTGACCTTCATTTCCGGCTCCATGCCGCCTCCCTCGGCCGCAAAGACAGCGGGATGGATGGAACGCCAGAGCCGCGCCGAGAGAAAAACCAGCGGCACGTCCAGAAAGGCCACCGTACCCAGCACGGCACAGATGACGCTGCGGCGGCGGGGCGGCAGATCGATGCTCCGCAGGAGCAGGTAGCCCACATAGACGAACCACATGACCAGCGCCGTGGTCAGCCGGGGATCCCATGTCCACCAGACGCCCCAGGAGCGGCGTGCCCAGATCATGCCCGTGACCAGCGTCAGGCTGGTCAGCAGAACCCCCACTTCGGCGGCGGCGCAGCACAGGCGGTCGGCGGATTCGCTCTTGCGGATGAGCACGGCCAGCGAACCGAGAAAGACCAGAAAAAAGCTGATCAGCCCCCACCAGGCCAGGGGCAGATGGACATAAAAGATTTTCTGCATGAGGCCCAGTTGAGCTTCCACCGGGGCATAAGCGTAAATGAGCCACTGACAGGCGGCAAAGGCCAGTCCCCCCGCAAGGGTCAGCACCGGGGGCAGGCCGGAAAGGCGAATGGCGGACATTACTCGTCTCCTGCGTACATGAAGCCGAAGAGCAACAGCCCGGCGGCCAGAAAAACGGCATCAAAGGCGGCGGCCAGCTGCAACCAGGCAGCGGGGCCGTCGGGATCGTCCAGACCGAAGGTCTGCGCCCCCACCCGGATGCCGGCCAGCAGAAGCGGCACCAGCAGGGGGAAGAGCACAATGCTCAGCAGGGATTCCCGTGTGCCGCCCTGCGCCAGCGCCCCCAGCAGGGAACCCAGCGCGCAGATGCCCAAATCCACGAGCAACAGGGCCAGCAGGCCCGGCCCGAGCGGGCCGCACGGCTCCTGCCCCAGAAAGATCACGGCAGCGGGCAGAAAGAGGAGCTGGGCCAGCAGGAGCAGCAGCAGCCCGGCCAGTCCCTTGCCCAGCCAGACGCCCTGGACGGGCGCGGGGGCCAGCAGCAGGCCCAGACGGGCGGCATTGGCCTCCTCCAGGGCATAGAGACCATTGAAGACGAGCACCTGACAGAAGAGCGCGCTCAGCCAGAAAATGGCCGCCGCGCCCTGCGGACTCATGCGCTCGCCCACCCCCTGCGAAAGGCTGAAGACAAAGAGCAGGAGCAGGCCCAGCAGCAGGCCCTGCACCAGCCCGCTGCCCCGCCCGAGGGTCAGGAGCAGATCCTTGCGCGCCACGCGCCAGGCCAGCCTCAACATGGCTTTTCCTCCTGTCCGGCGGACGGCACGGTGGCGGCATCCGCCGCCTGCAGGCGGCCCCGTTCCAGACGGAGAACCCGATCCGCCAGCGGCGCGTCGCCCGGCAAATCATGGCTCACAATGAGCACGCAGGCCCCGCGATCTCGCGCGGCCCGGATTTCCTGCCGCAGCAGGGCCAGCGAGGCAGCGTCCAGCCCGGTACCGGGTTCGTCCAGCAGGAGCAGATCCGCACGCAGCATGAGCACCCGCGCCAGATTGAGGCGCTGGGCCATGCCGCGCGAAAAGACGCCCGCCCGCTCATGCGCATAGGCCCCCAGCCCCACATGTTCCAGCAGGGCCATGAGTTCCTCGCGCGAGTGGCGCAGCTCATGCACCCCGTTCCAGAACGTCAGGTTCTCCAGCGCGCTGAGGCCGGGATACACAAAGGTGGCATGGCCCAGATAGGCCGTGGCCGGTTCGGGTTCGCCAAAGCGCAGTTGCCCGGACGTGGGGCGGGACAGTCCGGCCACGATGCGCAGCAGCGTGCTCTTGCCCGCACCGTTGTTGCCCGCCAGCAGGCTGACGCTGCCCGGGGCAAAGGAGGCCGTCACGTCGCGCAGGACAAACCTGTCCCCGTAAGCCTTGGCAAGATGCTCCAGATGCAGCATGGCGGGCTAGGCGTCCCCCGGCGTGCGTGCCCTGCCGCGGCGCGACGCGGCAACGCGACGCCGCAGCATGAGCAGCGGAAAGAGGCACATGAGCGTGCCGCCGATCCAGATCCAGTTGACCAGCGGTTCCAGGCTGACCTTGACGTAAGCCCTTTCATTCTGATCCAGCCCCAGCAGGGAGGCATAGACCTCATTGCCCAGGCCGGGAATGACGTCCACTTCCGTGAAGCGCATGCTGCCGAACTTGTCATAGATGCGCTGCTGCGGGGCAAGCTCGCCGATGAGCTTGCCGTCGCGCCGCACTTCCAGCCGCGCCTCAAGAAAATGATAGCCGGGCTGGGTACCTTCGAGCAGCTCCTTGAGGGTGACCGTCATGCCGCCCAGTTGCAGGCTGTCGCCCGGAGCAAAGGCATGATCATGCTCCAGCTTGTACGGGCCGGAAAAGGCAATGCCCAGCGCCAGCAGGGCAAGGCCCAGATGCAGGCCCAGCACGCCTGCATGGCGGGACATGTTCTTCAGGGGGGTACGCGCCAGCCGCATGAGCAGGGCCAGCCCAAAGCCCACGGCGCCCGCCGTGGCGAGCAGGGCCACCACATTGTCATAACCGCTCAACCAGAGGCCCAGCGCCGCGCCCAGCGCGCCCAGCAGGCTGACCAGACGCGCCGTGCGGCTGCCCGAGAGCAGCCAGGGACAATAGGCCAGCAGAAGCAGCATGAGCGCGCACAGGGGCAGAATGACCCGGTTGTAGAAGGATGCCTCCAAACCCATGCTGGACGAGGTGAAGAGGGCGCTTGTCACCGGCCACATGGTGGCGTTGAGAATGATGACGGCCATGACCAGCAGCAGAATGGCCACGGCAAGGAGGGTGTCTTCGGCGGCAAAGAGACGCGCCCGGCGAGTGTCCGCCTGAGCCTCTTCCGCCTGCGGCGCGGCGCGGCGTCCGGCCGGGGACAGACAGGTTATCCAGACGGTCAGCACAAGGCCGGCGATCACGAAGATGCCCAGGGGCAGGCCCACGCTGCCGCTGCCGAAGGCATGCACCGATTCGATGATCCCGCTGCGCACGAGAAAGGTGGCAAAGAAGGTGGAAAGGGTGGTCAGACCCATGAGCAGCACATTGAAACGGGTGAGTCGGCCCCGGCGCTGCTCGATGATGGCCGTATGCAGGGCCGCCGTTCCCACAAGCCAGGGAATGAGGGAGGCGTTTTCCACCGGGTCCCAGGCCCAGTAGCCGCCCCAGCCCAGTTCCATGTAGGCCCACCACATGCCGAGCACGATGCCTGCGGTCAGGAAGGCCCAGGCCAGCAGGCTGACAGGACGCGAGGGCACGAACCAGCGTTCTTCATCCGGCTCGCGGGACAGGGCCTGCGCCAGCGCAAGACAGCTGGGCACGGCAAAGCCGCCGTAGCCCAGAAAGAGCAGCGGCGGATGAAAGATCATGCCCGGGTTCTGCAACAGGGGATTGAGGCCGTTGCCGTCCGCCGGTGCGGGATCCAGCATGATGAAGGGATTGTTCCAGACCGTGAGCAACAGGGCGAAAAAGGCCATGATGATCAGAAAGAACACCCAGAACCAGAGGCGCGTTGCTGCCGACAGGCGGCGATAGCCGCCCGTGCAGGCAAAGAGGCTGCCCATGCCGCCCACGCACAGCGCCCAGAAGAGCATGGAGCCGGGCTGTCCGGCCCAGAAGGCCGTCAGGCGATAGAAGAGGGGCAGAACATTGTCCGTGTAATCGGCCACATACTTCAGGGAATAATCCTGCCAGTACAGGGCGTGCAACAGGCAGGCCGAAGCCACGAGCAGACAGGCGCTGATGCCCCAGTGCGCCTTTTCCACGAGGCGCAGGGCATTTTCCTGCGGCCGCCGCAGTTGAAGCAGGGCGAGTACGCCCCCGCCGCAAGCCAGCAGCAGGGTCAGGAGCAAAAGGGCAAAGGCAAAGAAATACATGCGGTTCCTTTGGTGAGCGGGGATGAGGAAGCAACGGAAGGCGCGCGACGCACAAGACCCCGTCCCCACGGTACGGGCCGCGCCTGCCGGAGCGAGAGAAGCCTAAGTCTTGCGGTTTTCCTTCTGATACTTGGAAGGACACTGGGTCATGAGAATCTTGGCCGTGAAGCTGCGATCCGCATTCATGCGGCCTTCCACGATGACTTCCGCGCCGGCCTTGAAATTGTCCGGCACCACGCCGCGATAGCTCACGGACATGGTCTGGCGCGGGTCGTCCTTGTCCTGCAGGAGGAAGGACACGCCCGGGCCGTCCGCGGCATTGCTGATGCCTTCCGGCGCAACGGTGCCAAAAAGCCGCGCCGCGCGCAGATTTTCCACCGTGGCCGCCCGGGCCTCGGAAACATTGAGAAAGTAGATGCTGTTTTCGGACAATCCCGAGTAGAGCAGCCAGCCGATGCCCCCGAGAAAGAGCAGACCGGCCAGCACATAGGCGGGTTTGGCATTTTTGCGAGCCATGAACACCTCACAGGGAATCTGAAGGAAATGCAGCGCCACGGTAGCACGCCGCCGGGTACTTTGCAAGTAGGAATTGCTCTTGATAGGACGGCCAGTCCTTATACTTCCTTGTGATCCGGCGCACTGTCATGGGCACTTTCCGCCCCGCCCGCCGGGCCTGACGCCGCCCCGGCCTGCCCGCCTCCGGCGCGTCCGGCGTTGTCGCTCCCCCGACCGGACAGGCTGGCACGCCGCTTGCGGGCCAGTTCCCGCAGGCTGTTCGCGTTGTCGCTTTCGTCAAGGATTTCGCTGCCGAGGATTTCTTCCATCACATCTTCCAGCGAGACGACGCCCGCCAAGCCGCCGTATTCGTCCAGCACGGCAAAAAGATGCACACGCGCGGCCAAAAGTTCCCGCAAAAGCACATCAAGAGACTGATTTTCCAGAATGAAATGCAAAGGCTGCATAATGGAGGACAGGGGCTGCGCGCCCTTGCCCTCGTGCACGGCCAGACCGAGCAGGCGGCGCTCCACAAGGCCCACCAGATCCTCATTGTCCTCGCCCCAGACCGGAATGCGGCTGGTATGCCAGGTTTGCGGATTGTTGTAGGCTTCCTCGATGCTGCAGTCGTCCGGCAGGGAAAAGACCATGGTGCGCGGGGTCATGATCTCGTGCACGCGCTTCTGGTCGAGGGCCAGCACGTTGCGGATGAACTTTTCCTCATAGGGCTGGATCTGGCCCGCTTCCCGCGAGAGGCTGGTCACGGCGCGGATGTCGTCCTCGGAAATTTCCGGCCCCTTGCTGGCCGGAGTGAGCAGACGGGTCAGCAGGGTGGTCAGCCAGAGCAGGGGCGAGAGCAGCTTGACGGCCAGGGTCAGCGGGCGGGCCAGCACTTCCATGATGGGCGAGGCATAGGCCACGCCCAGCGTCTTGGGGATGATCTCGCCAAAGGCCAGAATGACCACGGTGAACACGGCGGCGAAAAGCCCCACCCACGCATTGCCGAACACGGCGGCAAAGGCCGATCCGGCCACCGCCGCCCCGGCGGTATTGGCAATGGTGTTGCAGGTCAGGATGACGGCAATGGGTTTGTCCACCTCGCTGCGCAGGGCAAAGAGCAGCTCGCCCACCGGACGTCCGGCGCGGCGGGCGCGCTCGATGGCCGACCACGGCACGGCATAGAGGGCGGCCTCGGTCAGGGAGCAGAGAAAGGAAATCATGACGGCGAAGCCCACGGAAGCAATAAGGGTAATCATGGAAAATCCCTGTCAAAGTTGTCATGAACGGTCATGTCCGCCCGCATGCGCGACTTGCGCCGCATGGCGCAACAATAGTACCGTGGCAGAGCCGCCTTGGCAAATGCGGGGCGGCAGGGGGATTCATGGACGATTTGTGGCAAGCCCTGCATGCGCTGGCGCGGGCGGAAAAGGATTGGCTCGTGGCCACGCGCCGCGATCTGCACCGCCACCCCGAAACCGCGTGGGCCGAATACCGCACGGCCTCGCTGGCGGCCGCCACCCTGGAAGAGGCCGGTTTCGCCCTGCGCATGGGCGGGGATGCGCTGAATGCGCAGGCCCGTCCCCGCCGCCTCGACCCTGAACAGGTGCAGCGGGAGCAGGCGCGGGCGCGGGCGCAGGGCGCTGATCCCCGCTGGCTTGCGCGCATGCCCGACGGCCTGACCGGCCTCTGGGGCGACCTGATACTGGACGACGAAACGGCGGATGAGAGCGGCAGCCCGCGCGGGCCGCTGATCGCCTTTCGTTTCGACATGGACGCCAATGCGGGGCTGAACGAATGCCGGGACGCGGATCACGCGCCCGCGGCGCAGGGTTTTGCCTCCTGCCGCGACGATGCCATGCACGCCTGCGGCCATGACGGCCATGTGGCGCTGGGGCTGGGGCTGGCGCGCGTGCTGGCCGCCCTGCGGCCCGAGCTGGCACGGCGCTTTCGCGGGCGCATCCGGCTCATCTTCCAGCCCGCCGAGGAAGAGGGGGAAGGCGCGCCCGGCATGGTGGCCGCCGGCGCCGTGGACGGCGTCTCCCGCCTGTTCGGCATTCATCTCAGCATGCAGGCCGGAAAAAGCGGGGCGCTGGTCTGCGGCACGACCCATTTTCTGGCCACCACCAATTTCGAGGTCTTTTTCGACGGGCGCGCCGCCCATGCCGGTCTGGCTCCGGAGGAGGGCCGCAATGCCCTGCTGGCCGCCTGTACGGCCTGCACGGCCCTGCTCGGCATTGCCCGCCACGGGGAGGGAGCCACCCGCATCAATGTGGGGGAAATGCGCGGCGGCGAGGCCCCCAACGCCATACCGGCCCAGGCCTGGTTTCGCGGGGAAACCCGGGGCGAAAGCAGCGACATCAACGGCTTCATGATGGCCGAGGTGCGGCGCATGGTGCAGGGCGCGGCCCGCATGCACGGCTGCACGGCCCGCCTGCTCTGCCAGAGCTACTGCCCCGGCGCGTCCTCCCACCCCGAGCTTGCCGCGCTGGTGGAGCGCGTGGCCCGGG
This sequence comes from Candidatus Desulfovibrio intestinavium, assembly GCA_019118345.1. Classification (GTDB taxonomy): domain Bacteria; phylum Desulfobacterota; class Desulfovibrionia; order Desulfovibrionales; family Desulfovibrionaceae; genus Desulfovibrio; species Desulfovibrio intestinavium. The sequence goes on along the minus strand of DWZD01000039.1, from coordinate 8,458 downwards.
ACATGGGCGGCTTTGATCCCATTCTGCCCCGAGCCGAATTCTGGGCTTCGGAAGACTGCTGCTGGTTCATGAACAAGGTGGAAGAGGACGGCGGACAGGCGGCATATCTGCAGCTGGGCGCCGACCGGCCTTCCGGACATCACACCGCGCGCTTCACCTTTGACGAAAACGTGCTGCCGCGCGGCGTCGAGCTGCTGGCCCGGCTGGCGCTGGTCTCGCTGGCCCGGCGCGACGCCTGAACCCCGCATCCGAGGCCACGGCATGCCGGCCACATCCGCCCTTCGTCATGACGATGCCGCCGCCCGGCGGCTGGCCCGCGGCATGGCCGTGGTCACGGCCTTCTGCCTGACCGGCGATACCATGCTGTACATCGCCCTGCCGCTCTGCTGGGAGGCGTGCGGCCTGAACGCCCTCTGGCAGGTGGGCGTGCTGCTGGCCGTCAACCGGCTGGTGCGCCTGCCGCTCAATCCGCTGGTGCGGCGCATGTATCTGCGCATCCCGCAGCGCACGGGCATGTTGCTGGCCGTCGTGCTGGCCGCCGCAACCACCCTGTGCTACGCCGTGGCCCAGTCCTTTGCGCTCTGGCTGCTGTTGCGCTGTCTCTGGGGGCTGGCCTGGACGCTGCTGCGCCTGGGAGCGCTCTTTGCCCTGGTGGCGGCCTCACGGCAGGACAATCGCGGCTATCTCATGGGCAGCTACAACGGTCTTGTGCGGCTGGGCAGTCTGGCGGGCATGCTCGGCGGCGGGCTGCTGGCCGATATCTTCGGTTTCGCCGCCGTGGCCCTGCTCTTCGGTCTGCTGACGCTGGCCGCCGTCCCCCTTGCCCTCAGACTCATCCCCGACGGCGGCAGACCCGACAGCGCACAGGGCCGGGACGCCACCACCCTGCTGGTACGGCGTCATCTGCGCCTGCCTGCCATGCGGCGCATTCTTGTCACGGGCTTTCTGGTGACGCTGGTCTTTCAGGGCATTTACGCCGCCTCTCTCAGCCGCATGGTGGCCCTGCATGTGGGCGAGCTTGCCCTGTTCGGCGCGCTGACGCTGGGCTGCGCCACCCTGGCCGGAACCCTGCAGGCCCTGCGCTGGTTCTGGGAACCGTGGCTGGCCCCGTGGTTCGGTCGCCTCTCCGACGGCCCGCGCGGGCGCGCCCCGGTGCTGCGGGCCTGCCTGGCGGGCGCGGCCTGTGCGCTCGCGCTGGTTGCCCTGCCCCTGCCCGTACCCCTCTGGCTGGCCCTGCTCCTGTTCTCCCAGTTCTGCGCCACCGGCCTCTCCACCCTCGCCGATGCCGCGGCCTCGGATACCGCCGAACAGCACGGCCACCCCACCCTCACCCTGGCCTCCTATACCTTTATTGCGGACTGCGGCTCGGCTGTCGGCCCGGTGCTGGCCTACACCCTGCAGGACTGGCTGAGCATGGACGCGGCCTTTGTGACGGCGGCGGCCCTGCTGCTCCTTGTGCTGCTCCTCTGGGGCCGTCAACGGCCTGCAACGCGGCGCTGAACGCCATTGCGCGCCGCCCTTGCGCCCACGAGGCCCTCCCGGAGAAATTTTCCGGCTTTTCCTTGACAAAGCAGGAGGGAGGCCGTACATATCTTTTCACCGAGGCGCTGAAAGGCGCTTCCTTCGCTGTCGCGGGGTGGAGCAGCTCGGTAGCTCGTCGGGCTCATAACCCGAAGGTCGTAGGTTCAAATCCTGCCCCCGCAACCAGAAAGATCAAAGGCTTACGATGCAGATCGCAAGCCTTTTTTTCGTACGCGGGAGTTCTTCCCGCCCGAGTCAGCCGGACGCTTTTTTCGCGCATGGCGCAAAAAAGTTCCCACAGCCCAAACCGGCCGCATATCCCCTGCAAAGGAGATCGGGAAGAAGCGGCAAGGCGATACGCTCATCCTTGCCGCTTCCTTTCTTTTTGTCGCTGGCTACTCCTGACTGAACACGTCTTCAACCTGCTGCAGGGGAATGCCCAGGTCAGAGGCCGCCGCAAAGGCCTCCGATTGCTTGGCGCTCGGTACGGCCATAAAGACATATTCATCACCGCCGGTATCCCACAGCAGGATCGTCAAGCCATAGAGGGCATGCAACAGGGGTTTGCTGTCGCGGAGCACCTCCGCCGGATCCGCGTCTTCATCGTGGTCGCGAGAGGACAGGTGATCGCCTGCTCCCGGCGGCAGGAGGGCGCACAAGGAGGCGAGGACTTCTTCCGGCGCTTCATTCCAGTCCACCCAGTCCAGGCGTTTCCGATCCCTCAAGGCCCGGCGCAGCACATCGAGATGCCAGCCGGAGTAGGTTTCTTTTATGCCAAATTCGTTGAGGAGCGCGGCGGACTCTGCCGGCTTTGTGGCGGCGGTGTGGATTTTTTCCGCCAGATCTTCAGCATCGGCAACGCCGAGCAGGGTCAGGAACCTGAGCAGGGCCTTGCGCGATATGAGCACGGGCTCCGGTTTCTTGGGCATATTCTCCTCCTTGTACAGCGCAATTGTGCGCTCTATTTTGGCTATGACGGCAGGGTCCGTGACCTCGGTATCCCGCCCCACCGTCTCATGCCACGGCCGATCATTGTAGAGATGGCGCAGTTCCACCTCATCGCCGCAGAGCACCACGAAGTATACATCAAAGACCTCGCCGGGTTTGATCATTTCGCCTACGTAGATGCTCTTGGGAATATAAAATCTTCCTTCCTTGCAGACATATTCGTCATCCGTGTCGTCATCCATATCCCTGCCGCATTCGGTAAAGGCATGGGCGGCGCGCAGCGTTTCTGCATCGGGGGTACGGTATTTCCCCGAAAAAACGTGAACAGGTCTGCGTTGATGATCTCGCTGCGATAGGGTTTGCCGCGCAGTCCCTTTTTCGCATAATAGATGCGCATGCCTCTCTCCGTGATGAACAACTGATTGTGGAAAAGCGGCCTTCCTGAAAGATCGGCGGCAAGCGACAGTTGCCGCATCGGGGAAATGCGGCGAGGCGTTCATGGCCTTGCCGCTCGGGCATGCGCATGCCGCCGGCATCTTCCCTGCATTCGCCCGCCGGGCGGTGCATAAGCCGGTGAGGGTCGTTCCCTCCAGAATGGCGGGACTCCGTGGGCCATGCGGCCATGCCCGCTCATTCTTCCAGCTCTTCAAAAAAATCCGTATCGAGTCGTTTCAATTCCAGCGTTCGATAGCTTCTTACCCCGATGCCGTGCCGCAGCATGAGTTCCGCCAGTTCGTCGCCGTCAATGAGGCGCAGGCTTTTATGGCTGCGTTCGGCATACTCGCGGGCCGCCTTCGTATAGCGGCTGGTCGTGACAAAGACGCCTCGGGTGATGCCGTGCGCATCCATTGCCCCGGCAAACTCGCGAATCTTGCCCGGGCCGACGGCGGAATCGGCACCGTATTTTTTGGCTTGCAGATAGATGACGTCCAGGCCGAGCACGTCTTCGGTGACGATGCCGTCAATGCCGCCGTCACCCGGCCCTCCCGTCCGCACGGCAAGGCTGCGGTCGCCGTAGCCAAGGCCGCTCATGAATAGGACGATCAGTTTTTCAAAGTTCGCATCGCTCATGGCCTGTATGCGTTCCCGCAGATCGGATTGCAGGGCGGCATGCAGTTCGGCAAAGGCGGCTTCCACCCGCTCGTCAGGAGTGTCCTCCGCAACTTGAGCGGAGTCAGGGGAAAGATTCGCTTCGTCATCGGCTGTCGGCGCAGAGGAAGCCTTGCGGAATTGGCGATAGTCTTCGGAGCAGGCCATGAGAAAGGGCATGTCTATCCGCTTGGGCGCTCCGGCAAGCGCCCGTTGCCCTTCCGGGGTGATGGCATAGACGCCCCGGGCCTCACGCCGCAGCAATCCAGCCTTGGCAAGATGGACGAAGGCCCAGTAGACCCGGTTGGCAATGCGCGTCTGCCGACCGCTGGCGAGCCTTTCCCGCCGTTCGTCATCGGACAGGCCAAACTCGCCGCACATCTGTACAATGGCATCCGCTGTCCGAATCGAGCCGCCGGCGGCCAGACGCAAAATCGGCAACATAAGGCTTTGAAAGTCCGGGATCGCCATGCCGACCTCCTCGTCGGTTGACATTCACGCAGAGGCCCGACATCGTGACGGACATCTCGTCGCTTGCTTCCCGCATGTATAAAAGAAAACCCTGCCCCGTGCAACGCACGCCGCGGTTCGCGCGGGAATGCAAGGCTGGCCCCCCGCCATCATGGGCATGCCGGGCTGACGTCCCTCATGGAGACGTTTCATGCCGGTCTCCCCTCACCCGGCCATTTTGCGCCCCGATGCCATGTGACAATGCAGGCCCCGTTCAGGCAGGAAAACCATACCCCCCGCCGCAATCTTCCTCTTGCCATTTGTCGCGCTTTGGGCTAGCGTACCGCGTTCATCAAGCACACTCCGGCAGCGGCCCGGGGTGCCCGTGCGGCGCGGCGTTCAGCGGCGCGGCGGGTTGCAGGGTCAGGGCCGGAGTGGAAGACCACAACCCATTTTTGGAGGATCGAACATGGCTTACGTCAGCATGAAGCAGATGCTGGAAACCGGCGTGCATTTCGGGCACCAGACCCGCCGCTGGAACCCCAAGATGCGCCCCTACATCTTCGGCGCGCGCAACGGCATTCATATCATCGACCTGCAGCAGACCGTCAAACTTTTCCGCGTGGCCTATGACAAGGTGGTGGACACCGTGGCCAAGGGCGGCAAGGTGCTCTTCATCGGCACCAAGCGTCAGGCCCAGGAAGCCGTGGCCACCGAAGCCACCAAGGCCGGTCAGTTCTATGTGACCAACCGCTGGATGGGCGGCACGCTCACCAACTTCGTCACCATCCAGAAGAGCGTCGAACGCCTGAAGAAGCTCGAAGGCATGTTCGCCGACGGCAGCATCAACCGCTACCAGAAGAAGGAAATCCTGCTGCTGGAACGCGAAATGCAGAAGCTGGAACAGACCCTCGGCGGCATCAAGAACATGGATCGCCTGCCGCAGCTGGCCTTCATCATCGACCCCAACCGCGAAGACATCGCGGTCAAGGAATGCCGCAAGCTCGGCATCCCGATCGTGGCCGTGACCGACACCAACTGCGATCCCGATGTGATTGATTACATCATCCCCGGCAACGACGACGCCATCCGCGCCATCAAGCTCTTTGTGACGGCTTTCTCCGAAGCCTGCCAGGAGGGCGCGGCCATGTCCAAGGGCGAAGTCAATGCCGAGGAGGCCATGCAGAAGGCCGCCGAAGCGACCGAAGCCGCTGCCGAATAAGTGTTGCGGGAGCCGTGCGCTCCCCCGGACGGCGCGTGGCGGAGCTTCCGTCACGCGCCTGTCGTCCCCGGCGAAAGGCGGCCCCGAGCGTGTGCGCGTTTCGCCCCCAATGTCGCCCTAACCGGCCCTGCCGGATAATGGAGAGGAAAAAATGGCTATTACCGCTAGCTTGGTGAAAGAACTGCGCGAAAAAACCGGCGCGGGCATGATGGACTGCAAGAAAGCCCTTGTGGAAGTGGAAGGCGATCTGGAAAAGGCCGTGGACTGGCTGCGTCAGAAGGGCATGGCCAAGGCCGCCAAGAAGTCCGGCCGCGCCACCAGCGAAGGCCTCGTCACCGTGGCCGCCAGCGCCGACGGCAAGCATGTGGCCCTTGCCGCCCTGCTCTGCGAAACCGACTTCGTGGCCCGTGGCGAACAGTTTGAAGCCCTTGCCCTCAAGGTGGCCGAAAGCGTCCTCAATCACAATCCCGCCGATGCCGACGCCCTGCAGGGCATCATCGGCGACGAAGTGACCCAGCTCATCGCCTCCGTGGGCGAAAACATGCAGCTCGGCAAGTTCACCCGCCACAGCAAGGGCGGCGACGGCGACGTCATCGGTCAGTACATTCATGCCAACCGCAAGATCGGCGTGCTCGTCGATCTGCACTGCGGCAAGGCCGAAACCGCCGAAAAGGAAGAAGTGAAGGAACTGGCCAAGAACGTGGCCATGCAGGTGGCCGCCGCCAATCCCATGGCGCTTGACGCCGACAGCCTCGATCAGGAAGCTGTGGCCCGCGAACGTGAAGTGTACCGCCAGAAGGCCCTCGAAGAAGGCAAGCCCGCCCAGATCGTGGACAAGATCGCCGACGGCGCGGTGAAGAAATTTCAGAAGGAAGTCTGCCTGCTCGAACAGCCCTACATCCGCGACGACAAGAAGAGCGTGGCCGATGTGGTGCGCGAGGTGGCCAAGGCCGTGGGCGACGACATCAAGGTTGTCGGCTTTACCCGCATCCAGCTGGCGGCTGAATAATTCCCTCATGCGGAATTGTTGCCGAAAAAACTTTCTTCTGTCCGTTGCGGACTGATTCCGGGGGGCGCATGCCCCCCTTTTTTTGTAACAGAAGACGACACAACGTATCGCCGTGTAAATCACGCGCCCCGTGCGCGAGGGAGAACTTGCCTGTATGTGGGATATGACGTGGATCGCCGATCCGTCGGCCTGGGCCGGTCTGGGTACGCTGATTCTGCTTGAGGTGGTGCTGGGCATCGACAACCTTGTCTTCATTTCCATCCTCACCCAGCGCCTGCCCGAAAAGCAGCGGCGTCACGCCTTCCTCACCGGCCTCGGCCTCGCGCTCGCCATGCGGCTGATTCTCCTCTCGGCCATTGCCTGGATCGTGGGCCTGACCGAACCGATTTTCACCATCGCGGGCAAGCCCTTCTCCTGGCGCGATCTCATCCTCATGGGCGGGGGCGTCTTCCTTCTCTTCAAGGGCACCATGGAACTTCACGAGCGCCTCGAGGGCCACATGCTCGAATACGGTTCTCAGGACGGCCATGCCAACTTCTGGCAGGTCATTGCCCAAATCCTCGTGCTGGACGCCGTCTTTTCCCTTGATTCCATCATCACGTCCGTGGGCATGGTCAGCCATGTGCCCGTCATGATGCTGGCCGTCATCGCGGCCATGGCCGTCATGGTGCTGGCCGCCGCTCCTCTGACGAACTTTGTGGAAAAGCATCCCACCGTCATCATCCTTTGTCTGGGCTTCCTGCTCATGATCGGCCTCAGCCTCGTCATGGACGGCCTGGGCTTCCATCTGCCCAAGGGCTACCTTTACGCCGCCATCTGCTTTTCCATCCTTGTGGAATGCTGCAACCAGCTCGCCCTGCGCAACCGCCGCAAGCGCATCAGCATGCGCGACATGCGCGAATCCACGGCCCGCGCCGTACTCGGCCTGCTCGGCGGCAGCCGCTACGGTGAGGAGGACGCCCGCCTCGATGCCGCCGCCCTCGCCACCGAACCCGACAGCGATGCCCTCTTCGCCCCCGAGGAACGCGATATGGTGGCCCGCGTCATCCGCCTCAGCGGACGCACCGCCCGCTTCATCATGACCCCTCGTCAGCGCGTCCGCTGGCTCGACAGCAAGGCTGACCACGCCTCCGCCTGCGCCTTTGCCGCCGCCTCCCCCCTGGCCTGGCTGCCCGTCCTCGATACCGACAAGGACGAAGTCCTCGGCGTCGTCCACTGCGGCGATCTCGCCGTCGCCGGGGATCGGCCCGCCGCCGACTGGTCGCTTGCCCCGCTCCTGCGCCACGCGCCGGATATTTTCGAACACGCCGGCCTTTCCGACCTGCTCGAGATCTTCCGCAATGATCCCGTGCCGCTGGCCTTTGTGCGCGACGAATACGGCAGCGTGGTCGGCGTCATCACTCCCAACGACCTGCTCGGCGTCCTCGCCGGACAAATGGGCGACATGCCCGCCGGCCCCGAATCCTGCCGCCAGCCCGACGGCAGCTGGCTCATGCCCGGCCGCCTCTCCGTGGATGCCGTGACCGCCTGGCTCAATATCCGCGTGCCCAGCCGCAGCAGCAGCGCCACCCTCGCCGGCCTGCTGCTCGAAAAACTCGGCCACATCCCCCGCGAAGGCGAAAAATGCCACCTTGACCATTGGGTCATGGAAATCTGCCGCATGCAGGGCCAGCGCATCGAAGAAGTCCGCGCCGTTCGCCGCGAGGACTAGTCTCGATACGAGAAAAAGTTGTTGAAAAATACGTTCTGGATGCGAGGGGGCGAGGGAAACCGTTTTGCAAAACGGTTCTCCCTCGCCCCCTCGCGCTCCCCCACTCCCTTCCCAAAACTCTTATCAGGGTCACTGCCGTGCCGACGTGGCCCGGCAAGGCGTCGCGCGCCTTGTCCGTCCCCCGGCAGCATGGCAAAAAAAGCCGGACAGCCGCCGCCTGCTCTTCATATGCGTTTTTCCTGTGTATTCTTCCTCCCCGAACCCCACCTTTCCCAAAAACTTTGCTGGATACCTGCCGTGCCGACGTGGCCCGGCAGCATGGCAAAAAAAAGGCCGGGCACTACAGGCTGTTTTGACCTGCCGTTTTGTTCAGGGTTTGGCTGGGCTGCGGTCAGGCGACGCCCGGCATGCCGCGACGCCCGGCATCAGGACAGTAACGTTTTTGGGGGGATGGGGGGTGTGGGGGGAAGGCCCCCTTTGTTCACAAAGGGGGCCTTCCCCCCACGAA
>DWZD01000038.1 GCA_019118345.1 Candidatus Desulfovibrio intestinavium | reverse complement strand
GCAGCTTTTTTGTTGGCGGCAGCGTTTTTTGCGGGGGGAAAAGGGGGGACTTTTTGCAAAAAGTCCCCCCTTTTCCCCCCGCAAAAAACGCTGCCGCCAACAAAAAAGCTGCCGACAATCAGCGCGCGCCGAAACCGGGGATGGCAAAGCGTTTTTCGAGCCAGCGCAGCAGCCAGGTGGCGAGGGTGACCATAACCAGATAGTAGGCCCCGACGGCGAGAAAGACCTCGGTATAGCGGAAGGTGTCCGAGGCGACGACCTTGCCTTCGCCCATGAGTTCCATGCAGGGGACGAGGTGGGCGAGGGAGCTGTACTTGATGAGGTAGATGACTTCATTGCCGCAGCCGGGCAGGGCGCGGCGGGCGGCCTGCGGGATGACGATCCAGATGATGGTTTGGAGGGTATCCATGCCCAGGGCCTGCGCGGCGCGGATCTGGCCCTGCCGGATGGAGAGCAGCGCGCCACGGACATACTCCGACTGGTACGCGGAATTGCAGAGGATGAAGCTGATGAGCGCGGCGCCGAAGGGATCGAAGTAGATGCCGAGCTTGGGCAGGGCAAAATAGATCATCATGAGCTGCACGGCCAGCGGCACGCCGCGGATGATGGCCGTGTAGGCGTCGCCGAGGCGGCGGGCCAGGGGGGAACCGAAGGTGCGTATGCAGCCGAGCACCACGCCGCCGACGAAGCCCAGGATGGCGGTGGGCACGATAAGGGCGATGCTGACCAGCAGGCCGCGATTGAGCGCGGGCAGCAGTTCGGTGGAGACAAAGGCCGGATCAAACACGCTCAGGCTCCCATGTCCAGCAGATGCTTGCAGAAGTCGCGGGTGCGGGTGGCGCTGCCCTCGGCCAGCAGGCTTTCGGGGGAGCCTTGTTCGATGATGATGCCCTGTTCCATGAAGAGGATTTCGTGGGCCAGCGCGCGGGCAAAATCCATCTGGTGGGTAGCCATGAGCATGGTCATGCCGCCGCGCGCCAGATCCTTGATGACGGCCAGCACTTCGCCGACCAGCTCGGGGTCAAGGGCGGAGGTGGGTTCATCCAGCAGGATGACCTTGGGATCCATGGCGAGGGCGCGGGCAATGGCCACGCGCTGCTTCTGTCCGCCGGACAGCTGCGCCGGATAGAGTGCGGCCCGGCGGGACATGCCGACGCGCCCCAGTTCTTCCTGTGCGCGCAGCAGGGCGTCATGGCGGTTCATGCCGCGCACCTTGCGCAGGGCAATGGCCACATTTTCTTCGGCGGTGAGGTGGTCGAACAGGTTGAAGTCCTGAAAGATCATGCCGACTTGGGCGCGAAAGGCGCAGAGGGCGCGCTTGTCGCGGATGTCGAGGGCCCGCCCTTCAAGAAGGATTTTGCCCTCGTCGGGCGGGATCAGGCAGTTGATGCACTGGAGCAGGGTGCTTTTGCCCGCGCCGGACGGCCCGATAAGCACCTTGAGTTCGCCGCGGTTCAGCGTCAGGGAGCAGTCCTGCAGGATGGGCTTGCCGCCGAGTTTCTTGGAGAGGTGGGCGACCTGCAATACGGTTCTCATGGCTTACCCCGCTGCTCCCATGCCTGCCGTGCCGCCTGCCGAATAGCCGGGAATGTGTACCCGGTTTTCCAGGGCGCGCAGCAGCTTCAGCACCACGAACGTGAGAAGGAAATAAATAAGGCCCGCGAGGGCGAAAAGGGCCAGATGTTCATGGGTGTGCTGCGCCACGGCCGTGGCGCGGGACATGATTTCATCCGTGCCGAGCACATAGCAGACGGCGGAGTCCTTGAGCAGGATGGAAAATTCATTGGCCCAGCCGGGAATGGACAGGCGCATGGCCTGGGGCAGGATGACATGGACGATGGCGCGGGCGTCGGTCATGCCCAGGGCGCGAGCGGCCTTGAGTTGCCCTTGAGGGAGGCTCTCGATGGCGCCGCGAAAGATTTGGGACTGATAGGCGGTACTGATGCAGCCCATGACGATGCAGGAGGCCAGAAAAGGCGGGATGACAGGGCCCATGAGACCGTAAAAGGCGAGAAAGAGCAGCACCAGGATGGGCACGCCCCGGAAAAACCAGACATAGAGGCCCACCAGCGCGCGGACAAGGGGGCGACCGTAGACCTGTCCCACGGCCAGGGGAACGCCGAGCAGCAGGCCCAGACCGAGGGCCAGCGCCACGGCGCCGACAGTGGTCAGCGTACCGCCGAGGATGAAAGGCAGGGCGTCCCAGATGACCAGAAGTGAGTTCATGGCAGCGTACGAGCGTTGAAGGAAAGACAGGGGCAGGCCGCCACGCGGGTGGCGGCCATGCCGTGATTGCGAGCGTCGTCGGCGCGCCGCCGGAAAGCGGCGGCTGACGGCTTACTTGCTCAGGTACTTGTTCTGGAGTTCCTGCCAGTAGGGATCGGCCTGCAGCTTGCGGAAGCCTTCGTCGATGAGGGCGCGCAGTTCCTTGTCGCCCTTGCGGATGGCCACGCCGAACTGATCGGGTTCGCCGTGGGTGCCGGCCTTTTTGACGGCCTTGCCCTTGGCAATGGAATCCTCGGCAGGCAGCTGATCCATGAGCGCGGCGTCGATGCGGCCGTTGAGCAGGTCTTCCACGGCCAGCGGGCAGGATTCATAGAAGAGCAGTTCAAAGGGATAGCCCTTTTCCTTCTGTTCCTGCCTGATGGCGTCGGCTTCGGAGGTGCCGCGCTGCACACCCAGCTTGACGGGCTTGGAGAGAATTTCCGCCGGGGTGAGGGACGAATCCTTCTTCACCAGGAAAACGCGGGACACCGTCCAGTAGGGGTCGGAAAAATCGACCATCTGGCGGCGCTTTTCGGTGATGCTCATGCCGGAGCAGATCATGTCGATCTGCTTGTTGGCCAGCGCGGGCACAATGCCGTCCCAGGCCATGGCCTTGTGGGTGACCGTAAAGCCCATGGTCTTGGCGATCCAATTCATGGCATCCACGTCAAAGCCGGCAGGCTGGCCCGTCTTTTCGTCAATATAGGCAAAAGGCGGGTAATTGGCGTCAATGCCGTTCACATAGGTTTTGGCAAGGGCGGGCACAGCGGCCAGCAGACCCAGCAGCAACGTACAGACAAAGAGCTTTTTCATTGGCGAACCCCGATTGCTGAAGAACAGCCGCGCGTGCGGCAGAACAGGCATTTTCTAGCAGATGGCGGCGCAGGGCGCAAGCCCTCGCGGCTTTCCCTTGAACTGCCCCCTGCTTGGGTGTAGCATACGCGCAGATTTCAGTCCACGGATGCGCCATGCTTTCGACTCCTTCCCTTGCCACCCGTCTGCGTCGGGCCGGTCTTCCGCCGCAACAGCTGCTGCTGTGTGCGGGAGATGTGCTGACCCTGCTGCTGGTTTCCGCAACCATCCTGACGGTGCGGCATCTTTTCGGCGGCGTGGATCTTTCGCAGTACATCTGGATCGGGCTGTTCATTGTTGTCCTGATGCCCGTGCTCGGTTTTCTTTTTGGCCTGTATCAGACCCTGCCGCTTCCGCCCCATCGCGAATTGCGTTCCCTTGTCCTTTCCGCGAGCATGGTTTTTGCGCTGCTTCTGCTTTCCCTTTTTGCGGGCAAGAGCAGCGTCAATTATTCCCGGCTGGCCATGCTGGGCAGTTGGCTGCTCGGCTGCATCGCCCTGCCGGGTTGGCGTTTTCTGGCCCGCCGGCTCTGGGCGCGCCGCCGCTGGTGGGGAGCGCCGCTCATCATCCTCGACCGCAGCCGCCGGGGGCGGGCCTTCTGGCATTATCTCAAACGCAATCCCCAGTATGGCCTGCTGCCTTTCGACATCATGCAGCTGCCCGAGGACGAGAAGCGACTGACCGCCATGCTGGCCGAATGCGGTGCGCGGCATCCCGAGGCCATTGCCCTGGTGCTGCAGGGCGCGCAGCAGGTTTCGAAGATAGATTACCTTTCCATCATCAATCGCTACTTCGGCAAAACCCTGATCATCCCCCAATTCGGCACGGATTTTCAGCATTTCTGGCTGACGCCCTGCGACCTCGGCCTGCATACCGGCCTGCTCATCAAGCAGAACCTGCGCAGCCGCTGGCGGCGACGCCTGAAGCGTCTGCTGGATCTGGGCATCTGCCTGCCGCTGACGGGCCTGTTGCTGGTGCCCAGTCTGCTGCTGGCCCTGGCCATTCGTCTGGACAGTCCGGGGCCTATCATCTATCGCCAGCGGCGTCTGGGGCTGGGGGGACAGGAGATCCGAATTTGCAAGTTCCGGACAATGGTGGCCGATGCCGACGCGGTACTGGCCCGTTTTCTGGATGAGCGGCCCGAACTGCGCACCGAATGGGAGCGGGATCACAAGCTCAAGCATGATCCGCGCGTGACCCGGGTGGGAGCCTTTCTGCGCAAGACGAGTCTGGACGAGCTGCCGCAGCTCATCAATGTCCTGCTGGGCGACATGAGCCTTGTGGGCCCGCGTCCCATTGTGGAGGACGAATGCGTCAAGTATGGTGCCGTCTACGAGAATTACTGCCGTGTGCGTCCCGGCGTGACCGGACTGTGGCAGGTCTCGGGGCGCAACAATACGACGTATGAGGAGCGGGTGGCCATGGACAATTACTATGTCACCAACTGGTCGGTCTGGATGGATCTTTGGATCCTGGGCAAGACGCCCTTTGTGGTGCTGACCGGCTACGGCGCGTATTAGGCGCAATCGCGCGGCTCCGGCCGCCTCGCAGAGGAAACGCCCTGACGGGCGTTTTTTTTGTGGGGGGGCGAGGATGCGGAAGCGCCGCAGGGATTCCGGAAAGCGGGCAGAGGATGGCAGGGCGGACGGCGCAGGCCCGCCGCCCGGTCAGGGCATGCGCAGATCCTGAAAGCCTTTTTCCACCTCGGCCAACATGCCCCGCGCAAAACGTTCCTCGGAAAAGTGCTCGGCATGCGCATGCAGGGCGGCGGGGTCAAAGGTGGCTTCGCAGCTCTCGAAGCGGCGGATGGCCTCTTCCAGCGCCTCGGGGGTCTGTTCGGCAAACAGCAGGCCGGTGACGCCGTCCCTCACGGTTTCCCGCGCGCCGCCGCGCCCGTAGGCGATGACGGGCACACCGGCGGACATGGCCTCCACGGGCACGATGCCAAAATCCTCCTCACCGGGAAAGAGCAGCGCACGGCTGCGGGAGAGCAATTCCCGCACGGTCGCATCCTCCTGCCGGCCCAGAAAGCGCACGCTCGGCCCGGCCAGAGCTTCCAGGCGGCGGCGATCCTCCCCGTCGCCGATGACGATGAGCGGCCGTTGTAGACGGGTGCAGGCCTGAACGGCCAGATCCACACGCTTGTAACAGGTCAGGCGGCCAAAGCAGAGATAGTGCTCGCCGCCCGGGCTTTCCCGCGGCGCAAAGGTGCGGGTATCCACGGGCGGATGCACCACTGCGGCCTCGCGCCGCCAGTATTTGCGTACGCGCCGGGCCACATGGCGTGAATTGGCCACAATGCGATCCACACGCTGGGCGCTGAGATAATCCCAGCGGCGCAGCCGGGGCAGCAGCAGGCGCGAGAACAGGCGGGTCAGGCGACCGGCATTGCGCTGATAGGTGGGCCAGCTGTCCCAAAGATAGCGCATGGGCGAATGACAATAGCAGAGGTGCAGGGCGTCAGGCCGGGTGATGACCCCCTTGGCCGGCCCGGATTCGCTGGAAATGACCAGATCGTACGCCGTCAGATCCAGCTGTTCCAGGGCCAGCGGCATGAGGGGCAGATATTTCTGGTAATGGCGGGCGCTGCCCGGCAGGGCATTGATGAAGGTGGTGCGGATGGCATGACGCCGCAGTTCGGCCGGCAGATTTTCCGGGCGCAGCACATGCGTATAGATGTCTGCCTGCGGATAGAGGCGGCACAGGGCTTCCAGCACCTTTTCCCCCCCGCCCATGACGGAGAGCCAATAATGGACAAGAGCGACGCGCATCAGGCGGCGGGGCGATCGCCGATGGCGGCGGTAATCTGGGCTTCGGCAGCCAGCTTGCCGTCCACAAAGGCCTTGGCGTCCATCTTGCACATGCGCAGCTTCATGCGCAAGTTGCTGCATTCGAGGTCAAGCCGATCCCCGGGCACGACCTGCCGCCGGAACTTGACGCCGTCCAGCCCGGTGAAGAGAAAGAGCTTGTCGGAAAGATCCCCCAGGCCGGCCGCCGCCAGCAGCCCCCCGGTCTGGGCCAGGGCTTCGAGGATGAGCACGCCGGGCATGATGGGCACCCCGGGGAAATGGCCCTGAAAGAAGGGTTCGTTCATGGTGACGTTCTTGTAGGCCCGGATATGGGACTGCGGCACACATTCCACCACGCGATCCACGAGCAGAAAGGGATAGCGATGGGGCAGAATTTCGAGAATGCGCTGAATGTCCATGGTCAGCGCCGGGGATTCCTGTGACATGGCGGCTCCTTTGCCGAAAGACTGTTGACGGAACGGGAGGAGTATAGCCGCTGCCGTCAAAAGCCACAAGGGCCGCAGCAGGGGGCATAACAGGAGACCCCGGCTTGCGCCGGGGTCCCGATATTTTCAGAAGCGGGGCGAAGGCCTACTTCTTTTCGTCCTTCTTGGCGCCCTTTTCCTTGAAGATCTTGTTGACTTCGGCCAGCACCTCGGGGGTCAGATCCATGCTCTGATCGGCATAGAGCACGCCGCCGGCGGTGATGTCCACCACGAAGGTGAAGCCCTTGCGCTTGGCCACTTCATAGGTGGCGTTGAAGACCATGGTGACCATATCCTGACGCAGCTTGATTTCTTCCTGCTCAACCTTGCGCATGAAGTTGCGGGTCTTCTGATCCAGTTCCTGCTTGGACTTGATGAAGGCCAGCTTCTTTTCTTCGGTTCCCTTGGGGCCCTTCAGCTCCTCGGCTTTCTTCTTGAGCGCTTCTCCCTGCTTTTCCAGATCGGTGCGCTCCTTGCCGAACTGTTTTTCCATCTTTTCCTTGGCGGCTTTGGCCGGTTCGCTCTGCGTCGCCACGGCCTGCATGTCCACCACGCCGATCTTGGGCGTTGTCGGCGCCGCGGATTCGGCGGCAAAGGCCGTTCCCAGCAGCATCAGGCTCAGGGCAAGGGTCAGCAAAAGAACTTTACGCATGGGAAATACTCCATTTCGATAATCGGGCTGCGAGGTAAACGTAACGCAAACATGCGCCTTCACACAGTCATCATACACAGGAACATCCCCTTGGGGACAGGCTGCCTGCGTTGCGTAATCACATAGCACCAGACGTTTCTTCCGTCAACGAATTCTGTGCGGTATGGCGTCTGGCCAGACGATCTCGGTAGGCAAGGATGCCTTCGGCCAGCCCTTCGGCCAGAGCATGGCGATATGCGGGATTGAGCAGCCGCCGGGCCTCATCCGCATGGGTGCAGTAGCCCACTTCCACCAGCACGGCGGGCATGTTGGCCCCGAGCAGCACATGGAAGGGCGCGGACTTGGTGCCGTTGTTGCGTACCGTGTAGCCCCGCCGCTTGAGGCGGAAGAGCGACATGCGCTGGATATCCGCCGCCAGCCGTCGGGATTCGTCCACCCGCGCGGACAGCATGAGTTCGGCCAGCATGCCCTGCATGTCGGCAAGGCGGCGCTCGCTGCGGGCGTTTTCCAGTGCGGCCACCCGCGCGGCATGCTGGTTGCTCGCAAAGTCAAGATAGTAGGTTTCAAAACCCTGCACCGAGCGATCGTCATTGGCATTGACGTGGATGGACACAAAGAGATCGCATTCCTTGCGGTTGGCGGTGCTAGTGCGCTGGCTGAGGCCCACGGCCCGGTCATCCTTGCGGCTGTAGGTCACTTCCAGACCGTTGGCATCCAGCAGGCGGCCCAGACGCAGGGCAATATCCAGGGTGATGATCCGTTCCACCACCTTGTTGTGGCTGGTGCCGGGATCGCGACCGCCATGTCCGGCGTCGATGAAGACCCGGCGCACGTTCAGACCCAGCTGGCTGGCCATGTTCCTGACCTGACGGGTCGTGACCTTGCGGTTGGAACGCGGCGCTTCGGCCAGATCCATTTCGCCCTCGTCTTCGCGCGGCGCACGGTTCTTCCCGGCCGTGACCCGTACCACGATGCGGTGGGGATTCTCAGCGCTGTCGGTATCGAAGCGGGCCACGTCGCGGAAGGAAAGCTCCACCTGCGCGCCGCCGCCGTGCTTGCGTACCGCAATGTTCTGCAGAAGGCTGCCCTTGACCCGTGTGCCCTTGCCGATGTCCCCGGCAATCCGGGTGTCCTTCAGATGAAGCAGCAGGCGGGCGGGCTGCTTGCCGTTGCCGCGCACGAGGCGGGTATCATACTTGACGGGCGTGTTCAGGGCCAGCACCACTTCCACGCTGTTCTTGCCGGTGGAATCCCAGGAGAGGGTCTGCAGTTCGGCCCGCTCCCGCTGCCCTGCCGCCTGAGCGGGGGCGTCCCCCCGGTTGCCGGCCAGCTCGGCACGCAGGCTGCGGGCCGCTCCCGCCATATCTCCGCGCGGGTAGCGCTTCAGCTGATCGTCCAGATAGCCGAGGGCCGTTGCCGCCTCATCAAGTTCTTCGGCGGAAAGGCGGGCCGCCTGCAGCAGGGCGTCATCAGCCAATGCACTGCGCGGAAATTCCTCGCTTACGGCAAGGTAACGCTCGACGGCGGCCCGAAAATCCCGGTTCAGGTGGGAACAACGGGCCAGCGCTTCCCGGCTGGCGGCCGCACGGTAGAGTGCGCCCGCCGCAACGGCGGCATTGGGCTTGGCCGCGTAGACGGACAGAAAGCGTCCTTCCAGCTTTTCCCAAGGTTCGCGCCAGCAGGAACGTGTCTTGTCCGCGCGCAGCCTTTCCATATCTTCCTTGGCCTGCCGGTAGCTTTCCAGCGGCCGGGCGGCCGGGGACACGTCCGGCTCCGGCCTGGCGGTTTGAGCGCCGGACTTGCCGGCGGTGGGGGCAGTCTTGTTCCGGGCAGCCGCGTCAGGCTGGCGCCCGGTGGGGATATCGGAGGCGGCTGCCGTGAGGTTGCGCCGCAATTCGCGCGCCTGCGGGCGCATGTCGCCACGCGGATACTGCCGTTCCAGACGATCCAGCAGGGCCAGTGCGGCCTTGTCGTCCTTGAGGAAGGAGGCCGTCAGCAAGGCGGCCCGGTAGAGGGCGTCGTCAGCCAGGCGGCTGTCGGCATGCTTGAGGGCCACATCTTCATAGCAGGCCACCGCCCGGGCCGCATCCTTGCGCAGGAAGGAGCGGCGGGCCAGCTGCTCCATGCTGTCGGCGGCCCGGAAGAGCGCGGCGGCGCGGTTGGGCCAGCCGGCATCGCTGCGATAAATGGCGGTGAACTCCTCGGCCAGCTTTTCCCACGGCTCACGCTGCAGGGAGCGCCGTTCATCCAGCTTGAGGCGTTCCACACTGGCCTTGGCGTCGGCATAGCGCTTTTCCGTGGGGGGCAGGGCGGAGTAGCCCGCATCATAGCACAGAACAACCAGCGCCACGAGCGCCAGCATAAAGGCCAGCGGAGGGGCGAGACGGCGCAGGGGGCCTGCCGCCAAAGCGGTTTTGCCGGGAAAATGTGTTCGCTTTGCCATATCCGTATCCCGCGTGAGCAAGGCATGACGGGCCTGTGAGCAGGCGCGCCTGTCGTATGGGGGCCTGTCTTAAACGAGTTGTTACTATAGTGGTAGATGCTTGCCGAAAAGATGGCAAGCAATTTTTTTTTAGAGTTCATCTAAAAAAAATTGAAAATTGCTTGAGGCAATTTTTTTGTATGCAATATGGATTTTAGCAGACTGCAAAAAGATTCTGTATCAGGAATATTGCGCTCATATTGTGGCCTTTTTGAGTTGATTATTTTTTCAAAATAAAAAAAGGCGCTTTCCTGAGAAAGCGCCTTGCTGCAAGCATCTGTTGCGAGATTAGAAGAACTGCCCCATGCTGAACTCGAGCCGGCCCGGTGCCCGCTCATTGTCATAGTCCTTGGTGAGCGGAACGCCGTAGGCAATGCGCAGGTCGCCCATGGGCGAACGCCAGCGCAGTTCGAGACCGGCCGAGTAGACGATCTTGTCGTAAAGGTCGTTGCTCTGGGTCTTGGAGTCGATGTTGAAGCCGGCATCCAGGAAGGGCACCAGCGCAAGCCCGATATCCTTCTGGAAGGTCCAGATGTATTCAAGGTTCAGCACGCCCATGCGGTCGCCGCCGATCTGGTCGCCGCCATAGTTGTAGTCGCGAGGCGAAAGGTCGGAATAGGAGAAGCCGCGGATGGTATCCATGCCGCCCACCCAGAAGCGTTCAAATACGGGCACGCGGCTGTCGGTATTCTGGAACACTCCGCCTACGCGCGCCCGCAGGTGAACGGTGTTTTCGGGGTTGAAGGACCAGAAACCCTGCCAGTCGGCCACGGCCTTGATGAAGTTGTCCGTGCCGCCCAGGCCGCCGCCGCCGTATTCGGCCCAGAGGCGGGCAATGGTGCCCTTGGTGGGCCGGTCGCGGGCGTCGGTGGTGTCGCGCAGGATGCGGGCGTTGATGGCGCTGGTCCAGTTGTAGCCCTTGTAGTCGGCAATGTAGGGTGAAGCATCCGCGTCCACATCCGACAGGTAGTAGCGTTCGAGGCGGTAGCCTACGCCCACGGAGGTGTATTCCCCGATGGGATAGGAGAGGTTGAGGCTGTCGCCTATGGTTTCCTTGGTGAAGTCGTCCCAGTAGTCGTAGACGTAGTAGAGGTCGTTGCCCACGCTCAGATTCGTGTCGTACACGCGGGGATTGGTGAAGGACAGGATGCCCGAGGTGCGCCGCCAGGAGAAGAAGCCCTGCAGCTGCAGCCAGTAGCCGCGACCGAAGAGGTTGCGCTCCATGATGGAGGCGGACACGCCCACATCATAGTAGGTGGAGTAGCCGATGCCGCCCATGAGGGCGCCGGTATTGGCTTCCTTGACCTTGACCTTGAGATCGACCTCGTCTTCCTGGCCGGTGGGCACCAGCTCGGTGTCCACCGCCGAGAAATAGCGCAGGCGGTTCAGGCGTTCGGTGGAGCGGCGCAGCTTTGAGCCGTCGTACATGTCGCCGTCGCCGAGGCGCATTTCGCGCAGGATGACGTTGTCGCGGGTTTTGACGTTGCCTTCCACGGTCAGGCGGCGGATAAAGACCTTCTGCTTCTTGCTGATTTGATAGCCCACGTCCACCAGCGGCTCGTCGCCGTCCACCTTGAGGATGCGCGTATCCACCTCGGCAAAGGCATAGCCCTGATCGGCGTAGAAATTGGTCAGGCGTTTGGTGTCTTCCTGCATGACGGTGACGGAAAAATAGCCGTTGTCGTCACGCCATTCGTCCATCTCCACCTGCTGGAGCATGTTTTCCTCGCTGTCGATGATGTCGCCGGCAAACTTGACCTCGCGCACCTTGTAGCGGGGACCTTCGTTGACGAGGAAGGTGATGTAGATGCCGTCATCCTTGTACTGGATGTCAGGCGCGGACACCTGAATGTCCACAAAGCCCTGGCTCAGACCGTAGGCGGCAATGGCGTTGGTGTCGCGCTCGATGTACTCATCCTTGAGCACGCCCGTGCCCGTGAACCAGGAGAGAATGCCGCGCGGGCGCAGGGCCAGATACTTGTCCAGCCCGTCACGATCCAGCTCCTTGATGCCGTCAATTTTGACTTCCTTGATATAGAGCTTGTTGCCCTCTTCCACGGTGATGACCAGCACGGCGCCCTTGCCGCCCTGACGGGAATCCAGGCGGTAGCCGGCCTTGGCCAGATAGTAGCCTTCCTTGCGATAAAGCTCGTTGATTTTCTGCAGGTCGTCGGAAATGAGCTGTTCATTGAGGACGTTGCCGCTCTTGGTGCCCATGGCGGCCAGCACGTCGTCGGCGTCCACCGCATCCGAGCCTTCCACGATGATGTTTTCGATGCGCGGCTTTTCCTGCACGGTAAAGACAAGCACGTTGCCTTCCAGCGTGGCCTGCACATCGTTGAAGTAGCCCATTTCCCAGATGCGCTTGACTTCCTCGTTGATGGCATTGGCATCCGGGCTGTCGCCGCGCCGGATGGTCAGGCGGGTGAGCACCACGTCGGGATCCATGACCTGAAGGCCGCGCACCTGCACATCGGCAAGGCCTTTGGCCGCGCCCTGCATGGGCACGAAGGTCGGCGCCCTCTCCGCAGCGGGAGCGGGGGCGGGCGTCGAGGCGGCGGCCCCGCCCGAGCCGAGCACGCTGGCCGCACGCCCGGCCAGTTCGCCGGCGCATTCGGAGAGGGCGATGAGCGAGTCGCGCTCGAAGCGGGCGGGCACGGCCTGTCCCTCTTCCACGGGCACAAGGCGCGTATCCATGCTGAAGCCGGAACCCAGCTGATTGAAGGTGCCGTAAACCACCATGTCCGCCCCGGCCATGCGGCCCAGTCGGCGGGCCTCGGCCAGATTGATGCTGCCGTCGCCGCCCCGGGCCAGCAGCCCGCGCGCCTTGTCCATGGGGATGGGGGAAAGGCCGTTCTGGGCGAGCTGATCACAGATGAGCTGGGGTACATCCTGCGCGGCATTGGGCATCTCCGGCCCGGCATGGGCCTGGAACGGCAGAACCAGCACCTTCTGGCCGGCGGCGTGGGCCGTCGTGACGGCGCACAGCAGGACAAGCGCCAGCACGCCCAGGGTAGCCAAGAGATTACGCAAACTCTTTTTCATACAATATCCCCGCTCTGAGTTCCAAACTGCGGTGCATGGTGGCGGCCAGCTCGTTGTTGTGCGTCACCACCACAAGCGTCATGCCCAAGTCCCTGTTCAGGGAGATCAAAAGGTCGCCGACCTGTCGGCCGGTGTTTTCGTCAAGATTTCCCGTTGGTTCGTCGGCCAGCAGTACGCGCGGCCGCATGAGGATGGCCCGTGCGATGGCCACACGTTGCCGCTCCCCGCCGGACATGGTCGCCACCGAACTGCCGGTACGGTGCGACAATCCGACCCGCTCCAGCATGTCCCGGGCCGACGGCAGGGCCTCGGCACGCGAACGTCCGGCCACCAGGGCGGGCATGGCCACATTTTCCTCGGCCGTGAATTCCGGCAGCAGATGATGAAACTGAAAGACGAAGCCGAGCGACGTATTGCGGAAGCGGGCCTTTTCGTCGGGACGCATGAGGGCCATATCCGCGCCGTCAAAGAAAACCTGTCCTGTCGAGGGAGTATCAAGAGCGCCCATAAGATGCAAGAGGGTAGATTTGCCCGAGCCGGAGGCCCCCACAATGCCAAGGGCCTCTCCCTCATGGATTACCATGTTGATATTCTTGAAAATCTCTAGATTTTCCGGGCCGTCGAAGCGCTTGCTCACGTTATGAAATTGATACAATTCGGACATGGCGGTTATTCGTAGCGCAGGGCTTCGGCCGGCACGAGGCGGGCGGCCTGCCGCGCCGGGTAGAGGGTCGCCAGAAAGCAGAGCAGCATGGCGCTGGCTCCCACGATGAGCACATCGGAAAGGGTGATGATGATGGGCAGGTGATCAAGAGTATAGACGTTTTCCGGCAGCTTGATGAAGCGGTACTTGCGCAGCGCCCAGCCCAGCGTCAGCCCCATGCCGTAGCCGAGCAGGGTGCCCACAAGGCCGATGATGGTGCCCTGCAGCATGAAGATATGGCGGATCATGCGCCGCGTGGCCCCCATGGACATCATGATGGCAATGTCCCGGGTTTTTTCCATGACGAGCATGACCAGCGAGGTGACGATGGAGAAGGAGCCGATGAGCACCACCATGGCCAGCAGGATGAACATGCCGATCTTTTCCAGCTTGAGCGCCGCGAAGAGGTTGGCGTTCATTTCCATCCAGTGGCGCACATAGAAGGGACTGCCCAGCTCATTGGCCAGATCCGCAGCAATGATGTCGGCCCGGAACAGATCGTCCACCGTGATCTCGATGCCGGTCAGAAAGCCCTCGGGCAGGCCCAGCACGCTGCGGGCCACATCCAGCGAGACAAAGGCCAGCGAGGAGTCGTACTCGAACATGCCCGTCTTGAAGGTGCCCACGATTTCAAAGGCCTTGATGTCCGGCTGATAGCCCGTCGCTCCCTTCTTGCCGGAGGGGGTGAGCAGGTTGACGCGGCTGCCCATGACCACGCCCAGACGCCGGGCCAGCTCGTCGCCGATGATGATGCCGGGCAGGCCCTCGGAGCGCTGGAGATCCGCCACGGAACCCTGACGCAGCTTGCCGAGCATGGTCACGACCTCTGGCGCAGTGGCCGGATCGACCCCGCGCAGGACAATGCCCTTGACGCCGCCATTGGCCGAGATCATGCACTCGGTATAGATGAACGGCGTGGCCCCGGTGATGTGCGGCACGGTCAGCGCACGTTCGCGCAGATCCGGCAGGCGCTGAAAGGCCGACGGCTGATAGGACATGATGATGCCGTGGGCATTGGCCCCCAGAATCTTGTCCCGCATGTCGGTGGTCAGGCCGTTGTAGACGCCGAGCACCACCACCAGCGCCCCGACCCCCAGGGCCACCCCCAGAATGGACATGAGGGAGATGACCGAAATGAAGGTCTGCTTGCGGCGCGAAAAGAGGTAGCGCCGGGCCACGAAAAAGGCGAAGGAGGATCGGCCCACCTAATACTCCGGCCGCAGCAGCGGGAAAAGGATGACTTCGCGGATGGAGGCCGAGTCCGTGAGCAGCATGACCAGCCGGTCGATGCCCACGCCCTGTCCGGCCGCCGGGGGCATGCCGTATTCCAGGGCGCGCAGGTAGTCCTCGTCCATGCAATGGGCCTCGTCGTCCCCGGCTTCCTTTTCCCGCACCTGAGCCTCGAAGCGGCTGCGCTGATCCATGGGATCATTGAGTTCGGAAAAGGCGTTGGCCATTTCCCGCCCGGTCATGAACAGCTCGAAACGGTCGGTGATTTCCGGGTTTTCGTCATTGCGCCGCGAAAGCGGGGAAATGGCCGTGGGATAGTGGTAAATGAAATGCGGCTGGATGAGCTTTTCCTCCACATCCAGATCAAAGAGCTTGGCCTGCATCTTGCCCAGGGCCTCGCCTTCGGCCACCTTTTCGCCGCGTTCCGTGAGGTAGGCTTTTACCTTGTCGTAATCGGTGTAGAAGGACGGCTCATGCCCGCCCACCTGTTCCAGCGACTCGTGGAAGGTGAGGCGCTTCCAACGGCCGGGCGTGAGGTCGATCTCCTGACCCTGATAGGTGATGACCGTGCTGCCGCAAACCTTTTGGGCCAGCCGGGCAAAAAGCGCTTCCGTCAGATCCATGAGATCGCGGAAGGTGGCATAGGCCCAGTAGAATTCGCACATGGTGAATTCGGGATTGTGCCGGGTGTCGATGCCCTCGTTGCGGAAGTTGCGGTTGAGTTCAAAAACCTTTTCAAAGCCGCCCACCAGCAGGCGCTTGAGGTAAAGCTCAGGCGCAATGCGCATGTAGAGCTGCAGATCGAGCGCATTGTGATGGGTGATGAAGGGTCGGGCCGTGGCGCCCCCGGCCAGGGGCTGCATCATGGGGGTTTCCACTTCCATGAAGCCCTTTTCCTGCAGGAAGGAACGGAACTCGCTCACGATGAGGCTGCGCTTGCGGAAAATGTCCCGCGCCCGCTCGTTGACCGTCAAATCCACATAGCGCTGGCGATAGCGCGTTTCCATGTCCTTGAGACCGTGATATTTTTCCGGCAGGGGGCGCATGGAGCGCGTGATGAGCTTGAGCGTGCGGCAGGCGATGGTCAGCTCGCCGGTCTTGGTACGGAACAGATGCCCGGAAACGCCGACAATATCGCCGATATCCAGCTTTTTGACCACGGCAAAGACGTCCGCATCCAGCTCTTCGCGGCTGGCATAGCACTGAATGCGCCCGCTCTGATCCATGAGATGAAAGAAGATGACCTTGCCGAAGCTGCGCAGAGAGACGATGCGCCCGGCCAGGGCAAAGACCTCCCCGGCCTGCTCGAGCGCCTCGCCCTCCAGTTCCCCATATTGCTCCAGCACTTCGCTGATGGCATGTTCCTTGCGAAAATCATTGGGAAAGAGCGGTACGCCGGCATCCAGCAGATCGCAGGCCTTCGCCACGCGGTTCTTGACGACCTCATTCAGGTCGTCGCGCTTGGCAAGGCCCTCCAGCATGGGCATGAAATAGGCGGCATGGGCGGACTTGGTGTTCAGTTTCACCTTGGGCTTCTGCGGACTCTTTTCCCGATCTTCCACAATACATCTCCTCGCGGCGCGTGGCCGATAATTGGAGCAGCCTAGTCCAAGCCACGGCGGCAGTCAAGAACCCGGCCCGCACGCCTGCCAACGGACTCCCGGCGCGCCGCTTCGCAAGGCGCTTGTCTTTCTTGCCGCGATGGGCCATAGTGCGGCCCTTGACGATCTACCACCGAGCGAGGCGCTGATGAAAAAGTTGAGTATTTCCTTTCTGGGGCGGGACTGTCCCGGAGCCGTGTCCACAGTGAGTCAGATTCTCGGGAAGAGCGGCTGCAACATCGTGGAAGTGACGCAAACCATTCTCTGCGGGGAATTTGCCGCCATATTCATCGTTCAGGCTCCGGATACGCTGGATCAGGAGGAATTGCGGCGCCTGCTGCTCACCGGTCTGGAGGCCGCCGGGCAGGATCTGTCCGTGCTGGTTCGTCCGGCCGTGGAAGGGCAATGGGGCACGGGCCTTGTCTGCGAGCCGTTTGTGGTCTCGGCCGACGGCACGGATCATCCCGGACAGATCGCGGCCATGAGCCGCATCTTCGCGCAGCACAGCATCAATATTGAAAGCCTCAAGGCCATTCTCGGCGAGGGCGGCCCCAATCATGCCCTGTTCGTCTTTGAGGTCATGGTGCCGGAGGATGTCGATTTGGGTCGCCTGCGCCGCGAGCTGGTGGCCGAGGGCAAAAAGCACGAATTGCGCGTCAGCGTGCAGCACCGGGACATCTTCGAGGCCGTGCACCGTGTGGCCCCGTTCTGAAGGTAGTTTTCGCATGCGTCTGCTTTCGCTACTGCTTCTCTGTCTGTGCTGCCTGACGGCGACCGCGCCGCGCGCCGCGTCCCTTCCCCCGGCCGTGACGCCGCCCGAGGGCTGGAAGGAAGTGAAGGATCCCGTCGAACTGGAGCGCATTTTCGCGGACACCCCCGTTGTCCGGTGCGAGTCCAGCCGCATCTATGCCCGCGCCGATGGTGCGCTTTGCCTCATGGTCACTTCCGGCATCCCGGCGGAGGCCTTTTCCCGCGAGCATGAAGGGTATCGCCGGCTGGGCAAGGGCTTTATGACCGACGATATCATGACGAAGGACATGGAATTGATCGCTCCCGCCCGCAAGGGCGGCGACGGCGGCCGGTTCGTCCTGTTCGGGCCGCCCCGCTCCGTGTTCCGGCTGGGCGAAGTCGCCCCCATGCTGGCGGCATATGCGAAGCTGTATGATATTCCCCGGGAATTGACGGCGCCGCCTGCCGATGTGTCCCGTTATGCGGGCAAATTCGCGCCGCGCGCATCGGGCCGACAGGATGAATACGGCTGGACGGCCTATTCCCGATCCTTCGGCAAGGGCGGCTGGTCGCAAATCGAACTGCTGATCATCCCCTACGCCGAAGCCTGGATGCCGAAAAAGAACTTTCTGGCGCTCGTGTGGGCCGGTTTTCTGAACCAGTGGGGAGAGCTGACCCCCGAGGGCAAGCACTGGCAAGCCGGCCGGGTCAGCCGTCTGGCCTTTTCCCGCGACGGCAAGGCCGCCTGTGTGCTCATGGCCATGACCGGCTACCCCGATGCCGAATGTGAGCGGGAATTGCGACGGGCCATGCGCGATCTGCCCGATTTCGTCTGGTAGCTCGCTGCCCTGCGTCCCCCTTCATTGCGCAAACAACGGCGTCCCGCGACGCCCTTTCTGGAGTTAGTCCATGCTTTCCGAACGCGAAGTCACCAGTACCCTGAACATGCTCCGCAACGAGCATCTGGATGTCCGCACCGTCACCCTCGGCGTCAGCCTCTTTGACTGCGTGAGCCACGACCTGCAGCTCTTTACCGACAACGTGCGGGCCAAAATCCGCCGCTATGCCGCCCAGCTGGTGAGCGTCTGCGACGAGGTGGGCGACAAGTACGGCATCCCGGTGGTCAACAAGCGCATCAGCGTCAGCCCCATTGCCGTGGTGGGCGCGCCCTTCGGCCCCGACGGCATGGTGCGCATCTGCCGCGCCCTGGACGAAGCCGCCAAGGAAGCGGGCGTGGACTTTCTGGGCGGATTTTCCGCGCTGGTGGAAAAGGGCTTCGCCAAGGGCGACCGCGCCCTCATCGAGGCCCTGCCCGAGGCGCTGGCCACCACGGATCGCATCTGCTCGTCCATCAACGTGGCCTCCTCGCGCAGCGGCATCAATATGGATGCCGTGGCCCTCATGGGCCGACAGATTCTCAAGGTGGCCGACGCCACCGCAGATCGCGGCGGCCTCGGCTGCGCCAAGCTCGTGGTCTTTGCCAACATCCCGCAGGATGTGCCCTTCATGGCCGGGGCCTACCTCGGCGTGGGCGAACCCGATGTGGTCATCAATGTGGGCGTCTCCGGCCCCGGCGTGGTGAAAAAGGCCATCGACCGCGCGCTGGAAAACGGTCGCAACGATCGCGGCCAGCCCATGACCCTGCTGGATGTGGCCGAAGTCATCAAGCGCACCGCCTACAAGGTCACCCGCGTGGGCGAAATGATCGGCACCGAAGTGGCCCACCGCCTCGGCCTGCCCTTCGGCGTGGCCGACCTCTCGCTGGCCCCCACCCCCGCCGTGGGCGACAGCGTGGGCGAAATCTTCCAGTCCGTTGGCCTGTCCAGCATCGGCGCGCCCGGCACCACCGCCGTCCTCGCCATGCTCAACGACGCCGTGAAAAAGGGCGGGGCCTTCGCCTCCTCCTCCGTGGGCGGCCTCTCCGGGGCCTTCATCCCCGTCTCCGAGGATTCCAGCATCGAGGCCGCCGCCACCTCGGGCCTGCTCAGCCTCGAAAAGCTCGAGGCCATGACCAGCGTCTGCTCCGTGGGCCTCGACATGATCGCCATCCCCGGCGATACCCCGGCCAGCAGCATCTCAGGCATCATCGCCGACGAAATGGCCATTGGCATGATCAACCACAAGACCACCGCCGTGCGCGTCATCCCCGTGCCCGGCAAGGGCGTGGGCGAGGAGGTCTCCTTCGGCGGCCTGCTCGGCAAGGCCGCCATCATACCCGTGCCGCGCGGCGACGCCTCCGGCTTCATCAAGCTCGGCGGCCGCATCCCCGCGCCCATCCACAGCCTGAAAAACTAGTCGTTTTCGTCGGCTGATGCTTTGAGGGGAGAAGGGGAACCCCGCGCCTGGCGCGGGCGGTCTAGCGTTGCTGTCGATGCCCGCAACTTTCTTGAGGGGGGAAGGGGAACCCCGCGCCTAGCGCGGGCGGTGTAGCGCTGCTGTCGATGCCCGTAACTTTCTTGAGGGGGGAAGGGGAACCCCGCGCCTGGCGCGGGCGGTGTTCCCCTTCCCCCCTCAAACTCCCCCCAACCCCTCCCCGGCGCGCTTTGCCGGGTAAATGTTGCGGCGTCATGGCATGGCAGCTTTCCCTTGCTGATGTCCGTCGTAACATGGAAAAGACGGGCCGCCATTCGGTCGCGCGCTGCTGTCGATGCCCGTAGCTTCCTGCGTCGCAACGGGCACGGCCCTTGCGGGCCGCCTTTCGGTCGCGCTCTGCTGTCGATGCCCGTAGATTCCTGCGTCGCAACGGGCACGGCCCTTGCGGGCCGCCTTTCGGTCGCTCCCTTCCCTCCCGCCCTCATCCCTTCCCGCGCGTTTTATCGGGGCAGTGGCACGGTTTTCTTTTCTTGTCAGCAGGTGTACGCAAGGACGGAGCTGTTGCTGCTGCTTCGGCAGGCCGTCCCGCTGTCTCCTGTTTTTTTTTGCATGCTGCCGGGGGACTGGTGTGCAGGGCAGGGCATGGCGTGTCACGCAAGGCGGCAAGCGACCCGGTAAAAGTTTCGAGGGGAGGGGGCGCGGGGGAGGGGAACCTTTTTAAAGGTTCCCCTCCCCCGCAAACGTGCCAGATCGCAAAAGAGGGAGGACTGGCCATGCATTTTGCTTATGACGAGCGGGCGGTGACGTATCTGGGGCGGCGGGACAGACGCCTGCGCGCGGTGATGGAGCGGCTGGGGCCGCTGCGGCGGGAGGTGATTCCTGATCTGTTTGCGGCGCTGGTGCATGCCATTGTGGGGCAGCAGGTGTCCATGGCGGTGCAGCGCACGTTGTGGGAGCGTGTGCAAGGGGCGCTGGGGGAGGTCAGCCCGGCGCGGGTGCTGGCGGTTGCGCCGGAGGATTTGCGGGCCTTGGGCCTGTCTGGACGCAAGGTGGAATATGTGCGGGAGGCGGCGCAGGCCGTGGCCGGCGGGCGGCTGGACATGGCGGCCCTGCGGGAGATGGACGATGCCGCCGTGTGCGCCGCGCTGGTGAGCTTGCGGGGCGTGGGCCTCTGGACGGCGGAAATGCTGCTGCTCTTTTCGCTGCAACGGCAGGATGTGTTCAGCTTTGACGATCTGGCCATTCAGCGCGGCCTGCGCATGCTGTACCGGCACAAGCTCATTGATCGGGCGCGTTTTGAGCGTTACCGGCGGCGTTTTTCGCCATACGGCAGTGTGGCTTCGCTCTATTTGTGGGCGGTGGCGGGCGGCGCGCTGCCCGAGCTGAGCGATCCGGCGGCGGAGACGCGCGGGCGCGGGGGCGCAGAGGCGCGGCGCAGAGGCGGCAAAAAGGCCCGCCCCGCCTGAGCGGAACGGGCCGTCTGGGTGGGCTGTCGGAAAAGGGGCTTACTTGATGGCCGCCGCGCCGGCCTTGGCCACATTGGTATCTTCGGCCACGCTGCCGCCGCTCACGCCGATGGCGCCCACGATGACATTGTCGCGGATGAGCAGCTCGCCGCCGCCGAAGATGACCAGACCGCCATTGGTGGCCTCGATGCCGAAGAGTTCCTTGCCCGGCTGGGCCGCCGCGCCGAGATCGGCCGAGGACATGTTGAAGTAGCGGGCGGTAATGGCCTTTTTGGTGGAAACGTCGATGCTGCCGATGAAGGCGCCGTCCTGCCGGACAAAGGCCTTGAGGTTGCCGCCGGCGTCCACCACGGCGATGTTCATGGGCACGCCCTGCGCGCGGGCTTTGGCGAGGGCGGCGTCAAGCACCGTCCGCGCCTCATCCAGCGTCAGATCGCCGGGAAGCTGTTTCTGCACGTCCTTGGCAAGGGCCGTGGAGGCCAGCAGCAGAAGACCGAGAGCAAGCAACAGGATTCGTTTCATGGCAGATTCTCCTTGCCTGTCCCGCGGCGGAATTGCCGTCGGGAAGCTGAAAAGAGTGTAGCACAGCCCCTGATGGGGGGCAAGTTTGGGCGGGGGGCCTCAAAAGCCGCTGTTGAAGCGGCCGCAGGCGGCAAGGGCGGACAGCAGGGCAAGGATGAGCAGGAAGAGTCGTTTCATGGGCTGACTCCGGGCATGGGCGAAGCATGCGGAAGGTTGGGGCAAGATAGCATTGCTCGTGCCTGTCCGCAAGGGCGGCGGTATCCCTTTCGCCGGTTCGGGCTGCGCATGGGGGCGGCACGTCCTAAAGGGGCGGCGCGAGGAAGAATTCGTAAAGCAGGGTGCAGAAGAGCAGGCCGAGGGAGACGGCGAGAAAGCGGCGCACGGCCTGAGGCCCCACGCGCACGACGGTGCGGCTGCCCAGCCAGTTGCCGGCGATGGATGCGGCAGCCATGGGCAGGGCCAGCGACCAGAGCACCTTGCCCGCCATGATGAAGCTCACGGCGGCGGCAAGATTGGAGCCGAGATTGATGACCTTGGCCGTGGCCGAGGCCTGAATGAGGCCCACGCGCACAATGAAGTGCAGGGCAAGGATGATGAAGCTGCCGGTACCCGGGCCGTAGAAGCCGTCATAGAGGCCGATGAGCAGGCAGACCAGAGGCGTCAGCAGCCAGAGGCGCGGGCCGCCGACCACGTTGAGGTTGTGGGCCATGTCCTTCTTGGGCAGGAGGGTGGCGGCCATGCCGAGGGGCAGGAGACAGACGAGAATCTTGCCCAACAGGCTGTTGTCGAACATCAGGGCGATTTGCGCGCCGGCGGCGGAGCCGATCAGGGCAAAGACCACGCCCACCAGCGACAGCCGCCACTGGATGAGGTGGCTGCGGGCAAAGGTGCCCACGGCTGTGGCCGTGCCGAGGGCGGCGCTGATCTTGTTGCAGGCCAGGGCGTTGTGGGCGGGCACATTGGTCAGGAGCAGGGCCGGGAGGGTGATAAGCCCCCCGCCGCCGGCAATGGCGTCGATGAAGCCGGCCACAAGGGCCGCCCCGCAACAGATCAGGATGGCGCTGAGCGAAACCACGGGGCTACCATTCCTTGAAAATGACCCAGCAGGCCAGCACGATGAGGGCAAAGCCCACAATGTGGTTCCAGCGCAGGGATTCGTGCAGGTAGAAGATTGAGAAGAGCGTGAAGACGCTGAGCGAGATCAGCTCCTGAATGGTCTTGAGTTCGGCGGCGGAAAAATAACCGTGACCGAAGCGGTTGGCGGGCACCTGCAGCACATATTCAAAGAAGGCGATGCCCCAGCTGGTCAGGATGACGATGGGCAGGGCCATACCCTTGTAACGCAGGTGACCGTACCAGGCAAAGGTCATGAAAATGTTGGAGAGGGTCAGCAGGCCGACGGTCAGGACGGGAACGGGTACATTCATGGGGGCACCGGGCATAAAAAAACGCCTATGCGAGATAGGCGTTGGTTTTTTTGTGGAGCCCTTGACCAGGATTGAACTGGTGACCTCATCCTTACCAAGGATGCACTCTACCGACTGAGCTACAAGGGCGTCGCTGACGAAGAAGGTTTCTACATGAAAGGGCAGGCGTGGTCAAGCGAAATTTTCGCTTTTTCCAAAATTTATTTTTGCCCCTCGCCGGGACGCTGGCATTGCATGAGCAGACGAAAAAGCTCCCGTCGGGCGTGCGGCGCGCCGTGCTCCCGGCGGGCCGCCGGGACAAGCTCGCGCAGGCGGGCAATGGCTTCGGCGCCGGCATGGGGCAGTGCGCCGGGGAGGGCGTCGAGCAGGGCGGGCAGGGCGGCGTCCGTTTCCGTCAGCAGGCGGTCGCGCCACTGTTCGGCCCGGTGAAAGCGCGCCGTCTCGGCCTGCTGCCCGGCGGCGCGGGCGGCGAGGGCGGTGCGTATGGCCCCGGCATCCTCCTCCCGCATGAGGCGGCCGATGAACTGCAGCTGACGGCGGCGGCCCTCCCTGTCGCTGATGCGGCTCAGCAGGTCAAGGGCTTCCCGCATGTCCGGGCCGAGGGGCATATCCCGCCATGCCGAGGGCGGCAGGGCGGCCAGTTCCTCGCCGAGTTCCTGCAGGGCCGTGCTGCGGCGTTTCTTTTCCGAGCGGCTGGGGCTGTCCTCGGGCACGGCGGGAGCGCCGTCCTGCCACTGGTAGCGCTTGCGGGGCGGCATCAGCGCACCAGCCCCAGGATGATGCCCAGCAGCACCAGCGGCGAGACGATGCCGTTGAGGGTGAAGAAGGCCATGTTGATGCGCGCGGGATTGCGGCGCAGCATGAGGCGGTGTTCTACCAGCAGGAGCACGGAAATGCCCAGCCAGAACGCATACCAGATCAGGGACAGCTGGGCCGCCAGACCGAAGAGCGCCAGAAAGACCGAGGTCATCACATGGGAGAATCCGGCCATGATGAGCGCCGTTTCCGGCCCGTAGTCAGCCGGGATGGAGTGCAGGTCGAAGGCGGTGTCGAAATCCAGATCCTGAAAGGCGTAATAGATGTCGAAGGCCCCGACCCAGAGCGTCACCGCGCAGAAGAGCAGCAGCGGGGCCAGATCGAGATGGTTGGGATTGATGCTCAGCCAGCCCGCCAGCGGGGCTAGGCCGAGGCTGGCGCCCAGCCAGTAATGACAGATGGGCGTCAGGCGCTTGAGCAGGCTGTAAATGGCGGTAAACACCAGCGCGGGCAGGGCCAGGGTCAGGCAGAGGGAGTTGATGCAGGCGCAGGCAAGGATGAAAATCAGCGCCGCCGCGCCGCAGAACAGCCAGGCCTGC
The DNA here is from genome assembly GCA_019118345.1 of Candidatus Desulfovibrio intestinavium. Taxonomy (GTDB): domain Bacteria; phylum Desulfobacterota; class Desulfovibrionia; order Desulfovibrionales; family Desulfovibrionaceae; genus Desulfovibrio; species Desulfovibrio intestinavium. Next base: position 45,055 of record DWZD01000038.1, on the reverse strand, counting down.
GACAGGGAAATCTCCCCGGTCACGAGGGCACGCTCGCAGGTGCGGGGATTTTCGCGATCAAAGGGCAGATCCACGATGCGGTTGAGGCCCATGGCAAAGGATCGCACCGCGATCATGGCCACGGTGAGCATGAGCAGCGGGAAAAGCGGCGGCAGGCCCCGGGCGGCCAGCACAGCCCCGGCCCAGGCCCAGGGCAGGGCAAAGATGGAGTGTTCGATCTTGATCATGCGGCAGAAGGTGACTGCCGTGCGGCGAGCGGGCTTCATGTTAACCTCCACAATCGGCGGGATCGTCATGCAGTTTGTCAAGCGTGTGCGCCAGCGCGGGCAGCACGGCCCCGAGATTTTCCCGCACGGCCTTGAGGCTGCCGGGCAGGTTGATGATCAGGCTGCGGCCCAGCACGCCCGCCGTGGCCCGGGAAATGACCGCACGCGGCGTGGCGGCCAGACTGGCCATGAGCATGGCCGTGCGAAAGCCGGGCAGCTCGTAGTCCAGCAGGGGGGCCGTGACCTGAGGCGAGATGTCGCGCGGGCTGACGCCCGTGCCGCCGCTGGTGAGAATGAGGTCATAGCCCTGACCGAGGGCCAGTTCCGTGAGCAGGGCGCGCAGATCGCGCGCTTCGTCGGGCAGGATGAAGCCCTGACTGTGGCAGAGGGGCAGAACGTCGGCCACCATGTCGGCCAGGGCCGGGCCGCTGGTATCCTCCCGCAGGCCGAGGGATCCCTTGTCCGACAGCGTGATCCAGGCCAGGCTGCGACCGCTCTTGCGCGGTTCGAGCTGAACGTCGCCCACGGGCAGGTCGGTGAGGGCGGTGAGCAGCGGGCAACGCAGGGCGTGGCCGTCGCCGCAGGCGGGCAGCCAGACATGCCCGGTCACGCGGGCAAAGGGCGTTTCCGCCGCGTAAAAGGTGGTGCCCACCGGCAGGAAGGGCACGTCGCGCAGGGGCGGATCCTGCAAAAGATGGGCGGGCAGACCGAGCGGGCCGCCGCTCCAGGCCGGGGCCAGCGGCAGGCAGTCTCCCGCCGAGCAGGCACGCAGGGAAAGTTTCCAGATCATGAATCCTCCGACAGTTGCGGGCACGGATGCCCGTGCGCGGGGCGGCAAGGGAGCGGACGGCGTGCCGCCCCCCCACGCCGCGACAGACTATTGTAGCGGCAAGCACAATGCGTTACAAGTCTGGCCCGGGGCCTGTCCCCCTCATTTGTCCGAAAGGAGCACATATGCCGCAGGAACCTACCCGCAGTCAGGATCAGACCGCCCACCTGCACGCCCTGGGCACGGGCAAGCTGCCCACGCCGCAGGCAGGGCCGAGCCTGAGCCTGCTGGAAGCCTTCCCCAACCGCTTTCCCGCCCGTCCCTATGTGATCAGCATCAGCTTCCCGGAATTTACCTCCCTCTGTCCGGTGACAGGGCAGCCGGACATGGGCACCATCAGCGTGGAGTACATTCCGGATGCCCTGTGCGTGGAGTCCAAGAGCTTCAAGCTCTACATGTTCGCCTTCCGCAACCATCAGTCCTTCATGGAGACCATCACCAATACGGTGCTCGAGGATCTGAACGCGCTGCTCTCGCCCTGCTGGATACGGGTCAAGGGACTGTTTGCCCCGCGCGGCGCGACGCGCCTTCACGTCTTTGCCGAGCAGTTCAAGGAGCTGCCCGCGGATCGGGCCGGGGCTGTCCGCGACATGGTGCAGGCCTGGAAAAGCGAACCCGATCCTCATCGGCCCTGACATGCCCGCAGCCTGCGAAAGCGGACGGCAGGGCGCGGGCGGGAAGGGCGGTCTCCTGCCGGCAGCCGCCCTGCTCGGCGGCTGCACAATGCTTTCCCGTCTGCTGGGTCTGGCGCGGGATGCGGTCATGGCCTGGCTGCTGGGCGCAGGGCCGGTGGCCGACGCCCTGACGGCGGCCATGCGCCTGCCGCACATGGCCCGGCGCATGCTGGCCGAGGGCAGCCTGTCCATGAGCCTGACGGCGCAGCTGGCCCGACGCGGCAACCGGCGGGAGGCTGCCGCCCTGCGCCGCGCGCTGGCCCGGCGGCTGGGCGGGGTGTTGCTGGCAGGCGCGTGCCTGCTGGGATTCTGTGCCGATCCCCTGCTGCGCCTGCTGGCGCCGGGGCTGGATCTGTCCGGGGGCGGGACGGATGCCGGATTGCCCGGGCAACTGTTCCGGCTTTGCCTGCCCTATATCCCGGCGGCGGGGCTGGCCGGACTGTGCATGGCCGTACTTCATGCCCGGCGGCATTTCCTGATCCCGGCCCTGTCCCCCCTGCTGTTCAATATCTGCGTGCTGGCGGCGGCCGGCGTGGCCGTCTGCTGGTGTTCGGGACAGGCGGATACGGCCCGCGCTCTGGCCCTGGGCATGAGCGGCGGCGGGCTGGCCCAGTGGCTTTTGCAGCGGCTGGCCGTGGAGCGTTTGCCGGGCGACGGCGCGGGCGCGGCAAGGCTCGCGGCGTCCCCGGCCCGCCGGGCGGCGATCTCGCGCCGGGCCTGGCGTCTGCTGGCAGGGCTGCCCGGGGGCATTCTGGGGGCCGCCGCGCCGCAGCTGGCCATGCTGGCGGCCATGTGTCCGGCCTCGCTGGCCGGCCCGGGGCATATGGCGTCCCTCTACTATGCGGAACGCCTGCTGGAATTGCCGCTCGGGCTGGTGGGGGCCTGTCTGGGCATGGCCTCGCTGCCGCGCCTGAGCGAATGCGCACGCGAGGGACAATGGGAGGAATTTGCCCGCCTGCGGGGCCTCGCCCTGCGCTGGGCCGTGCGCCTGTCCCTGCCGGCTGCCGTGGGGCTGGCCGTGGTTTCCCGGCCGCTGGTGACCTGCCTGCTGGGGCATGGCGCTTTTGACGCAAATGCGATACACTGGACGGCGTGGGCCGTGCTGGCCTATGCCCCCTGTCTGCCCGCCTGTGCGGTCAGCCGCTGCCTGCTGGCAGCCTGCCATGCGAGAGGAGAACGGCGGCGGGCGGTCTGGGCCGGTCTTTTTGTGCCGCTGTTCACGCTGGGGGCGGGGCTGCTGTTCCTTTCCGCCGGCGAGCTGGGCGGGGTGGGCGCGGCGGCGGCGGCCAGCCTTGCCCTCTGCCTGCAGACGCTTCTGCTGGCTCCCGGGCGGGTGACCGTGCCCGGAGCGCACACGAGTCAGTGGCGCAATGCCGTTCGCTTCTGCTGCGGGCAGCTGGCGGCGGCGGCGCTGGTGGGGCTGGCGGCCTGGGCGGCGCTGTGCCTGACGGAAGGGCTGGCAACGGGCCTGCGTCTGGCGCTGGCCGTAGCGGCCGGCGCGCTGGCTTGGCCGTGCGGCCTGTGGCTGGTGCGCGACGAGGCCTGGCGCAGTCTGCGGCAAGGTTTCAGGCGGCGGCAATCATGAGGCAAGACAGGCTATGATGGAAAGAAGGAAATGGCGCCGTCTGTGGGCGCTGGGCATCTGGGGCATGGGCCTTCTGCTGCTTGCCCTGCAAACATCATGGGGAATGGCCTCCATCCGGCGGGATGTGGAAAGCCGCCTCATCAGCGAAGCCGGTCGCGCCGCGGCGCAGGTGGCCGGTCTGCTGTGTCTGCCCGCCTGGGAACGGGATGAGCTGGCCGTGCGCACCGTCATCATGAGCGTCATGGAAGACGCGCGGATTTACGGCATCATGGTGCAGACCCGGCAGGGCTTTTTTGACGGCATGCGCCGCAACTACCAGTGGGAGCCTGTGCCCTGGGATGACGAGATCACCGAGCACGCCGTGCAGGGCATGAGCCAGCTCAGCATGGAAGGGGAGTTCATCGGCAAGGTGGAAGTCTACCTTTCCCGACGGGATGCCGTTGCCGAGATCCGGGCCGGGTGCAATCGCGAAATCCGTCAGGGGCTGCTCTGGTTTGTCTATCTGACCGCCGCCCTGCTCTGCCTTTTGGGCTATTGGGGCGATCTGGGGCGGCTGCGGCAGGCGCTGCGCGCCCGCTGGCAGCGGCTGCGCGGGGAGGAAGCTCCCGCCCGCGGGGATGAGCCTGGCGCGCCGGTGGAACCGGGCGGACAGCACGCCATCCGGCTGGGCCTGAGTCCCGCGGCAGGGGAGGCGGATCCGGCGGCGCGGACGCCGGAAGCGGCGACCCCGGAAGAAGAGGGGCCGGTGATCATCAGTCCTGAACTGGGGCGCGGCTATCAGCGCTCCCATCCCGAAAGCTGGCGCATCACGGCAGGACTGTTCCGCCAGAGCTTCGAGCGCGGCCCGCTGGTGTTGACGCGCCTTTATGAAGACAATGAACCGGCCGCCATTTGTCATCTGGGCCGCATGCTGGAGCGGGCGGCCCCCTGTCTGGGCGCTGAGCGCCTTGCCCAGGCGGCCCGGGACATGCAGACGGCGCTCAATGATCCGCAGTGCGAAACGCAGGCCACGGCCGTGGAAAACTGTTCGGCGGCCCTGCGGGACGTGCTGACGGCGCTGAATACGCCGCAAACCACAAAGTGAGGCAGCGCATGGGCTTTTTCTCGGCAGTCAGAAAATTGTTCGGCGGCGCGAACGCTCCGCAGGAGGCGGCGGACGGGGCCGCGACAGGCCCGGAACAGGCAGCCGCGCCTGCGGAACAGGCTGTCGCGGCGGCTGAGGTGCTCCCCGGCGAGGCCGCGACGCCCGCGACGGAGCCGGCGCCCGGCGAGGCCGCTGCCCCGGAAGCCGCCGCCCTGACCCTGCGCCTGCGGCAGGCCGAACCGCGGCTTTCCGTCTGGCTGGACATTGTGCTGGACGGCGTGGACAAGGCCGATGATCTGCTCTGGCGGCGCCTGACCTTCCTGCTGGGCGCGCTGGAGACGCCGGACGCGGAGGCGAGCGCCTTTGTGCAGGACTTCCGGCAGTGGACGGAACGCATGGAATATCGCCATGTGGCCGACTTTCGCTCGGAGCTGCAATACCGTCTGGCCCTGGCCCTGGACATGGAGGACGAGGAGGACGAGCGCAGCCGCCTCTTCCTCAAGATCAGTCAGGGCCTGAGCCGCACCCGCGAGCAGTTCTCGCGCGGGCTGAACAATCTGTTCGCCTCGCACGGCGAATTGAACGACGCCTTCTGGGAAGAGCTGGAAGAACTCTTCATCATGGCCGATCTGGGCTATGAACCGGCCCTGGCGCTGGTGGAACGCCTGCGCGAACGCGCCCGGCGCGAGGGCGTCAGCCGGGCCGAGGACGTGCGCGGCCTGCTCATGGCCGAGCTGGCAGACATCTTTCAGGCCCCGCGCCGCATCACGGCCGTCAATCCGCCGGAAGTGGTGCTCTTCATCGGCGTCAACGGCGTGGGCAAGACGACCACCATCGCCAAGCTGGCCCACCGCGCCCGCATGCAGGGCAAGACGGTCATGATCGCTGCGGCGGATACCTTCCGGGCGGCGGCCATCGAGCAGCTGCAGGTCTGGGCCGAGCGGGTGGGCGCGCTCTTTCATGCCCGCGCCGCCGGGTCGGATCCGGCCTCCGTGGCGTATGAGGCTATGGATCGCGCCCTGAAGGAAGGGGTGGACATCCTTTTTGTGGATACCGCCGGACGCCTGCAGACCAAGGTCAACCTCATGGAGGAGCTGGGCAAGATCCGGCAGGTCATCGGCAGGAAGCACGCCGGTGCGCCCCACCGCACCGTGCTGGTCATTGACGCCACCACGGGTCAGAATGCCCTTTCGCAGGCAAAGCTGTTCCGCGAGGCGGCGGGCGTGGACGAGCTGATCCTCACCAAGCTGGACGGCACGGCCAAGGGCGGCGTGGCCATTGCCGTGGCCATGCAGGAGCATCTGCCCATCTCGTATGTGGGGCTGGGCGAAAAGCTGGAAGATTTGCGCCCCTTCAGCGGCGAGGATTATGCCCGTGCCCTGCTGGGCGAGCGCACGCCCGCAGGCGCGCGGACGGCACAGGCGGACTAGGAGCCGGGCAGGGCATGGCGGCGGAATCCGGCACGGCCTGTCTGTGCGCCATTGCCCGCGACGAGCGGGCTGAGGATCTGCGGGAATGGGTCTGCTATCATCTGGGACTCGGCTTCACGCACATCGCCCTCTACGACAACGGCAGCCGCGAGCCGCTGCGGGAGGTGCTTGCGCCCCTCGTGGCGCAGGGCGCGATCAGCGTCATCGATTTTCCCCTGCGCGAGGCCCCGCAACTGTCGGCCTATTTTCATGCCCTCAGGCTGTGGCGCGGGCGCGCGTTCTGGCTGGCCTTTCTGGACATCGACGAGTTCCTGACGCCGCTTTCGCCGCCGCCTGCTGCGGGCGAAGCCATCCTGCCCCGCCTGCTGCGGCCCTATGAACGCTTCGGCGGTCTGGTGCTGCACTGGATGATGATGGGTTCCGCCGGGCACGAGCAGCGCCCGCCGGGGGCAACCCTGTGCAATTACCGCGAGGCGCTCGGCCTTGAGACGCACGTCAAGAGCATCGTGCGGCCGGAGTGCGTCGTGCGCCCGCTGTCCCCCCATCATTTCGCCTATGCTGAGGGGCTGTACGCGGTCAATGAGGACGGCTTTCCGGTGGTCGGGCCGGAATCCTACCCCACGGCCCGCCATCTGCGGGTCAATCATTACTATTACAAGTCGCGGCAGGACTTTGCGGACAAGATCGCGCGCGGACTGGCCACGCCCGTGCCCGGCGGCGTGCGCAGCATGGAAAATTTTTTGGCCGGGCTGCGCCGTCCGGCCCGTCTGGATGATGCCGTGCTGCCGTGGCTGGCCGGAGGGGCCGCATGGGCGGCGCGGGCAGGCTGGCCCTGGCCCCTGTCGCCGGCGGACGCGCCGCGGGAAGCGCCGTCGCGCCCTGTCCGGCTGGTGAACCATGCGGAAATGCGGGCGCTGCGCGACGTCTGGCGGCAGCTGCGCGCGCTGTCGGGCGGGCACGCGCCGGACGGGGCGCTGCTGCCTGTCTGGCGGCAGCTGGTGCGGCGGCTGGCCGGGCTGTACGGGCAGGCGGGCCTTGCCGAAAGCGCGGCGGCGGTGCAGCGTTTTTTCGCGGCATGACGCGGTGCCCCGGGGCGGCAACGGTTCGAAAAAAAACGTGCGCGGGGCGACGTCCGGCAGGGGAGAGGATCGCGACAGGAAAGCGTAAAAAATACTTGACGGCAATCCGCTGCCGGTGTAACTACACACGTCGTCCCGGTAACGGGACAATCCCTGGACGGCAGGGAAGGACAGATGGAGTCTGTCCTGCTGTATCTCCCCGTGAGGGGAGACTTTGACATGTGCAGGCGTTACCAGATGCCGGACAATGTCGAGCCGTTCCAGCCCGATGACGGATCCCGTCGCCAGCGAGCGACGACCCGGGGCTGTAAAGGTCGGGGGCAAACCCCCATTTGGTGACCCTGCGGGACCTCCTCGCCGCTGCATCAGTCAGCGGCAGGCATGGGCGACGCCGGGGAGCATCACACGGATGATGCGGCACGCTCATGCGTCCATATTCTTCCGATGCCGGGAAACCGGTTCCGTGATGTGCGCTGCTCAAGCGCTTTTCCCTGTTTGTCAAGCCCTACGATGTCCGCCGGGTCGGCGGCCCATCGGGTCATGTGTATGGCTCGTTGTTCAGTTGTGAAGGAACCTGCGTTGCACCCAACCGGCGCAGGATGTTTTTTCAAACGGAGTAGGCAACATGACGACAGTTGGCAGCGATCGCATTCGCATCAAGCTCAAGGCCTACGACTTCCGCATCCTCGACAAGGCGGTGGCGGAAATCGTGGACACGGCGCGCAATACCGGTGCCGGTGTGGCAGGCCCCATTCCCCTGCCCACCAACATTCACAAATACACCATTCAGCGCTCCGTGCATGTGGACAAGAAGTCCCGCGAGCAGTTTGAAATGCGCATCCACAAACGGCTTATGGATATTCTTGAACCCACGCAGCAGACCGTCGACGCCCTTGGCAAACTTTCCCTGCCCGCCGGCGTGGACGTGGAAATCAAGCTCTAGTGAGAGGCAGTCATGGCTGAGAAAATGGGAATTTTGGGTCGCAAACTTGGCATGACCCGTATTTTCGCCGGTGACGGCGCCGCTGTGCCCGTTACCGTGATACAGGCTGGCCCCTGCCCCGTCACCCAGGTGAAAACGGTGGAAAAGGACGGCTACAACGCGTTGCAGATCGCGCTGACCGAAGCCAAGGAAAAACACGTCGGCAAGGCCATGCGTGGCCATTTCGCCAAGGCAGGTACCGGCCTGTTCCGCCACCTGCGCGAAATCCGCCTGGAAGGCGCGCCGGAAATGGAAGCCGGTCAGCAGCTCACCGTGGAAATGTTCGCCGCCGGCGACAAGGTGAAAGTGACCGGCACGAGCCTCGGCAAGGGCTATCAGGGCCGCATGCGCCGTTGGAACTTCGCCGGCTCCAAGGATACCCACGGCTGCGAAAAGGTGCACCGCAACAACGGCTCCATCGGCAACAACACCTTCCCCGGCCATGTCTTCAAGGGCCGCAAGATGGCCGGCCACTGGGGCAATGAAACCGTGACGGAAATGGGCCTTATGATTGTTGACGTGCGTCCCGAGGACAACGTCATTCTGGTCAAAGGTTCCGTGCCCGGCCCCAAGAACGGGCTGGTGCTGATCCGCAAGCAGTAGGAGAAGCAGCATGGCTACCATTACTGTTTTTGACCAGAACAAGACGGAAGCCGGTCAGGTGACCCTGGCTCCCGAAGTGTTTGAAGTGGAGGCCCGCCCCGAGATCCTCAATCTCGTGGTGCGCGCCCAGATGGCCGCCAAACGCGCCGGCACGCATCAGACCAAGACCCGTGCCTTCGTGTCCGGCGGCGGCAACAAGCCCTGGAAGCAGAAGGGCACCGGTCGCGCCCGTTCCGGCTCCAACCGTTCGCCCATCTGGCGCGGCGGGGCCATCGTGTTCGGCCCCCAGCCCCGCGACTACAGCTTCAAGGTGAACAGCAAGGTGCGCGCCCTGGCCCTGAAGATGGCTCTTTCCAGCCGTCTGGCCGCCGACAATCTCATGGTCGTCAAGGCCATCGAGCTGCCCGAAGCCAAGACGAAGCACTTTGCCAAGGTGGCCGGCGCCCTGGGCCTGTCCAAGGCCCTCATCGTGGCCCCCGAGGAAAATGAAACGCTGACCCGTTCGGCCCGCAACATCCCCGGTCTGACGCTGACCACTCCCGACCGCCTGAGCGTGCTGGAAGTGCTGCGCCACAAGCAGCTCGTGCTGCTCGAGGGCGCCGTCAGCCCGGTGCAGGCCCGCTTTGAAAAGAAAGGGGCGTAGTCATGGAATATACTCAGGTTCTTCTCAAGCCCCTGTTGACCGAAAAGACGACCCTGCTCAAGGATGCGTACAATCAGGTGGCTTTTTACGTCCATCCCGCCGCCAACAAGCTGGAAATCCAGCAGGCTGTGGAAAAGGCGTTCAATGTGAAAGTGGAATCCGTCCGCGTGGTGCGCAAGGCTCCGGGCAATCGTGAGCGCCAGGGCCGCGTGGTCGGACGCAAGCCCGGCTACAAGAAAGCCTATGTGACCCTGCGTCAGGGCGATAAAATCGAGTTCTTCGAGGGAGTGTAATCATGGCTGTCCGCAAGCTGAAACCGACCTCCGCGGGGCGCCGTTTCCAGACGGTTTCCGATTTTGAGGAAATCACCCGCTCCACTCCGGAGAAGTCGCTGACCGTCGGCCTGACCAAGAAGGCCGGCCGCAACAATCGCGGTCGCGTGACCAGCCGTCGCCGTGGCGGCGGCGTGAAGCGCCTGTACCGCATCATCGACTTCAAGCGCAACAAGCTCGGCATTCAGGCCACCGTGGCCCATATCGAATACGACCCCAACCGCACCGCCCGCATTGCGCTGCTGCACTATGCCGACGGTGAAAAGCGCTACATCATCGCGCCGGTGGGCCTCAATCAGGGCGACATGGTCATCGCGGGCGAAGGCGCCGACATCAAGCCCGGCAATGCCATGCAGATGTCCCGCATCCCCGTGGGTACGGTCATCCACAACGTGGAACTCTACCCCGGCAAGGGCGGTCAGCTCTGCCGCGCCGCCGGCACCTACGCCCAGCTTATCGCCAAGGAAGGCAAATACGCCCTGCTGCGCCTGCCCTCCGGCGAAGTGCGCAAGGTGCTCGCCGCCTGCGTGGCGACCGTGGGCCAGGTGGGCAACATCCAGCACGAGAACATCTCGCTGGGCAAGGCCGGCCGCAATCGCTGGCTGGGCCGCCGTCCCAAGGTGCGCGGCGTGGCCATGAACCCCATCGACCACCCGTTGGGCGGTGGCGAAGGCCGCAGCTCCGGTGGTCGTCATCCCGTGTCGCCCTGGGGCATGCCTGCCAAGGGCTTCAAGACCCGCGATCGCAACAAGGCGTCCTCGCGCCTCATCATCAAGCGCCGCGGCCAGAAGTAGGAGTAGCACATGCCCAGATCGCTGAAAAAAGGGCCGTTTGTTGACGGCCATCTGATGAAGAAGGTCGAAACCTCCGTGGCCAACAACGACCGCCGCGTGGTGAAGACCTGGTCGCGCCGCTCGACCATCCTGCCGGAAATGGTGGGGCTGACCTTTGCGGTGCACAATGGCAAGAAGTTTGTGCCGGTGTTCGTGACCGAAAACATGGTGGGCCACAAGCTGGGCGAATTTTCGCCCACCCGCACCTTCCACGGTCACGCTGCCGACAAGAAGGCCAAGGCCGGCAAGAAGTAGGGTAGGGATATGGAATCGAAAGCTATTGCAAAGTTCCAGCGCGTGTCGCCCCGCAAGACCCGTCTTGTGGCCAAGAACGTGCAGGGCCGCGGTGTGGAAGAGGCGCTCAACATCCTGCGCTTCACCCCCAACAAGCCCGCGGGTGTGCTGCTCAACGTGCTGAAAAGCGCGCTGGCCAATGCCTCCCAGCTCGGCGGCGTGAATGTGGACGCCATGGTGGTCAAGGAAGTCATCGTGAACGAAGGCCCGACCTGGAAGCGCTTTATGCCCCGCGCTCAGGGCCGCGCCACCAAGATTCACAAGCGTACCAGTCACGTTACCGTCATACTCGCAGAAGGGCAGGAATAGGCTATGGGTCAGAAAGTACATCCGTTCGGCTTCCGGCTGGGGTATAACAAGAACTGGCAGTCCCGCTGGTTCAGCAAGAAGGAATACCCGGCCTTTGTGTACGAAGACAGCAAGATTCGCGCCTTCGTCAAGAAGCTCCTCTACCATGCGGGCCTGGCGAAGATCGAAATCGAACGCGCCGGCGGCAAGGTGCGGCTGATTCTCTCCACCGCCCGTCCCGGCATCGTCATCGGCCGCAAGGGCGTGGAAATCGAAAAGCTGCGCAATGATCTGCGCCGCAAGTTCGGTCGCGAATTCTCGCTGGAAGTGAATGAAATCCGCCGTCCCGAAATCGAAGCCCAGCTGGTGGCCGAAAACATCGCCCAGCAGCTGGAACGCCGCGTGGCCTTCCGGCGCGCCATGAAGCGCACCGTGACAATGGCCCGCAAATTCGGCGGCGAAGGCATCAAGGTGACCTGCGCCGGTCGTCTGGCCGGTGCGGAAATCGCCCGTACCGAATGGTACCGTGATGGCCGCGTGCCCTTGCAGACCCTGCGCGCCGACATTGACTACGGCTTTGCCGAAGCGCGCACCACCTATGGCATCATTGGTGTCAAGGTCTGGATTTACAAGGGTGAAATCCTTGACAAAGAGGTTGATCAGTAATGCTCGCGCCCAAGAAAGTGAAATTCCGTAAATGGCAGAAGGGCCGCCTGCGCGGTCTCGCCACCCGTGGCGCCACCATTGCCTTTGGCGACATCGGCCTCAAGGCCGTGCAGCACGGCCAGCTTTCCAGTCAGCAGATCGAAGCCGCCCGTATTGCCATGATGCGTCACATCAAGCGCGGCGGCAAGGTGTGGATCCGCGTCTTCCCTGACCGCCCCGTGACCGCCAAGCCTCTGGAAACCCGTCAGGGTTCCGGCAAGGGGGCGCCGGTGGGCTGGTGCGCTCCGGTGAAGCCCGGCCGCGTGCTCTATGAAATCAAGGGCGTCAGCCTTGAGCTGGCCCGCGAGGCCCTGACCCGCGCCGCCCACAAGCTGCCCGTGAAAACCATCATCGTGGTGAGGGAGGGCCTGTAATGGCTGCCAAAAAGACCGACAAGAAGGCCGATACGCTCAAGGCCGCCGACCTGCGCAAGCTCAGCGCCGAGGAACTGCGTTCCAAGCTGGCCGAAGAGCGCGAAGCCCTGATGACGGCGCGTTTCAAGCATGCCACCGCGCAGCTTGAAAAGACCTCCGAACTCAAGGCGACCCGTCGTCTGGTGGCGCGTATTTCCACCGTACTGAACGAAAAGGACTAGAGGGCTGAACCATGCAAGCTCTGGAAGAACGCAAGGGCAGAACGCTTACCGGCATCGTGGTCAGCGACAAGAACGACAAGACCATTGTCGTGCGCGTTGAAACGCTGGTGAAGCACCCCCTGCTCAAGAAGTATGTGAGGCGCCGCAAAAAGTTCACGGCTCACGACCCGATGAACGAATGCGGCATGGGTGACAAGGTCAAAATCGTGGAGTTCCGTCCCATGTCGCGCAACAAGCGCTGGCATCTGGTCTCCATCATTGAAAAGGCTGTGTAAGGGTAAACGCCATGATCCAGGTAGAATCGACGCTTCAGGTGGCCGACAATTCCGGCGCCAAAAAGGTGGCCTGCATCAAGGTGTTGGGCGGTTCGCACCGTCGTTACGCTTCCGTGGGCGACATCATCGTGGTGTCCGTCAAGGAAGCCATGCCCCACAGCAAGGTCAAGAAGGGCGATGTGATGAAGGCCGTCATCGTGCGTACCGCCAAGGAAGTGCGGCGCATGGACGGCAGCTACATCAAGTTTGACGGCAACGCCGCCGTGCTGCTCTCCAATCAGGGCGAGCCCGTGGGGACCCGCATTTTTGGCCCCGTGGCCCGCGAGCTGCGCGCCGCCAACTTCATGAAGATCATTTCCCTTGCCCCGGAAGTGCTCTAGGAGATGACGATGAAAGCGTATCGTATCCGCAAGGACGACAAGGTGATGGTCATCACCGGCAAGGACAAGGGGAAAGTCGGCAAGGTGCTGAAGATCCTCAAGAAGAAGGATCGCGTGCTGGTGGAGAAGGTGAACGTGGCCAAGCGCCATATGCGCCCCAATCCCTATGCGCAGCAGCCCGGCGGCATCGTGGAAAAGGAAATGCCTCTGCATGTGTCCAATGTGATGGTGGTCTGCCCGGCCTGCGCCAAGCCGACCCGCGTGGGCTACAAGTACATTGAGTCCGAAGGCAAAACCAAGAAAGTGCGCTTCTGCAAAGAGTGCAACGAAGTCATGGAATAAGGTGATACGATGACCCGCCTTGAAAAGATTTATCGGGAGAAGGTGATTCCGGTACTGCAGAAGGAGTTTAATTACAGCTCCCCCATGCAACTGCCCGGGATTCAGAAAATCTCCCTGAATATCGGTCTGGGCGCCGCCAGCCAGAACAACAAGCTCATGGAAGAGGCCGTGGCTGAACTGTCGGCCATCGCCGGGCAGAAGGCCGTGGTGACCCGCGCCAAGAAGTCCATCGCCTCCTTCAAGCTGCGTGAAGGCATGCCCATCGGCGCTCGCGTCACCCTGCGCAAGGATCGCATGTGGGATTTCCTGGACAAGCTGATGAACTTTGCCCTGCCCCGCGTGCGCGACTTCCGCGGCATTCCGGATCGCGGCTTCGACGGTCGCGGCAACTTCACCCTTGGCATCAAGGAACACACCATCTTCCCCGAGCTGGAAGTGGATCGCGTGGAAAATCCCAAGGGCATGAACATCACCATTGTGACCACTGCCGGCACCGACAAGGAAGGCAAGTTCCTTCTGGATCAGCTGGGCATGCCCTTCCGCAAGTAGGAGTAAGCTATGTCGCGCACCTCTCTTGAAGTCAAAGCCCGGCGCAAGGCCAAGTTCAGCTCGCGCGCCTACAACCGCTGCCCCATTTGCGGGCGTCCGCGGGCCTTCATGCGTCAGTTCGGCATCTGCCGCATCTGCTTCCGCAACATGGCCCTGCGCGGCGAGCTGCCCGGCGTTCGCAAGTCCAGCTGGTAGTTCGTTGTACTGATAACGCCCAAGGGGACGGACTCCGGTTCGTCCCCTTTTTTTCCGTGCCCCGGCGCGGGGCTTGCATTTTGCCTTTGCATGGGGTAAAGACAGCAATTCACGTCGGGAAGTATCGGCATGGGGCCGACAACCCTGCGGATAACAACATGTAGTTAGGAGCTATCGATGATGACAGATCCTATTGCGGATATGCTGACCCGTATCCGCAACGCACATTTGGCCCTGCACAAGGAAGTGAATGTGCCGCGCTCGAAGATGAAAGTGGCGCTTGCCGACATCCTCAAGCGGGAAGGTTACGTCGAAGACGTGGCCACGGATGAGCGGAACATCACCATCACCCTGAAGTACCTCAAGGGCAAGGCTGCCATTTCGGGCCTGAAGCGCGTGAGCACCCCCGGTCGCCGCGTGTATGTGGGCGCGCACAGCATTCCCAAGGTACAGAACGGCCTCGGCATCTGCATTCTGTCCACGTCCAGCGGCGTGCTGGACGGCATGACCGCCCATGAAAAGAAGGTGGGCGGCGAACTTCTGTGTGAAATCTGGTAGGCGGTGCACCATGTCTCGAATTGGAAAACAGCCTATTGCCGTGCCTTCCGGCGTTGACGTCAAGATCGGCACGGATGTTGTGGAAGTGAAGGGACCCAAGGGCACCATGAGCACGCCTGTGTGCAGCCTGCTCAAGTATGAACTGGCCGACGGACAGGTGGTCATCACCCGTCTGGAGGAAACCCGCCAGAGCCGCGCCCAGCACGGCCTGCGCCGCACCCTGCTGGCCAACTGCATCGAAGGCGTGACCAAGGGCTTTTCCAAGTCCCTGGAAGTCATCGGCGTGGGTTACCGTGTGGCCGTCAAGGGCAACATGGTGGAACTTTCCGTCGGCTATTCGCATCCGGTGATCGTGGAACTGCCCGAAGGCATCAAGGCCAGCGCCGAAGGTCAGGTGCTGACCCTCACCGGCGTCAGCAAGGAACTTGTGGGCGAAATGGCCGCCAAGATTCGCCGTATCCGCAAGCCTGAACCCTACAAGGGCAAGGGCATCAAGTACACCACCGAAACGATTCGCCGCAAGGTCGGCAAGTCCGGCGGCAAGAAGTAGGTAGGGGGCGCACATGAAACTTTCCAAGAATGAATCCCGTCAGCGCCGCAAGATCCGCATCCGCAAGAAGGTCAACGGCACCCCCGAGCGTCCGCGTCTGGTGGTCTACCGTTCCAACATGCACATCTATGCGCAGATCGTGAACGACATCGAAGGCGCGACCCTTGTTTCCGCCTCCACCCTGCAGCTGGCCAAGACCGAAGCCGGCGTGCACTGCAATCTTGAAGGCGCCACCAAGGTCGGCAAGGAAATCGCCCGTCTGGCCAAGGAAAAGAATATCAGCCAGGTGGTGTTCGATCGCAACGGTTACCTTTACCACGGCCGGGTGAAAGCCGTGGCAGACGGCGCGCGCGAAGGCGGCCTGGAGTTCTAATATGCGTGAAAATACCGAAACCCCGATGAACGAACTGGGCGAAATCGAGAAGATCGTCGCCCTGAATCGCGTGGCCAAGGTCGTCAAGGGCGGTCGTCGTTTCAGCTTCAGCGCGCTGGTGGTCGTCGGTGACGGCAAGGGCGGCGTGGGCTTTGGCCTGGGCAAGGCCCAGGAAGTGCCCGAAGCCCTGCGCAAGGCGACCGAGCGCGCCCGCAAGAGCCGGGTGCAGATTCCGCTGGTGGACGGTACCCTGCCGTATGAGGTGCTGGGCCGCTTCGGCGCCGGGCGCGTCATGCTGAAGCCCGCCTCCGAAGGTACCGGCATCATCGCCGGCGGCGCCGTGCGCGCGGTCATGGAAGCCGTGGGCGTGCGCGACGTGCTGGCCAAGGCCATCGGCACCAACAATCCCCACAACGTGCTGCGTGCGACCATGCAGGGACTGGTTTCCCTGCGGAGCGCGGACGAAGTCTCCGAACTGCGCGGCAAGAAGCTCGAAGCCCCGAGGAAGTAGTCATGGCGGAAATCAAGGTCAAACTCGTGCGCTCGCGCATCGGCAGCACGCCGGCCCAGCGCAAGCTGTTGGACTCCCTTGGCCTCAAGCGTCGCGAAAAGGTCAGGACGTTCCAGGACACCCCGGCCATCCGGGGCATCATTGCCAAAGTTTCGCACCTGGTGAAGGTGATTGACTAATCACCGCGCCGGAGGAGTTAGGATCATGCAACTGCACAATCTCTTTCCCTTCCCGGAAGAGCGCAAAACGCGCCGTCGCGTGGGCCGCGGGGCCGGTTCCGGTCTGGGCTGCACGTCCGGCAAGGGTCACAAGGGTCAGAATGCCCGTGCCGGCGGCGGCGTCCGTCCCGGCTTTGAAGGCGGCCAGATGCCGCTGCAGCGCCGCCTGCCCAAACACGGCTTCAAGAACTTCCTCTTCAAGGTGACCTACGACGTCATTAATCTTGACCGTCTGCTGGAAGCCTTCGAAGGCAAGAGCGACATCACCCTGGACGACATCTATGCGCGCGGTCTCGCCCGCATGGGCGCGCCGGTCAAGGTGCTGTCCCGCGGCAGCGTGAATGCCGCCGTCAAGGTGGAAGCCCACAAGTTCAGCCAGGCCGCGGCGGAAAAAATCCGTCAGGCCGGCGGCGAGGTCAAGGAGCTGGAAGCGGCTCCTGCCGAATAAAAAAAGTCAATGTCCGACTGCGGCGCCAGCGGATGCCTGCCTTCCGAACCACGGGGCAGGCTTCCGCTGGCGTGATGCAGGAGCAAAACGAACGAGAATTGCATGGCATCTGGAACCGTGAACAACATGGATGGGCAGCGCTCGCTCCTCAAACGCCTTGGCTGGACGTTTTTGCTGCTCTGCTGCTACCGGATCGGCGTGCATGTGCCGGTACCGGGCGTGAACACCGAGGCCCTCAAGGACTATGTCAACAGCATGCAGGGAACGCTCTTCGGCATGTTCGACATGTTTTCGGGCGGCGCGCTGTCCAATGTGTCGGTCTTTGCCCTCGGCGTCATGCCGTACATTTCGGCCTCCATCATCATGCAGCTTTTGCAGGTGGTGAGTCCCGACATCAAACGCATGGCCAAGGAAGAAGGGCAGGCCGGCCGGCGAAAGATCACGCAATACACCCGTTATCTCACGGTGCTCATCACCCTCGTGCAGGGGCTGGGCATTTCCGTGGGGCTGGAATCCATGCGCATGGGGGATGCCTCCATCGTGCTGAATCCCGGCTGGCAGTTCCGCATGATGACCATGGCGACCTTTACGGCCGGTTCCATGCTGGTCATGTGGTTCGGTGAACAGATCACCGAACGCGGCATCGGCAACGGCATTTCGCTCATCATCTTCTGCGGCATCGTCGTGGGGATCCCGCGCGGGATCATGCAGTCCCTGGAGTTGATCCAGTCCGGCGGCATGTCCATCTTCGTGGCGGCTTCCGTGGTGCTGCTCATGGCGGTGGTGCTGACGTGCATCGTATTTATCGAAAGCGCACAGCGCCGCATTCCGGTGAGCTACGCCAAGCGCCAGATCGGGCGCAAGATGTTCGGCGGGCAGAATACGCATCTGCCTCTGCGTCTCAACACGGCGGGCGTCATTCCGCCCATTTTCGCTTCGTCCCTGCTGCTCTTCCCGGCCACGGTCGGACAGTTTGCCACCAACGAGTACGTCAAGCGGGCGGCCGATTTCTTCGCGCCGCACACGGCGATGTACAATGTGATTTATGTGGCCCTTATCTTCTTCTTCTGCTACTTTTACACGGCTATCATCTTTGATCCCAAGGACATGGCCGAAAACCTGAAGAAGAACGGGGGCTTCATCCCCGGGATCCGGCCCGGCGAGCGTACCCAGGAGTACATTGACACCGTTCTCTCGCGGCTCACGCTGTCGGGCGGGGTGTACATCTCCGTGGTGTCCGTGCTGCCCATGCTCATGTACAGCTGGTTCAATGTGCCGTTTTACTTCGGCGGCACAAGCCTGCTCATTCTTGTGGGCGTGGCCATGGACTTCCGCAATCAGCTCGAGTCGCACATGATCTCGACCCAGTATCAGGGCCTCATGAACAAGGCGCGCAAGAGCGGACGGCTCTAATCGGGGATAGATGGCATGAAGAAGTATCAAGGCGCATTCATCAAGAACGATCGCGAGATCGCCTGCCTTCGTGAGGCGAACCGGATGGTGGCCAATATTCTGGACGCCATCGGGGATGCTGTCGCCCCGGGGGTGCCGACCATGCGCTTTGAGGAGATCGCACGCGAGATGTGTGCGGCATACAAGGTGAAGCCGGCCTTTCTCGGCTATTGCGGCTACCCCTACGCCACCTGCTGTTCCGTCAACGAGCAGGTTGTTCACGGCTTTCCTTCCGCGCGGCTGCTTGAGGAAGGCGATATCGTCAGCGTGGACATGGGCGTGGTGTATGAGGGCTTTGTGGGCGACGCCGCGCGCACCTTCCCGGTGGGGCAGGTGAGCGAGGAGGCCCGCAGGCTCATGCAGGTCACCGAGGAAAGCCTCTATGTGGGCATTGAACAGGCCCGCGCCGGCAATGACGTGTACGCCATCGGCGCGGCGGTGCAGGCCCATGTGGAGGCGGCGGGCTTCAATGTCGTGCGGCGCTTTGTCGGTCACGGCGTCGGCGCCAAGATGCACGAAAAACCGGAAGTGCCCAACTTCAAGCCGGGCATGCGGGGGCTGACCCTGCAGAACGGCATGGTCATCGCCATTGAGCCGATGGTGACCATCGGCACGCATGAAGTGGACATTCTGGATGACCAGTGGACGGCTGTGACCCGTGACGGCAAATGGGCTGCGCACTTTGAGCACAGCGTTGCCATCACCCATGACGGGCCGCGCATTTTGAGCATTTCGGATCGCGGCCTCAACAGGCGTACCATTGGCAGTTGACAGTCAGGAAAAAGATGGATAAAGGTTTCTGTTCCCGCTGAGAAGTGATGCGAGGAGCAGCCCACTGGCCCGGATTTCCGGCCGGTATTCGGTATGATTATTCGGGCCATGCAAGGCTTGACCTTGCCGCCAACTGGAGACGAGTTATGAAAGTCAGACCTTCCGTCAAGAAAATATGCCCCAAGTGCAAAGTTATCCGGCGCAAGGGCGTTCTTCGAGTTATCTGCGAAAACCCCCGGCACAAGCAGCGCCAGGGCTAGGCAGGAGACGTACTGTGGCGAGAATTGCAGGTGTTGATTTGCCGCGCGGCAAACGGGTGGACATTGCTCTTACCTATATCTATGGCATTGGCCGCAATACGGCCCTCAAGATCCTGGACACCACCGGTGTCAACTGGGAACGCAATATTGATGATCTCTCCGCCGATGAAGTGAACGAGATCCGCAAGGAACTCGAGCAGAACTACAAGGTGGAAGGCGACCTCCGTCGCGAGGTTTCCAGCAATATCAAGCGCCTTATGGACATTGGCTGCTATCGCGGCCTTCGTCATCGTCGCGGCTTGCCCGTGCATGGTCAGCGTACCCACACCAACGCGCGTACCCGCAAGGGTCCCCGCCGCGGTGCCGTGGGCAAGAAAAAGTAAAATCCGCAAAAGAGATTGAGGGACAGTAGTCATGGCCAGACCCAAGAAAGCGGTCAAGAAGAGGGAAAAGAAGAACATTCCTGTGGGCATTGCCCATATTCAGGCTTCTTTCAACAATACCATCATCACCTTTACCGACACCCGCGGCAATGCCGTGAGCTGGGCCTCGTCCGGCCAGAGCGGCTTCAAGGGTTCGCGCAAGTCCACGCCCTTTGCGGCGCAGGTGGCTGCCGAAACCGCTGCCCGCAAGGCTCAGGACAACGGCATGCGTACCGTGGGCGTCTATGTGAAGGGCCCCGGCTCCGGTCGTGAAGCCGCCATGCGCGCCATTGCCGCCGTCGGCTTCCGTGTGGCTTTCATTCGTGATGTGACGCCCATTCCGCACAACGGCTGCCGGCCGCCCAAGCGCCGTCGCGTCTAGCCGGCGGACAGCTTCAGCTACAAGAGGATTGATTCATGGCCAAATATACCGAAGCCAAATGTCGCATCTGTCGTCGTGAGGGCTGCAAGCTTTTCCTCAAGGGCGACCGTTGCTTCACTGACAAATGTGCTCAGGATCGTCGTCCGTATGCGCCCGGCCAGCATGGCCGCGCCCGGAAGAAGGTCAGCGAATATGCGGTGCAGCTGCGCGAAAAGCAGAAGACCCGCCGCACCTATGGCATTCTGGAACGCCAGTTCCGGGGCTACTTTGAAAAGGCCGACATGCAGAAGGGCGTGACCGGTACCAACCTGCTCGTCATTCTGGAACGCCGCCTGGACAACGTGGTGTATCGCATGGGCTTTGCCAATTCCCGCAATCAGGCCCGTCAGCTGGTGCGCCACGGCATCTTTACCCTCAACGGCCGCAAGGTGAATATTCCTTCCCTGCAGGTGCGTGTGGGCGATACCGTGGAAGTGCCTGAAAAGAACCGCAAGATCCCCGTGATCGCCGAAGCCCAGGAAGTGCTGGCCCGTCGCGGCTGCCCCGCCTGGCTGGAAGCCGACGGCGCGGCCTTCAAGGGGACGGTCAAAGCTCTGCCGCAGCGTGATGACATTCAGTTCCCGGTCAACGAACAGCTGATCGTCGAACTTTACTCGAAATAAGGCGGGTGA
The DNA here is from genome assembly GCA_019118345.1 of Candidatus Desulfovibrio intestinavium. Lineage (GTDB taxonomy): Bacteria > Desulfobacterota > Desulfovibrionia > Desulfovibrionales > Desulfovibrionaceae > Desulfovibrio > Desulfovibrio intestinavium. Next base: position 24,476 of record DWZD01000038.1, on the reverse strand, counting down.
GCCATGCTTAACAAACAGGGCGAACGCCTCATCAATTCGCGCAACTGGAACGAACTGGTCAAGCCCGATCAGATCGTGCGCGATGATGAGACGGCCAGCAGCTCCCACGGCAAGTTCGTGTGCGAGCCGCTGGAGCGCGGATACGGCACTACCATCGGCAATGCCATGCGTCGCGTGCTTCTGGCTTCCCTGCAGGGGGCGGCCTTTGTCTCCGTGAAAGTTCTCGGGGTGCAGCACGAGTTCACGACCATTCACGGCGTGCTGGAGGATGTGACGGATCTCGTGCTCAACCTCAAGCAGGTGCGCCTGCGCATGGATACCGATGAGCCGCAGCGGCTGAGCCTGCGCGTGGATCACAAGGGCGTCGTGACGGCTGCCGACATTCAGGAAAATCAGCATGTGACCATCCTGAATCCCGAGCAGCACATTGCCACGCTCACCGAGGACATCGTGCTGGAAATGGAACTCGAAGTCCGTATGGGCAAGGGCTACATGCCGGCCGACATGCACGAGGGCCTTGCTGACGAGATTGGCCTCATCAAGCTGGATTCGAGCTTCTCCCCGGTGCGCAAGGTCGCCTATACCGTGGAGCAGGCCCGCGTCGGCCAGATGACCAACTATGACCGGCTCATTCTGGAAGTTTGGACGGATGGCTCGCTCACGCCCGAAGACGCCATTGCCTACAGCGCCAAGATCATCAAGGATCAGATTTCCGTCTTCATCAACTTTGATGAGCGGATTTCCGGCGATTGCCATTCCGGCAGCAGCGACAGCGGCGAGCTGAATGAGCATCTTTTCAAGAACATTGATGATCTCGAACTTTCCGTCCGCGCCACCAATTGCCTGCGCAGCGCCAATATCTCGCTTGTGGGCGAGCTGGTGCAGCGCAGCGAGTCCGACATGCTCAAGACCAAGAACTTTGGCCGCAAGTCTCTTGACGAAATCAAGGGCGTGCTGCTGGACATGGGCCTTGACTTCGGCATGCGCGTGGACGGCTTCGAGAAGAAATACCAGGAATGGAAAAGGAAGCAGCAAAATGAGGCATAGCAACTCCGGCAGAAAACTTTCGCGTACGCCGTCGCACCGCAAGGCTCTGCTCCACAATCTCGCCAAGGCGCTTCTGGCTCATGGTCGCATTCGCACCACGGAAATGAAGGCCAAGGAACTGCGTGGCGTTGTGGAGCCGCTCATCACCCTCGCCAAGCGCAATGACCTGCATGCCCGGCGTCTGGCCTACCGTGTGCTGTGTGATCATGCCCTCGTCAAGCGTCTGTTTGACGAAATCGGGCCCAAGTTTGCCGGCGTGCCCGGCGGTTACACGCGCATTATGAAGCTGGCCATGCCGCGCAAGGGCGACAATGCCCCCATGGCCATCATCGAACTGACCCGGCGTGAAGACGCTCCCGCTCCTGAAGCGGCGGCTGCCAACGCCTGATTTCCGCAGTCATGCGGCATTTCAAGGGGCCTTTTGGCCCCTTTTTTTATAGGAGTCATGCCTATGATGCTTCTGGAAAAAGCGCGCGCTGCGGGTTGAGCGGCCAAGATCGCTCCAGAGGCTCTGGAGCATATCTTGGCTGATGTTGTGGCCTCATTGCCGCCGCAGCTGGAATCCCGTGTGCTGGCGGGGCGGGCGCGCAACGAGGATGCCGTGGTTTTGCGTCTGCCGCCGGGCAAGGCGCTGGTGCAGACCGTGGACGTGCTCACCCCCCTCGTCAACGACGCCTTTGCCTTTGGACGCATCGCCGCGGCCAATGCCCTGTCGGACGTCTACGCCCTGGGCGGCGAGCCGTGGTCGGCCATGAACATTTGCTGCTTTCCGCCCTGTCTGGTGGCCGATGATGCGGACGAAACCATTGCCGGCATCCTGCGCGGCGGACTGGATGCCCTCATTGAGGCGGGAGCGGTGCTGGCCGGCGGCCATTCGGTTCAGGATGACGAGCTGAAGTATGGTCTGGCGGTAAGCGGTCTCATCGATCCCGGACACATTGCCGTCAATTCGGGCCTGCAACCCGGGCAGCGGTTGCTGCTGACCAAACCCATCGGAACGGGCGTGCTCTCCACGGCCCTCAAGGCGCAGTGGGACGGCTGGGAAGAGGCTGCCGAGCAGCTGCGCTTCTGGTGCGGCCGCCTGAATCGCGTGGGCGGGGAGATTATTGCCCGTTACCGCCTCACGGCGGCGACGGACGTGACTGGTTTCGGGCTGGGCGGTCATCTGCTGGAAATGGCTGAGGCCTCGCAGGTCGGCATCGCGCTGGATGTGGAAAATGTCCCCCTCATGCCGCAGGCGCTTGATTTTGCCCGGCTGGGCTTCATCCCTTCGGGCAGCCATGCCAACCGGCACTATTGCGCCGCTCGCACCAAGGTTCTTTCGGCTCTGGACGAGGCGCTGGAAAGCCTCCTGTTCGATGCCCAGACCTCGGGCGGACTGGTGCTGGCCGTGGCGGCCGAGGATATGCCGCGCATTGCCGCCGAGTTGACGGAAGCCGGGGATCTGGCGGCTTGCATCGGCGAGGTGCTGCCTGCCGAAGCCCACGGGGTACGGCTGTTGCTGCGCTGAGTCTCCGGCTTGCGGCCCTTGTGGCTCTGTGCTAGACGGGGAAGGCGGGCGAGAGTGGCGGAACTGGTAGACGCACTGGACTTAGAATCCAGCGGAACTTCCGTGGGGGTTCGATTCCCCCCTCTCGCACCAGCCCCGACCCGCAGCTGAGGCAGGCGGGTTTTTTTGTCCGCAAACGGCAGCGGCCGGCGGCTGCGGGGCGGACTTGTGTTGCCGTCCGCTTTGTGGTACCAGTGACGGTTCCCAAAGGAAAGGGAGCATTCCGCCGCAATCACGGCGGGCGGCCCCCGGGAAAAAAAATCGCCAAGGAGCGCCCTGTGGAATATACCATTGAAGAACTCTCTCCGGTAAAACGGAAGATCAGCATTACCGCTGAAGCTCATGACGTGGACGACGCCATTGCCCGTTCCGTTGCCTATTACCGCAAATCCGTGCAGATCGACGGTTTCCGCAAGGGCAAGGTTCCGGCGTCGGTGGTGGAAAAGCGTTTTCACGACCACATCTATCAGGAAGCCCATCAGGCTCTGGTCAATGCCCGGGTCGGTGAGGCGCTGGCCGAAGCCAAGCTGGAACCGGTGTCCGGCATCCAGTTTGTGGAGGATGGCGGCGCCCTGACGCGCGGCCAGGGGCTGAGCTTCAGCGTGGAATTTGAGGTGCTGCCTGCCTTTGAACTGCCGGCCTATGAAGGGCTGGAAGTGGAAAAGGAAAAGGCGGTGGTCGCTGACGAGGAAGTGGACGCCGTCATTGCCCGCATCCGCAAGGATCGGGCCGAGCTGGTGGACGCCGGCGAAGGCCCGGCCGTGGACGGTCAGGTTGCCCACATCAGCTTTGAGGCTTTTGAGGACGGCAAGCCCGTGGAAGACCTCAAGACCGAGCATTTTGACCTGCCCCTCGGTGAGGGGCAGGCCCTGGAAGAATTTGAAAAGCTGGTCAAGAGCGTCAAGGCCGGTCAGAGCGGCGAAGGCGACATTGCCTTCCCCGAAAACTTCCCGGCGCAGAATCTGGCCGGCAAGACCCTGAAGATCCGGGTGACCGTGCATGCGGTCAAGGATCGCAAGCTGCCTGAGATCAATGATGATCTGGCCAAACAGGTGGGTGCGGAAAGCATGGAGAAACTGCGCCAGAGCATTCGCGACAGCTATGCCCACAGCCGGGAAAATGCCGCGCGCAACGCCGCCCAGAAGAAGATGCTGGACAAGCTGCTGAGCGGACTGGAATTCCCGCTGCCGGAAAGCCTGCTGGACATGCAGATTCGTACCCTGATTGCGGAAACGTCCGCCCGCCTCGAGCAGCAGGGCAGAAAGCTGGCTGATCTCGGCAAGAGCGAGGAGGAACTGCGCAAGGATATGCAGAAGCAGGCCGAGGAGCTGACCCGCATTCAGGTGCTGCTGCTGGCCATTGCCCGCAAGGAAGGCCTGAGCGTGACGCAGGCGGAAGTTGACAATCAGCTGTATCGCATCTGCATCCAGACCGGCGAGGATTACCACAAGGTGCGCGAGGCCTATGAGCGCACCGGCATGATCCACACCATGCGGGATCGCCTGCTGGCCGACAAGGCCATGGAGGCGGCCTTTGCCAAGGCCAGCGTCAAGGAAGTCGAACCCATGAAGGAAATTGCCCCGGTTCGGAAGAACGCCGAATAGTTCCGCGTTCCCTGCGAGATTTGCACAACGTCGCGCCGCAAGGCGCGGCGTTGTCGGATTTTCGCAGGCATGTCCCGTGCCGGGCGACCCGGCAACACTTCTCAACGAGCGAGGACAGCATGCAGGCCTATCAGATTCCCTTTGTCATCGAAAATACGGGCAGGGCGGAGCGTTCCTACGATATTTATTCCCGCCTGCTCAAGGATCGCATTGTGCTCCTGAGCAGTGAGGTGACGGATACTGTGGCCTCGCTCATCTGCGCCCAGCTGCTCTTCCTGGAATCGCAGGATCCCGAGCAGGAAATCAATCTCTATATCAATTCCCCCGGCGGTTCGGTCACGGCAGGGCTGGCCATTTACGACACCATGCGCTACATCACCTCGCCGGTGACCACGGTCTGCATGGGGCGGGCGGCCAGCATGGGGGCCTTTCTGCTCTCCGCGGGCAAGCCCGGCATGCGCTTTGCCCTGCCCAACAGTCAGATCATGATCCATCAGCCCTTGGGCGGCTATCAGGGACAGGCCACGGATATCGAAATCCATGCCCGCGAAATCCTGCGCATCAAGGAGCGCCTCAATCGCCTGCTGGCCGAGCATACCGGACAATCCTATGAGACCATTGTCAGCGCCACCGAGCGCGACAAGTTCCTCACCCCCGAAGAAGCCCTTGAATTGGGCATCATTGACCGCGTGCTGGTGTCCCGCCGCGATCTGGAGGATAAAAACTAGCCATGTCCGACAAACCGTCGTCCGAAAACAGGGAAGAACTCTGCTGCTCATTTTGCGGCCGGCCCGAAAGTCAGGTCAGCAACATGATCGTGCAGGAGAATGCCCGCATTTGCGATCTGTGCATCAAGGCCTGCGGCGAACTCATTGCGCGGGACAGGCTGAAAAACGACGACACGCCGGAGCGTCTGCTTTCGCCGCAGGAAATCAAGGAACGCCTCGACGAATATGTCATCGGCCAGCATGACGCCAAGAAGATTCTCTCCGTGGCGGTGCACAATCATTACAAGCGCGTTTTCTACGCCGACGCGCTGGGCGATGATGTCGAACTCGAAAAGAGCAATATCCTGCTGGTCGGCCCCTCGGGCAGCGGCAAGACCCTGCTGGCCAAGACCCTGGCCAAGGTGCTGCGCGTGCCCTTTGCCATTGCCGATGCCACGACCCTGACCGAAGCGGGCTATGTGGGCGAGGACGTGGAAAACATCCTTGTCCAGCTTTTGCAGAACGCCGACTATGATCTGGAAGCCGCCAGCAAGGGCATCATCTATATCGATGAAATCGACAAGATCTCCCGCAAGAGCGACGGCCCTTCCATCACGCGCGACGTGTCCGGCGAAGGCGTGCAGCAGGCCCTGCTGAAAATCATCGAGGGCACGGAAGCCAATATCCCTCCCAAGGGCGGACGCAAGCACCCGCAGCAGGAATTTATCCGCATGAACACGAGCAACATCCTGTTCATCGTGGGCGGCGCCTTTGTGGGGCTGGACAAGATCGTGGAATCGCGCATGACCGGCGGGGCCATGGGCTTCGGCGCCCATGTGCGCACCAGCAAGGAAATGCCCCTTTCCGAATTGCTCGAAAAGATCCATCCGCAGGATCTGGTGAAATTCGGTCTCATTCCCGAATTTGTGGGCCGCATTCCCATCATCACCCATGTGGATGAACTGGATGAGCCGGATCTCGTGCGCATCCTGACCGAACCCAAGAATGCGCTGGTGCGCCAGTATCAGAAGCTCTTTGAGCTGGACAACGTGCAGTTGCGCTTCACGACCAATGCCCTCAAGTCCATTGCGCACAAGGCCATTGAGCGCAAGACCGGGGCGCGCGGCCTGCGCAACGTCATGGAGCGCATCATGCTCGACATCATGTTCAAGCTGCCTTCCCTGCCCAATGTGAAGGAATGCCTCATCAATCAGGCCGTCATCGACAAGGGCAGGGAACCGGTGCTGCTCTATGCCGACGAGGCGGATTTTCCGGCTGAGGTGCTGGACGATCAGGCCTCCTAGCCGCTGACGGGCGGTTGCCGCGGAGCAGCCGCCCGGTCGTTTTGCCCGCTTGCGCTTCGCCCGGGCGTTACGGGTGAATCTCTTTTGTGATCAGAGGATAGCTTATGTCCGCAAGTCAGTTCGGCGCCGATCAGGTGCAGACCCTGCCCTTCATGCCGCTGCGGGAAGTCGTCATGTTCCCGCGCTCCATCATGCCCCTTTTTGTGGGGCGCGAGGCCTCCATCAAGGCCATCGAGGATGCGCAGGCCCATTACGGCAAGCAGATTTTTCTTGTCACCCAGAAGGAAGCGGAAGTGGAGCGCCCCGGCTCGGAAGATCTCTTTGCCGTGGGGGTGATCTGCAAGGTGCTGCAGATGCTGCGCCTGCCTGATGGCACCATCAAGGTGCTTTTTGAGGGCATGCACCGGGCCTCCTGGCGGGCCATCAGCGGCGGCTCCAGCCCCCTCGCCCGCGTGGAGGGACTGCCGGAAACCGAAAGCCGTCCCGAAGAACGGGAAGCGCTGGTGCGCGCCGTCCATGAATCGCTGGAAGAATACGGCAAGGGCAACAAGAAGATTTCGCAGGAAGCCGTGCTGGCCATACTGGCTCAGCGCGATCCGGGCGCGCTGGCCGACGCCGTGCTGCCGCATCTCAAGGTGGATTACCGCAAGAAGCAGGAGGCGCTGGAACTGACTGACGTCACCCTGCGGCTGGAAAAGGTCTATGAGCTGCTGCAGGGCGAAGTGGCGCTCGTCAGCATGGAAAAGCGCATCAAGAACCGCGTCAAGGTGCAGATGGAGCGCAACCAGCGCGAATACTATCTCAACGAGCAGATCAAGGCCATCAACAAGGAAATGGGCCGCGACGACGACCCGCAGGCCGAAATGGACGAACTGGAGCAGAAGCTCCGCGCCCGCAACATGCCCGAGGAGGCGCGCGACAAGGCCCTCTCCGAAGTGAAGAAACTGCGGGCCATGCCGCCGTCCGCCGCCGAATATACCGTGGTGCGCAACTATGTGGACTGGATACTGGATCTGCCCTGGTGCGACCTCAAGGAAGTGGATATCGACATCGACAAGGCCCGCGCCGTGCTCGACGGCGATCACTTCGGCCTCGAGAAGCCCAAGGAGCGCATCCTCGAATATCTTGCCGTACAAAAGCTGTCCAACGGCCTGAAAGGCCCCATCCTCTGCCTTGTCGGCCCGCCCGGCGTGGGCAAGACCTCGCTGGCCAAATCGGTAGCCCGGGCCACGGGGCGCGATTATGTGCGCCTGGCGCTCGGCGGCGTGCGCGACGAAGCCGAAATTCGCGGGCATCGCCGTACCTATGTGGGCGCGCTGCCCGGCAAGATCATTCAGTCCCTGAAGCGGGTGAAATTCAACAACCCCCTGTTCTGTCTCGACGAAATCGACAAGATGAGTTCGGACTACCGGGGCGACCCTGCGTCGGCCCTGCTGGAGGTGCTCGACCCGGAACAGAACAGCACCTTCATGGATCATTACCTTGATCTGGAATATGATCTGTCCAAGGTTTTCTTCATCACCACGGCCAACTCGCTGCATTCCATTCCGGCCCCGCTGCTCGACCGCATGGAAATCATCGAGCTGAACAGCTACCTCGAGACGGAAAAGCGCCACATCGCCCGCAACTTCCTCCTGCCGCGCCAGATTGAGGAACACGGCCTCAAGGAAGGCAATGTCCGCCTTTCCGACAATGCCCTGCTGGAAATCATCCGTTCCTATACCCGCGAAGCCGGCGTGCGCAACCTTGAGCGCGAAATCGCCGCCCTCTGCCGCAAGACGGCCATCCGGCTGGTGGAGGAAGGCGACATCCACAAATGCGTGACCATCTCCCGCCAGAGCCTGCCCGCCATGCTCGGCGTCAAGCGCTATCGGCATGAAGAACGTGAAAACGAGCCGCAGGTGGGCGTCTGCGCCGGTCTGGCCTACAATCAGCGCGGCGGCGAGATCCTGCTTGTGGAAACCAGCCTCATGAGCGGTTCCGGGCAGGTGGTCACCACTGGCCAGCTCGGCGACGTGATGAAGGAATCCGCCCGCGCCGCCCTGAGCTATGTGCGCTCCCGCGCCGAAGTCCTCGGCCTTGATCCGCGCTTCCATCGCAAGGTGGATATCCATGTGCATGTGCCTGCGGGCGCAACGCCCAAGGACGGCCCCTCTGCCGGCATTACCCTCGCCACCTCCATCACCTCGGCTCTGCTCGGCATCCCCGTGCGCAACGATGTGGCCATGACCGGCGAAATCTCCCTGCGCGGGCGCGTGCTGCCCATCGGCGGCCTGCGCGAAAAACTGCTCGCCGCCCGTCGCAGCGGCATCCGCTGCGTCATCATGCCCCGCGACAACGAAAAGGATCTCAAGGAAGTGCCCGACGAAGTGCTCAAGGATCTCGAGATTGTCTTTGTCGAACATGTGGACGAGGTGCTGCCCCGCGCCCTCGCCGCCCCCCGCGAAACCATCTTCTCCGGCGAGGCTGCCGCGCAGCCCCTCTACCTCTCCCTGCGCGCCGGCGCCGTGAAGCACGACGACAAGGCCCAGCCCGCCCAGTAGGCCGGGGCCTTTCTCCGCACGACAAGACCGCGCTTTCGGCAAGACGAAAGCGCGGTCTTGTCGTGCTGGGGAGTGAAGGGAAGGAGAAGCCCTCGCTCTGCTGTCGATGCCCGTAGCTTCCTGCGTCGCAACGGGCACGGCCCTTGCGGGCCGCCTTTCGGTCGCTCCCTTCCCCCCACGCCCCCAACCCCTCCCCGGCGCGCTTTACCATGCGGATGAAACAGCGTTGCGGCATGGCGGCTTTCCCTTGCTGATGGCCGTCGTGAAATGGAAAAAGGGGCCGCCTTTCGGTCGCGCTCTGCTGTCGATGCCCGTAGCTTCCTGCGTCGCAACGGGCACGGCCCTCCGGGCCGCCTTTTGGTCGCTCCCCTTCCCCCCACGCCCCCCAACCCCGCCCCAAACGCGCGTTATTGCCTCCCTGTTCCGGCGTCGTGGCACACAGGCTTTCCTTCTCCGCCAACAGCCGCGCCATGCGCAAAGGGGAGAGCTAATCCCGCGCCGGGCAGGCGATCCGGCCCGGAGGCAGGGCCGAAACCGCTATCCATCGAAAGAAAAACGGAAGCCAACTCAAGGCCCCCTCAGGCAGCACCGTGCCGTCGATGCCGTAGGCTTTTGCGCTGCTTGACAGGGCGTTGTGGTGGAACGGTGCGAAGTGCGTTCAGGCCTGATGCAGCAGGATCATCCCCAGCAGGAGCAGGGCAATGCCCGCAAAGGCACAGGGGCGCAGGCGCTGGCGGAAGAGGAACCAGCCGCCCAGCGATGTGCCCAGAATGCCGAAGCCGCCCCACATGGCGTAGGCGACGGACAGATCCAGCGTCCGCACGGCCAGCGAAAGGCAATAGAAGGCCAGTCCTACGCCCAGCAGGGCCAGCAGGCCGGGCAGGCGCTTGCGGAAACCGTCGCTGCGGGCCAGCAGCAGATTGGCCAGCACATCCAGCATGGCGGCACAGAGGACAAGCAGCAGGGCAATATATTGTTCAGGCATGGCGCGCTCCTCAGCTTGCGGTCTGGCGTTCCGTATCTCCGTGCGCGGTTCCCCGATGGACGAGCAAGGCCCCGCCCAGCACGCAGGCAAGGCCCGACAGGCGCGTCAGGGTCGGCTCCTCTCCCAGAACAAGAAAACCGGCCAGCGTCACAAGGGTCAGGCCCAGCCCTTCCCAAAAGGCAAAGGCCACCCCTACCGGCAGGCCAGTGGTGGAGAGCGCAAGACAGTAATAGGACAGGCCGATGCACAGCCACATGACGGCAAGGCCCAGCAGGGCGGCATGGGCAAAGTACCATTGATGGGACAGCTTCATGATGGTGGAGCCGCCGGCTTCCAGCACAATGGCCGCCAGCAGCCACAACCAGTGAGAGAGACGTGTGGGAGACATGGTTTTCCTCTTGCTTGGAGAGACAAAACGAACATGCGGGAAAGGCAATCCCGTCACAAAGGGGAGCCGCCGCAACGGCAGACTGAGGCAAGAGGAAAATGCTAGAGGAAGGAACGCCAGTAGCGTTCCTCATGGCAGGCATGCACGGCCCGCAGGCGAGGCAAGTCGAGGCAAAGCGTCATGATGTGTCATGCTAGCACAGGCTGGGCCTGCTGTCAATGCGGTGTGGCGCGTGACGGAACGGGAGGAGGTGACCGCCGGCAACGTATGGCCCGGCGCGCCACAATTTTTCCCTTGCCTCACGGTGGGCAGGAGCAGAGGCTGGCCCGCATGCCGCGACGCCGTCTCATCCTCACAATACAGCGCGCCGGGGAGGGGTTGGGGGGAGTTTGAGGGGGGAAGGGGAGCCCCGCCCGCGCTAGGCGGGGGGTTCCCCTTCCCCCCTCAAGAAAAGCCGCAGACATCAACAGCAACGCGCGACCGAATGGCGGCCCGCAGGGCCGTGCCCGTTAGGCGACGCAGGAGCCTTACGGGCATCGACAGCAACGCCAACCCGCCCGCGGGAGGTGCGGGATTCCCCTTACCCCGCAAGAAAACTGCCGTTTCGTTAGTCCTGGGCGGTGATCCAGGCATTGGCCTCCTGAAGGTTGAGGGTTCCTTCATAGAGGGCGCGACCGCTGATGGCGCCTTCGAGGCGGGCGTTCTTGCTGAGGGGATAGAGGGCCTGCACATCGGCGAGGGTGGCCACGCCGCCGGCGGCGATGACGGGCACGCTGGACACGGTGGCGAGGTGGGTGAGCGCCGGGACGTTGACGCCGGTCTGCATGCCGTCGCGTTCAATATCGGTGTAGATGATGAAGGCCGCGCCGTCGCCGGTGAGCCGGGGCAGCACGTCGTCCACGGTCAGCCCGGCATCGGCCACCCAGCCCTTGGTTTTGAGGCGTCCGCCTTCGGCGTCAAGGGAGACGCCGATGCGCCCGGGAAAGGTGCGGCAGAGGGCGGCAAAGGCGTCGGGCTGTTCGAGGGCCAGGGTACCGATGATGAGGCGCTGCACGCCTGCGTCGAGATAGGCGCGGGCAATGGCTTCGCTGCGGATGCCGCCGCCGAGCTGCACGGGAATATCCAGTGCGGCGCAGATATCGCGCACGAGGTCGCGGCTGCGGGGCAGGCCGTCAAAGGCGCCGTCCAGATCGACCACATGCAGCCAGCGTGCGCCCTGTTCCTGCCAGTGGCGGGCGGCGGCCACGGGATCGGGGGAAAATACCGTGCTGTCGCCGGCACGGCCCTGACGCAGGCGCACGGCCTTGCCGTTCTGAATATCCACTGCGGGAAAGATAATCATAGATCCATGTCCTTTGCGGCCTTGACCATGCCTTCGCGCGCCAGCTCCTCGGCCGTGACCCAGCCGCCCTGACGCTTGAGGAAGTCGCCGATATTCAAGAGATTGTTGGTCAGGCCGGTCTGTTCCACCTCGTAGTTGGAACGGCTCATGATGATGCCCTGCTTGGCATTGAGCAGGAAAAATTCCAGGCGCACATGGGCGGGGCGGGTGACGCCGGCCCGCGAGCCTTCGCGCTGGTGCCAGTCAATGACCTGCGGCACAAGGAGAAGATCGGTCTTGAGCGTCTGGGCAAAGGCCAGCCAGTGGGGCAGGGCCTGCGGTTGGTTGGAGTCGTGGAAGCGCATCTTGTCGGGCAGGGGGGCATTGCGCGGCACAAAGGTATACTGGCGTTGGGTCTGGGTCAGCAGGACGTCACGCAGGGCCATGTCCAGCGCGGGCAGATCAGCGGAAGGGATGCGCCCCTGATTTTCGGGAAGCTGCCCCACGATCAGCTGACTGGTGGTGGTCGGCTGGGTGAAGGGGGCTACGGCGATGCTGTAGCTTTTGGACAGCGTGCGGGGAATGTCGGCGGTGCTGCGCGGCTGGCGGGAGCAGGCCGGAAGGAGTACGGCAAGGCAGAGCGCCAGCACCGCTGCTGAAATGAAACGGGAATGCATTAGTCGAGACCTCCCTTGGTGCTTCTGATGACGCTGCCGGAGCGTCGCACGGCCTGACGCAGGGCCAGTCCAAGCCCCTTGGCGACAGATTCCAGCAGATGATGACCGTTTTTGCCGTAGAGCAGGGATACATGCACATTGCAGCGCGCTCCGGCGGCAAAGGATTTGTAGAATTCGCGCCAGACGTCGCGTTCCTCACCGGCGATGACCGGCGGCAGCAGCTCGTCGCCGCGCCATTCGAGCCACGGGCGTCCGGACAGATCGATGGTGACCTCGGTGAGGGCTTCATCCATGGGCACGCGTCCGAAGCCCACGCGTTCGATGCCGTTGCGATCGCCGAGGGCCTCGAGCAGGGCTTGTCCGAGCACAAGGGCAATGTCCTCGGCGCTGTGGTGGGCGTCGATATGCATGTCGCCGCGGCAGCGCAACTGCAGATCCATGTCGGCCCAGAAAACGGTCAGGGTCAGCATGTGATCCAGCAGACCAAAGCCGGTCTGTATATCCGTCTTGCCGGAGCCGTCCAGGGTCAGGCGCAGGGAAATGTCGGTCTCGGCACTTTGGCGGCTGCGTTCCGCCTGCCGGGGTGAAAGCGTCGTCGTCATGTCATTGTCCTTCGGCGTTGCGTGCGGCTGTGGCGGCCGGGGATTCATCCGTCGGCGCGTCGGTTTCCGGGGCGTCCCCTGCGTTGGATGCATCCGCATCGGGCTCGGCCTTTTTTTTCTTTTTGCCGAACACCGCCGCCACCAGGACGCTGATTTCGTAGAGCACCAGCATGGGCAGGGCCATGAGCAGCTGGGAAACCACGTCCGGCGGCGTCAGAATGGCCGCCACGATAAAGATGCCCAGAATGGCATACCGCCGCGCCTGCCGCATCATGGCCGCCGTCAGGACGCCCATGCGCGAGAGGAAGAAGGCAAAGAGGGGCATCTCGAAGATCAGACCAAAGGCGATGAGCAGCTTGAGCACAAAGTCCACATAGTCGCTGATGCGCGGAATGACGCGGATTTGCTCGCTATTGTAGCTCATGAAGAACTGAAAGGCGAAGGGAAAGACGATGTAATAACAGAACAGCGCCCCGCCCACAAAGAAGACAGCCGAAATGACGGCCACCGGCACGATGAAGAGCTTTTCTTCCTCGTAGAGGCCCGGCGAGATGAAGGCCCAAATCTGATAGAAAATGACCGGGCTGGCCAGAAAGAGACCGGCGATGCAGGCCACGAACATGCGGATGAAAAAGGCTTCCGGCATGGTGCTGTACATGGCGTTGCCGTCCACGGGCAGGACAGCCAGCAGGGGTTTGACGATGACGGCAAAGATGGGTTCCACAAAGGCCCAGCAGACGCAGAAGCCCACGGCGGCAGCAATGAGGCAGCGCACCAGCCGCCAGCGCATTTCATTGAGGTGATCCAGCAGGCCCATGGGCTTTTCGTCTGGGGCGGGCGTTTCCTCCCGCGCGGCGGGCGTATCCGGGGGCAGACCGCCGTCGCCGCCCACAGCGGGAACAGCGGCCTCCGCGACCGCCGGGGGCGTCTGGCCGGACGGCGCGGGCGCGTCAGGCTGGGGCGGGGCGTCGCCGGCCTGTGCGGCCAGCACATCCGGGCTGTCGTCGGTGATGTGCGGGGCAGACGCGTCCTGCGCGGCATCCGGGTCGGGAGCATTCTCCCGCGCGGTCGGCTGCGGCACGGCGGCACCGGCATCCGCATCGGCGGGCAGGGCCTCGGGAGAAAGGGGGGGCGGCGTATCGTCGGCTGCGGCTCCGCTGTCCGCTTCCCTGCCGGACATGGCAAGGGTGGCGGCGCGTATGGCGGCATAATCGTCCTGTTCGTCCGGGCGGGCTGCCGGGGCCTCTGCGGCGGCGGAGACGGCGTTGTCTTCTGCCGCATTCGGGGCGGGGCTTTGCCGTTCAAGCGGCGTTTCCGCGCTGTCCAGCGTCATGTCCCTGCTCATGCGCGTTCGCTCCCCTGTGCGGCGGGCGCGGGGCCGCCCTGGGCGGCGTCACGGGTCGCGGCGACGGCCCTGTCCAGCGGGCTGTCCGCCGGGGGAACCGGCATGCCGGGCGCGGCAGCGGCCTCGTCGGGGCGGGAACCGGCCGTAACATCCAGCGTGGCGTCCCGCACATCCGCGCCTTGGGGCGCGGCTTCGGCCGTGGCGGCCGGCGTCGGTTTTTCAGCCGGGGCAGGAGCGGCCTTGCGCTGTTTTTCCTCTTCTTCCTCGCGAGCGACCTCGGCATTCAAGGTGCGTTGAAAATCCGTGGACACCCGGCGAAATTCGCCAATGGCCTTGCCCAGCGAGCGGGAGACCCCGGCCAGACTCTTGGGGCCGAGGACGACAAGCGCCACCAGCAGGATGACGAGAAGTTCCGTGCTGCCTATTCCGAACATGTGCCCCCCTGTCATGCGATGGGTAATCCCCGCCGCAAGAAGGGTGTCTGAGCAGTCGGCGGCAGGTTTCGGCAGGGTAGCCCAGCAACGGGCCGATGTAAAGGCACGACATGTAAGCGAGTGTGTCGGCGCGCCGGCCCCGGTCGCGCAAAAAAGGAAGGGAAGCCCGGCGGGCTTCCCTTCGCGGGGCGACGGATAAGAAGGGGCTATTCCCACTCGATGGTGCTCGGCGGCTTGGAGGACACGTCATAGACCACGCGGTTGACGCCCTTGACCTCATTGATGATGCGCCCGGACATGCGGGCCAGCAGGTCGGCGGGCAGGCGCGCCCAGTCGGCGGTCATGGCGTCCACGCTGTCCACCACGCGCAGGGCGATGACATGTTCATACGTGCGGCCGTCACCCATGACGCCCACGGTCTTGAGGGGCAGCAGCACGGCAAAGCCCTGCCAGACCTTGCGATACCAGCCGGATTCGCGCAGTTCCTCCTGCACGATTTTGTCGGCCTGACGCAGGATGTGCAGGCGTTCTTCGGTAATTTCGCCCAGCACGCGAATGGCCAGACCCGGCCCGGGGAAGGGGTGACGCCAGACGATGGAGTCCGGCATGCCCAGCTCGGCGGCCACCTTGCGCACTTCGTCCTTGAAGAGTTCGCGCAGGGGTTCCACCAGCTTGAGCTTCATGGTTTCGGGCAGGCCGCCCACATTGTGGTGGCTCTTGATGACGGCGCTCGGCCCCTTGTGGGAAACGGATTCGATGACATCGGGATAGAGCGTGCCCTGGGCCAGATATTCCACTTCCGGCAGCTTTTTGGCCTCTTCATCAAAGATGTCGATGAAGGTATGGCCGATGATTTTGCGCTTCTTCTCCGGGTCTTCCACGCCCTTGAGCAGATCGAGAAAGCGCTTCTGGGCCTGCACAAAGGTGAGATTGAGATCAAAATGCTCGCGCAGGTAGCTGACTACCTGCTCGCCCTCATTGAGGCGCAGCAGGCCGTTGTCCACAAAGATGCAATGCAGGCGGTGGCCGATGGCCTTGTGCAGCAGCACGGCCACCACGGTGGAGTCGATGCCGCCGGAGAGGGCGCAGACCACATGCTTGTCGCCGATTTTTTCGGCCATTTCCTTCACCACGCGTTCCACAAAGGAGGACATGCTCCAGTCCGGCGTGATGCGGCAGACCTTGAAGAGGAAGTTGCGCAGCATGCGTTCGCCGTCCACGCTGTGATGCACCTCGGGGTGGAATTGCACGGCGTAGATGTTGCGTTTTTCGTCGGCCATGGCCGCCACCTCGAGGGTGGGGGTGCAGCCGGTGACGGCAAAGCCGGGCGGCGGGGCCAGCACCTTGTCGCCGTGGCTCATCCAGACCCGGCTGGGGGACTGCCCGTCCAGCCCCTCCCAGAGGGCGCAGGGGCCGGAAAGGCTGAGATCGGCCGGGCCGTATTCCCGGGTTTCGGACTGGGCCAGCTGTCCGCCCAGATTGTGGGCCAGCAGCTGCATGCCGTAGCAAATGCCGAGCACCGGCACGCCCAGTTCCAGAAGGCCGCGATCCAGCGCCGGGGCATCGGCTTCGCCCACGCTGGCCGGGCCGCCGGAGAGAATGACGGCCTGGGGCTGCATGGCCGCCACCTGAGCGGCGGTGACGTTGCAGGCGTGAATTTCGGAATAGACGCCCGCTTCGCGCACCCGGCGGGCAATGAGCTGGGTGACCTGCGAGCCGTAGTCGATGATGATTACCTTGCTGTGAGCCATGTTCCTTCCTTGGCGTTGTCCTGCGGCGCGGGGCGCGACCGGCTAGTTGTCGATGCGGTAGTTGGGGGCTTCCTTGGTGATGACCACGTCGTGCACATGGCTTTCGCGCAGGCCCGCCGGGGAGATTTCGCAGAACGTGGTGTTCTCGTAGAGATCGGGCAGGGTGCGCGCGCCCACATAGCCCATGCCGGAACGCAGGCCGCCCATGAGCTGGTAAATGGCGTCCATGACCGGCCCGCGATAGGGCACCCGGCCCACGATGCCCTCGGGCACGAGCTTCTTGCTGCGTTCCTGAAAATAGCGGTCGGAGCTGCCTTCCTTCATGGCGTCGATGGAACCCATGCCGCGATACATCTTGTAGGTGCGGCCCTGATAGAGGATGGTTTCGCCCGGGCTTTCCTCGGTACCGGCAAAGAGCGAACCGATCATCACCGAATGCGCTCCCACCACCAGCGCCTTGACAATGTCGCCGGAGAACTTGATGCCGCCGTCGGCCACGCAGCAGCGATCCATCTCGCGCGCGGCGCGGCTGCCGTCCATGACGGCGGTCACCTGCGGCACGCCCACGCCGGCCACGATGCGGGTGGTGCAGATGGAGCCGGGGCCGATGCCCACCTTCACGCTGTCCGCGCCGGCCTCGAGAATGGCGCGCGCGCCTTCATAGGTGGCCACGTTGCCCGCAATGAGCTGGCAGCGGGGAAAGGCGGACTTCACCTTGCGAATGGCATTGAGCACATTGACCGAGTGGCCGTGGGCCGAATCCAGCACCAGCACGTCGGCCCCGGCGGAAAGGAGCTGCTCGGCCCGGGCGTCGCAGTCCCTGCCGATGCCGATGGCCGCGCCCACCCGCAGGCGGCCCTTGTCGTCCTTGCAGGCATTGGGGTATTTCTGCACCTTGTCGATGTCCTTCATGGTGATGAGGCCGCGCAGGCGGTTGTTTTCGTCCACCACGAGCAGCTTTTCGATGCGGTGTTCATGCAGGTGGCGCTTGGATTCCTCGAGGGAGGTGCCCATGGGCACGGTCACAAGGCCCTCGCTGGTCATGAAGTCGGCCACCAGCACGGCCGAGGCATCCTCCACAAAGCGCACATCGCGGTTGGTCAGAATGCCCACCAGCTTGTCGTCATCCACCACCGGCAGGCCGGACACCCGGAAGTCGGCCATGAGGTCAAGGGCTTCCTGCACGGTATTGCGGGAGGAGACGGTCACCGGGTCAAGGATCATGCCGCTTTCGCTTTTCTTGACCTTTTCGATTTCCAGCCGCTGCCGCTCGACGGGCATGTTCTTGTGAATGATGCCGATGCCCCCCATGCGCGCCATGCTGATGGCCATGCCCGATTCGGTAACCGTATCCATGGCCGCCGAAAGCAGGGGAATGCGCAGCGGGATTTCGGGCGTCAGATAGGTGGACAGATCCACGGCATCGGGCGTGACCTCCGAATAGGCGGGAATGAGCAGAATATCGTCAAACGTCAGGGCCTTGCCGCGATTGGTAAACATGGAGAGCCTCACAATGTGCTGAAATTGCAGGATAATTTTTGATGCAGCATCATATCTTCTCGAGAGAGCGCTGTCAACGAAAGCGGTAGGCAAAGAAGGGCGAAGAGTTAACATGTTGATATTACATATTAAATTTGTTTGGTAAAAATTTTTTTATCAAATGGGCATTTTTGCTTTGACACGGCGGGAAAGAGGGTATAAAAAATTTTACACGAGGAGCTGATAAGGGCTGCTGGTGACGGCGCCCGCCGAAGTGGGGACTTCGGATCAGTTCAGGACGTTCCTCTTCCGGATCCGCACGGAACAGGAATCACATCAGCCCGGAAGGGCGGGCCGCAAGGCCATATGGCGGAAAAACAACATTAAGGAAGGAAGATCATGAAGAAGCTTATGACTCTCGCTCTGGCTGCCGGCATGCTGTTCGGTGCTGCCACCGGCGCCAGCGCTATTGATTTCAAGGCCAAGGGCCAGTGGCTGTTCGGTTTCGGTCTGGCCAACACCAGCCTGACCTCCAAGGAAAACAACCTCAAGAGCAATGACGCCGACACCTTCTCCGCTGTGCAGCGTATCCGCATGCAGTTGGATGCCGTGGCGTCCGAGTCCCTCTCCGGCACCCTGTACTTCGAAATCGGCAACCAGCGCTGGGGCCAGAATTCCTCCGGCGCTGCCCTCGGCGCTGACGGCAACGGCAACCAGGGCCCCCACAGCGGCATCAAGGTGAAGCGTGCTTACCTTGACTGGCTCGTGCCCCAGACCGACCTGAAGCTCCGCATGGGTATCCAGGGCGTGACCCTGCCCAACAAGGCCGGCGGCTCTGCCGTGCTGGATTCTGATGTGGCTGGCGTGACCGCTTCCTACACCTTCAACGAAAATGTTGCTCTGACCGCCCTGTGGGCTCGTCCGTTCAACGACAACTATCAGGGCTTCGGCCGGGACAAGTACGACCACACCAACTATCTGGACAACATGGATCTGTTCAGCCTGATCCTTGACCTGAAGTTCGATGGCGTGCAGGCCACCCCGTGGGTCATGTACGGCCTGGCCGGTCGCAATGCGTGGAATACCCTCGGGGCCGCCAACGATGGTGCTCCCGCATGGACCATGCAGCCCTATGGGCGCGTGTCGGTGTTGCCCAACTCTTGGAATGATGGCAGCTATGTGTACGGCTCCATGTTCTGGGCCGGCCTGCCGGTGGCCATCACCCTGTGGGATCCGCTGAACATCGAATTCGACATCAACTACGGCTATGTGGAAAGCCACGCTCGCTTTGACTCCCGCAAGTGGTACAGCGGCGGCAACTGGATCCGGCAGCGCGGCAACACCCAGCGCAGCGGCTGGCTGGCCAAGGCCCTGGTGGAATACAAGATGGATTGGGGCGTGCCCGGCATCTTCGGCTGGTATGCCTCCGGTGACGACGGCAACGTGAAGAACGGTTCCGAACGTATGCCCTCCATCGCTCCGTACGGCAACTTCACCTCCTTCATGGGCGATGGCAACTTGGGCTGGTGGCTCAACGACTACAACACCAGCTATGCCGGCACCTGGGGCCTCGGTCTGCAGATCCGCGACATGAGCTTCATCGAAGACCTGAAGCACACCTTCCGCGTGGCCTACTGGGGCGGCACCAACAGCCCGTCCATGGCCAAGTACATGACTACCTCCTTTGCCTGGAACAACAACACCATTGAAGGCCCGTACCTGACCACCAACGACGGTCTGCTGGAATTCAACCTGGTGAATACCTACCAGATCTATGAAAACCTGCAGCTCAACTTCGAACTGGGCTATGTGGTCAACATGATCGACCGTGACACCTGGAAGCACACCGCCTACAACAACGAACAGTTCTCCAAGCAGGATATGTGGAAGGCCCAGCTGGTCTTCGCCTACTCCTTCTAAGAGACGGCACGCCTGACAGCCAGGCAACAACGGGGGAGGGTCGCATGACCCTCCCCTTTTGCGTTGCACGACGGCGGCGCAAGCTGCCTCTTCCGCGTTTCTGCCACAGGTGCTTCCGCTCCTCCTTGTCTTGCCTCGTCCCGGCTGTCGCAGTGCGGGCAGCCGCCCCCGGCAATCCCCCCGCCGCATGACTTGACCAATGCCCGCAAACAGTCTAAGAACAAAAGTTCTGTAACTGCCGCCCTTCTTGGATGACGCGCCCTGTTGCGTCCGCATGAGGTTGTCATGTTTGAAAGTCTTTCCGATCGCCTGTCCTCGGCCTTTCGCTCGTTGCGGGGGCAGTCGCAGCTGACCGAAGAAAATATGCAGGCCGGCCTGCGTGAAGTGCGCCTCGCCCTGCTGGAAGCGGACGTGAATTTCAAGGTCGTGCGGGACTTTGTGGAGAGCGTGCGTGAAAAATGCCTCGGGCAGGCTGTGCTCAAGGGGGTCAGTCCCGCACAGCAGGTGGTCAAGATCGTCCATGACGAACTGGTCAGCCTGCTCGGCGGGGAAACGGCCTCCCTGAACCTTCAGGGCCGTGAACCGGCGGTCATCATGCTGGTGGGCCTGCAGGGATCGGGCAAGACGACCTCGGCGGGCAAACTGGCCAATCTGCTGCGCAAGCAGAAGATGCGTCCCTACCTTGTTCCGGCTGACGTCTACCGTCCGGCGGCCATTGATCAGCTCACCGTGCTGGCACGGCAGCTGGACATGCCCTGCTACCCCTCCACCACGGATATGAAGCCCGTGGATATTGCCCGCGCCGCATTGGAGGAAGCCCGCAAGCAGCAGGCCACCGTCCTTCTGCTCGATACCGCCGGACGCCTGCATGTGGATGAGCCGCTCATGGAGGAACTGTCCGCCATCAAGGCCGCCGTCCAACCGCAGGAAATTCTTTTTGTGGCCGACGCCATGACCGGTCAGGATGCCGTGACCGTTGCCGAATCGTTCAATGAGCGACTGGGCATCAGCGGCGTGGTGCTGACCAAGATGGACGGCGACGCGCGCGGTGGCGCGGCTCTCTCCATCCGTGCGGTGACCGGCGCGCCCGTCAAGTTCGTGGGCATGGGCGAAAAGCTGTCGGAAATGGAAGTTTTCCATCCCGACCGCATAGCGGGCCGCATTCTCGGCATGGGCGATGTGCTGACCCTTGTGGAGCGCGCGCAGGAAACCATCAATGCCGAAGAAGCCGAGGCCCTTGCCCAAAAAATGCGCAAGGCCAGCTTTGACCTTGAAGATTTCCGCACCCAGATGCGGCGGATGAAGAAAATCGGCTCGCTGGAGAGCATCCTCAAGCTCATTCCCGGGCTGGGCGGCCTGCGCGAAAAACTCGCGGAAATGAATGGGGCCGTCCCGGAAAAGGAAATGGCCCGCACCGAGGCCATTATCAATTCCATGACCCTGGCTGAACGCCGCAACCCCGATATCCTCAACGGCAGCCGCCGGGCGCGCATTGCCAGGGGGGCCGGGGTCAGCGTGCAGCAGGTCAACCAGCTGGTGCGCCAGTTCGAGCAGATGCGCCAGATGATGAAGGGCATGATGGGCGGCGGCAAGGCAAAGATGCCAACCCCGCCCAAGTTGCCGCGCGGCATGCATCTGCCCGGCGGCATGGGGGGCATGGCCCCCGGCATGGGGCTGCCCGGCATGCCGCCCGGAGCGGGTATGCCCGGTATGCCCGGCATGGAGCTGCCGCCGCTGCCCGGGGGCGGCTCCGGCAAGGGCGCTGCCGCCAAAAAACGCAAAAAGCGCGAACGCCCTGCCAAACGCAAGAAAAAGTGACAGGCTCCGCGCCTGTCTGTGGTTTCGGTCGGCGCGCCGCGACTTGCGCTTTTGCCGACCACACGTTACAAGCACAGTATCACAACCAAGGGAGTTTGACTCATGGCCGTTAAGCTGAAATTGACCCGCATGGGCAGCAAGAAGCATCCGTTTTATCGCGTTGTCGCCGCCAACGACGAAACCCGTCGTGATGGCCGCCCGCTGGATTTTCTGGGCTATTACAATCCCATGACCTCGCCTGCCGAAGTGAAGTTCGATGCCGACAAGGTCAAGGAATGGCTGGCTCGCGGTGCCGAACCCACGGATACCGTGCGCGCCCTCATCAAGAAGCACATGGCCTAATGCCGTGCCTTCTTCCGGCACGGGGGAGGTTGTATGAAGGATTTGATTCTCTACATCACCAAATCGCTTGTTGATCAACCCGACGAAGTGCGCGTCAGCGAAATTGACGGCGAACAGACCACAGTGCTGGAACTCAAGGTTGCCAAGGAAGATCTCGGCAAGGTAATCGGCAAGCAGGGGCGCACGGCCCGCGCCATGCGTACCCTGCTTGGCGCCGCCTCTACCAAGTGCGGCAAACGTACCGTGCTGGAAATTCTGGAGTAAGCGCGCCATATGTCGCGCTGGATTGAACTGGGCGTTCTCCTGCGCCCGCATGGCATCAAGGGGGAGATCTGCGTCGATTGGTATGCGGACTCCCCTTCGCTGCTCTCGGCCCCCCTGTTTCTCCAACAGGGAAACCGCCCCCCGTCACCCGTCAAGGTCGCCGCTTGGCGCATGCACAAGGAACGCCCGCTCATTCTCCTTGAAGGCGTCGGCGACCGTACCGCCGCCGAAAACCTGCGCGGCGCACGTCTCCTTGTGGATCGGGACAGTCTGCCCCCCACGGCTGACGATGAAGTCTATGTGGAAGATCTGCTCGGCTGCGCCGTCCTCCTGCCCGACGGCTCCCGCCTCGGTAGCCTCGACCATGTGGAATATCCGGCGCCGGATAAGGAAATCTGGAGCATCCGCACCCCAGACGGCAAGGAAGTCCTCTTCCCCGCCGAAGATTGCTTCATCATGGGCTTTGATCTCGCGGATCCCGACGCCCCCGTCGTCACCATCGACCCGCCGCCCGGCCTGCTCGATGTCTATCTGAATGATGCCCCCTGACCCCGCCGCACCGGGCACGGTTCACTTGGCCGCCCGTTGACTTTTTTTGTGGGGGGAAGGGGAACCCCGCGCCTCGCGCGGGCGGGTTTCCCCTTCCCCCCACGCCCCCCAACCCCTCCCCGGCGCGCTTTACTATGCGGATGAAACAGCGTCACGGCATGGCGATTGTCCCTTGCTGATGCTGGTCGTGAAATGGAAAAAGAGGCCGCCTTTGGTCGCGCTCTGCTGTCGATGCCCGTAGCTTCCTTCGTCGCAACGGGCACGGCCCTTGCGGGCCGCCCGTTGGATCGCTCGCTCCCGCGCAAAGACGATCCTCTTCCCCCCACTCCCCCAGCGCGCTTTCCTATGAGGATAAAACAGCGTGCGGCATGGCGGTTGTCCGCACATTCAAACCGCCGTGGCGCGAAAAAATCTGTCGCCACGCTTCCCGGCGAGATCTGCTGATAAAAAAGGGTAATTGCCCCCACAAAGCCAAAAAATCTCCCGAAGCGACGCTTTTTGCTTTTCCCACCCCGACTGTTCGTGGTATGCCAAGAAAAAAGGATGTCCGTATGCCCGAATTGCCGGAAGTGGAAACCGTCGTCCGTACCCTGCGCCCGCAGGTGCTCAATGCCCGTATCACCAAGGTGGAACTCCTGCGCCCGTCCGTCGTCCTGCCGCAGAGCCTGCCGCTGGACAGCCTTTGCGGCTGCCGGATCATCGCGGCGGATCGGCGCGGCAAATTGATCCTCTTGCGCCTCCTGCCGCCGCCCGGCGCTGACGGCGGGGAATATCCGGCCTGCCTTGTGGTGCACTTGCGCATGACCGGACGCCTCATGCCGCATCCGACGGGCACGCCGCCACACGCGCATACCCGCTGCCTCTTTCATCTGGAAGGGCCGCACGGAAAGTCCGTGCTCTTCTTTGATGACGTGCGGGCCTTCGGGCTGCTCTTTGCCGCCACGCCCGAGCGCCTTGCCGCATGGGACTTCTGGCGGGAACTGGGGCCGGAACCGCTGGCCGTGCCCGCTGATGCGCTGGCCCGGCAGCTTGCCCCGCGCCTGTCCTCGCGCCGAGGCCCCATCAAATCCCTGCTGCTCGACCAAAAAATTCTGGCCGGCATTGGCAATATTTACGCGGATGAGGCGCTATTCCGCGCCCGTATCGACCCCCGCCGTCCGGCCAACAGCCTTGACGCGACAAGCCTGCTGACCCTCTGCCGCGAATTGCAGGCCGTGCTGCGTCTGTCCATTGAACAGTGCGGCAGCTCCATCCGCGACTACCGCGACGCCAACGGCAATGTGGGCGCTTTCCAGAACAGCTTTGCCGCCTACGGACGCGGCGGACAACCCTGCGTTACCTGCGGCAGGCCGCTGGAAAAAACACAGGTCGGCGGCCGCGCCACAGTATATTGCCCGCATTGTCAGCATTGATTCCTTGTTGTTTTTTTGTTGAATAACAATGTGTTGCGAGGGGGAGAGGGAAGCCGTTTTGAAAAACGGTTCTCCCTCTCCCCCTCGCGCTCCCCCTCACCCTTCCCAAAACATTTGCCGGATCAATGTGTTGCCGACGTGACCCGGCAATGCGTCGCGTATCTGTTCCGTCCCCCGGCGGCATGGCAAAAAACAGCCGGACAGCACGGACTGTCCAGCCTGCCGTTTTGTTCAGGTTTTGGCTGCGGTGGAATCAGGGGGCGGCTGGTGTGCCGTGACGCCCGGCGTGAAGGCGGTAAAGTTTTTGGGGGGATGGGGGGCCTTCTCTCCACGAAAAGATATTGAAAAATAGCTGGTTGCGAGGGGGAGAGGGAAAGCGTTTTGAAAAACGGTTCTCCCTCTCCCCCTCGCGCTCCCCCTCACCCTTCCCAAAAC